>WSNO01000027.1 GCA_009773415.1 Nitrospirota bacterium | reverse complement strand
AAAGCAGCAGCTTGAGCAGGCATACGCCGATTTGAAGATGCTCCAGTCGCAGCTTCTGCAGCAGGAAAAGATGTCGTCCATCGGCCAGCTTGCGGCAGGCGTGGCGCACGAGATCAATAACCCGATGGGCTTTATCATGAGCAACCTGAATACGCTCAAAAAATACATCGGGCGGCTTCAGGGGTTCATCGGCATACAGCAGGCCGCCCTGCAGGACGTGGTTGCCTCGCCGTCCTCTGCCGAGGATAAACTGGACGCAGTGAAGACTGAGCGCGCCGCCCTGAAAGTAGATTTTGCGCTGGAAGACGCGAGCAGCCTGCTGGCGGAATCCCTTGACGGAGCGGAGCGGGTGAAGCGCATCGTGCAGGATCTGAAAGGGTTTTCCCGGATAGACGAGGCGGAGAGCACGATGGCGGACATCAACGCGGGACTGGAGCAATCCGGGGCAGTTGAACCAGGTCTTCATGAACATGCTGATCAACGCGGCGCAGGCGATACCGGAGCGGGGAGAGATACGGATACGGACATGGGCGGAAGAGGGGAGCATTTTCATCGCCATCAGCGATACCGGCGCCGGCATTCCTGCCGACAAGCTGCAGAAGGTATTCGAGCCGTTCTATACGACCAAGGACGTGGGCAAGGGGACCGGTCTGGGTCTGAGCATAGCGTATGACATTGTGAAGAAGCATGACGGAGAGCTGACCGTGGAGAGCGAACCGGACAAAGGCACGACGTTTACGGTGCGCATTCCGGTTGTGGAGGTGTGAAAGGTATGGATGAACCGATCAAGATTCTCTGTGTCGACGACGAGCAGAACGTCCTGAATGCGCTCCGTCGCCTGTTCCTTGATGATAACTATGAAATTCTGACGGCGACCTCCGGAGCCGACGGCCTTGAGTTGCAGGAGCGGGAGCATGCGCAGATCATCATTTCCGACTACCGGATGCCGGCAATGACCGGCGTTGAGTTTCTCGGGGAAGTGAACAGGAAGTGGCCGGATACGGTAAGGATCGTCCTGTCCGGCTATGCGGACACCGCGGCCATCGTTTCGGCAATCAATGAGGGGCAGATTTACAAGTTTATTCCGAAACCGTGGAACGATGATGAAATCAGGATAACGGTCGGCCATGCGATTGATCGATATTTTCTCTCAAAGAAAAACCGCGAGCTGAGCGATGAACTGACCCGCAAGAATGCGGAGCTGAACCATCTGCTGGCGGAGCGGACGAACAGCCTTGAGCAGCGCGGCCAGATGCTCCGGAGTTTTCAGAATATTATCGATGCCATTCCGCTCGGCGTGCTCGGGCTTGACAGTGAGGGGACGCTGGTGCAGGCAAATGAGGAGTGGTTCCGCATCTCGGGCGGCGATTACAGCTCGCTCGGGCAGAACGTCGCCGGCTTCATGCCGCATGCAGCGCCGGTGCTTGAGCGCGTCCGGCAGGAAGGGCGTGCAGACGGCTATCTGACGGTCAATGGTGTTCCGGGACGACTCATCGGCTCGCGGCTGCACAGTTCTCAGGAGCAGCAGGAGGGCATCATTCTCGTCTTTATCCGCAGGGACGAAGCGCCGTGACGCCGGTTGTGCTGTTCGTCGATGATGAGCCGGGAGTACTCTCCGCCGTGCGCCGGATTTTTCTTGAAGATAAAATCGAGCTGGTGACGGCAGACAGCGGCGCGGAGGGCATTTCTGTTTTGCGGGAGCGCGAGGTTGCAGTGATTGTATCCGACAACATGATGCCCGGCATGAACGGAATTCAGTTCCTTGAGCAGGCGAAGCTGCTTGCTCCCGATACGATTCGCATTCTCATGACCGGCTATGCGGATGTGCAGTCGGCGATGGATGCAATCAACCGCGGGGGTGTTTACCGGTTTCTGACAAAACCGTGGGACAATGACAACCTCCGCAGGACGGTTCTTGACGGCGTCCGCGAGCATGGCATCGTGTCGGCCCTCAGATCAGCCGACGAAGCCAAGCTCCTTTCATTGGCGCAGACCATTGAGCTCAAGGACCATTATACGCGGGGGCACTGTGAAAATGTGGCGAGGTACGCACTTGCAATCGCCGCCGCTGCCGGGCTTGCAGGAGACGATCTGAAGGATATCAAATATGCGAGCTGGCTGCATGACTGCGGAAAGATAGGCGTGCCGGAAGAGGTTCTGAACTATCCCGGACGGCTGACCGAAGACATGATGCGTATCGTGCGCAAGCACAGCGAGTGGGGAGCCGATGTCGCCGGAAAGGCCGCCCTCCCCGACGTTGTAGTGAAAGCCATTCTTCACCATCATGAAAAATACGACGGCAGCGGATATCCGCACGGAATATCAGGGGAGACGATCCCGCTGGGGGCGAGGATTCTGGCGATTGCCGACGTCTATGATGCGGTTACGACCGACCGGCCTTACCGGAAGGCGATGCAGAAAAAGGATGCACTGAACATTATTTGCGAGGGCCGCTCGACATGGTTCGATCCGGCACTTGCCGATTATTTCATTGCCTGGATTGGGGGATCGTGTGACCAGTGAATTGAACACCGACAAGCTTGCAGTTCTGTTTGTCGACGACGAGGAGAATGTACTCAAATCGCTGAAGCGGCTGTTTCTCGATGAGCCCTTCGCGATTCTGACCGCCGGTTCAGGGCAGGCCGGGCTGGAAATCCTGAAGGAGACTCCGGTGGCGGTTATTGTTTCGGACCAGAAGATGCCCGCAATGATCGGCGCCGAGTTTCTGGCAAAATCGTGCGAAATACAGCCTGACGCCGTCCGCATGATCCTGACCGGATATGCGGATGTCTCGGCGGCAATGGATGCAATCAACAAGGGAGGAGCCTACCGCTATATCACGAAGCCGTGGAACGACGAAGACCTTGTGCATGCGGTGCGCGATGCGCTTGAGCGCTACCGGCTCGGCGCCGAAAACCGGCGACTGACGGCGTTGACGATTGAGCAGAATGAAGAGCTCCGGAAATGGGGCGCTGAACTCGAAACCTATGTCCAGCAGCAGACAATCGACCTGAGCAGGCGAAATAAAGAGCTGGAACAGCTTGCGGTGAAGCTGAAAAAGAATTTCCGCGACATGATTACGGCCTTCCTGAAAATCATGGAACTCAGGGACCATCTTCTCTACCGGCATTCGATCCAGGTTGCCGCGCTGGTTGAAGGAATGGGCAAAGCCATGGGATTGAAGGCTGAGACGCTCGAGCTGCTCGTTTCCGCCGCTCAGCTGCATGATATCGGCTCGCTGAAGAGTCCTGACATGTCGCTCCTGAAAGACATGAAGGAAATGTCTCCCGAAGAACAGCAGGAATACGCCGTTCATCCGGTTCGCGGACAGTCGGTTCTCTCGGTGATCGACGACCTGAAGCAGGTCGGACTCTGGATACGGAACCACCATGAGTGGTACAACGGCCAGGGATTTCCGGATCGGATCCAGGGGGAGTCTATCCCGCTCGGCGCGCGCGTCATAGCCGTAGCCGACACGTTTGACTGGATGATGTGCCGCGCGGGTCACGCACAGAATGCCGTTGCCGGCATGCTCGAAAAAATCCGGCCGCTGTTCGGTGTTCGGCTCGACCCCAGGCTGTTTGAATCGCTGAAGGCCTCAGCCGCTTCGGTCTACACCACCGATGCCGATAAAGGGCAGGACATCGTAATTGAACTGCCTCTGGAAAAGCTGGCGGTGGGCATGGTGCTTGCGCGCGATATCCGCAGCGGCTCAAACCTGCTCCTTCTCGGTAAGGGAGCAGCTCTGTCGCAAAAGGCGCTGGACAGCTTGTGCCGCTATCACGCCGTTGATCCGCTCAAGGAAAAAATCGCCATTCTCACAAAGGTAAAGCCCGCATGATCCCTGATGCGATACTCTGCGTGGATGACGAGCAGCATATTCTGGACGCGCTGAGGCGTGCTTTTTTTGATCTTCCGGTCAGGGTGCTTGTCGCGAAAAGCGCAGGGGAAGCGCTTGCGCTCCTGAAGGGCGAAGAAGTCAAAATCATCATATCTGATGAGCGCATGCCCGGCATGACCGGCGCCGAACTGCTTGAAATAGTCAGAAACGAGCATCCGGATACCATCCGCATCATGCTGACCGGGCATGCGAGTCTTAGCGCCGCTATTTCGGCCATCAACCGGGGGGAGATCTATCGCTTCCTTACAAAACCATGGGATGATGCGGAGCTTCGATTCGCCGTGCAGGCCGCACTGGAGAAATACAATCTCGAGGCGGAGAACAGACGGCTTCTGGCGATTGTGCGGCAGCAGGCGCTTGATCTCAGGCTGCTGGAGCGGCAGTATCCGGGCATAGCAAAGATGGAGCGTGATGAGCAGGGCAGAATAATTGCAGCCGACGTCTCTCCGGAAGAGCTGGCGGCGCTGGTCCAGGAGTGCGAACGGTTATTTGATAATTGAGTGGTGCAATGCGAATTCATCGGCTGCCAAGTGCATGAATGATGCAAGCATAAAAAAGACGGCTATCAACCGCATGTTTTCCCCAAAAAGCACCCGTTTCTGTCCTCCGCACCTGAACTTCAGCACGCCAGTACCCGGGCAATGCGCGCGTGAAGGGGTGCAATACAATTAGTTGCGTCTGCTACTCCATGAAAAGACCGAATCCATACCCTGTAAAAGTTGAGAAAACAATGACAAGAAGCACATAGATGGCTGTCTTCTTCGCTCCGATTGCCCGGTGTATGACGAGCATGCTCGGCAGACTGAGAGACGGGCCGGACAACAGTAGCGCAAGTGCAGGCCCTTTGCCCATGCCGGCACCGATAAGCCCCTGCAGTATTGGAACTTCCGTAAGCGTGGCGAAATACATGAACGCTCCGAACACCGAGGCGAAGAGGTTTGAGAATAGTGAATTCCCTCCTACCAAAGACGCAACGATGCTTGATGGAATGACTCCTTCGTGGCCAACCCTGCCGAGCAGAAACCCGGCTGCCAGTATGCCCAGAAGAAGCAGCGGCAGCACCTGAAGCGCAAGAACCCAGCTCTGTCGCGCCCATTCAGTGAGTTCCTCCTTTCTGAACCAGACCGCAATCATCACGAGCAGGGCAGCAAGAAAAGAACCTGCAATCAGCCATTTCGCCGAGAAAACTGTCACCCAGAGACCTGCCTCACCCTCAGCCGGTCTGCCCATGTTTGCAAACACCAGCACGCCGATCATGGCGGCAAAATAGATGATGGTCTGCCAGAGAGGCCGCGATGCAGGGGGCGCTGCCATGTCAAAGTCGTCTGCTTCCTGCCGATCCCGTTCTTCCTGCAGAAACAGCAGATGCATGATCCCCCCGATAATGACACTGAATGCAACTGCACCGACCGCCCTTGCAATGCCGAGCTCCGGTCCCAGAATGCGAGCCGTCAGAATAATGGCAAGCACATTGATAGCAGGTCCTGAATAGAGAAAGGCGATTGCGGGTCCCAGTCCGGCTCCGCGCTGATAAATACTCATGAAAAGCGGAAGAATCGTGCAGGAGCAGACCGCAAGAATTGTCCCTGATGTCGCTGCTGCCGTATACGAGAGCAGTTTGTTTGCCCGCGCGCCAAAATACTTGATGACCGAGGCCTGACTGACGAAGACGGCAATCGCTCCGGCAATAAAAAAGGCAGGCACGAGGCAGAGCAGCACGTGCTCCTGCGCATACCACTTGGTAAGCGCGAGCGACTCTAAAACTGCATTGCTGAAGCGTTCCGACTCGACCGGCAAAAAGAAACAGAGAAGAAAGCCGCCGATGACGAGGAGCAGCTTCTGCCATTCTTTCATGTCGCTGAAGAAGGTCATAGGTGGTTGTCCTCCATAACGAAAATGACATCGAGTCTGCCCTTGCAGGTGTTCGACGGCTTTTCCATCACCGGACGCATCTGTTCGCACGGGATGCAGCCGACCGACCGAGCTCCAGCATGACAGCACGCCCGCCTTGCTGCGCCTGCGCCAATGCCGGGATTGACGAGAATAGCGCGATGAGCAAGCCCATAAAAAAAGAGCACCGCTTTACAGCCGAATTCGGGCCAAAGTTCATGCCTTTTTTTTTCCTGCCGGAGAAGCGGCTTTTTTCTTTTTCAGGAAATCTTCGAGCCGCGCACGGTCTTCTGCTGCTGCATCAGACTGAATCTTCTCAAGGGTAGTAGTAATGAGATATCTCCGGAACAGGTCGCAGTCGGCGACGATGGAGTAATGAATCCAGCGTCCCTGTTTCCGGTCATTGATGATGCCCGCGCTTTTCAGAGCTGCGACATGAAACGAGATCTTCGGCTGGCTCATGTCGAGCGCGGCCACAAGATCGCACACGCAGAGTTCTCCGTGCTCAAGCAGTTTCAGGATGCGGAGCCGCGTCACCTCAGACAGTGCATGGTAGATAGTGGCCAGTGCCTCCACAGCTATGCTTCCGACTTGATCAGTTCCTTTACTTTTTCAACGGGCGGAAGTGGTTTGCCGGAATGCTTGAGCTTTCCGTTTACGAGCAGTCCGGGCGTAGACATGGTGTATTTCATGATCTCACGCATGTCGGTTATCTTTTGCACCTGTGCATCAATGCCCAGTTCCTTGATTGCCTGTTTTGTCATCTCTTCCATCTTTGTGCAGTTCGCACATCCTGGACCTAATACCTTGATTTCCATATGGTTCTCCTTGATGGATTTATGAACAGCAGCCGGATGCTGACATCTCTCCTCCCGCTGGGCATGCAAGCTTGCGGGAGATACGAGTGCCTGCTTCATACACGACCTCATCCGACCCCGGGGGCTCTCCCTTGACATAGCCGAGCACGCCGCGATCAAATGCAACCGGTGTGCGTCCGGCATTCAACGCCATGGTTTGATTACAGCCATCGATGGATATAACCTCATCAACGCTCATGAATTCCTTGAGCTTTCCTTCAACCCGAACTCCCATAGCAGCCAGGCAGAACAATAATCCTTTCCCGTTATTGGCAAGGGCGCGAGCTGCCCAATCTGCAAGAGCCCCGACATCGGCAGCTCCCGAGCATGCAATAGTAATGGTTTTTTTTGATGCATTTCCGCGACAGTCAGACATGATTTTCTCTTTAATTTGTAAAGGGCATTCAATATAAAGATAACCGACCGTTTTAAGTGCAACGGTTGCGATACTGACAAAAAAACCAGAAGCTGCGCTTTCAGCATTGAACGCTCTTGTTTTAAACATAAATAAAAGTTGATTGACAAGTCAAGTTTTGGAAAACGGACGCTGAACAGTTCAATTTGGACTGGTGGTTTCTTTGGCGATCGACTTGCCCTTTCCGATAAGGACCGATTGATTGAATGCCGGAATGACGCCATCTTCGTATAGATTGAGATATTCCAAGACTCGTTCACGCTGTTCTTTGGAGAGAGAATATTTATTGTATGGAATCTTCCTTATAGTAAATGTTGGGACGAAAGCCGTTTCCCCGACAGTCCTGCTACCGTCTTTCTGATAAAACACGGCCCTTTCGGAGATAATATCCGAAAGGGCCTTAACTTATTAATAAATAAGCAGATGCTTTGGTGGCGGGGGCAGGATTTGAACCTGCGACCTTCGGGTTATGAGCCCGACGAGCTACCGGACTGCTCCACCCCGCTGACGTTTAATCTAACGGATAGGCGCCGAAAAAGTCAAATGCGGAGCCTGTTTTTTGCGTCAATATGCATTCTATGCTAAGCTGTGAGAGCATCTGACACTGAAATGAAGGAGTCCCGGATGGAAATAGTTCTGGCCTCGCGAAATCGCAAAAAAGCGGAAGAAATACAAAGAATTCTGGCTGCTCAGTCCGTTGAAATCCGCTCGCTTGCCGACTTCCCCGATTGCCCCGACGTTGTTGAAGACGCCGGCACGTTTGACGGGAACGCGCTGAAGAAAGCCCGGGAAGTTGCCGCTTTTACCGGACGGACTGCGCTTGCGGACGACTCAGGCATTGAAGTCGCGGCACTGAACGGAGATCCGGGCGTTTATTCGGCGCGATATGCCGGCTCCGGCGCGACTGATGAGGCCAACGTAGAAAAGCTCCTTTTCGAGATGCGGGACGTCCCGGATGGTCAGCGCGCTGCGAGGTTCGTCTGCTGCATTGCCCTTGCCGTTCCGGGGGGAGATGCCCGCACGTTCTGGGGATTCGCCGAAGGATCTCTCGGCAGGGAGCGGAAAGGAGCCTCCGGGTTCGGGTACGACCCGGTTTTTTACCCTGCGGGACATGACCGCACTTTCGCCGAAATGACCGCCTCCGAGAAGGATGAACTCAGCCACCGAAGAAAAGCACTTCGCCAGTTGGCCGGTTTTCTCAAGTTTCTGCTTTAATTTCAATATGATGTGCTCATATTAGCAATTCTTATCACACCATTATAATTTTAAAATTGCATTAAACCCCTTCAACGATTATGGTATATGACCAGCATATCTTTTTGATTGGAGGGCTTTTCATGAGAATCGTACTTCTCGGCGCTCCCGGAGCCGGCAAAGGGACCCAGGCAAAAAAATTAGTTGACAAGTATGGCATCCCCCAGATTTCAACCGGCGACCTTCTGAGAGCAGCAGTTTCCGCAGGCACACCCCTCGGCAAAGAAGCCAAATCCTACATGGATCAGGGGCAGTTGGTTCCCGACAGCGTTGTTCTTGGCATGGTCGAGGAACGCATGAAGCAGGATGATGTGAAAAAGGGCTATATTCTTGACGGCTTTCCGCGGAACACGTCTCAGGCAGAAGTCCTCGACAAGATGCTTGCCTCTCTGAACATGTCTCTTGATGCAGCACTCAGCGTTGATGTACCGTTTGAAGATCTTATGAAGCGTCTCACCGGCCGTCGTACCTGCAAGGCATGCGGCCAGATGTACAATGTCTACTTTTCGCCGTCTTCAAAAGGCGATGCGTGCGACAAGTGCGGCGGAGCACTCTTCCATCGCGATGACGACAAGGAAGAGACAATCAAGAAGCGCCTTGATGTCTACACTGCATCGACCGCGCCGTTACTTGATTATTACAAGGGGAAAGGCATTGTGAAATCTATTGCCGGCACCGGCAGTATCGATGACATTTTCGCTCAGGTCTGCGCTGCGCTCAACCTGAAATAACCACAACAAACAGAAAACTCAGAAGGAGGATTTGAATGGCACTTGTTAATCCGCATGGTAAAGAGAAAAAGCTTATGCCGCTTCTGCTCGAAGGAAAGGCGCTTGCAGACGAGAAGGCAAAGGCCGAGACGTTATTTAAGGTCAATATATCGTCGCGTGAGACCGGCGACCTTATCATGATGGGGATGGGCGGCTTTACCCCGCTGACCGGCTTCATGACACAGGCTGACTGGAAGGGCGTCTGCGCCGATTTCAAGATGGCAGACGGCACGTTCTGGCCGATCCCGATTACCGTTTCATGCAACAAGGCCGCAGCTGACCAGATCAAGGAAGGTCAGGAAATCGCGCTTTACTCTGAAGAATTCAAAGAGATCATGGCGACGATGAAGGTTACCGAGAAATACACGATAGACAAGGCGTACGAGTGCCAGCAGGTTTACAAAACTACGGATGTTGAGCACCCCGGCGTCAAAATGGTTATGGATCAGGCTGAGATTAACCTTGCCGGCCCGGTCAAGGTTCTGAGCGAAGGCACCTTCCCGACCGAGTACGAGGGTATTTACCAGCGTCCGGCCGAGAGCAGAAAGGCATTTGAAGAGAAGGGCTGGAGCCGTGTCGCAGCATTCCAGACCAGAAACCCGATGCACCGCTCTCATGAGTACCTTGCCAAAGTCGCCGTTGAAGTTTGCGATGGCGTTTACATCCATATGCTCCTCGGCAAGCTGAAGCCGGGCGACATTCCGTCGGATGTCCGCCAGAAGTGCATCGACGTGCTCGTCGAAAAGTACTTCGTGAAGAACACCGTTATGGTCGCCGGCTATCCGCTTGATATGCGCTATGCCGGTCCGCGCGAAGCTCTGCTTCATGCCCTGTTCCGTCAGAACTACGGCTGCAGCCATCTCATCGTAGGACGCGACCATGCAGGCGTCGGCGAATACTACGGTCCGTTTGATGCACAGAAGATATTCACCGAGATTCCGAAAGATGCGCTTGAGACCAAGCCGCTCAATATTGACTGGACCTTCTATTGCAACGCATGCGAAGGCATGGCTTCCATGAAGACCTGCCCGCACGGCAAGGATGATCGCATTCTCCTCTCCGGAACCAAGCTTCGCAAGATGCTCTCCGAAGGAGAAGACGTTACCACGAAGTTCAGCCGTCAGGAGGTTCTTGATCTTCTGAGAGATTACTATGCAGGCTTGACCGAGAAGGTCGAGATTAAGTTGCACAAGTATTCGGAAGGCGAAAAGAAATAACGTAAAGTGATGCTGTGCGGCAGGGTCTTCGGCCCTGCCGCACGCGATGTTCCGAAAGGAGGTGCAGGGTCCGGAGGAAGTCATCGTGACGCATAAAGTTTTAGCGCAGTGCAAATACAAACAACACTCACAAGGAGGTTCGCAGTATGCCAAGTTATGTCATTACCGAAAAATGTGACGGCTGCAAGGCTCAGGACAAGACTGCCTGTCAGTACATTTGCCCGAACGACCTTATGGCCCTCGACAGAGATCTGATGAAAGCTTACAACCAGGAGACGGAGCAGTGCTGGGAGTGCTACAACTGTGTAAAGATTTGCCCGCAGCAGGCAGTAGAGGTAAGAGCATATCAGGATTTCGCCCCGCTCGGCGCCAATGTTATCCCGATGCGCGGCACGGACTCCATTATGTGGACCGTCAAGTTCCGCAACGGCAGCCTGAAACGTTACAAGTTTCCTATCCGCCTGACCGCTGAAGGCGCATGGACTGCCGACAGCATTTTTGCAGGGTTGCCGGAGCCGAATTTTGACGACCTCAAGAAGTCGGGTTTCTTCAATGGCCCGGCGAAAGCTGAATAAGGAAGGGAGGATCATATAATGGAAAAAGAAACCTGTACGTTTTCATTTTGTCAGAAGCCTGAAGTTGTAGTGGTCGAAGCAGATCTGCTCTTGATCGGCGGCGGCATGGCATGCTGCGGCGCAGCATATGAAGCAGCCCGCTACGCAACGCCGAAGGGCCTGAAGATTGTTATGGTCGACAAGGCATCTACCGACAGAAGCGGCGCAGTCGCCATGGGGCTCTCCGCAATCAACACCTACGTCGGTGAGAACAAGGTTGCCGATTATGTCAAGTATGTCCGCGGCGACCTGATGGGCATCATCCGCGAAGATCTGGTTGCCGACCTCGGCGCCCATGTCGACAATTCCGTCCACCTCTTTGAAGAGTGGGGCCTCCCGATCTGGAAAAAAGGCGACGACGGCTTCTCGCTCGACGGCTTCCAGGCTCGCGACGAGGGCAAGGCTCTCCTGAAAGACGGCGGCACCCCGGTGCGTTCCGGCAAGTGGCAGATCATGATCAACGGCGAATCCTACAAGGTTATCGTCGGTGAGGCTGCAAAGGCGGCTCTCGAGTACAACAGAAAAGCGACCGGCATGGATCAGAACCTGTATGAGCGCGTATTCTGCGTCAAGGCATACAAAGATGCAAACGAGCCGAACAGAATCGCAGCAGTTGCAGGCTTCAGCGTCCGTGAGAACAAGATTTACATCTTCAAAGGCAAGGCTATCATCAACGCAGCCGGCGGCGCAGTCAACTGTTTCCGTCCGCGGTCGATTGCTGAAGGCCAGGGCCGCGCATGGTATCCGGTCTGGAATTCCGGCTCCGGCTACGCACTCGGTCTGCAGGTCGGCGCTGAGCTGACCATGATGGAAAACCGCTTCGTCCCGGCCCGCTTCAAAGACGGTTACGGCCCGGTCGGCGCATGGTTCCTCTTCTTCAAGGCACAGGCCCGCAACGCAGCCGGCGAAGACTATTGCACCGGCGAGAACTTCGAAGCTTCGAAGAAGCTGTACAGCCCGTATGTTGAAAAGCTGGGCACCTGTCTCCGCAACCACATGATGATGATGGACATGAAGGCCGGCAAAGGCCCGATCTGGATGAACACCCATCATGCAATGGACGCGATCAGCAAGACCTTCGTCGAGAAGTTCGGCGAAAAAGACGCACAGAAGAAGATCAAGCACCTCGAAGCTGAGGCATGGGAAGACTTCCTCGATATGGCTATCGGTCAGGCAGGCCTCTGGGCTTCCAAGAACATCGAGCCTGACAAGACGCCGTCCGAAATCATGCCGACCGAGCCGTATCTTCTCGGTTCGCACGCCGGCTGTGCAGGCTTCTGGGTCAGCGGACCGGGCACTATACCGGGCGCGCCGAAAGAGTGGTTCTGGGGCTACAACAGAATGTCGACGGTGAAGGGTCTCTTCATGGCCGGCGACGTTGTCGGAGCTTCCGGCCACAAGTTCTCTTCCGGATCGCATGCTGAAGGCCGTATCTGCGCAAAATCAGCAATCGCGCTGATTCTCGACGAGCCGAACTTCAAGCCGGTCATCAAAGAGACTGCCGACGAGATCAGTGCAGAGCTCTACCTGCCGTTTGAGGTCTATGAGAAGTACAAAACCTTCTCGACCGACCCGTTCACCAACCCGTACTACATCCGTCCGAAGATGCTCCAGGCCCGCATGCAGAAGATCGCCGACGAGTACTTTGGCGGTTGCGCAACCTGGTACATGACCTCCAAGACCATGCTTGACGAAGGTCTGAAGTTGCTCGGCATGCTCAAGGAAGACGCCAACAAGATGGCAGCCTCAAACCTCCATGAGCTGCTCCGCTGCTGGGAGAACTACCACCGCATCCTGTCAGTTGAGGCACATGCCCGCCACATCCTGTTCCGCGAAGAGACCCGTTATCCGGGTTACTACTATCGCGGCGACTTCCTTGCCATCAATGATGCCGAGTGGAAGTGCTTCGTCAACTCGACCTATGATGCAGCCACCGATACCTGGAACTTCAAGAAGGTTCCTTACGTGGAGCTCTTTGCTTAAGTTTCACCCATTTGGGAGGGGGGCTTCGGCCCCTCTCCCATTCTTCCTGAATGGGCACAGCAGGAAGCGCCCAAGCAAGCGGTTCCTGCTGTGCATATTCATGTCAGAACACAACGCGATGGAGGAGGAACAGCATGCAAAGCAGTGACAAGCCCAGTCGCATCCTGGTGATCGGCGGCGGCTTCAGCGGACTGACGACCGCAGTCGATGCAGCGGAATCAGGGGCTGAGGTGATTATCGTCGAGAAGAATCCCCACTTGGGAGGTAGGGTTGCTCAGCTCAATAAATACTTCCCGAAGATGTGCCCGCCGGTCTGCGGCCTCGAAATCAACTTCCGGCGCATCAAGACCAACCCCGGCGTTCAATTCCACACCCTGTCAGAGGTGACGTCTGTTTCCGGCGGACCGGGGAACTATGATGTTGCCATTCAGAAACATCCGCGTTATGTTAACGACAAGTGTACAGCGTGCAACGCATGCGCTGAAGCGTGTCCGGCAACGCGGGCCAATGATTTCAATTTCGGCATGGACAAGACAAAGGCGGCATATCTGCCGTTTAATCAGGCATTCCCGCAGCAGTACGTCATCGATGCAAAGGCCTGCAAAAAAGATTGTGGAACGCCGTGCAAGGAAGCTTGTAAGTACGATGCGATCGACCTCGAAATGAAAGCCGAGACGGTGAACGTGAAGGTCGACAGCATTGTTGTTGCAACGGGCTGGAATCCGTATGATGCGGACAGGATTGAGACGCTTGGATCCGGCAAGGTTCCGAACACCATTTCAAATATGGAGATGGAGAGATTGGCGGCGCCCAACGGACCGACCGGCGGCGCGATTAACCGCCCTTCAGACGGGAAGCCGGTGCAGAAGATTGCCTTTGTTCAGTGTGCAGGCAGCCGCGATGAAAACCACCTCGCATTCTGTTCCTATATCTGCTGCATGGCATCCCTCAAGCAGACCCTGTACATCAGGGAGCAGAATCCTGATGCGGAAGTCTCCATATTCTATATCGACATGCGCACGCCGGGCCGGTATGAGAAGTTTCTCAACCAGGTGCAGGCTGATGCGAAGGTTTCCTTTATCAAGGGCAAGGTAGCAAAGATCGAGAAGGTGAAGAACGGCGACGTGACGGTCACTGCCGAAGACATGCTGACCGGCGACAAGGTTGAAAAGACATTCGATATGGTTGTGCTTGCAACCGGCATGGAGCCGGCGGGAGCTTTGAAGCAGTTGCCGGGAGTGAGCTATATCGAGGGCTTTGCCGCACCGGGCGCGGGAATCTTTCCGACAGGCTGCAGCAGGAATCCGATGGACGTCTCGAAATCGGCACAGGATGCCACGAGCGCAGCGCTCAAGGCGATCCATGCAGGGAAGGGGAGGTAATCATCGATGGATAAGAAACTCGCACTCTATATTTGCAAAGGTTGCTCAATCGGTGAGAGCATCAAACTCGAGAAGATTGAAACTGTCAGCAAAAACAAGATGAAGGTTCCGGTTGTAAAGAACCATGAAACGCTCTGCGGAACTGAAGGCATTGCGATGATAAAGGCTGATATTGCAGCGGAAGGCGTCAATACTCTGGTGCTTGCAGCCTGCTCCGGTCGTGTGAAGTATGAGGAATTCGACTTTCCGGGATGCATAGTCGAGCGGGTGCCGGTTCGCGAGCTTGCCGTCTGGTCACAGGAAAAGTCTGATGCGCAGCAGGCAGCTGAAGACTATATCCAGATGGGCATCATCAAGGCACAAAAAGGCGATATGCCGGAACCGTACCTGATGGAAACCGTCAAGGACATTCTGGTCATCGGCGGCGGGGTAGCCGGCATGAATGCAGCGCTTCAGTCCGCTAATTCCGGATACAATGTCGTGCTGGTCGAAAAGGAAGCGGCGCTCGGCGGATTTTCAGCGAAGCTGTATAAAAAAATCCCGACAACGCTCCCGTTCAGAGAGCCGCTCATTGTCGACGTTGATCTTGAGCCGACGATCAGGTCAGTTGAGAGCAATGCAAATATCAAGGTGTTCAAGTCTGCAAAAGTGGAGAAAATTGAAGGACAGCCGGGCGCATTCGATGTCACCATCTCAAGTAACGGTTCCAGTGAGGCAGTTAAGATTGGCGCGGTTATTCTGGCGGCAGGCTGGAAGCCGTATGATGCCAGCAAGCTTGGTCATCTCGGTTATGGCAAGTTCAAAGACGTTGTTACGCAGGTCGAGCTGGAAGAGATTGCCAAGAAGGGCGGCATTGCCCGTCCGTCCGACGGGAAGCCCGCGAAGAAGGTCGCTTTTATTCAGTGCGCCGGACAGCGCGACGCCAATCATCTTCCGTACTGTTCGGCAATGTGCTGCGCCGCCTCTCTGAAACAGGCCAAATATGTGCGTCAGGACCCCGATGCGATAGCGATGATTCTGTACAAGGATATGCGCACGCCGGGCCGAACTGAATACTACTATAAGGAAGCGCAGAACGATCCGGGCGTCATGCTGACAAAGGCTGATGTAAGCGGTGTCAGCGAAGGTGCTGACGGTAATCTGTACGTTGAAATGAAGGATTCCCTGCTTGGCTCCTCGGTGAAGCTCGAGGCTGACCTTGTAGTCCTTGCAACCGGCATGGTTCCCGCAACGGCAGACGATCCGGTGCTGAACCTCCAGTATCGCCAGGGTCCGGGGTTGCCGGATCTTGAGCTCTTCAACGGGTTTGCAGACTCCAACTTCATCTGCTTCCAGTACGAAACCCGGAGAACCGGTGTATTTGCCGCAGGCGCTGTTCGCCAGCCGATGAACATGACGGAAGCTCAGGAAGATGCAACCGGCGCAGCTCTGAAAGCAATTCAGTCTGCTGAGCATGTCGCAGTCGGCATGTCGGTACATCCGCGCTCGTGGGATCTTACCTTCCCGGATCCGATGATGACCCGCTGCACCTCATGCAAACGGTGTACGGAAGAGTGTCCGTTCGGAGCAATCGACGAGGATGAAAAAGGCACGCCGTTCTTCAAGCCGGGACGTTGTCGCCGCTGTGCAACCTGCATGGGCGCATGTCCTGAGCGCATTGTTTCCTTCAAGGACTATCACGTCGACATGATCGGTTCAATGATGAAGTCGACCTCGATACCGGATGATGAAGACGAACCGCGCGTTTTTGTAATCTGCTGCGAAAACGATGCCTATCCGGCTATCGATACTGCCGCACTGCAGAAGATGAAGCTCGATCCGGCAGCCCGATTCATTACACTCCGGTGCCTTGGTTCGATGAACCTGGTTTGGCTTGCAGACGCTTTTTCGCGCGGCGTCGACGGTATGCTCCTCATGGGCTGCAAGTTCGGAGAGAACTACCAGTGCCACTTTGCCAAGGGCAGTGAGCTTGCAAACTACCGTCTCGGCAAGGTTCAGGAGACGCTCGACCGCCTGCAACTCGAGGCTGACCGAGTCAAGCTGGTCGAAGTTGCGATTGACGAGTACGGCAAGGTAACGCAGATTATTAATGATTTTGTAGACAAGATTAAAGAGATCGGCCCGAATCCGTTCAAGGGCATGTAGGAGGCGATAAATGTCAGATCAAATATTGAAGCCTGACCTTGAGTTTACAAAAGAGATTATCGCTGCAGGCGGTGAGTCGCTGAAGAAGTGCTATCAGTGCTCCACCTGCACGGTCGTCTGCGACGTAACCCCTGATCGGAAGCCGTTCCCGCGAAAAGAGATGCTGTATGCGCAGTGGGGTCTGAAGGACAAGCTCCTTGCAAGCCCGGATGTATGGCTCTGCCATCAATGCAGCGACTGTACCGCCCACTGCCCCCGCGGCGCAAAGCCGGGTGAGGTTCTCGGCGCCGTGCGCAAGATGACGATTCAGGAGTTTTCGAGTCCGTCATTTATGGGTAAAATGGTCAACGATTCGAAATTTCTGCTCTTGCTTTTCGCAATTCCGACCATTATCTTCCTCTTTGAACTGTTCATACAGGGGCATCTGACCAACGGCATTCCGCGCATCCCGAACGGACAGCTTATGTCGTATTCACTCATGTTTCCGCCGACGCTTTATATCGACACCGTATTTGTCCCCGTTGCCTTCTTTGCGGCGTTTATGTTTTTCAAGGGGATAAAAAACTATTGGGCTGCCATGTCGGCCAACTATCCGGCGCCGCCCCGCAAGGATGTCATTACCCCTCTGGCCGAAACAGTCCGGGAAATTCTCACGCATTCGGTCTTTGAGAAATGCGGTGTTTCAAAAGATCGCTCGATAGCGCACAAGATTCTTTTTTATTCTTTTATCGGTCTTGCTATCACGACTACGCTTGCCGCTTCGTACATTTACGTTTTTGATTACAACGGTCCGTATCCGCAGACCAATATTGTGAAGTGGATCGGCAATGTGAGCGGAGTGGCGATGCTCATCGGAATTACGATGATAGTCATGAACCGCATCAAAAATAAGGAAAAAGTCGGGGCAGGCAGTTATTTCGACTGGTTCTTTATCGTTGTCGTCTACGGCGTAGGTCTGACCGGCATGCTGGCACAGATTCTTCGGCTTGCGAACATTCCGGTCCTCGGGTATCCGATGTACTTCGCGCATCTGGTTTTTGTCTTTGTGCTGTTTGCGTATGCGCCGTACTCGAAGATGGCTCATATGGTCTACCGCACGACTGCGATGGTTTTTGCAAAGTACAGCAAGCGCAGCTAGGCGATGGATTGTCTGAACTGTAATTGCTAATGGGATAAAGTCAGTTTTCAGGGAGGTGAGGGTCACAGGGAAACAGAGGCAGCATCGTTGCAAATGATTGAACGCATAAGCAGAAAAAACAGAAGGAGGAAAAAAAGGGGATGACACCAATACTTATTTTTGCCCTGATTTGCGGCGCAATAGGCATTATTTATTCATTTGTCACCAAATCATGGGTCGCCGGTCTGCCGACCGGATCCGCCAAAATGATCGAGATTTCTGAGGCAATCAAGGAAGGCGCTGAGGCATTCCTTGCGCGCGAGTACAAGACCGTCGCAATCGTAGCCGTTGTATTATCCGCTATCATTGCCATAGGACTCGGTCTCTGGACTGCTATCGGATTCGTAATCGGCGTAATAGGTTCAGCTGCGGCAGGCTATTTCGGCATGGTTGTCACGGTTATGTCGAACGTGAGAACTACTGAAGCTGCCAAGAAGGGCCTTCAGGAAGCTCTTTCCGTAGCATTCAAGGGCGGTTCAGTTACGGGTGTTATGGTTGTCGCCCTTGGACTGCTTGGCATTGCCGGGTTTTATATGATTGCAAAGGCATCAGTTGACGTAGAGACGGCGTTCCACGCCCTGATAGGCCTCGGCTTCGGCTGCTCGCTCATGTCGGTCTTTGCCCGTATCGCAGGCGGTATTTATACCAAGGCCGCCGACGTCGGCGCTGACCTCGTCGGTAAAGTTGAAGCGGGAATTCCGGAAGACGACCCGCGCAACCCTGCCGTCATCGCTGACAACGTCGGTGACAACGTCGGTGACTGCGCAGGCATGGCGGCTGACCTGTACGAAACCTATACGGTGACCATTGTTGCTGCGATGCTGCTTGCCAAGTCTGTTTTTGGCGCCAGCAGCCTCTGGGTCGAATATCCGCTTCTGCTTGGCGGCATATCCATCATCGCATCCATCATCGGAACCTATTTTGTTAGAATGGGCGCCGGTCAGTACATCATGGGAGCACTTTACAAGGGACTGGCGGTCGCGGGTATTCTTGCCGCTATTGCGTTCTACTTCGCCACGAGCTGGTTCTATACTCTTCTGCCAGCCAGTCAGCAGACGATGCCGGTACTGAACGTTTTCCTCTGCGCGGTTATCGGTCTTGTCCTGACCGGACTTATCGTCTGGATTACCGAGTATTATACCGGCAAGGAATACAGGCCTGTTAAGATCATTGCCAAAGCCAGTCTCACCGGCCACGGCACGAACGTTATTGCTGGTCTTGCCATGAGCATGGAAGCGACCGCACTGCCGGCGCTTACCATAGTAGGAGCGATCCTCGGCTCATATTCCCTCGGCGGCGGGTTTGCCGGCAATGCGGCCGGCGGTCTTTTCGCGATAGCCCTTTCAGCGGTCTCGATGCTTTCGATGACCGGCATCGTTGTTGCAATTGACTCCTATGGTCCGATTACTGACAACGCAGGCGGCATCGCTGAAATGGCGGGGCTTCCCGAGAGCGTCCGCGCAGTTACCGACCCTCTCGATGCAGTCGGCAACACGACCAAGGCTGTTACCAAGGGATATGCCATCGGCTCAGCAGGCCTCGCTGCACTTGTTCTGTTTGCCGAATATTCGAGGTCGTTCCCCGGGGTAATCAAGTTCGATCTTTCAGACCCGATGATTATCGCGGGACTCTTTATCGGCGGACTTATTCCTTACTATTTCGGCGGTCTGCTGATGCTTGCGGTCGGTAGGGCCGCGGGCGGCGTCGTCGACGAGGTCCGCAGACAGTTCCGCGAAATTCCGGGCATTATGGAAGGCACCGGAAAGCCGGAGTACGGCAAGTGTGTTGATATCGTCACCCAGTCAGCCATTAAGGAGATGATGTGGCCTGCCCTTATACCGGTTCTCGCACCGATATTAGTCGGCTTCGTACTCGGCAGGGAAGCGCTGGGCGGCATGCTCATCGGCAGCATTCTTACCGGTCTCTTCCAGGCCATCGCCATGACGAGCGGCGGCGGCGCATGGGACAACGGCAAGAAAATATTTGAAGACGGCGTGACCGACGACAAGGGCGTTACGCACAAAAAGGGCAGCGACGGCCATAAAGCAGCCGTCACCGGCGACACCGTCGGCGATCCTTACAAGGACACCGCAGGTCCGGCAATCAACCCGATGATCAAGGTTATCAACATCGTGGCTCTGCTGATTGCTCCTCTTTTGATCAAGTACAACAGATAGCCTTTCTGCAGCAATGAAAAGGGCCGGCTGGGAATTCCCAGTCGGCCCTTTCTCTTTTGGATCGCGCACAAAAAGGCGCTATTTCTGCTTTTTCACCTCAAGCGAATACTGCCCCTGATGCAGCGACTGCTCGGCAATAATCTGGACGGTCACCTGCTGCTGGTGCTCCAGCGCTGCCAACTCACTGCGCTTTGTATTCGACATAATGTTGGCACTCTCAACAGGAAGATGACAGCGAATAGTAGACCCCGGGTTACTCTCAGCAAGCGCATGAAGCTCCCGGAGTGCATTCAGCACAACATGATCGTCCGAATAGACCGTTCCCCGCCCGCTGCAGACCTGACAGGTCCGCCACATTGCCGCAGCATAGGCAGGACGAAGGCGTTCCCGCGTCATTTCAAGAAGCCCGAACCGCGATATCGGCAGGACTTCAATGCTCGCCTTGTCGGCGGAGAGTGAATCCTTCAGCCGCGTCTCTACCAGAGTGCGATTCCTGCCGGAACGCATATCGATAAAGTCGATTACCACAAGCCCGCCGATGTCGCGCAGACGCAACTGCCGGGCAATCTCTTCAGCCGCCTCCAGATTCGTCGAAAGGGCGGTGTCCTCAATATTGTCTTCCTTGTGGCTCTTCCCCGAGTTCACATCAATAGCGGTGAGCGCCTCCGCCTTGTCAAACACGATTGTGCCCCCCGACGGCAGCTTGACGCGACTATTTACCAGATCCGCTACCTGCTTTTCAACCCCGAAGACTGTGAACAGCGGCTCTTTCTCCGCATAGTGTGCAACATTGACGGTTCGCCACGGCATTATCTTCTGCAGGAACGATTTTGTCGTCTTGAATGCTTCCGCATCGTCGATCAGAATTTCAGACGTATCCGATGTCAGATAATCGCGGAGTGCACGCATGGTAACACTCTGCTCCTGGTAAACCAGCTTCGGAGCTTTCGCCCTTTTTGCATCGGCAGTGATTCGGCTCCAGAGCTTGGCAAGATACTGCAGGTCGCGATCCAGCTCTTCATTCAGCGAGTCCCCGCAGGCAGTACGGAGAATAAACCCCACGCCTTTTGGGAGCTTCAGTGCATTAAACGTCTCTTTCAGCCGGTCGCGATCTTCACGGCCTTCGATTTTGCGTGAGATGCCCACCTTCTGCTGTCCGGGGAGCATGACAATATATCTGCCGGGCAGCGAAACAAATGTCGTGAGACTCGCCCCTTTCGCGTCGCGCTCATCCTGTTCAACCTGAACGAGGATTTCCTGACCTTCCTCAAGGATGTTTTCTCCGCGGCGGAGCTCAGGCATGACCTCACGGAACTGAAGAAACCCGCGTTTTTTTCGACCAAAATCGACAAAAGCCGCCTGCAGGCTGGGAGCGAGACCTTCCACAATTCCCTTGTAGATATTGCCTTTGAGGTGAATTCGCGAGGAGCTTTCCGCATAAAAATCCAGCAGCCGGTTGCCTTCCACAATGGCAACGCGCTGCTCTTCAGCGAACCGGGCGTGGATTAAAATGCGCTTGGTCGTGTCCAGAGCCAAATCGGGTTCAGCAGAAACAACGGTTTCATTATCCGGAGTCGTTGAAGATTCTGAATCAGCAGGCTTTTTTGCCCGGCGTTTTCTTCTGCGTTTGCGCGGCTTTTCCGGCTGATCTCCCCGCTCATCCACATGTTCTGACTTCAAAGCAATCTCAATATTTGGAGTCGTCGGCTCAGAATCGCCGGCAACGGGTCGCTCAACCAAAGACGCGGTCGACGGCTCTCCAGCTTGCGGTTTTCTGCTTCTTCTGCGGCGTCTCCGCTTCCTGCGACCGGTGCCGGGCAGAGGCGGAGTTGTACTTTCATATCCCATTGAGGTGATTGTCGCCGGCAGTGTTTCCGCAGGCGGAACAGCAGGTTCGGCGGGCTGTTCTGTTGCTGGTCGTTGAAGACCGGCCGTCGTCGTCATGTCCTCAGGATCTTTCGGTTTCTTGGTTCTGCGGCGACGCGGCTTGACGGGCGAAAGCGCGACCTTTTCCTCATCCATGGGAGTCTCCGCTGTTAAGGGAAGCTGACTATCAGCAGATAAGCCCGGCGCTGCTTTCTTTTTTGCCGGTAGGCGACGGGTGGTAAGCCTCGGCTTCGGCTCTGATGCCTCAGCCTCAGGATGGGCGATGGGTGCGGAATATTCGGGGGTTTCGTTCTGTTCTTTCATGCAATACGGAGACTCCTTCGATCAATACTGCTCTATTGTAGCACTATTTTCAAAAGCGTTCACGGTTCCAGTTCGACAGTATACCATGCACAGCTTTCTCATCCGTTCCTGCAGGATTCAGAGACAATCTTTTCCGGCGTGCTTGCCAAACAGGAGGATTTTTTTGTAATATAACAAGCTAAGCATATTGCAGGAGGCTCATTATGAAAGAAAAGATTCATCCGGCGTATAAAGAGGTCAAGGTTGTCTGCGCATGCGGTGACTCATTTACGACCAGCTCGACGCGTGAAAAGCTTCATATCGACATCTGCTCCAAATGCCATCCGTTCTACACCGGCAAGCAGAAGATTATGGATGCGGAAGGCCGTGTCGAGAAGTTCAAAAAGAAATACGCTAAACAATAGCATTATTCTGTCTGCACAGGGTTAGGAGAGGCACAGGCTTTTTCTAACCCTCTTTTATTTGAGGAGAAACAATGCATACCAAAACAATCGGCGGCCAGGCGGTCATTGAAGGCGTTATGATGAAGTCACCCGAGGGGTGGAGCGTAGCAGTGCGCGATCCGCAGGGCGTGATCAATTTCAAAACGGTCCGAACGACAAATAACCATCCTTTTTTCAGGCTTCCGCTTATTCGCGGCTCTGTTGCGCTATTTCAGGCCCTTATCATCGGGATTAAGGCAATAGAGTTTTCCGGCAATATCGCCTTTCAGGAGGAAGGGGAAAAGCCGCTCTCCCCGTGGAGCATGGCCCTGTCAATCGGCATGGCCCTTGTGCTCGCCATTGCGCTTTTCAAATTCCTTCCGCTGCTGGCTGCTACAGGGCTGGGAGCCGTTTATGAAGGCGTGGCAAAAAGTTCATTCCTGTTTAATCTGATAGACGGTGTTACGCGGGTCTTCATCTTTTTCCTCTATATCATGGCCATCGGGTTCTGGGGTGAGATGAAGCGTATCTACCAGTATCATGGCGCCGAGCACAAGGTCATATACGCGTTTGAGGCGAACGAAGAGCTGACGGTCGAAAATGCGCGGAAATATACGCCGTTTCATCCGCGGTGCGGAACAAGTTTTCTGCTGATTGTCATGATCATCAGCATCATGGCGTTTATGTTCATTCCCCAGGAATGGACATTCGCTGAAAAACTCCTCGCAAGGATTTTCTGTATCCCGCTTATTGCAGGCATTGCATATGAAGCGCAGCGTCTTTCCGCCAGAGTGAAGGACCATCCTGTCATGGGTGTTCTGGTGTTCCCTGGAATGCTTCTGCAGCGGCTGACGGCGCATGAACCTGATGACGCCCAGATTGAAACCGCGATCGCGGCGCTGAATGAGGTTCTGAAGCTTGAGAATCCGAAGCAGGAGAGCTGCATCCAATGCTAGAGAAGCTTGCCTCCCTCGAAGCAAAATATATCGAAATTACCGCTACGCTTGCGCAGCCGGAGGTGTTGGGCAATGCGCAGGAGTACCAGAAGTTCTCTAAAGAACGGTCGGATCTCCAGCCCATATATGAGAAGATTCAAGAGTACAGGAAAATTCTTGATGATACGGATGCAGCCGAAGCTCTGCTGAAAGGCGCCGATGCTGACCTGAAAGAGCTTGCGCTGGAAGAGCTGGAGGAGTTGAGAAAACAGCGTCCGGCCGCAGAAGATGAGCTGAAGCTCATGCTTCTGCCCCGGGATCCGCGCGATGATCGCAACGTTATCCTTGAAATCCGCGCCGGCACAGGCGGCGACGAGGCAGCGCTTTTCGGGGCGGCGCTTTTCCGGATGTACACGAAGTACGCGGAGGTGCGCCGCTGGAAGATAGAGATTATCGATTCCAGCCAGACGGGCATCGGCGGTCTGAAGGAAGTGGTCGCAAATATCACCGGCAGGGGAGCATACAGCAGACTTAAATACGAGAGCGGCGTGCACCGTGTGCAGCGTGTTCCTGCAACGGAAGCGTCGGGTCGCATCCACACTTCCGCAGCAACGGTTGCTGTGCTGCCTGAGGCTGAGGAAGTGGATCTGAAGATTGAGGAAAAAGACCTCCGCATAGACACCTTCTGCTCATCAGGCGCCGGTGGCCAGAGCGTCAACACGACCTATTCGGCGGTGCGTATCACCCATGTGCCGACCAATACGGTTGTTCAGTGCCAGGATGAGCGTTCCCAGCTGAAGAACCGAGACAAGGCGATGAAGGTATTGCGTGCGCGCCTCTATGAGAGTGAGTTGCAGAGGAAAGAAAAAGAGCGCGCCGCCGACCGCAAGACCCAGGTCGGCTCCGGCGATCGCAGCGAACGCATCCGCACATACAACTATCCGCAAAACCGCGTGACTGATCATCGGGTCGGTCTTACCCTCCACAAGCTCGAACAGGTACTCGAAGGCAGCCTCGACGAACTCATTGACGCCCTAATTACTCACTATCAGACCGAACGATTGAAAGAACTGTGATTATCGGTGCCCTCGTGCAGGACATCGCACAGCGGCTTCGCGACCACGGCGTTGCCGATTCTGCAAAAGAGGCCGAACTGATAGTGTCGTCGCTTCTGCACCTCTCTCGTGCACAGCTCTGCACATCTCCGGCAGAAGTTTCTGCTAAATCGATTCAAACCATTCAACAGTATGCTGAGCGGCGTGCCGCAGGAGAGCCGATCCATTACATCATCGGGCAGCTCGAATTTATGGGCCTGCGCATCGCCGTCGGTCCCGGCGTGCTTATCCCGCGTCCGGAAACGGAGTTGCTGGTTGAAGAAACAATCAAGCAGCTCAGAAGCCAAAAGGCAGAAGAACGGCAAGCGCAAGGGCGCAGTGTCGCCTCGTCACACGTGACGCATAATTCATCGCCTATGACTATTCTCGATCTCTGCACCGGCAGCGGATGCATCGCTCTTTCTCTCGCACAGGCATTTCCCAACGCGGCGGTTGTCGGCTCTGACATTTCGCCTGCTGCATTGCAGTATGCAAAAAAAAATGCTGCCGGCAATGCGATCGATACTGTGATGTTTATTGAAGGGGATCTGTTCGCCCCGTTTGCCGGGCAGAAATTTACCTGCATTATTGCCAATCCTCCCTATATTAAGACATCGGATATCCAGGGTCTGCAGAGTGAAATAAAACTGCACGAACCTCTGAGCGCACTGGACGGCGGTCAGGACGGACTCGACTTCCACCGCAGAATTCTGTCGGAAGCTCCTGCCTTTCTTAAACCAGGGGGGGTACTTATCATGGAGCTTGGTCACGATCAAGCTGATGACGCCATAGGGATGGCGCGTACGAATGCATTCGTCGGCATTCGCTGCATTTTGGACTACGCAGGAGTTAGGCGCTTTTTTGTCGGACATCTCAGTGCTGAGCAGCTTGAAACGGCAAGTGTGCTGAAAAACTGAACATCTCTGCGAAAAATAGGACTTGATTTCCCTGTGATATGCTTACGGATAGTGATCTTTACAGGAAGCGATGTTTCTGATAGAGTCTCAAGATGACGTATCTTTTCAGAAAAACCTTTTTTGAAGATACTTTTCAGCATTTCAAAGGCAGAGCAGGTGACTGAGGACATGGCGACCGAGAATCAAAGTCCGGCGGGGCATTTCACGACCAGAAGGCTGCGGTTCATAACCGCGGCGGTTATTGTCTGCGTTGCCGCTGTCGTGATGATTGTCGCCGACGAACGGCATCTTCTGGTCATGAAGGGAGTACTTGTGCTTCTGGCCGGTGCGTTTGGCGTGCTCATGTTGAGGCGCTATTCCGACGGGCTCCGGCGTGTTCCGGAGGAGCATGCCCGTGAACTTGAATCGTCACGGGCTGCACTGCGCGAAAGCGAACAGCGCTGGCAGTTTGCGCTGGAAGGCGCCGGTGACGGCGTCTGGGACTGGAATGCGAAGACCAACGAGGTCTATTTCTCCCGGCAGTGGAAAAAGATGCTGGGGTATGAAGAACATGAAATCGGCTGTACGCTTGCAGAGTGGGATTCCCGTGTCCATCCGGAAGACAGAGACACTGCATATGCCGAAATCGGGAAACATTTCAGCGGCCAGACGCCAATGTATATAAGTGAACACCGATTGCGGTGTAAAGACGGTTCGTACAAGTGGATTCTGGATCGAGGGAAAATCGTTTCCCGGGACGAAGACGGAACCCCCCTGCGGGTTATCGGCACGCACGCGGACATAACCGAGCGTAAAGGCATGGAAATGCTCCTTCAGAAAGAGATGAAATTTATCGATTCAGTTCTCAACAGCATTCCCGGCATTCTCTATGTATATGACGAAAAGGATTCCATTGTCAGATGGAATAAGAAGGCTGAGGAGATGACCGGCTATACACACGAAGAGATCTCCCGCATGCATGCGCTGGACTGGTTTAAGGGCGATGAGGGTTCGATAAGGCTGATTGCGGAAAAAATCCGGAAAGTCTTCAAGGAAGGATTCGCTGATGCCGAGGCCGACCTGCAGAGGAAAGACGGAACAAAGATCCCCATGTATTTTACGGCGGTTTCTCTGACCATTGCCGGCAATACCTACTTTACCGGAATCGGCATCGATATCAGCGACCGCAAAAAAGCGGAAGCCGAGAAAGAAAAGCTGGCAACGCAGTTGCAGCAGGCGCAGAAGCTCGAGTCAATCGGGCGCCTGGCGGGCGGCATTGCTCATGATTTTAACAACATGCTTATGGTTATGTTCATTGCTATCGAACTTATGAAGACGAAGATGCCTGATGATGATCCGCTCCTGCGCCATCTTCTCGAAATTGAACGGGCTGCAATACGGTCGCGTGATATTATCCGTCAGCTTCTCGCTTTTTCCCGGCGTGAAATAATTATTCCCAGGGTAGTGAATCTCAATGAAGTAATCGCTGAAACAGGAAAGTCGTTTACCCGTCTCATCGGCGAAGATATCGAGCTTCGCTTTCTTCTGACTCCAGACTTGAGAAGAATCGAAGTCGATCCGTCGCAGGTTGAACAAATGCTTATCAACCTCGTGCTAAATGCCCGGGATGCCATGCCTGACGGCGGGAAGCTCATGATAGAAACCGCGAACGTCGATTTCGATGAGGCTTATTGTCAGCAACATGAAGGATTTCATCCCGGTAAATATGTGCGGCTGTCGGTGAGCGATGAAGGTATCGGGATGGACAGGGAAACGATGGAGCATATTTTCGAACCGTTTTTTACTACCAAGGAGGTTGGCAAGGGTACAGGGTTGGGGCTTGCCACGATGTATGGCGTCGTCAAGCAAAATGCAGGGTTCGTCAATGTTTACAGCGAAGTCGGACGGGGCACGACATTTAAACTGTATTTCCCGAGCGCTGACGATTCTGAACAAAGGCCTGAGCAAGAGGATGCAGCCCATGCTGTGACAGGGACGGGGACAATCCTGCTGGTGGAAGATGACGAGATGCTCTGCCGCGCGACACAGACAATACTGAAAACGCTCGGCTACACAGTCACTGCGGCAACCTCGCCTGCAGAGGCTCTTGCTATTGCCGGAAACAGCTCCTCGCCGTACTCATTGCTTATGACGGATATTGTCATGCCGGGAATGAACGGCAAGCAGATGAGCGCGAAAATAGCAGAGCTGCATCCCGATATGAAGGTTTTATTCATGTCAGGGTACTCGGAAAATGTGATTGTCGGCAGAGGAGTGCTTGATGAGGGACTGAATTTTATTCAGAAGCCGATTAGTGTCAAAGCTCTGGCCTTGAAAATCCGTGAAGTGCTGAGCACCTAATCCTTTCCCGACGCCTTCAGAATAGTCGAATCGCTCAGTTCGATGAGTCCTTTGCCGACCAATTGCAGCAGTTCCGGTATGATAGGGTCCAGTTTTTCAGCGGATTCGACAACTGCAATCTTTAACGGCAGATTATCGGAGAGTTCCAGAATTCTGGCGCGGTGAACAACGCTGTCGCCCCCGTATCCTGCTACGCCGCGGAATACCGTGGCTCCCGAGAAGTCGTTTTTGAAGAGAAAATCCAGAATTGCTTTATAGGCGGTCTTGCCTTTCACTTTGTCGATTTCGTCGACATAAATTGTGAGGCGTTTTGCAGGACCAGCAGTAACCATATGAATTCCTCCTACAGAGACTTTCCGAGCGCTTCACCGAGCTTCAGCGCAATAAAGCCGACAACAACGCTCAATACAATGTTCAGAAGAGCTGCCAGCATCTCGCCGTCTTTCACCAGTTCCCCGGTTTCGTATTCGAAGGTCGAAAACGTTGTATATGCGCCAAGAAAGCCGACGATGAAGAAAAAACGCCACTGCGGGCTCACCATGAAACGTTCAGTAAAAAGATGCATGAGCAGGCCGATAAGAAAACAGCCGCTGATGTTCACGAGAAAAGTGCCGAGGGGGAAGTTCCTTCCCCAGTACTGGCCAACCCAGTATGCGGCAAGATAGCGCGCTATTGATCCCAGGAATCCGCCCAGTCCTATGACGAGAAGTTTTGCAATCATTGTTTGAGTTTATCAGAGCAGGAAGAAAAAAGGCTGCTGTGCAGGGGCGTTCGTGCAGGTTGAAGCTGAAAAGAATGCGGAGTTCTCCTTTGAAGGGTGGCGTTCATATTCGCCAGACAAGAAAACAGACAGGTCGGTTTCTTGCGGGAACTTTTGCAATGCCGGCCGAAAAATGGTATTGTAAAGCACTGTTTTCCATACAGAAAATGCGCGGAGGTTGTGATGCCACGGTCAAGCATAGTTTTTCAGGAATCGCTGCTAGAACACCTTACCTTCTCATTGGCAAAGGATGCGTATTCAGCGACCCAGCGTGACAAGTTCGATGCTGTCGTGCTTTCAGTGCGGGATCAGCTTTCGGAGCGCTGGATCAAGACGCAGCAGAAGTATTATCAGGTAAATGCAAAGCGTGTCTACTATATGTCGCTTGAGTTTCTGCTCGGCAGGCTGCTCAACAGCTATGTAAACAATCTTGGCCTTATGGGCCAGTATGCGCAGGCGCTTGACATCTTCGGGTTGTCCTATCAGGATCTTGTCGAACTCGAATTTGATGCCGGTCTCGGCAATGGCGGACTTGGCCGTCTCGCAGCCTGTTATCTCGACTCTCTCGCAACGCTCGAGTATCCGGCCTACGGTTACGGCATCCGCTATGAGTTCGGCATTTTCGCCCAGAAGATCAAGGATGGGTATCAGGTCGAGATTCCGGATAACTGGCTCCGATATACCAACAGATGGGAGTTCCCGCACGCGGAGATTCTGTATCCTGTCCGTTTTTACGGTAAGGTGGATGCCATAAATTGCGGCAGCGGACGCCATCGTATGCTTTGGACCGATACGGAAGAAGTCATGGCGATGGCCTATGACTATCCGGTTCCCGGGTATCGCAACGGCATCGTCAATACGCTTCGTCTCTGGTCCGCCAAGGCGACCCGTGAATTCAATCTCAGCTATTTCAACAGCGGCGACTATATGAAGGCGATGGAAGACAAGAACCAGAGCGAAAATATTTCGAAGGTTCTCTACCCTGATGATCATACGACTGCGGGCAAGGAGCTGCGACTGAAGCAGCAGTATTTCTTTGTTTCCGCAACGCTGCGCGACATCATTCGCCGCTACCGGAAGTTCCACCGATCTTATGCCGAATTTCCGAACAAGGTTGCCATTCAGCTCAACGACACGCACCCCACCATCGCAATCGCCGAACTGATGCATGTGCTGGTTGACCAGGAAGGCATTTCGTGGGAGGAATCGTGGGACATCACCAGGAATACATTTGCCTACACAAATCACACGGTGCTTCCCGAAGCGCTTGAAACATGGTCGGAGGGACTTTTAGGCAATCTTTTGCCGCGCCATCTCCAGATTATTCAGGAGATCGACCGGCGTTTTCAGATCGAAGTCGGCATGCAGTTTCCGGACAATCCTCATCGCATCGCACAGACGGCGATCATCACCGGCGACGGCGACCGGCGTGTCCACATGGCCCGGCTTGCAATCGTCGGCAGCCACGCGGTGAACGGTGTTTCGGCGCTGCACTCGGATCTGCTCAAGACGAACGTTTTCCCGGATTTCCACGCTGTCTTTCCGGACAGGTTCACTAATGTTACAAACGGCATTACGCACCGGCGATGGCTGATCGAGGCAAACCCCCGCCTCTCGGCGCTTGTCACTGAAGCAATCGGCGACCGGTGGATGTATGATCTTGCGGAACTCCGGGCGCTCGAACCATTTGCCGACGACAGCGTTCCGCCCGCACTTCATGCTCGACTGTCAGGTGAAGCGCATGCACGAATATAAACGCCAGATGCTCAACATCCTGCATGTCATCACGCTGTATAACCGTTTGCGTGAGGGGCGGGTTGATCAAACATTTGTCCCGCGCACGGTTCTCCTTGCCGGCAAGTCGGCGCCGGGGTACTGGATGTGCAAGCTCATCATCAAGCTGATTCATTCGGTCGGCGCCACCATCTCTGCCAACCAGATCGCCCGCGAAAAGCTCCAGCTCCTCTTTGTGCCGAACTACTCGGTATCGCTTGCGCAGCGCATCATGCCCGCAGCCGAGTTGTCGGAGCAGATTTCGACAGCGGGGTTTGAAGCCTCCGGCACCGGCAACATGAAATTCACCCTGAACGGAGCGCTTACCATCGGGACGCTCGACGGTGCGAACGTCGAGATTCGCCAGGAAGTGGGCGAGGAAAACTTCTTTCTCTTCGGACTCACTACCGAGGAAGTCATGGCAAAGAGAAGTTCCTACCGTCCTCAGGATTATTATGCGCAGGATCCGGAATTGCGGCAGGCGATCAACCAGCTGCTGGAGGGACACTTCTCGCCTGAGAATCCGGGCTTGTTTCATCCCATCGTGCGTTCGCTGCTCGACGTTGACTGGTTTTTTGTGCTTGCGGACTATGCGTCCTATGTCGCCTGTCAGGATCGTGTCGCAGCTGTCTACCGAGATCGCGACCTGTGGACCAAAATGGCGATTCTGAACGTTGCCCGGTCCGGATTCTTTTCCAGTGATCGAGCAATCAAGGAGTATGCAGACAATATCTGGAATCTCCCTTCAGTAAAAAGCTAGGGGGCCGGAGCGTTTTTTGAGCGCACAAGGGAAGATTGCACGGGCAGCAGGCGTCATGTCTGCTGCTACGCTCATAAGCCGCATTCTCGGATATATCAAGGACATGATTCTGGCCGGCTACTTCGGGGCATCGGCCAAGTCGGATGTTTTTTTTGTTGCATTTCGTATTCCCAATCTGCTGCGAGAACTTTTTGCGGAAGGTTCGATGTCGGCGGCTTTCGTTCCGGTTCTGACAGAAACGCAGACAAAAGAAGGCAGGGAAGCGGCCAACCGTCTCGTCAGAGCAGTCCTTGCCGTCGTTCTGCTTGTTGTCGGAGCAGTGTGCATCCTTGGCATAATTTTCGCTCCGGTCATAGTGTCGCTGATAGCCCCCGGATTTGTGCATGAACCGGTGAAGTTTGCCGATGCCGTTCTGCTGACCCGCATCATGTTCCCCTTCCTGCTCTTCATCAGCCTGGCATCACTGGCGATGGGAGCGCTGAACACGCGCGGCGTTTTCTTTATTCCGGCGCTCGCTCCGGCTCTGCTGAATGTGGTGACAATAGTATGTATCGTTACACTGGCATCACAGTTTGCAAATCCCATCATAGCGGTCGCCATAGGCATTGCGCTTGGCGGCCTGGTGCAGTTTCTTTTTCAGGTGCCTGCGTTCTGGCGGCAAGGGTTTACGTTCTTCAGAAGTGAGAAGGCAGGAGAGAGGAGTCAGGAGTCAGGAGGCCAGAATCCAGCAAAAGACGCCTCACGCCTCACGCCTCACGCCTCACCACTTTTCTCCCATCCGGGGCTTCGGCGTATCGGAACTCTTGTCATTCCGGCAACATTCGGCATGGCAGTCGCCCAGATCAACATCTTTGTCAGCACCATCCTGGCTTCATACCTGTCTGACGGCAGCATTACCTACCTGTATTATTCCATGCGGCTGATCCAGTTCCCGATAGGCATATTTGGTGTTGCAATGGGCATGGCGATTCTTCCGGCGTTGTCCGAGCATGCGGCAAAGAAAGAGCTCGGCTTGTTGAAAGAGGATTTTTCCTTTGCGCTGCGGCTGCTTTTCTTCATTACGGTTCCGGCAATGGCGGGACTGATTGCTCTTCAGATGCCGATTGTGAATACGCTTTTTCAGCGGGGTGAGTTCACCCATGCGGCATCAATCAATACAGCGCAGGCTCTGATGTATTATGCAGTCGGTATCTGGGCAATCGTCGGCGTTCGGACGATCACGTCAACATTTTATGCGATGCAGGACACGAAGACTCCGGTGAAGATTGCAGCGTGCGGTGTCATTATCAATGTCATCGCCAGTGTCGCGCTCATGGGACCCATGCAGCATAACGGACTTGCATTGGCAAACTCGATAGCCGCAGCGGTGAATTTCCTGCTGCTCTTTTATTTTCTCCGGGATAAGCTCGGAGGCATCGGGACGAAACGCATAGTCCGGTCATTTGCAAAAACATGCGCTGCTGCCGCCGTTATGGGCATCGCGGGCTGGGTTGCAACCCGGAGTGAACTCTGGACCACCAGCGGACAGGCCGGCCTGAAAGCGATCTTTTTAAGCGGTGCCGTATGCGGATCAATCGGACTGTATCTCGCCGTTTCCTATGTGCTGAAGAGTGAAGAGCTGTTGTATCTCACAAAAAAAATTCATGAAAGATTCAGAGGGAGGTAGCATGGTAATTCGGCCGATTGTTGTCGGACCCTTGCAGGAAAACTGCTATATTGTCGCCGATGAGGCGACGAAAGAGGCGATTGTTGTTGACCCGGGGGATGAACCGGATCGGATTCTGGATGTCGTCAAGAAGCTCGGACTGTCGTTAAAGCTGATTGTCTGCACGCATGGGCATTTCGATCATATCGGCGCGGTTGTGGACATCAAAAAGGAAACAGGAGCTCGGGTGCTGATTCATCATGACGACATGTTTCTGTATGGCGCTGCAAAAGCGGCAGGCGCGTTGTGGGGGTTTGACGTCGATCCTCAGCCTGAGCCGGACGGCTTTCTGAAGGAGGGCGATGCCATCAGCTTCGGCAGCCTCACGATGGCGGTCATGCACACGCCGGGTCACAGCCCGGGCAGTGTTTGCCTGTACGGCAACGGCGCCCTCATTTCGGGCGACACGCTGTTTGCAGGCTCGGTCGGGCGCACCGATCTGCCGGGCGGCGATATGAAAAAGCTGAAACTGTCATTCCGTCGCCTCATGACTCTTCCTGAAGAGACGACGGTTTTTGCAGGCCATGGGGAGAGTTCCACCATTGGTTTTGAGAAACGCGAGAATATGTTTTCGGATGAGCTGTTGTTATAATCCGGATTCATCGTTCGACAATCTTATATTCTCCGAACCGGAGAATATAAGATTAAATAATAGTCCTATTTATTTTCCTGCTCATTGCATTTTCCGTTTATAATGTCACCATAGGTGCGAAGCCATCAGTCGCCGGTCAGGGACGTGCTATAACTAACGGCTGATTTTGCGATGCTACGCTCTGCTCCTTTTTCCCTTGTTTTCAATGGTATTGTGAAAGACGTGCCGTGAAAGCACAATGACACACGAAGGGACATTATGCCTGAAGATCAGACCACAGACACTCGCCTGGGCTCAGCAAAAGACATGCTTCTGTCTCCCATCCGAACTGCGGCTGCTATTCGGAACGATCGCTATAAAAGCCTGAAAGTGCGTATTTTTTTTACGGTCGGCACCCTCGCCGGCGTTCCGTTGCTGATTGTGACCGCCGTCTGCTTCTTCTGGCTGCACGCGGTTCTGGTCGATGACTTCTCCCGTCAGCTGCGCTGGCAGATGGAGCATGCGCAGGAAGGGCTTGAGTCCTTCCTGCAGGATCGGGTATCGAGCACCCGCTATTTTGCATCAGTGCATTCGTATGGAGCGCTTTCGAAGGAGCAGTCGCTCAGGACCATTTTCCGGAAGAGCAAGCAGGAATTTCCGGAACTGATAGATCTTGAAGTTTTGAGCTCCGGCGGGAAGCGGGTATCGTACGCAGGTCCCTATGCCGACAAGAGCAGCAACTATGCGAATCACGACTGGTTTATCCGGGCGAAGGTGCATGGTGTCGCCATCAGCCAGGTGTTCCCCGGCGACCGGAATATTTTGCATTACATCATCGCGGTCCGACAGGAGATGCCCGGGCGCGAAGGCTTCTGGATTCTCCGGGCATCGTTTGATGTCGAGACACTGACCCGGTTTGTCGCGGAGATTGAACTCAGTGATCGTGATGACGCATTCCTGGTTGCCGGCAATGACATGCTGCAGACAACCTCCCGACTGCACGGCGCTGCTCTTGAGCGGGTGTCTTTGCCGGTATTGTCTCAGCAAAAAGTGGTGTCTATTGCGAAAATTGACGATGAAGTGGTCGGGAAAGGGATTTTCGGGTCGGTTAAGGTGCAGGGGTCTCCGTGGACGCTGGTGGCGATTATCAAGCCGGCTACACTGGCGAGAATTGCGAGCATGCTGAAAAGAGAAATTCTTGCGGTCTACCTGGTCATCGTCTTTGTCGCCATCGGCATTCTGATGAATTACCGCACCACTCAGCGCATTGTGAACCGCATCCGGGAAACCGAAAAGGCGAGAGAAGAAGCGATTGCCCATTCCGAGCACTCAGCCAAACTCGCATCTATCGGACGCCTCGCAACCGGCGTGGCGCATGAAATCAACAATCCGCTGGCCATCATCAATGAAAAAGCGGGACTAATCAAGGATTTATTTGAGGTGCACCCGGAATCAAGCGGATGCCAGAAGGAGTTTTTGCCGTTGGTGAACGCTATCTCCGACAGCGTCGGACGATGCCGGACGATTACCCACCGACTGCTCGGTTTTGCCCGGCGCATGGAGATCGACATTGAGCAGATTAATGTGAATGAGGTTTTGCGTGAGGTCGTCGGGTTTCTCGAGCGTGAGATTGTGGTAAGAAATATCAGGCTCGAACTGAATCTTGACGACAAGCTGCCGCACATTGAGAGCGATCGGGGCTTGTTGCAGCAGGTCTTTCTGAATATTGCAAACAATGCTATGGACGCAGTCAAAGACGGCGGAGAAATTGGCTTGTCGACTATGACAGCGACCGAGGGCGGACTGAAGATCGTGATTCGGGATGACGGCGCCGGAATTCGTTTTTTACGACAAAAGAGAAGGGAAGGGGCACGGGACTCGGGCTTTCCCTGTCATACGGCATCATCAAGCGACTTGGCGGAACGATTGAGGTTGACAGTGTTTTGCACAAGGGAACGACGTTTACCATCATTCTCCCGCTCAGTGCGAACGTCCAGGCGAACGGATAATGAAACGCGCAAACGTGCTTCTGGTCGATGACGAGGCGGATCTGGCACAGACGCTCGCCAGGAGGCTGAATATGAGGCATTATCGGGCAAGATCGGTCTATAGCGCTCCGGAAGCGCTGGAGGCTGTCAGCCGTGAGGCACCGGAGGTCATGGTCATTGATCTGCACCTTCCCGGGATGCCAGGAAATGATCTTGCGCGTGCGGTAAGGCAGGTCGATTCCACCGTTGCGATCATACTGCTCTCGGGGCAGGGGTCACTGCAAACAGAGAACTGGATTCACGACGGACTTATAGTTGATTTTGTCATGAAGCCGGTGGAGATTCAGGAACTGACGAAGAAGATAGATAGCGCAAAAAATGAGCACGATGCACGGTGCGCGAGGAAGGACGGGGAGCGTGGAAAGCACGGGCAGGCCTGAACAGATTCAGTATCAGAAGCTGTTCATGAGAACCATTCTCGCGAGCTTTACCCATGAACTCAGAAATCGCCTTGCTGTTGTCAAGGAAATAGCGGGGTTGCAGCAGGACATCATCGCCATCGACCGGTCCGTGAAAGATATCAGCGGGCTTGTCCAGGCCCTGCGTTCCGTGGATGGGCACGTCGGCAATGCGCTTCGGCTGACAAGCGTTCTGAACCGTTTTACGCATCGCCTGGATACCGAGAGGTCTGTTTTTTGTGTTCAGGAGGTGCTCGAAGAGCTAATCGATCTTGTTAAGCGTACCGCCGAGGAGAAGCGTGTAGGGCTGGAAACGGATTTCGAACCCTCTCTCCCCCCTGTTTCGGGAGACCCTGCGCGGCTTCAAATGCTCGTCTTTTTTCTGCTTGATGAAAGCCTTTGCTCTCTGGAGCAGGGGGGCAGCGTTTTGGTGCGCATGACAGAGCATCCGCCGGGAATCATGATACGCATCATCCCGCACGGGCGACGGCATGCGGGCGGAGGTTCGGGAGGTCGTTGCCCCCGGGAGATACTGCTTTCGGTAGCCGGGGATATCGGCGCAGAGATTTCAACCGGCGGTGTTGAACAGGAGACCAGCATTCTCCTGCGGCGCCAAGAACTGTTCCCATAGCAATATAACGGTTCTGCATCTGCCGAAGTGCGGCCTGGCAAGAACCCGGATTGAGACATATTTTTCGGAGGGGCAAGATAATGAGAATTCTGGCGGCGTATGACGGGACACTCAATGCGAAAGATGTTTTGCGGTACGGACTCTATCGCATCAAGACGACGGGGGGAGAGCTCAAGGTTCTCCAGATGCTTGACAGCGACTTCGTGAAGGATTTTGAAGGATTCGAAATCTATGACGCTCTCAGGAGTGAAGCCTCCCGGCATCTTGACGATGCGAGGAGGGTAATTGCCGAATCCGGCAAGGGGCAGCGGGTCGAACTCCTGTCGTGCGAATGCGGACTTGAGCATGAATTGATAACATATGCCCAGGAGGGGCGGTTCGACCTCATTCTGGTGCCGGAGAAGTTTGCCGGCATAGCCCGCCAGTCGCTCAGCAAGGTTTCGGTCGTTCCCAGGGACTTTTCAACGTTCAAGGTGCTGCTTGTCGACGATGAAGCCGCATTTGCCAACGCGCTTTCGCAGCGGCTGACCCTGAAAAACTTCAGGACTGAAGTAGCGACGCGCGGCGAACAGGCGCTTGAATTCGTCGGGCAGGAGACGCCGGACATTGTCCTCCTCGATCTCCGGATGCCGGGCATGGACGGCCTTGATGTTCTGAAAAACATCAAGGCATCGCATCCTGAGGTGCAGGTAATTATTCTGTCCGGACAGGAGACCGCCGGCGACCGGGCAGAGGCTATTCGGTACGGCGCGTTCGACTTTGTCAGCAAGCCCGCCGACATAGATTTGCTGGCTGGGAAAATTAAGGAGGCGTACTGGTCAAAAATTGAGCGGCCTGCCGTGGACTTTCTTTCCGACACGAAAGAGAAGGAATAGGCGGGCAGATCGTTCGTTCAATGAGCATGCCCGCCCCGAGAAAAACAGTGCTTCGGCAGAGAGCAGGAAGCGTGAAGCGTTCCCTTGCGGCAGCGCTTCTGATTGTCGCATGCCTTGCGTCATGCCGGCAGCCACCGGCAGAGCCGCCGGTCTCTTCGCCTGCGTCGCATCAATCCGTTCTGCAGGGAGATCCGCTGATTTTATCGGTCATCCCGGTCGAAAGCCCTCGCTCAATGTATGAAAAGTTTCAGCCGCTGAAATACTATCTTGAACGGGAGCTCGGCAGGCCGGTAACCATTGTCATTGCCCGCGATTACCAGGCTGCCATTGCAGATCTCGCAAGCGGTGCCGTACACCTCTCCTACCTGGATCCCGCTGCATACTGCGAGGCGCGCGCGCGACATCGCGGCAGGGTTCTGCCGCTCGTCCGCGCTGTCGGGACGAATGTCGCTGCTGCCCGCAGCGTTCTTATCACCAAGGATATTCGCGGGATTGAAAGAATTGTAGATGTGCGGGGCAAGCGCCTTGCACTCGGCTCGCAGCAGTCGTCGTTCAGTTATCTTATCCCGCTCGCAATGCTGCTCGATGTCGGCATCAATGTGAAGGACTTCACCTCTGTCGATTACATGCAGCAGGAAGATCGCATTGCCCTGTCCGTGCTTATCGGAACGCACGACGTCGGCGGCATCAGCGAGTCGGTAGCAAAAAAATATGCTGCCGACGGGTTGCGAATCATCAAGCGGTCGGATCCTGTGCCTCAGCTGTTTCTGTCGGCTTCCTCGGTGCTGCCGAAGGCCGACCGGGAGGCGGTTTTGAAGAGTCTCGTCGCCCTGAAAGACAAGGGCATTCTTGCCTCCATCGAGCGTGACATCGAGGGCTTCGTGCCGGCAGAAGATCGTGATTTTGATCTTGTGCGCATTATGATAAAGAACCTGACCGGCCTGGACTATATTGAATACGGCCCTAAAACCGTGCGTTTTGCGGTCCTGCCGCTTTACCCTGCCAGCACCATCTATCAGCGTTATGAGCCGCTCATGCGATATCTCTCTGAGAACACCGGTTTTGAGTTCAAGCTGGTCATCCCCAAAGATTTTGATGAGTTCCTCCTCATTGTGAAAAGCGGTGCCATCGATTTTTCTTATCAGAACCCGTATATCTTTGCGCAGATTGACCGCGAGTATGGCATCAAAGCGATAGCTGCAACGCTGAGTGAGCCGGGGGATGAAGCCGGCGGCGGCGCTGCGTTCCGGGGGGTCATCATTACCCGGAAGGACAGTCCTATCCGGACGCTGGATGATTTGAAGGGGAAGCGCGTCATGATTGTTTCTCCCCGGTCGGCCGGCGGTTTCCTTTCGCAGAAGATTTTTCTCGCGGAGCGCGGCATTTCGGCCGAGAAGGATCTCAAAATCATCGATGCAAAGCGCCAGGAGAAAGTCATTCTCGGTGTATACAACGGCGAGGCTGACGCCGGATTCGTTCGTGAAACGGCACTTCAAATGATCAAGGATGAAATAGATATGAGACAGATTCAGGTTCTCACCGCAACCAGCCCGCTGCCGAACTGGCCGATTGCGTGGACGAAGAAGAGTAATCCTGCACTTGCGCAGAAAGTCCGTCAGCTGCTGCTTGCGCTCGACAAGCCTGAAATACTGAAAGCCGCCCGCGTCCGGGCGTTTCAGGCAGCACAGGAGGCCGAACTGGAAGCGCTCAAGAAATATTAAGGGCAATGCTGGACAACATGAAAATAACCGTGCAGTCCGCGTTCCGGAAACTGCCGATTGCGCAGAAGTTTCTGCTTGCGGTCATTTGTCTTGTCCTGATCATCATGATAGTCGTGAATTCACTGGTCATGACGGCGCAGAAATCCGCGCTTCGCGATGAAATCGAAAACAGTCATATGCTGGTTATCAGAACCCTCGCCAAGGACGTGACTGAACCGCTCATGTTTCTCGATCCCCTGCGCATCGATCAGCATCTGCAGGTTACCGCACAAACCCCGGGCTGCGCGTATGCCATGGTGCTCGACAAGACCGGACGTGTCGTGGCGCATAGCGACCGCAAGCAGCTGGGGGCCAACCTGTCTGGAGAAGCTGAACGGTCCGGCGGCATGAGCGCAGAGCGTGTCCGTGAGCGTTCCGGAGACAGCGCGGATCCGTCGCTGCGGGAAATATGGGTGCCGGTCCGCATCGGAAACGAAGGCATCGGGGCGGCCGTCGGCGGGTTCTCGGCAAGCCGAATTGATGCGCTGGCGGATGAGAATCTTGCCCATCTGAAGCGCGCATTGTTCGGCATTACTGCAGCAATGCTGATTGTCGGCATTGCCGGGGCATTCTTTCTGGCACGGGTGCTGACGACGCCGATGAAGCGCCTGCGCGAGCGGATGGGTCGGGTCCAGTCGGGCGACCTGCGGCCGGACCCCGACCGGATGCCTTCCGGCAAGTGCTGGGAGATGATGAAGTGCGAACACACAACCTGCCCGTCGTATGGAAAAGACATGCGTTGCTGGATGACGCCGAATCTGTGCGGCCAATGCGAGCTTGTGTCAGGCGGGAGCAGCGATCGGCGGGCGTGCCATACCTGCCCTGTCTACCGGGAAAATGCCGGAGATGAGATCGGCGAGCTTGAGCAGTCATTTGAAGAGATGGTCGCCCGCCTCCGTCGAAGTCTCGATGAACTGGAACAGTCGACGCGGGAAAAGGCCCGGCTCGAAAAAATGTCGGCTCTCGGCGAAATGTCGATGACCGTTGCTCATGAAATCAAAAATCCGCTGAACGCTATCCGCGGTGCCGTGTCATATCTCCAGGACAACTTTCAGGGAGAAGTGCTGAAGGAGTTTCTCGGCATTATAGAAGCCGAAACAAAACGGCTGAATGAGATTGTGACCAACTACCTTGTTTTCTCAAAGCCTGCACCGCTTCGAAAAGAACCGGCAAGTCTGAATGACGCCGTCAGGGACGTGTTCAAGCTTATGCGGCAGGAAGCGCTGGAAGAGAACAAGGAGATTCTGCTTCAGACGGACGACACGTTGCCGCAATTCCGGTTTGACGTGCATCAGATGAAGCAGGCGCTGCTGAACCTGCTTGTCAATGCGATCGATGCGACCAGAGAGGGCGATACCATCACGATGCGAACAGTCGCCCGCGAAGGTTCGGCTGATGTTATTATTACAGATACGGGGGCGGGCATCCCTGATGACGTGCTTCCTGAGATTTTCCGCCCTTTTTATACCACGAAAATGCGCGGTTCGGGACTCGGACTCCCCTGTGTTGAACGTATTGTCCGGGACCACGGCGGCGACATACTGGTTGTCAGTGCGCCGAACTCCGGAACGGAATTCAGAATTACCATCCCGATGGAGAGCTAGATGAGTGAGCAGAAAGGTTCGATTCTTCTTGTCGATGATGAGCTGAATACGCTTCGCGTGCTCTCGGTCATTCTGCGCTCGGCAGGATATACTGTCGTGACCGCCCGCACTGCGGAAGAAGCACTTGACCGAACAGGCAAAATCGACTTTGATACCGTTGTAACCGACTTTCGTCTTCCCGGCATGGACGGCGGCGGGCTTTTTGATGCGCTGCGCTCTGCATCTCCTGACCTTCCCGTCGTTATGGTAACTGCATACGGCTCCATCGGGAAAGCGGTTGATGCCATGAAAAAAGGCGCATTCAGCTATATTGCCAAACCGGTGAATCCCGATGAACTGCTTACCGTCATTCGCGAGGCAGTCACAAAGCGGCGGCTTGTGCAGGAAAATCTTTCGCTCAGGGCTCAGCTGCGCGATAACAACAGCTTCAAAAATATAATCGGCACAAGCGGACCGATGCAGGAGGTATTCGACCTTGTCGAGACCGTGGCCCGATCCAGTTCCAATGTTCTCATACAGGGCGAGAGCGGCACCGGCAAGGAATTAATCGCCAGGGCACTTCATTTTGAATCGGCCCGCGCAGAGAAACGTTTCGTTCCCATCGACTGCACATCTCTTACAGAGCAGCTGCTGGAGAGTGAGCTCTTCGGCCATGAAAAAGGGTCGTTTACCGGCGCTTTCGAGCGCAAGATCGGCCAGATTGAGCATGCCGACGGCGGCACGGTCTTTCTTGATGAAGCCGGAGAGATGCCCCTTGCGATTCAGAAAAAATTTCTGCGCTTTCTGCAGGAGCGTGAATTCCTCCGCGTCGGCGGCACTACGCATATCAAGGTGGACGTAAGGATACTGGCGGCGACGAACCGCGATCTTGAAGAGGATGTCAGAAAAGGCGTCTTTCGTGAAGACCTCTTCTTCCGCCTGAACGTGGTGCGTATAACCGTGCCGCCGCTCCGTGACCGGCGCGAAGACATTCCCCTGCTCGCCATGCATTTTCTTAAGAAATATGCCGCTGCAAATAATAAGCAGATGCTGTCGTTTGACAGCGACGCAATGGATGCTCTTCAGGCATTTCACTGGCCGGGGAATGTCCGTGAACTTGAAAACGTGGTTGAGCGCGCGGTGGTGCTCTGCCCCGCAGCGACCATATCTTCCGCATACTTCCCGCGCTCTCTCCGGCAACAGCCCGCCGTATGCAATCCGTCGGCAGACGGTCTGAACCTGCTCGAAACAGAGCGGCAATTATTGCTCCGGGCGCTTGAAAAGACCGGCTGGAACCAGACAAAGGCTGCCGATGTTCTGGGAATCTCCCGCAAACAGATGCGCACTAAAATGAAGCATCACGGTTTCCTGCCTGAGGAGTGACATTTCCGCGCATAGGCAACCCTATCAGAAAAAACAGGGGTTGGATAAAAGGAGCGTGGCGGGATAAAATGTTTGCCGAATATGATAACGTGTACGATTGCCCGGGATTGATGAATTCATCCGATTGCATGAAAACGGAACAATCGCCCTACAGGGCTCTGCCGGAGGAAAATCATGCGGCTCCATAAGGAGAAAACACCGGCAAGGCAGACAGCGGTCGGAATTACCGGCTTTGTTTTGTTTCTCGTTGTTGCTTTGGTAACACAATGGGAGGTCCTGTTTCCGCCGCATCCTGAAGGCATTCCGCAAGCACCGGGTGCGCAGTCTTTCCTGTCCGGCATGATTGAACCGCATGACACATCACTGCACGAGTGTACACTTTCCCCGGGCGGCATCCTCACGCTGGCGATAAAGGCTGTCGGTGAAAATCCTGCGGAGTGTTGCGTGCGCATGGAGTCGCCGCGCGAACTCAGGGAGCGCGCTGAATTCCTCGCCGTGCTTGTTCCGGACAAGGCTTTTGATGAAGTCAGGCTCATGCTCGAGAGTTCAGACGGCCGGAGCATTCTGCTGCACCGGCGGGGTATTTACGGGTCTGAAAATGCGGTGAGGGTCACGTTCGACAAGCAAGAGCATTTCGGAGGGAAAGAGTCCTTCTTTCCCTCAAAATTCTGCATAGCGGTTCCGCGGACACATGAACCGCGACTGATCAAAATCAAAAAGGCGGCAGTGTCCCCCGCAAAATAGCCTTGGCACCAATGCGTCTGCAAGCTTTTCAACGATCGTATCTTAGGAATCTTCGTCTGAACGTGTCTGCCGTCGGCGCGTAGCGGGAGCCTCAGCATCACGGTCGTTGATAAAACCTTGACAATGTTGCAATAATATTCCACTCTTCAGGTCAGGCTGTCGCCGATACTGCGCCTTGTTAGCAGGAACAGAAAGCACATTGAACGGCGATTTTTCACTGCCGTCTTTTTTTGAACTTCCCCCGGTATTGTGTGCGCCGGACAAAAAACAACATAAGGCAGGCGGCTGATGGCGAACTGCAACGAGCGCGGAATGAGCGGGCTTGATTTTAATAACGTATCCGGCAACTGCATGGAGGGTTTATGAGTTTTCTGATAACGGCTCTTTTCATGTTCATCTTCTGGATAGCGCTTTCGTGGCAGTTCGAACCCCTGTACATCATTTCCGGAATTGTCTCAAGCCTCACCGTAGCATATCTGTCGCATGATGTATTCATCGGGCAGGCAAATATCCGGCTCGGCATCATGCGGCTGGCCAGATTCATCGCATATCTTCCGTGGCTGCTCTGGCAGGTCGTCCTCTCCAACGTCGATATGGTGCGCCGCACTCTTCACCCGGGGCTGCCGATTTCCCCGGTGGTTTTCAAAATAAAGAACATCTACAAAACTGAAATGGCGATGGTGATACTGGCGAATTCAATCACCCTGACGCCCGGCACCGTCACCATCGATGTCAACAGAGAGGAATTCATCATCCATGCCGTCTCACAGGATGCAGCCGATAGCATCATCTCCGGGGGGATGCAGAGCAGGGTGAAGAAGATTGAGGGCGAAGACGATGTTTGACATCGCAGCGACAGTAATTACCCTTGCGGCAGTGCTTGTTCTGTACCGGGCGATAAAAGGGCCGCGGGTATACGACAGGGCGCTTGCGGTCAATATAATCGGAACCAAGACGGTCGTGCTGCTGGCGCTGATCGGGTTCGCATACGGGCGACCGCATTTTCTCGATATCGCCCTTGTCTATGCGCTTATGAACTACATCTCAACGCTTGCGTTTCTCAAGTATCGGGAAATGGGCAGGCTTGACTGAGGAGATGGCTATCGTGGAGCTCCGAGAAGTGATAACAGGTATTTTCTTATGTGTCGGCTGTTTTTTTGTTGTGGTCGCTTCGATAGGAGTCGTGCGATTTCCTGATTTCTATACCAGGCTCCATCCGGCCGGCAAGTCCGATACCATGGGGCAGGCGCTGATACTTTCAGGACTGATGGTATACGAAGGAGTTTCGGTTGTGAGCCTCAAGCTTTTTATCATTATCGTGCTTATTTTCATCGTCAATCCTGCGGCTACTCATTCTATCGCAAAGGCGGCATATGTTGCGGACGTTCAGCCCTGGACCAGGAAAAAAGAGAAAGGCGCGGATGCATGATTGATTTTGCCCTTTTGTTATTTCTCGTGGTCTGCGCATTAGCCGCAATCCAGATGAAAGATCTGTTGAGCGCGATAATGCTTCTCGGCAGCTACAGCTTTATCATGGCGGTTGTCTGGACGAGGTTGAATGCAGTGGATGTCGCTTTCACCGAGGCCTCGGTCGGCGCAGGCATTACGACCATCCTGCTGATTGCCACGCTCAGCAGGACAAAAAGAAGAGAAATGGGGCAGACGGTTCCTCTTGTCAATTCAGTCATTTACGGAGTCGTCGTGATGCTTACCAGTGCGGTTCTGCTCTACGGTACCATCGACATGCCTCTCTTCGGGGATCCTGGGGCTCCTGCCTATCAGCATGTGGCGCCACGGTATATCGAGAAGTCATATGAAGAGACCGGGGTTGTAAATTTTGTCACTGCGGTGCTCGCGAGCTACAGAGGGTATGATACTCTCGGAGAGACAGCCGTTATTTTCGGTGCGGGGATGTGTGTAATATTGCTGCTGAGGAGAAAAATCTGATTCGCTTTTGTTGTTCTGTGAATGCAGAGGCTTCGGCAAAAGACCGGGTCATGAAGGTCATCCGGAGGTATCCGGCCGTGCGACCGGCAAAACTGCCTGATTTCAGGGAAATCAGGCAGAGCGCATATACAGCGGGAGTAGAGTTTTCGTGAAAGAGAAGCCGTTGAGTGAAAATATCATAAAAAGGGCGATGACGCGGCTGCTCGTGCCGTTCATACAGCTTTTTGCCTTTTATGTTATAGCACATGGGGACATCGGCCCCGGAGGGGGGTTCCAGGGCGGCGTCATCCTTGGAGCCGGGTTTATTCTCTATGTGATAACGTTCGGGATGGATGAAGGCAGGAAAAGAATATCCAGGACTGCCAGCGACCTGCTCAGCACCGCAGGCGTCCTTCTGTTTGCGGCAACAGGGTTCGCGTGCATTGTTGCGGGCGGGGCATATCTCCAGTACGCAAGCCTGCCGTTCAGCTCACCGCAGCTCGCGAGCCATCTGGCCATATTCGTAATAGAGTGGGGCATAGGAATCACGGTTGCCGGCGTCATGATTACGCTCTACTTTCTTATCGGACGGGAAGTCCAGTGATGGATCTTATTGTCGGAAAGTATAATTACTGGATTTATATCGCCCTGATGATGATCGGATTTTATGCGATGATTGCAAAGGGAAATCTGATCAAGAAAATAATCGGCATGAACATTTTTCAGACCGCCGTATTTCTGTTTTACATCTCCATCGCAAAAGTCAGGGGAGGCACCGCGCCCATACTCTGGGAAAAAGCGATCCTGTACGACAATCCCCTGCCGCATGTGCTCATTCTCACCGCTATCGTCGTCTCGGTCAGCACCACGGCGGTGGCCCTTGCGCTTATTATCCTGATTTACCGGGAGTTCGGCACCATTGAAGAGGACGCGATCCTGAAAATGCAGGAGATCGAGCCGCGCCGGAGAACGGATTCACAGCAGTGATCGCGGAACACTTTCCCATACTGGTAATCCTTACGCCTCTTTTGTCGGCAATACTCATCCCGCTTGTCGGCATGATCCGCAGGCAATTATGCTGGCATGTCGCATTCGTCGCATCCCACATCGGCTTTCTGATCTCCGGATGGCTGCTCCTTCGCGTGAGGGATACGGGCAGGATTAGCTACTGGCTGGGGGGCTGGGAGCCGCCGTGGGGAATCGAATACGTTCTTGACGATCTCAATGCACTCGTGCTGCTCGTGATCTCTTTCATCGCTTTTATGTCCGTGCTGTATGCGCGAAAAAGCATTGAGGCTGAAATCGAACCGGTCAGAATTCCCGCGTTTTATTCCATTTTCATGCTTTTTGTGACAGGCCTGATGGGGATCGTGATTACCGGCGATGTTTTCAACCTCTACGTTTTTCTTGAAATATCCTCGCTGGCAGGGTATGCACTCATCGCAGCCAACAGGAAGAAAGAAGCGCTGCTGGCCAGTTACAATTACCTCATTCTCGGTACGATTGCCGCCACATTCATTCTCATCGGCATCGGATATCTTTACATGGTGACGGGATCTCTCAATATGGCCGATTTGCGTGAGCGACTGCCCTCGCTCTACCACTCGAAAGTTGTTCTGACCGCCTTCGCTTTTTTCACCGTCGGGCTGAGTCTCAAACTCGCCCTGTTTCCCCTGCATGTCTGGCTGCCGAATGCTTACACGTATGCGCCTTCCGTTGTGAGCGCAGTCATGGCCGCAACGGCCACGAAAGTGGGCGCATACGTTCTGCTGAGGATAATGTTTACCGTATTCAGTGTCGAATTCGATCTGCATGTCGTAAGCATCACAAGCATACTGTTGTTTTTATCGCTGACCGCAATTGTGGCGGGATCCGTCCTCGCTATCGCACAGACGAATATCAAAAGAATGCTTGCCTATTCATCGGTGGGGCAGATCGGCTATATCGTTCTCGGTGCAACCATAGTGAACGAAACGGCGATGACCGGGAGCATACTGCACATCCTGAATCATGCGCTGATGAAAGGGACATTGTTTTTTGTCGCCGGCTGCGTTATATACAAGACCGGCATTAAAGACATCTCCGGGTTAAAAGGAATGGCGCGGCGGATGCCCTTCAGCATGGCGGCTTTTACCATTGCGGGTCTCTCGATGGTCGGGGTGCCGCTTACCGTGGGGTTCGTCAGCAAATGGCATATTGCGCTCGGCGCGATTCAGGCGGATATGTGGTATCTTGTTCCTGTCATACTGCTCAGTTCCCTGCTCACGGCGGTCTATTTCGGGCGGGTTATCGAGACCATCTACTTCTCGAAAGAGCCTGGCGCCAAAAAAAGCGGGAGCGGCCTGAATGAACCCCGGGGTCGCGCGGGTGTGCAGGAGGCTCCTTTCGGGATGCTGCTGCCGACGCTCATTCTTGCCGCACTCTGCATCGTCTTCGGTGCAGCGGCATCAACGTCAGTTTCGTATGCCGGAGCAGCAGCCCGGCTGCTGCTCGGAGGCATGTGATGGACGTTATCCATTCGGCAACGCCTCTGTACGCAGTCGCTGTTTCGCTCGCGGCATCGGTTCTTATTGCGCTTTCCGGCAGAATGCCCAACCTGAGAGAGTTCTGGACAATCGGGGCTTCATGCATCAAGTTCGCGCTTGTTCTTTCTCTGCTTCCTGATATTCTGAACGGCCGGACAATCGAGTGCCCGCTTTTTACAGTCATGCCCGGCCTTGACCTGAGTTTCCGAGTGGACGCGCTCGGGATGGGCTTTGCCATCACCGCCTCGCTTCTTTGGATTGTCACCTCCTTTTATTCGATCGGGTATGTCAGGACCCTGCGGGAGCGTTCGCAGACAAGGTATTTCACCTGCTTTTCGATTGCACTTTCCGCTGCTCTCGGGGTTGCCTTCTCCGCGAATATGTTTACGACATTTGTCTTCTATGAAATCATTACGCTCTGCACGTTTCCGCTCGTTGCCCACAAGGAGAGCGCCGAGGCGATGCGAGGCGCCAGGCGCTACGTCGTCTATCTGCTCGGCACTTCAATAGTATTTCAGCTTTCCGCCATTCTTCTTACCTACGATGCTGCGGGAACCCTGGACTTCAAAAACGGGGGGATTTTCCCCGAAACGGTCGCATCGGCACAGCTTATCATTATTTTTGTCCTGTTTGTAGCAGGCATAGCCAAGGCGGCCATCATGCCGATTCATTCATGGCTGCCTGCGGCAATGGTTGCGCCGACGCCGGTGAGCGCACTTCTCCATGCGGTTGCGGTTGTCAAGGCAGGCGTATTTGTCATTGTGAAAATAGTCCTGCAGATTTTCGGGGTCGACACGCTAGCCGGTATAGGTGCCGGCATGCCGCTCGCCTACGTTGCGTCTTTCACCATTCTTGTTGCGTCGGTGATTGCTCTCAGGAAGGATAATCTCAAAGCCCGGCTTGCTTACTCCACGGTAAGCCAGCTGTCGTATGTCATACTCGGGGTGGCCCTGCTTACCCCCTCCGCAATTCTCGGCAGCTTTCTGCAGATTGTCCTGCATGCGTTCGGAAAGATTACGCTTTTTTTTGCAGCGGGAGCAATTTATGTGGCATCCCGCAAGACTGAAGTCAGCCAGCTTGACGGTCTGGGCAGGCTGATGCCGTTTACAATGACCGCTTTTGCCGTCGGTGCTTTTTCGATGATCGGCATACCGCCACTCGGAGGCTTCCTGAGTAAATGGTATATCGCAAAAGGCTCCCTGGAGGCATCGGAATTGCCCATTCTTCTCGTGATTGCGTTCAGCACGATTCTCAACGCATGTTATTTCATGCCGATTGTTTACAGGGCATTTTTCAAGAAAGCGCAGACTGAATCCGCCGCTGCCCATGCTGCGGCCGGCCACGGCACAATGGCATGGGCGGGGATGCGTGAAGCCCCGGCGCTTATGGTTGTTCCTCTCGTGCTGACGGCTATCGCAACGGTGGCGTTCTTTTTTGTGCCGTCAATCATGCTTGACCTGGCCAGAGTGGTCTCTGCCGATGCACTGGGTGGGCGATGAGAATGAAACTGCTGTTTTCTCTTCTTCTGTTCGCTTCTGTCGTTGCAGAATTTTTTGTTCTTAAGCATGTCTATTTTCCGTGGGAGGATGTCCCCCTGTTTTATGCGGCCTTCGGATTCGTGGCATTCGTTCTCTTCATGCTGGGAGCGAAATATGTTCTGCTGCCTATTGTAAGAAGGGGCGAGACGTACTATGACGATTAGCACGTTCCCTCCGTTCATGGTTTTTTTTGCAGGGGCACTCATGGTGCTGCTGCTGAAGGGCAGGCTGCGGTCTGCAGTGCTCATGTGCATACCGGTGATCGGCTTTCTGAACCTGATCTCTACGCCGGAGGGCACACACTGGACCGTTCATTTTCTTGAGCACACGCTTATCTTCGGAAAAGTCGACAAGCTGAGCCTTGCGTTCGGCGCTGTCTATCATCTGATAACCCTGATTGCCGTCATCTACTCTCTTCATGTCAGGGAGAGAGGCCATCACAGCGTCTCGCTCTTGTTGAGCGGATCTGGTGTGGGAGCCGTGTTTTCCGGCGATCTGATTTCGCTCTTCATCTTTTGGGAGATCATGGCTGTTGCCGGGACGCTTCTTGTCTGGATGGGATCGGGAAGAGGCGCGGCCCCGGCGGGAATGCGATATTTTATCGTACATCTTTTCGGCGGGCTCTTTTTTCTTTTTGGCGCGCTTCTGCATATTCAGGCCACCGGGACGGCGGATTTCGGATTCATCGGGCTGGGCAGTCTTGCCTCATGGCTGCTCTTCATCAGCTTCGGGATCAACTGTGCGTGGCCGGGTCTGCATGCCTGGATTCCGGACGCCTATCCCCAAACTACGCCTGCGGGTGCGGTGTTCATGTGGACGTTTACCACCAAGACTGCCGTATTCGTTCTCCTGAGAGCGTTTCCCGGCACTGAGCTGCTGATATGGATAGGCGCGGTCATGGCCGTCTTCCCGGTATTCTTTGCCCTCATCGAGAACAATCTCAGGAGGGTGCTGGCATACGGCCTTATTAATCAGCTCGGTTTTATGGTCGCCGGCATCGGTATCGGCACGCCACTTTCCATAAACGGCACCGTTTCCCACGTCATATGCCATATTTTGTACAATGCCCTGCTGGTGATGTCCATGGGGGCGGTTCTCCACAGGACCGGCAAGATTCATTGCACCGACCTCGGAGGATTATGCAAAAGCATGCCTCTGACCACCGCATTCTGCATTGTCGGTGCGGTATCCATTTCAGGTTTCCCCTTGTTCAGCGGGTTTGTGAGCAAATCCATGGTGCTTGAGGCCGCAGGTATCGGTCAGATGGCGATGGTATGGATACTGTTAATGATTGCCGTAATCGGCGATTTTCAAAGTGTCGGGATAAAAGTGCCGTACCGTGCTTTTTTTGCGCATGATGCCGGACTCAGTCCAAAAGAAGCTCCCCCGCACATGCTTGCGGCGATGGGCATCGCTGCGTTTTTCTGCATTGCTGTCGGCGTCTATCCTTCTGTCCTATATGCTATGCTTCCGTATCCAGTCGACTTTCAGCCGTATACGGCAGCGCATGTTGTCACCACATGCCAGCTTCTCTTGTTCGGTGCGCTGGCATATCTCCTTTTTGTCCGCTTCGGGCTATTGACTCCTGAGCGTCGGGCGACCAATCTTGACGCCGACTGGTTTTACCGCAAGGGCGCACAGGCGTTCATGTGGGTTGTCAACCGGCCGGCAGCACGGGTTGCACAGTGGTTCAGTGCGGCGGTATTCGATCGCATGCCGGCGTTCCTGGCATGGTTCGGCAGAAACCCTCTTGCTGCTCTCAAGATAGGTGGAGACTTGATTCTTTTGTTCTTCAGCAGCGGACAGCACAGACAGAAGATTGCGCAGCGAATTAAACAGGAAAAGGAGATTTTCCCGGGCGACATCATGAAACGCTGGCCGGTCGGCACGTCCGTGCTCTGGGTGACCATGTTTTTGCTCGCGTATTTGCTGGTCTATTATTTGAAATAGCTTCTGTGCCCCCCCCCTGTACATCACCCGGTGCTCAAAGGTTATGATGAATATATGGTGCCGATGCTGCCGATTTCGGCTTGAGGAATTGCTGCCCGATTGAACATGAAAAAGAATGTTTTCCGTCACTTGGTATTGATTGTCCTTCTGCTGTTATTGAGCGCAGCAGGCGCCTTTGCGGTCGCAAACGACCACGAGACAATCATTGTCGGAGGAAACAGCGCATATCCGCCGTATGAGTTTCTCGACAAGGACGGCAAACCTGCCGGTTTTGCGGTAGACCTGACCCGGGCGATTGCGGACGTGATGGGATTTGAGGTAAAAATCAGGCTCGGTTCATCCTGGACCGAGATGCGCAAGGCGCTGGAGCGGGAAGAAATCGATATCCTGCAGGGCATATCACATTCCGAAGAACGTGAGCGGACCCTCGACTTTGCTCCGGCGCACTCGTTTGTCTCGCACTCCATTTTTGCCCGCAAGGGCGCCGCGGTTGTTCACTCGCTCGATGAGCTTAGCCCAGATAATTCATAAATAATTGCAAAGAAAGAAGCCAACTCAGTCTCAAGCTTTGGTATTATTGAGTTTACAAGTACTTAAAAACACCAAAAGAGAGG
>WSNO01000003.1 GCA_009773415.1 Nitrospirota bacterium | reverse complement strand
ATCTTTGGGCGCCTCCCTCAGCAGATGGGCGTGCTTGAGGTAACGGTTCAGCGGAGTCTGCCGGGTGCTGCTGTGAACCGTAGCATGGTAGTGGGTATCAATCCACTGCTGAAGAGCCCTGTTCAGGTCTTTGAGGCTCATCCCCGCACTCAGGCCTCTCAGCAACTGCATCCTCACGGTCCTGAAGAATCGTTCGATCTTGCCGCGCCCCTGTGGTTGATATGGCTTTGAGTGGATAAGGGCAATGCCGAGGGAAGCGGTTGCATGGCTCAGCAGGTGCGCCCGGAACGCCGGCCCGTTATCAACATAAAGCTTCCGGGGCAAGCCCCGCTTTTTGAGGGCCTTTCACTACTGACAGAAGCTGGCAATCAAGAAAGCTTCTTTTCCCATTCCCATGCGGTTTTCACGATGAACGAAAGGTCATCATACAATGGTTGCCATCCAAGGACTTTTCTCAGCTTTGTCGAATCTGCCACGAGCTGTGCAGGGTCGCCGGCGCGACGGCCTGTCTCTTCCACAAGAAAAGGAATGCCGGTGACATCCCTGATAACGGTGACGACCTCGCGCACGGAGAAGCCATGCCCGTAGCCGCAGTTAAAAATGTCGCTTTTTCTGCCATCGGCAAGGGACTTCAGCGCCAGCAGATGTGCATCTGCAAGATCGTCTACATGAATATAATCGCGAATACAGGTGCCGTCCGGCGTGTCGTAATCCGTGCCGAATATTTGAAGCCTTGCCGAGAATCCCTTGGCAGTTTTCAATCCGCGCGTAATGAGATGCGTTGCAGCTGCATACGCCTGTCCTATCTGCGCCTTCGGATCTGCGCCTGCAACGTTGAAGTATCGAAGCGCGACGTATCTGAATGAAGAATTAACTGCAGCCATGTCGCGCAGGATCAGTTCGGTCATCATTTTTGAAGTGCCGTAAGGGTTGATGGGGGCGAGCGGAGCCAATTCATCGATCGGCATTTGTTCAGGCATGCCGTATACCGCTGCGGTTGATGAGAATATAAACATGCCGATCTTTTCCTCCTGCAGAACGCGCAGCAGATTCAGCGTATTGGCGGTATTGTTTGCATAATATTTGAGCGGATCGGCAACACTTTCAGGCACCACAATGGCAGCGGCAAAATGAATAACAGCATCAGGACGGAACGCCCGCACCGTCCGGCGGATTGCCTCCATATTGTTAAGATCATCTACAATGATATCTCCATAAAGCACAGCCCACCGATTGCCGGTAGAAAGATTATCAAAGGTGCAGGCAATGTGCCCCTGCTCCCCCAGTTTTTTGACGACGTGACTGCCGATATATCCGGCACCACCAGTGACCAATACACGCATGGGGTAATCCCTTCAAAAAAATTCTCTACATAATGTTCAAAAATAGTTTAACATTATGACTATTATAGCTGTTAATGCCTTACTGGGGAATACTTTATGTATCGCTATTTTCTATATGTGCTGGTTTTCTTTTTCTTCTCAGCCTCATCTCTGCCCGCTTGTGCCGGACTGGAGCGATGCGACGGGTATCATAACAACAGACTGGCATCCGAACTGAAAGACCGTTACAAAACAGCAGCAGATCTTGTTCGTGCCGCAAAAAACTCAAAAAGTCCGATGATGGGAAGCCTCCGCACAAATGAAGGCTATCTGCGCGATGCCGCCAGAGATCGCGGCTTAAATTAGATTGAACATGCGTTGATTTCTTGAATTAGTGCACGGAGAAGGAGTACATTAACAATAGCAGGAGAACGAGACATGACTGTTTTCGACAAGATTGAAGAACTGCGCAAGCTGCCCACGCTGCCAACAAACCTTTCGCGGCTGATCTCGGTACTGCATGATGAAAATGCGTCATTGCGGGAACTGGAAGAAATTATCAAGCGCGACCAGGCAGTGGCTGCCCGCATTGTTACGGTTGCCAACTCAGCCGCCTTCGGGCAGGCCGGCTTCGTCAACAGTATTGAGCAGGCTATTCTGGTGCTCGGTATCGACCTGGTGCGGAGCCTGACGGTCGGCATATCGATCTTCCATTCGTTTCCGCTGCCGCCGGTGCTTCTGAAGCACCTCTGGGCCCACGCATACAGTGCCGCCACCGTGTCAAACCTTCTCGCTCGGAAAATCAGGAATACGGACCGTGACGTCTGTTTTCTTGGCGGCCTGCTCCATGACATAGGACGGCTTGTTCTGCTTACCATTTTTCCCCGGGATTATTCGATTGTTCAGGATGCAGCATCAATCATTGAATCCGAGAAAGAGCGCTTTCTCTGCACGCATGCGGAAGCAGGAAGCCATTTCCTCAGAGCACTGAATGTTCCTGCGGAGATTGCCGATTCCGTGCTTTATCATCACAGCATCGACATCGGCAGCCCGCACCGAGATGTTATTGCATGTACCTATCTTGCCGAAGGATTGCTGCAGATACTGGGGACGGCTTTCGCCAGCGACAGCCTCTGGACTGATGAGCACCAGAATCTTTTCGAAGCTTATGGATTGACGGTTTCGGATGTTGAAGAGCTTGCAGCAATGCTCAGGTTGCAGGAGTCGGAAGTGCAGGCATTCTTCAAACTATAAATCGGCTACCGTTTTGGGTCGTTATTTCCCGAACCCCAATTGGCAATTCGTTTTAGTGCCATCGGCAACAGCAAGGCGAGCGAAGCCACCAGGATTCCGATCACGAGACCATAGATATTGCCATGAAGAATCAGCTCTCCCATCGAACTGCCAAATGCCACGTAGGCAATACAGGCCGGCAACATAAACACAAATGAACTCCATACGTAATGAACAAAAGCAATCGGAGTGATTCCAAAAAGGTAGTTTAAAACAGGAAATGGAAAAATCGGGACCAGCCGGGCAAAAGCAACTGCCTTCCAGCCGTGCTGCTCGACCCGGTCGGAGAGCGACAGCCATCGCTCATGGCCGAATCGAGACTTCACGGCATCACGCATAACATGGCGGGCAAGCAGGAATGCCACCGATGCCCCGGTTGTCGAGCCGACAATCGAAAAGATGACTCCCCAGAAGGGTCCCCAAAGGAATCCGGCGCCGAGCGTCAACGCAAGGCTCGGCAAGAAAATGCTTGGCCCTACGGCATAGATCAGTATGAAGAGAAACGGCGCGAGCACAGGATGCTCATCCAGAAAATGAACAAGCCCGTCAGTCGAGATATACCCGCTCTGACGGAGCCACGCTGTCAGAAAGATCAGCGCCATCAGGCCAATCGCGATCAGAAACTTCACGTTCAGAATACGCGCCTGAATGCCGACTGTAAGGCGATTAATCCATTTGCGGCCCGAACCGACCTGCGCTTTTTGCTGATTCACTCCCGGCAGATGCTCGAGCAGATGGCTTGCCAATACTCCTCTTGACTGAAATGCATTTTTACAACCGACGCAATACGTTACCACCGGCTCAACTGGTCGTTGCCCTAAAGCTGCTCGTGCAAATGCGTCGGACAGTGCAGGGTCAAGAACATGCAGGCCGCCGCCGCAACCGCAACAACAAGGGATTGCCTTCTCGTCGCCCTTGACGTTGCTGCATGAAGCGGCTTTTTCGCGAAGGCCTGGTATGCGGACCGACGGGCAGGGGTGATGCAGAACGGAAGGCAGATTCCCCTGCATAAAAACAGAAGCAGGAAGAACCTCAAGAATATGCTGCACAGCAATGGACTCAAGCATCAGGCCCAGTACTTTGGTGCAGTTTACACATCCGGTAATGATTCTCTCAACACCGCCCGTCTTCAGGCGACTGCCGATGTCCTGTAGAGCAGTGTGCACCGTATCGACATCGCCCAGTTGATAGGCAGGATCAAAACAGCAGTCAATCACTAGTCCGACCGGTTCACCAAGAACACGGGACAGATGAGCGCGTACTGATGACGCGACAGACGGCAGCGAGCCGACAAGACCGCATCCTGGCCAGAAAACAGTTTTCACAGGCTTCCATACGTTGAAAGGAAACGAATGTCCGCGTCGCGCAAATGACCGGGCACCCGCAAGCGCGCTCTGAACGCGAGGAGATAGATCGCCGTTGTGAATTCGTTCGGTTTTGGCTGCAAAAAATGCATCCGCAGGACTGAGATTTAGCGGACAGACCGATGTGCATGACCGGCAATTCGTGCAAAGAAATACCGTATCATCAGACGATTGCAGAATTGCGCCCGGCGGACCCATTTTTTCCAGAAAAGGGCACGCTTGAGAACACGCGCTGCACGAGGTGCATTCATCGACAAAGGCTTCAATAATATGAGTCATGCAGGGGATCCTTTAGCGATAAAGTTTTATGAGACGTTCAGGCGACGCCCCAAGCATGAACAGCAGAGCGATTGCAACATTGCGCGCGCTAACCAGTATCGGTGCGAGAGGAAACGGTTTACGCAGTCTCCGTGCAGACACCGTCACGCATGATGACATCCGGCGGAGCGTTCCGATCCGTCTCAGGCGTCTCACAAAGTCGAGGTCTTCGAGAAAAGGGTAGCTGCGAAATCCGCCGAGAGATTCATACAGTGAACGCCGTAAAAACAGCGCCTGATCGCCGTAAGGAAGCGACAAGAGTGATGATCTCAGATTGGCCGCCCACGCAACAAGTCTGACAGACCATGAGCTGTCGTCAAAACAAAGGCGAAAGTATCCGGCATTGGATTCGGCAAGTAGTTCAAGAATTTCACGTTTGGACACAGAAGGCAAAAGAGAATCGGCATGCATGAAAAAAAGCACCTCTCCCGTTGCTGCCAATGCTCCGGCGTGAAGTTGAACCCCCCTGCCCCGCGGCGATCTGACAACTCTCGCACCCGATGCTATAGCCCTGGAAGAAGTATTGTCCGTGCTGCCTCCGTCCACAACGATCACTTCGTCTGCGCCTGCAGAGAAAGCTGACGAAATTGCAGTGGCAATGCGTACTTCTTCGTTCAGTGCCGGAATAATAACTGAGAGCCTTTCCGCCACATCAACCTATCCAGACGGTCTTTTCAAAATCCTTCATGCCTTCCACAATATGGTTTGTTGTTCCGCGATATCCGACTTTTAACTCTTTCTCAAGATCAAAATGCTTCATGCAGGTGCCGCAGGTGAAAATTTCCACCCCCATGTCCGCAAACTCCCGAATAAGAGGTATCATGTCATCATCAGTCGTAGTGAGCCTGATCGCAGTGTTCAGGAAGAATATGGTGTGAGGCAGCTCCTTCGTAACCTTCATGGTTTCGAATATGCCCTTTATCAAAATTCGTCCGAGCGACTCATCCTTGCCGATGGTATCGGTTCCGACGATCAGCAGGATATCCTTCTTCTTTTTGGGAAACGGAATCGATTCCTCTGCCGCAGCAATATCGCAGGGATAGCCCTTGGCTATCTTGACCCTCCAGTATCCATTCTCGGCAAATGTTTCGGGCACCATCCCGCTTTTTGTTGCAAAACGGCTGAGATTCGCCACCGATGCCTCGTTATCCACCCAGACTTCAACTATGCCTTCCGGCATGCCATTTAAGGACTCTTCGGCCATCAGCACCGGCTTCGGGCAGGGAACTCCTCGCGCGTCAATTATCATTGAACCACCATCCGCTAAATAATTTTTTCGAGGATATCAGACGCCGTGCGCACAAAGAGAGGGCAGCGTGTTGTAAAATATCCCGCTTTTTCCGCTTTTTTGACACCCGCAGGCGTGCTCATGTCAACACCGAGCAATTGTGAGCAAACAGTACTGCCGTGGATAGACCTGAACTGCTTCTGCAGCTGCTCGACCGCGGTAAAGGTTTTTTTATGTGAGCTGCCGTTTTTCAGACCGATTACCAGCAACGCACCTGTTACGGAACCACACTCCAAACCGATGCCCATACCTGCGGCAAAAGGCGTTCCTATCTTTCTGGCAGTCGCTTCGTCTAGCCCGTACAGTGGAGCGTATGTTTCAAAGATAGCCTGCGAGCAGTTCATCGACTTCATGAAATGTGCGACAGCTCTGTCCGGGCGGCTTCCATAGTTCGAAGCAGAATCGGCCTCATTGGCAAGTCCCGCCCCCCCGGCAAATGCAAGCGCCGTCAATATCGAGGCTTTCAGAAAATCACGCCGTTTGCATGAACAAGGCATGGCATTGCTCTTTTCCATAACTGTTCTCCTAAAACATAATCGTGATTTTTAGAATACCGTTGCCGACCGGAAGCCTTCCAATCGATAATTCCTTTTTATTGTCCGGAAGCAATAGATTATGCCTATAAAAACAAACAGCAGGGACTCAGTCATCATTAAGAGTCCCTGCTGCACGGCATGATCAGAAACTATTCTTCGATAAGAAAAGGCTACTCCTTGACCGGCAGAACGTGGATCGCTTTAATGATTAGCTGAACCTCGTCACCCTTTTTCATCTTCATCGCATCAAGCGACTCCGTTGTAAGAACCGATGCCATTTCCGCCGGAACCGAGATTTCAAACTTCACCAGCGACATGATGTCGCCCTTCTTGACAGACTTGACCTTTGCCTTCACGGCATTTCGTGCACCGAATTTCATGATATCCTCCCAAAAAAGTTGTCCTGCACAACAATACCATACGCGGATGCAAAAGACAGCCTGCTTACTTCACCACTTTTGCCTGTGGCGGACTCGGAATGTTGCCTCCATGGCAATCACCACAGTTCATCTGCGTTTGAATTCCAAAAGCGGCAGCCGGAATTTCACCCTTCGTATCATATTTCTTGTCTTTCCACTCATTCAGGAGTTCAACGAGATGATAGGCGACACTTCCGGTTACACACGCGCACCGGTGGCGCCGTTCAGGACTTTTCAGCTCTTTCCCGGAAGCCTTCATCCAGCGGCCGACCGAAATATGACAGAGCGGAGAATTACTGATGGTGGTCGGAATCTCACCGGCAAACTTGGGATTCTTCGGCTTGAAAGTGGGAAGCTGTGCATCAGAGTACCATTGCAGGATTTCGCTGCCCATGAGCATACCGTCTTCGGATTCACCGGTTCTCGGTCCGATGATAAGATTACTTACGATGTTTGCTCCCAAGTTTGATCCGCAGATGGTGCCCCAGCCAGACACCCCGCCCTCCAAAAAAATGAAGGCGTCAATAGGAAACGACTTGTAGGGTTCTCCGACTTTTTGCCTGAGCTGGCCGAAAATGCTGCTGATAACTGCGGCACCACAATAAACCCGGTACCACTCATTGTACGCAATTTCAGCGGTTTTTGCCGGGTCAAGTTTTACATACGGCCACGGCCATTTCTCCATGCGAACCGCCTTGGCCTCTGCATCAGTATACGTTCCACCTGTCTGCAACACAATAGCCCCGAGTCCCAATGCCCCGATACCTGAAAGCACTCCTCTGCGCGATACACCTTGATTGTCAGTCATGGCATTCCCTCCCGAATATTAATTTGCAGCGCCACCGCTGCCAGCGGATGCTTGAACACATGAATACATGGAGAGGAGCAGTGGGAATCGAACCCACCGCGACGGCGCTCGGCATCACATCGAACACCCGGTTTTGCAGACCGGGGAGGGCCCAGCCCCCGTGCTCCTCAAAGCATTTACTATAATAAAGATATTATTTCTATGTGTCTAATAGATTTTATCTATTTTTTAATCGGAATAAATAAGCATCCAAAAAAGAGAGCGGTCTCATGGACATTCTCTCGTTCAAGCACTATGCGATTGCGTTAATCGGAAACTGCGGAGTGGTTTTTGCGTGACAAACAGGAACTGTCGGCATGTTGATGGCCAGGATTCAGCCAACAGGCCGCATCTGCCTTATGTGCTACCGGCCCTGACCATGAGATTGTCGTGCCCGTAAATGCCGTCGGCCAGGATAACCGGTACGCCAACCGAAAGATGGTTGATGCCGTTATAGTTGGCGACCTCAAGATAGTCGAGTCCGAGAATTCTGACCGTGTCGGTGACAAACGGCCTTGCACCGACGGCTTTCAATCCGTCCGCAATTTTCCGAAGAAACGTTGGTCGCACTATGCGATGCGCTCCGTCTGAGCCAAAGTGAGTCTTGACTGCCACCCACTCTTTCTTTTCGAAATACGTCCCGAGATCCGCCCTTTTCAGAAGACGTTCGAGCTTTCCGGGCATGCTGTCATCATACTTCCACTTTCCTACCCGTGCCGTTGCGAAATAGACCTGTGCCATACCGTCACCTCACTGTATCGTCATGTGCAGACTTCTGACTGCGGCGCCCTGTTTTTACTATCTCAGCTCCATACAATCAAACTATCACTCACTGCCGTCGCATTGTCAAGAACGATCCGGTCTGTTAGAATGATACAGGAGGACGCACTACTATCAGCACGGTTCACGGAAATACTTCAGGACTCAGGAAAAGCACCATCGCCCTGCTCGAAAAAGCCTATCGGCGGCGCATTCCCGCCAATGCAGTCATTACGCATGAGCTCGGTCGCTATCTGGCTTCCATTTCCGAAGAAATCGGCAGACAGATCGGGGTTCTTATAACACGCGAAGGCGGCATCTCTCACGTTATTGTCGGCGATGCGCGCAGCGTTTTTATTCCGTCGCTCGATATGTATCCGCTCGGCAGAAGCCCGCTCAGGCGGCTTCGCTTCATTCACACCCACCTCAGGGACGAACCGCTCAACAATGAAGATATTACCGACCTCTCGCTGCTTCGCTTCGATCTCATCGGGGCAATCAGCATTCGGAGCGGACTGCCTCACAAGCTGTATGCTGCTCATCTGATGCCATTCGGCTCAGAGCACAAATATGAGCAGCTGACTGACGACTTCTACCAGTTTCATCTTGATTTTACAGAATTCATCAATCACCTCGAGAACGAAATGGTGCGATCAACCAGTTTTGACCGAAAGGACCAGCGCGAGCGGGCCATACTGGTCAGCGCCGCGCCTGCTCCAAAATATGAGCTTGAGGAATCGATTGCTGAGCTCAGGGAGTTGGCTGAATCGAGCAATGTGCTGGTACTCGACCTTGTCGTGCAACGACTGAAAGATATTAATCCGCGATTCCTCATGGGCGAAGGAAAGCTGAAAGAGATCATCATGAATGCCATGGATACCGGAGCAACGCTTCTTATCTTTGATCAGGACTTGTCTCATTCGCAGGTCCGGGCAATCGGAGAGACAACGGAACTGAAAGTCATAGACCGCTCACAGTTGATCCTGGATATTTTTGCGCGGCGCGCCCACAGCCGTGATGGCAAGGTACAGGTAGAACTGGCTCAGTTAAAATACAACCTCCCGCGGCTGACCGGCAAGGGAACAGCCATGTCGCGACTCATGGGCGGCATCGGCGGGCGCGGGCCGGGTGAAATGAAGCTTGAGATAGACCGGCGACGCATCAGGGATCGCATAGCCAGGCTCGAAAAAGAGCTTGAGATTCTCAGCGAGGCTCGCCGACAGCGCAAGCAGCGGCGAGTTGCGACAGGCATCCCGATTGTTTCTATTGTCGGCTATACGAATGCCGGAAAGTCAACGCTGCTGAACGCGATGACAAAAAGCGAAACCTTTGTGGAAAACAAGATGTTCGCAACGCTCGATACGGCAAGCCGCAGACTCCGCTTCCCCAGGGAGCGGGAAATAATCATAACAGATACTGTCGGCTTTATCCGGGATCTGCCCAAAGATCTGCTGGCGGCCTTCAAAGCGACGCTTGAGGAACTGGAAGATGCCGACCTTCTGCTGCACATGGTCGATATTGCCAATCCCCGCTTTGAACAGCACATTGCGTCTGTCGAGACGATATTGCAGGACCTCGAACTTCTGAACAAACCGCGCATCGTTGTTTTCAACAAAGCTGACCGAGTTGACGCTCACGAAGCCTGCCATATCGCAGCACGCCACAATGCCATAGCTTTGTCCGCCATAATCCCGGAAACGCTCGGTCCCTTGCTCGGAGCCATTGAAAGCACTCTGTGGGCGACCGATGCTTCACCTGTTGTTGCCTGATGTGCGGTCGTTCTTCGCTTGATGAGAAAAACGGTTCCCACCCTTCGCAAGAACCGCTTTCATGATCAAACCCTGTTGCGCGTTGCCTACAGCTCTATTTTTGTTCCCAAAAGCCCGAGAAACTTCGCCAGCCAATCAGGATGAGCAGGCCATGCCGGAGCGGTAACAAGGTTGCCGTCGACGGTTGCCTTGTCGATCGCGGTATCGACCCATTTGCATCCGGCGCTTCTTACATCCGGCCCGACTGCCGGATATGCCGTGCATGCCTTGCCGTTGATGACTCCAGCTGCCGCGAGCACCTGGGGACCATGACAAATCGAGGCAATCGGCTTGCCTGCGCCCGCAAAATGACGCACTATGTTCAGGACTTTTTCGTTCAGTCTAATATACTCCGGCGCCCTGCCGCCTGGAATAACGAGAGCATCATATTTCTCAACCTTGACCTTATCGAAGGTTGCATTCAGGGTAAAGTTATGTCCTGGTTTTTCCGTGTACGTCTGATCCCCTTCAAAGTCATGAACCGCGGTACGAACAAATTCTCCGGCTTTCTTGCCTGGACAGACAGCATGGACGGTATGTCCTACCATCAGCAGCGCCTGAAACGGAACCATCACTTCATAATCCTCAACAAAATCTCCAACCAGCATCAGAATCTTCTTTGCGGCCACAGTATCCTCCTTCGCTGAACATGATATCTGAAATGTAACGCATTGCAGATTAATCCGCAAGCGGAAAACTCCTATTACGGATTCCTCTCCTCCTTTGGGGTATAATAATAGCCATGGATTTTTCGCCGAAATGGATAGCATGGGAGATAACCCGCCGCTGCAATCTCAGGTGTGTTCATTGCCGGTCGTCCTCTGAACTGGTGGTAAGCGATCACCCGGACTTCCCTGTTGAAGAAGCCTTTCGCATTATCGATGACATCGCTTCTTACGCTCAGCCGGTTGTCGTCCTTTCGGGCGGTGAGCCGCTCATGCGTTCCGACGTCTTCGATATAGCGCAATACGGAACCGACAAAGGCTTGCGCATGTGCATGGCGACGAATGGTGCCCTTGTAAATGATGACGTATGCCGGAAGATCATCGATTCCGGCATACGTATTGTTTCGATGAGTCTCGACGGCTCGACTTCGGCAGTCCATGACGACTTTCGCAATCAGGAAGGCTCTTTCCGGAGCGTCATGAATGCCGCCGGTATCTTCCGCAAATACGGAGTCGAATTCATCATCAACTCGTCGTTCACCAAACGCAACGAAGAGGAGATTCCGAAGGTCTACAAGCTCGCCAAGGAGATTGGGGCAACTGCCTGGTATCTCTTCATGATCGTTCCGACCGGCCGCGGCGAGGAAATCATGAACGAGCTTATCTCAAAAGATAAATACGAGGACATTCTTGACTGGCACTACCAGATGGAAAAGAAGGAGGATGCCATGCTGGTACGTCCGACCTGTGCCCCGCACTATTACCGGTTTGTGCTCCAGAAGGCAAAAGAAGAAGGCGTTGCCTTTGAGCGTCGCACGCTTAAATTCTCGACCGGCGGATCCAAGGGGTGTTTGGCAGGACAACTGATCTGTCTCATCAATGTTGACGGCGATGTGCTGCCATGCAGCTATTTTCCGAAAGCAGCCGGCAATATTCGCCGGCAGTCCTTCAGGGACATCTGGGAAAATTCATCACTTTTTCAACAATTGCGCAACTTTAAAAGCTACAAGGGCAAATGCGGTCAGTGCGACTTTGTGAACGTCTGCGGCGGCTGCCGGGCCCGTTCGTATGCGGTAACCGGCGACTATCTCGATCCGGAACCGTTTTGCAACTATATACCGAAAAAAGTGAGGGGTGAATCCTGATGAATGATATATTTCTCCGCGCCTGTCAGGGCAGGAAAACCGATTATACGCCGGTCTGGCTTATGCGTCAGGCAGGCCGTTATATGCCTGAGTACCAGAAGATTCGCGCGAAAGTCGACTTTCTGACGCTCTGCAAGACGCCTGAACTCGCAACTGAAGTAACGCTTCAGCCGGTCGATATTCTTAATGTTGATGCGGCTATTCTCTTTTCCGACATTCTTGTGCCGTTGGAGCCGATGGGCATGCAGCTTGAGTTTACGGAGCAAAAGGGTCCGGTTTTCCATAATCCGGTGAGAACATCTGCAGATGTACACGCTCTGAGGGCGATAGATTCTCAGGCTGACGTGCCGTATGTGCTCCAGGCAATCAGGCTTCTGAAACAGTCGCTCAAGGTTCCTCTCATCGGCTTTTCCGGTGCGCCGTTTACGCTTGCCACATACATGATTGAGGGAGGAAGCTCAAAAAACTTCCTCCACACGAAACGGATGATGTATCAGTCTCCTGAACTGTTCCAGTCCCTGATGAAACTTGTCAGCGGAGTTGTCACCGACTACCTTCTCGCCCAGATTCGTTCGGGCGTCGATACTGTGCAGATATTCGATTCATGGGTCGGCGCCCTTTCTCCGCATGACTTCGAACGCTTTGCTCTGCCATATGTCCAGGAGATAATACGTGCCCTCCGTGCATCTGAGCGCCAGGTGCCGATTATCTATTTTGCCTTCAACAGCAGCGGCATGATGGAGCAGGTTAGAAAGGCCGGAGCGGATGTTTACGGCCTCGACTGGCGGATAGAAATCGCAAAAGCGGTAGACCTGCTTGACCGCAATCACGTGGTGCAGGGCAACCTTGACCCGTGCGCACTCTTTGGCACCAGAGAAACGATTTATGCCGAAGCACGACGGATTCTTGAAGGCGCCCGTTACGCCCCAAACCATATTTTCAACCTCGGTCACGGAATACTTCCCGAGACACCGGTCGACAATGCGAAGACGATGGTTGAGGCTGTCCACGAAATCAGCTTGAAAGCACTGTAGGAGGAATGCATGCTCAGGCTTGGCATACTTGCTTCCGGCCGAGGTTCCAATTTTCAATCGATCATTGATGCAATTGAGAATGGTCGCCTGAACGCTCAGGTAGCCCTTCTTATCGTCGACAGGCCGAATGCCTTTGCCCGCGAACGCGCCAGAAAACACGGTATTGAAGACCTTTACCTGAACCCGCAGGAAGCGCTCTCAAAGGATGCTTTTTTTCAACGCATCCGCGATGAACTTACTGCACGTAATATAGATCTGGTTATTCTCGCAGGCTTCATGCGCATTGTGCGCAGGCCTCTGATTGCTGCATTCCAGAACAGGATCATGAACATTCATCCCGCACTGCTTCCCTCATTTCCGGGGCTGCACGGCCAGAAGCAGGCCGTCGATTACGGGGTGCGCGTCAGCGGATGCACGGTGCATTTTGTGGACGAAGGGATGGACACCGGTCCGATTATCATTCAGGCGGCTGTTCCGGTCTCTCCCGCCGACACAGAAGAAAGTCTTGCAGCACGCATTCTTCTTGAAGAACACAGAATTTATCCTGAGGCCATCCGATTGTACTCAGAGGGCCGTCTGACGGTGGAAGGCCGCATCGTCAGAATTTCGGACTATGACATGCCGGAAGCAACCCTTGTCAACCCGCCTCCCGGCTGCTGATCATGCGTATTTCCGGTGGTTCGGCAAAAGGCCGCACAGTCATTCTCAAGAAAGCCTTTGTCCGGAAAAGCGGGCATGATGAATTACGACCAACTTCAGGAAAAGTACGGGAGGCTCTTTTCAGTATTCTGGGGCCGCGGGTTTCCGGTTGCAGGTTTCTCGATCTCTTCGCCGGAACCGGTGCGGTCGGGCTGGAAGCGATGAGCCGCGGAGCTGGTGAAGTCGTCTTTGTGGAGATCAGTGGTCCGCGAGTCCGCCTTATCGACGACCTTGCGGTTCGATTCGGGTTCAGGGAGCATACATTCAGTGTAAAAGAAGACGCTGAAACGTACCTGAGAAATAACCGGATTCCGTTCGATATTATTTTTGTCGATCCGCCGTATGCTTCGGATGAACTGACACGGATAGTGTCCATGCTTGATGCGGATACTGTGCTTGCACCGGGCGGAACCCTTATCATTGAGCATGCAAAAAAGTATTCTCTTCCTGACAAGCTTGAACAGGCTGAGCGGAAAAAGTGTTATAAATACGGAGACACCATGCTTTCGCTGTACAGAAAGGAGCTCTCATGAAACGCGGTATTTATCCCGGAACTTTTGATCCGATAACCTTTGGGCATCTTGATATTGTCAGCCGCAGCATCAGAATCTTCGATGAAGTTGTCATAGCTGTTGCGCCAACTCACCGGAAACAACCCCTTTTCACCCTGGAAGAACGCATCGCGCTGATTCGGGAATCAGTCAGGAATCTGAATAATGTTCATGTCGAACCGCTTGAGGGGCTGCTTGTCGCTTATGCCAAAAAGCGCGGCGGGGTCGCGCTCATAAGAGGGTTGCGCGCTGTGTCCGACTACGAATATGAACTGCAGATGGCATTGATGAATCGCCGGCTCGATCCGAATATTGAAACCGTATTCCTCATGTCCAGGGAAGAAAACTCGTTCGTCTCCTCAACAATTGTTCGCGAAGTTGCTTCATTCGGAGGTACCATAAAAAGCCTCGTTCCGCCGAATGTTGCAAAGGCGCTCAAAGAAAAATTCAGAATGCTCAACAGAAAACACGGGCAGAAGTAATCCTCTGCCCGAATTCGTGCAAGCAGGGACCTATGTATTCAGTTTTTTCAGCGCCCAGGCCATGTTCTCGCCAAGCGTCCTCATGGTCTGCATACCTTCTTCATCGCTCTGAACATCTCCTATATCACGCCCGCGCCCCATATTCCAGTAGCTGGAGCCGACAATTATCATCTGGCCGATCAGAAAGAAATAGTTCAATGAGCTGAACACATGAGCTGCTCCGGCACGCCGGACCGCAACAACACTCGCTCCCGCCTTCCGCTTGAGCATATCATCATTTGACCTGGAGACCATGCCGCACCGCTCGACAAGAGCCTTCATGTTGGCCGACATATCGGCAAAATATGTCGGCGAGCCGAGAATAATGCCGTCGGCCGCATGCATTTTTCCGAGGTACTCATTCATCGGATCGGATGTGACTGCACACCTCTTGTCCTTATGCTTGAAACACTCAAAGCAGGCAATGCAGCCTCGCAGGTTCTGGCCGGAGAGCTGAACCAGCTCTGTCTCAATGCCCGCCTGCATAATCGGTTCAAAAACAGCGTTCAACAAGATTGAAGTATTTCCGTCTTTTCTGGAACTGCCGTTGAATGCGACAACTTTCATGTGCAACCTCCTTATGACTTATCAATATCCCCGGAATAATGGTTTATGAACCTTCGGCTTTTTGAGTTTATTCTTCTTCTCACAGGAACGGCATATTGTACAACGTGTTTGACTGCACATCTGGCAGAATGAACAGTCGGGACAGGAGTTCTTTTTCAGCGGATCTTTTATACCAACCGTCATTTTATATTATAACTGCGATGAGTCCGGCACGTCGCTCCCTTCTTATGTGACTCGCTCAGTATGCTACAATAGCGACATGGAGTTAAACAAGCATATCAATGCTTTCACGAAGGCGAAACATGGCAATCCGTTTGAGATTCTCGGCCCTCATATACTCGACGGCAAGCTGTTCATACGTGCCTTCATTCCGGAAGCCGGGGAAGCGTGGATTGCTACGCGTGATGCAGCCTCCGCCAAGCGCGTGAAAACACCGATGCTGAAATTGCACAAGGACGGCTTTTTTGAGGCTGTTTTTCCGGAACGTGCGGAACCGGTTTCTTACACAATCAAAGTAATTACGCACGGGGGCGTAAAGCGTGAGTTTCATGATCCGTATGCAATGCCTCCGGTACTCACCGACTTCGATCTTCATCTGCTGACAGAAGGCACGCACTACAAAAACTATGAGAAGATGGGGTCTCATGTCCGAACGGTAAACAGCATACGTGGCGTGCACTTTGCTGTCTGGGCACCGAATGCAAAATCAGTAAGTGTCATCGGCGAATTCAACGACTGGGATGCACGCTGCCACCCAATGCGCATGCCCGGAACGTCCGGCATATGGGAACTTTTCATTCCTGGATTGCAGGAAGGCTCTCTCTACAAATTTGAAGTCTATTCCCGCTTCAACCGTTCCCGCCAGCAGAAATCCGATCCCTTCGCCTTTTTCTGCGAAAAGCGGCCGAAGAGCGCCAATATAGTCTATTCACTGAATAACAAGCATGATTGGCAGGATGCTGAGTGGATGGACCGCAGAAAAAAGACAAACTGGTTTGAACAACCGATGAGCATCTATGAAGTCCATCTCGGCTCATGGATGCGGATACCGGAGGAGGAGAACCGCTTTCTCACCTATCATGAGCTTGCCGACCGGCTCATCCCGCATGTGAAGGGGCTCGGCTGCACGCATATCGAATTATTGCCAGTCAGTGAACATCCGCTTGACGCATCGTGGGGCTACCAGACCATTGGTTATTATGCCGCGACCAGCCGTTTTGGCAGGCCCGAGGAATTCATGTATTTTGTCGATCAGTGCCACCTGAACGGTCTCGGCGTTCTCATCGACTGGGTCCCGGCCCATTTTCCCAAAGATGCCCATGGGCTGCGGCTGTTCGACGGAACTGCGCTCTATGAGCATGCGGATCCGCGTAAAGGCGAGCAACGGGACTGGGGAACTCTGATCTTCAATTATGGACGGAATGAGGTCCGGAATTATCTTATCGGCAATGCGCTCTACTGGCTCGACAAATTTCATATCGACGGTCTGCGTGTTGACGCTGTCGCGTCAATGCTCTACCTCGATTATTCCAAGAAACCCGGCGAATGGGTGCCGAACTGTTATGGCGGAAACGAAAACCTTGAAGCAATAGATTTCCTCAAGCGCTTCAATGAAGTAGTCCATAAGTACCACCCTGGGGTACTGACCATCGCCGAAGAATCAACCTCCTGGCCGGCAGTGTCACGCCCTACCTATTTGAACGGGCTTGGGTTCAGCATGAAGTGGAATATGGGCTGGATGCACGACACGCTCGACTACTTCTCAAATGACCCGATTTTCCGGAAGTATCAGACAAACAAGCTCACGTTCGGAATGCTCTACGCGTTCACTGAAAATTTTGTTCTGCCGTTTTCTCATGACGAGGTCGTTCATGGAAAACGATCGCTGCTGGACAAGATGCCGGGGGATCTCTGGCAGAAGTTTGCAAACCAACGCCTGCTTTTAGCCTATATGTTTTGTCATCCCGGAAAAAAACTGCTCTTCTCCGGATTTGAGTTCGGCCAGCGGCGGGAATGGAATTTCGACCAGAGCCTTGACTGGCATCTCACCATACATGAGCCTCACGCAAAACTCACCCGCTTTGTGCAGGATCTTCACCGGACGTATCGCTCTGAGCCTTCCCTGCACGAAGTCGATTTCGACTGGCGCGGCTTTGAGTGGGTGGATTTCAGCGATTACAACGCAAGCATTTTTGCCTGTATCCGCCGTGCAAAAAATCAGGATGATTTCGTTCTCTGCGTATTCAACTGCACGCCGGTTCCCCGCCGCAATTATCGCATTGGCGTTCCGTGCGGCGGCTTCTATCGTGAAATTCTGAATTCTGATTCAGAAATGTTCTGGGGCAGCAATGTCGGAAACCACGGCGGTAGATTCGCAGAACATATCGCATCTCATAAATATCCCTGGTCGCTTAGCCTGACCTTGCCGCCGCTCGGCGCTCTCGTTCTGAAACCGCAGTAGTATTCCGCATGAAGGTCGCTAAACTTTACAGCTTCACCGATATCCGCATTGAAGAAGCCCCGGTGCCAACCATCGGCCCGCATGAGGCTCTGATAAGGACACGAGCCTGCGGTATCTGTTCGGGTGATGTGATGCCGTGGTATATCGAAAAAAAAGCTCCGCTTGTAATCGGCCATGAGCCTGCAGGGGATGTGTTTGCGGTCGGCAGTGCAGTGCGGGGCTTTGCGCCGGGAGATCGTGTCTTCGTGCATCATCACGCGCCCTGCACTGTCTGCCGATGCTGTCAGCGAGGAGATCATGTGCAGTGTGAAACGTGGCGCTCGTCAAAAATCATTCCCGGCGGAATTGCCGAATACGTGCTGATTCCTGAAGTCAATCTTCGTCATGACACGCTGAAACTGCCTGATTCAGTGAGTTATGATGACGGCTGCCTTGTCGAGCCGGCTGCATGCGTGGTCAAATCATTGAATCGGTCCGGTATCAGGAAAGGCGATACAGTGCTCATTCTCGGACTGGGAGTTATGGGCCAGATGCATGCATTACTTGCTCGAGAGTTTGGCGCCGGCTGCATTATCGGGGTAGATATGGTCGATTATCGCCTCCTGAAGGCCATTGAGTTCGGAGTTGATGCGGTAATTAATATGCTTGAGGTCGACCTGAACAAGCGCATATCTGAGCTGACAGGCGGAAGAATGGCCGACATCGTCATTGTAGGGCCGAACAGCGTAGAGGTTATGCTGCAAGGGATTGATTTCGTTGCTGCGGGTGGAACGGTCGTACTTTTCACGCCGGCCAAGCCGGGTGAGTTGATTACAATTGACCCCAACAAGCTTTACTTCCGGGACATCAGTATCGTGACAAGCTATTCATGCGGTCCGGAAGATACACGGAACGCTCTTGCGCTGATTCAGAAGGGAGTTATTTCAGCAGAAAAGCTGGTTACACACCGATTTTCGATCGAGCAGACGGCAGAGGCTTTTCAGATGGTCGCCCGCGCGGGGGATTCCCTAAAGAGCTTGATTGCATTCCCCTGAATCTGCTTAATGAGGCAGAAACTTTGCTACTTCCTGAATAAGGTGAGCAATGTCAAATTTAACCAGATAACCATCAGCTCCGATACTCTTCGCCTTTTCCTTGCTTTCGTCACCACTGAGGGATGTATTGACGATAATCGGCAGGCTTTTGAACCTGTCGTCAGACTTCAGTGTGCTAGCGAGCGTAATGCCGTCCATCTCCGGCATCTCCACATCTGTGATCAGCAACTGGATGTAGTCGGTAATCGGCTTTTCCCCAAGTCGAGCCTTAGCCTGATGCAGGGCCGCCAGTGCCTCCTTGCCGTCGGAACAGGCTATCACTTTCAGCCCGCGGGTCTCAAGATTGTCTTTGATTATCTTGCGTGCCACCGCAGAATCATCAGCTACCATGACCGTGCCATGCAGGTTCTTCAGAAATGCATCGCCAAGTTCAGCGTCAAATACCGCTTCCACAGACACAGCACCGATTTCAGCCATCATGCTCTCAAGATCGAGAATCAGCAGAAGGGATTCTCCCTCGGCATCTATTTTGGTGACACCGGTGATTTTGCCGCCGTACTTTGTCTGGAGCATTGACGGCGGCTGCTTCACCTGATCCCAACTGATGCGGCGAATGCGTTCGACATCATGCACAATCATGCCGACAATTGTGTTCATCATGCTCAGCACGATAACTTTTGGGCGAACCGTATGATGCTGAGCCGGACGGATTTTCATCCACCGGGACAGATCGATGATGGGGATAACCTCGCCGCGAACCTCGGTGAGAGCCTCGGCATAATCAGGCATATCAGGAACTTTTGTGAGTGCCGGCATCGGCATTATCTCGCGGACCTTGGCGACATTCACTCCATAGTGGAGAGTCTCCTCGGTTCCATCAGCCGTAACATTGAACATCTTGAATACAATCAACTCAAGAGCGGTTGCACCGACTTTCATCAGTTCCGCCTGGCTGTTAGTTGTCCGAGCCATGACACTTCCTTTCCGCCCTGCGCCGAAAAAGAACGCAAGGCACTTCAATCTGCCTTAATATTATACAATTATACAACTGCCCGCACATGCGTGCAATATAAAGAATTTGTCAGAAGAGAATTTGACCGGACAACTCTGAACTTCGTAAAGTAAACACCATGAAAAAACTACCGGGAACTTCATGCATCAAAAACATCAGCTCCTGCGACTGGCATGGCCCGGAAGATCGCAAAAAAAAGGACAACAAAAACCGTATCTATCGTTTTGAAAACTATACATGGCAGGGGATCAGGCCGGAATCCTACAAACCTGAACCAGACGGCTGGGCAACAATCGGTCGTCAGGTGATTATCGGAAGCAAAGGCGAAACACCGCTTTTCCATTTGCGCTATTTTGAGATTGCTCAGGGAGGGCACAGCAGCCGCGAGCGGCATGCTCATGAACATGTTGTCGTATGCATCCGGGGCAAAGGAATAGTCAGGATCGGCAGAAAGAAACATTCAGTTCGACACCTGGATACGGTGTATATTGCGCCGGGCAGTGTCCATCAGTTCAGCAATCCCTATGAGGAGCCCTTCGGCTTTCTCTGCATCGTCAATGCCGAACGTGACCAACCGGTGCTCCATGAAGAAAAAAGAATCCATGCAGCCAAATCGTCAAAAAAAGTCAGCAACAAAAAAGCATAGCTCCTTTTGCTTGCCCTGATCTGTTAACTGCCTGCAGTTTTTTTCACTTGCCGCAACACTTCTTGTATTTCTTCCCGCTGCCGCATGTGCACGGATCGTTGCGTCCGACCTTGACGCCCCGCTCCTGCGGTTGTTGCGGCCCCTCATCGCTGCGGTTGTAAGAAATACGCTGCTCCTGCTTCCGCGGAAGTTCTTCTTCAGTTTCGTGGCGAATCTGCACTTTCAGCAGGCGGGAAATAACTTCGGATGAGATGCGATCAGACATCTCCTCAAACAGCGAGAAGGCTTCTTTTTTATACTCGACGAGCGGATCGCGCTGTGCATACCCACGAAGCCCGATGCCCTGCTTCATATGGTCGATGGCCAGCAAATGGTCTTTCCACTGCGCATCGATCACCTGCAGAAAAATCATACGCTCAATATATCTCATCAGCTCATTGCCAGCTTCACGCTCTTTTTCTTCATAAATCATTCGGACGCCATTGACTATGGCCGCCTGAAGCTCATCCGGATTCAGACGTTCAGCATCGGCAACTTTAATGCCGAACACACCAAAGAGGGTATCTTTCAACGTTGCCATATCCCACTCTTCAGGGATAACCTCTTCCGGACAATAATGTGCAATCATGCCCAAGGATATCGCATCCGACAATTCCAGGATACGCTCCTTCAAGGATTCGCTCTCGAGGACTTCGCGGCGGTAGGCGTAGATCTCCTTGCGCTGTTTGTTCATGACGTCGTCATACTTGAGCAGATGCTTTCTGATGTCGAAGTTATGCGCTTCAACCTTTTTCTGAGCGCCTTCAATTGCTTTCGTCACCATCTTGTTTTCAATCGGAACATCTTCCTCCATCTTGAGCATCTCCATGAGGCTGTTGATGCGGTCGGAACCAAAAATTCGCAGAAGATCATCTTCAAGAGAGAGATAAAAACGGGATGAGCCTGGATCTCCCTGGCGCCCGGAACGGCCTCTCAGCTGATTATCAATACGTCTCGCCTCATGTCGCTCAGTGCCGAGAATATGCAGTCCGCCTGCCTGCAGCACTTTTTCTCGTTCAAGCAGGCAAATGGCCTTCGCCTTGTCAAAAGCGGCGGCATATTCATCAGAAGTGTATGCATTCGGGTCATGCAGCAATTCACGCGCAAGACCGGCCGGGTTTCCGCCAAGGACAATATCAGTGCCGCGGCCCGCCATGTTGGTCGCGATGGTAACCGCCCCAAACCGGCCTGCCTGGGCAATAATCTCGGCTTCTTTTTCGTGGTACTTGGCGTTGAGCACCGAATGCCTGACGCCTTTTTTCTTCAGCAAAGCACCCAACTGCTCGGACTTCTCGATAGACGTTGTGCCCACAAGAACAGGCTGTCCTTTGGCATGACAGTCGGCTATTTCATTTATAACCGCATTAAACTTTCCACGCTCCGATTTATAGACCATGTCAGCCTGGTCGGCACGGACCATGGGGCGGTTCGTAGGAATGACAACAACTTCAAGATTGTAGATTTCCGCAAATTCAGCTGCTTCCGTATCCGCAGTGCCGGTCATTCCGGCCAGTTTGTCATACATGCGGAATAGATTCTGGAAGGTGATTGTCGCAAGTGTCTGGTTTTCGTTTTCTATCTTGACGCCCTCTTTTGCTTCAATCGCCTGATGGAGGCCGTCGGACCATCGTCTGCCCGGCATGAGACGTCCGGTAAATTCGTCGACGATGATAATTTCGTCATCCTTCACTACATAGTCGACATCAAGCCTGAAAAGGTGGTGGGCACGCAATGCCTGCAGAACATGATGCACGAGTTCGATATTCGCCGGATCGTATAGATTCGCGACCCCTATAAGACGCTCTGCCTTGGCGCTGCCTGATTCAGTCATCACGACGGACTTCAGCTTTTCATCGATCTTGAAATCTTCCTCAGGCTTCAGCTTTGGGACAATGCGGTTGATTTTGTAATATTTGTCGGTCGAATCTTCAGACGGGCCTGAAATAATGAGCGGGGTGCGAGCTTCATCGATAAGAATGCTGTCAACTTCATCAACGATGGCAAAGTGCAGTTCACGTTGCGCAAAGTCGGCAAGAGCATACTTCATGTTGTCGCGCAAATAATCAAACCCGAACTCATTGTTGGTACCATACGTAATGTCAGCTCGATAGGCTTCCTGACGAGTACACGGACGCAGATAATCCAGACGCTTGTCAGTCGCCAGGTATGCCGGATCGTAAAGAAAAGAGGCGTCATGCTGAATAATGCCGATGGAAAGGCCAAGAAAATCATAAATGGGAGCCATCCATCGCGCATCACGCTTTGCAAGATAATCATTGACGGTGACAACATGCACGCCTCTGCCGGTCAAGGCGTTCAGGCATACCGGCAATGTTGCGACAAGCGTCTTGCCTTCACCGGTTTTCATCTCAGCGATTCTGCCCTCATGCAGGACCGTTCCGCCGATGATCTGCACATCAAAATGACGCATATTCAGTTGCCGCTTTGCAATTTCACGAACAACCGCGAACACCTCGTCCCGAATCTCGTTTGCTTCCGCATCACTCTGGAGTCTGGACCGAAAATCAGCCGCTTTTGCCCGGAGTGCATCATCGGAAAGGCCCGATATCTGTGGTTCGAGTGCGTTCACACGGTCCACTACAGTTAAGTACCGCTTGAGCTCACGCTCATTTTTCGTGCCGAAGATTTTGCTGAGTAGTCCAAACATCTGAATATTGTAAAAACTGATGCATGCTTTATGCAAGGAATTTCGCTCTCTGTCATTTGTGTATGCTTTGCATAAACGCTTTTTGTCCCAGTTGATGTTTTCCTGCAAATCTGTTATAACTTTAACCATATTCACGCGTAGCTGAAGAAGGCTTACAGACAGGGGAGAGTCACCTATGGCAAAAATCGATGCATTTTTCAAACTTATGCTTGAGCAGAATGCCTCCGACCTGCATATGGTATCGGGGCAGCAGCCTGTGCTCAGAATTCGCGGCGAGATGGAGCGCATTCAATACAAGACCCTCGACAGCGATGAGCTGCGGGCAATGCTGTATGAAATTGCGCCCGAAGACAAAATCAAAATATTTGAAGAAACCGGGGACATGGACTTTGGGTATGAAGTGCCAGGAATTGCCCGATTCCGCTGCAATTTTTTCATGCAAAAATACGGCATTGGCTCTGTCTTTCGCCTCATTCCCAGTGAAATCATGACTATCGATCAGCTCGGACTTCCCTCGATTTGCAAGAAATTCGCCATGCTCCATAAAGGTCTTGTTCTTGTCACCGGACCCACCGGCAGCGGAAAATCCACGACTCTTGCAGCCATTATCGACCACTCGAACAAAAACAGGAAAGACCACATCATCACCATCGAGGACCCCATCGAATTCGTGCATGCCAGCAGGGGCTGTATCATCAATCACCGCGAAGTCGGCACGCACACCCGATCATTTTCCGCAGCACTGCGTGGCGCTCTCAGAGAAGACCCGGACATCATCCTCGTCGGTGAAATGCGCGATGTCGAAACCATTCAGCTCGCCCTGGAAGCAGCGTCGACCGGGCATCTTGTCTTTGCCACCCTGCATACCACCAGTGCAACAAAAACGGTTGACCGCGTCATTGATGTATTCCCTGCGCACCAGCAGGCACAGATACGGACGACTCTTTCGGAAAGCCTGAAAGGCGTCATCGCGCAGAATCTGTTTAAACGTGCAGACAGGAAAGGCAGATGCGCATGCGTCGAAGTTCTTGTCTGCACCTATGCGGTGGCAAACCTTATTCGCGAAAACAAAACACATCAGCTGGCTTCTTCAATGCAGACAGGCCGCAAAATCGGCATGCAGACCCTGGACGATGCAATTCTGGATCTCCTGATGAAGAAGTGGATTTCGCCTGAAGATGCTTATGACAAGGCGACTGACAAGGATAAGTTCAAACCGTTCCTGCGCGAAGTTCCGCCGGACTTTTAAGCCAAAGGGGAGAGCACCATGAGAAAACGTGAACTGGATCTGATTCTGGCGGAAATGCTCGAAAGCCATAACGACGTCTCCGATCTCAATTTTACCGTCGGCAAGCCCCCTCAGGTCGAATCTGCCGGAGACCTGAAAGCGGTTGTATTTGACAACCAGCTTCTCAACAGTCCTCTGAAGCCTTTCCAAACTGAAGTGCTTGCGCTTAACTTGATTAATGCTGACCGCCGCTTGACAGAAAACCTGATAGCCCATGGATACTGCGATCTTTCATACACGCTGCCGGGACGGGCCCGCTTCCGAGTAAACATTTTCCAGCAGCGTGGAGCGATATCCATCGTCCTCCGCAAGCTTTCAACCCGGGTTCCCTCTATTGCAGAGCTCAGGATCCCCCCCGTTCTGGCCGAAATTGCCCATGAAAAAAACGGCTTGGTTCTTGTTACTGGCGCAACCGGCAGCGGCAAATCGTCAACGCTTGCCGCCATCCTGGATATCGTGAACGAAACGCGACCGGTGCATGTCGTCACACTGGAAGACCCGGTCGAATTCGTGCATTCGCACAAGATTGCAACATTCAACCAGCGGGAACTTGGAACCGATTTCGATACCTATTCCGGCGGACTGCGCGCTGCCCTTCGTCAGGCACCCAAAATCATTCTGGTCGGTGAAATGCGCGACCGGGAAACCGTCGAAATCGCAATGACAGCGGCAGAAACCGGCCATCTCGTCCTTTCGTCAATTCACACAATCGATGCCGGACAGACCATCAACAGAATCATCGGCTTCTTCGAAAAAGAGGAGGAGCGCCAGATACGCATTCGTCTTGCTGATACGCTTCGTTGGTCGGTCAGCCAGAGACTGTTGCCGAAAGTTGGCGGCGGGCGTATCGCGGCTGTCGAGATTATGAAGACAAACCTGCGCGTTAAGGAATGCGTGGCGATGGGAGAGTCGGAAGGAAAAACCTTTTATGACATTATCGAGGCCGGTGAAGCATTCGGCATGCAGACGTTCGACAAGGCAATCATCAAATGTTATGAAGCGGGATTCATTACAGAAGAAACTGCCCTCGCCTTTGCAACCCGCAAAGCAGTCGTCGGGCGCGGAATCGACACGATAAAGGCATCCAAAGGGCAGAAAACATCGGATATCGACGGACTGAAACTCGACGCTGAATATGCCCGTCGCGTAAAAGCGATGCGGCAACAAAAGCTGTGAAGAGGGATACCATGACAATGTCATCAAGCCAAAACACGACTGATTTCGTTCCTTATGATGAGACGGCCAAGAGAGCGCTGGTATGCGACACTGATGCTGCTGCTCAGAAATTTCTGACGGCGGCGATTGCCTCACTCGGGTTCCGGCCCGACCTGGCAACTTCTCTTGAAGAACTTTCCGAGAATGTCAAATATAATCAGTACGATATTGTTGTTGTCAGTGAAGCTTTTTCGGTGAATCCAAAAGGACAAAACGATGCCGTCAGCTTTTTTCAGGATTTACCGAGCGGTGTGCGAAGAAAAATCCTGCTGATTCTCTTCGGACCTTCGCTGAATACTCTGGACAACATGACGGCGTATGGCCTGGGAGTAAATGTCGTCATCAATACGCGGGACATGCAGAGCTTTTTGTCGATTGCGGGCAAGGCATACGCAGAAAATGAGCGGTTCTTCCGCATGATGAATCAACTGTACAGTCTTGCCGGGAAAAGCTGACCTTACGGTTTTTCGGCTCTGCTGGCTATCCCGATTTTTTCCTTGAGGCGCTCATGTTCTGCCTTCAGAGCAGCATACTCCTCTATTGTCGTACGCAGCCGCTCTGCAAGAGCATTCAGTAACAGGCTGAACTCATACGACATTTTATTGATCTCAGAATCAATAAATTCCTTGTCAATAACGCCGATTTCAACATCACTGATAGCTCTCCCGGAAGCGGGACGCGGCTTTTTATCAATAAAACTTAATTCGCCGATGATTGCCCCTTTCTCCAGAATAGCAATGACAGCTTTTTTGCCTTTTACATTTTTTGAGATTTCTACCGTTCCCGAGAGAATCAGATAGATCGAATCGCCGAAGCTCCCCTCTTTGACAACGAGGTCTCCGGCAGAAAATTTGAGCTTGTCAACAATTTTTCTCATAAAGGATACTCTCCGTTCACAATGCCCAAATTATAAATTCGGACAGGACAAAAATCAAGATGAATTTCGCCGGCGGGATTTTCCTGATTTCGCTGCGGGCCGCATAGCGCTATTCTGGACGTTCTCCGGATGAAAACATTATAGTAAGAAGAATGTCGAAGGGGAGGAAAAAGAACCATGATTCTGAGAATGTTGATTGCAGGCATAGCACTACTGAGCGCCGTTTCAGCTGCATCAGCCGAGAGCAATGGCCTGTGTGATGGCGTAACAAAAGATTTTCTGAACGCAAAGCTTCCTTTTGCTGTTGAAGAAATTGAAGACAAGCAGGCGCTGAAGGATATGAGGCTTTGCCAGACCGTCGTGCGCATCCGCGGAGAACAGGTTGCAACGTATACGACGTCCGACAAGTCGGGAGTTCTGATCGGCAATCTCTATCAGAACAAAAAAGTTGTAGCAGAGAAGGCCGTGCATTCCGTCAATGAAAAAGCATTTCGCCGGAACGAAAAGGCGCTGAACAATGCTGTTGCCTTTACCTATAAGCCATCCGGATCGAAAAAATATATTTATCTGTTCACCGATCCTGATTGCCATTATTGCGAAAAAGTAAAAGCCGAGATTCAGCAGTGGGCATTCGAAAAAAAGGTGGATGTCAGGGTTGTCCTTTTCCCTTTGCCAATGCACCCTGCAGCAAAAGAAAAGTCCATCCGGGGGATATGTGGTTCGATGACGTTTGATCATTATGTTCGTGCCGAGTATCCGGGTCAGTCATGCAAGGCAGGTGAGGACAAGATTGCGGCTTCCATTGATGTCGCTCGAAAACTCGCAGTCGACGCTACGCCGACTTTTATCGGACCGAAAGGCAAGCGGGCTGTCGGTTTTTCACGGGAGAGTGTTGAAAAAATTCTTCAGTAGCTATTTTGCTCACAAATAGAGCGGGCAATGCCCGCCTTTTTCTTATTTCGGAACTGCCGGCAGCAGGTATTTATAAAACAGCGTATATGCTGATGGGAGGGTGCGTTTCTGGTGGGTGACCAGAAAGAACTGCCGCCGCATTTTTAAACCGCTGATTTTGATTTCCTTCAGCATTCCGGAAGCCAGTTCCTCACGAACCGCCACACGAGAAAGAACCGAAATGCCCAGGCCTGCTTTCACCGCCTGCTTGATTGCATCTGTCGTTCCAAAGATACCGCTAATCATCAGGTTCGAAAGCGAATAGCCCTTTGTATCAAGAATACGTTCAATCTCCTTGAGAGTGCCTGAGCCCTCCTCGCGCATTACCAGTGGACACTTCAAAAGCTCCTGAAGAGAAATTATCTGCCTTGATGCAAAATCATGCGATGCAACAACAATCAATTCATCATCATAAAAAGGCTGATACTGTAACTGGTTGTTGTGCTGTTTCGTGCCGACAACACCGACAAGAAGCTCATGACTCAAAAGCCGGTCAACAACGGAACGCGAATCCCCGATTACTATCTGAAATGAAATGGACGGATACCGCTTTCTGAATTCGGCCATGGTAGCAGGCAGAAGGTAAGTTCCAGGAATGGTGCTGGCGCCGATGATCAGTTCACCGGTCGGCTCAGCGCGAAACTGGCCCAATGCATCCCTGATTGCTGCAGCACGTTCAATAATATCTACAGCGTGGATATAGAGAACTTCCGCCTCTGTCGTCGGGATGATGCTCCTGCCAAGCCGGTCGAACAACCGGCAGCGCAAATCCTGTTCAAGCGACCGGATATGATCACTGACTGTAGGTTGTGTAAGATGCAGTTGCTCCGAAGCCCGGGAAAAACTCCGATTTTTGAATACCGAAACAAAGACGCGCAAGTGATGAATATCCATGGCTTTAATTATAGCACATGTCAATGACGCTCATAGCTATCTTATATGCGAGACTCCTTTGACCCGCTAAAAGGCAGCGTGATAGAGTACTGACAACTACAAAGAGAGGCCATCTTACGTGATGCATGTCTGTGAAATCTTTGCCAGTATTCAGGGAGAATCTACTCATGCCGGCCGGCCGTGTGTTTTTGTGCGTTTGGCCGGCTGCAACCTGCGTTGTTCATACTGCGACACAGTATATTCCTATGAAGAAGGAAGTGCATTCTCAATCGCCGAGATCCTTACGCAGGTGGCTGCATTCGGCATTCAGCTTGTGGAAGTGACCGGCGGCGAACCGCTCCTGCAGACCGACAGCTCTGCCCTTGTGACCGCACTCTGCAATGACGGCTATGAAGTGCTCATCGAGACGAATGGCTCACAGAACATAAAACATATCGACCCGCGCGCCAAAATCATTGTGGACATTAAAACACCATCCAGCGGCATGGCAGACCGCATGCTTGAGAGCAATCTGGACTTTCTGAAGCCGGAAGATGAGATTAAATTCGTGATTGCTTCGCAGGAAGATTATGCATGGGCGCGGCATCTTTTGCGCAACAAAGACCTGGCCTCAATCTGCACGGTGCTCTTCTCGCCAGCGCATGGCATGGTAAGCCCGTCAGAGATGGTGCAATGGATACTGGACGACCACCTGCCCGTTCGCCTGAATCTGCAACTCCATAAATATATCTGGCCTCCCCATACACGCGGAGTCTGAAGAAGATTTTATCGTCGCGCAAGCGAGAGCGCCCCGACCGGGCAGCCATTTCTGCATAGCCCGCAGCCATAGCACGCATGGGTATCGATTACAGCATAATGATTGCCAGATACCTCTTTGTCCCGAATAGCCTTAAACTGGCAGGTCGCCTCGCACTGACCGCAGCCGATGCATTTTTCTTCATCTACCCGTGCAATGAACTCGGCACGCGCCATCGTCTCGACCTTGATGCCGGAAAGCGTGCGCATGGCGAGACAATCCTCCAGCGTGCAGTTGCAGACGGCACCGATAAAAGGCGTCACCATCGTCCAGATCGTATGCACCGCGCCGTGTTCTTCCAAATGCTTCATCTGATGAATGGCCTCTTCACGATCGACCACCTCCAGTCCATCATCAGGCAAAGAGCCGAACGAGTTCATGTCGACATGACGATACCACTGCTCCGGTCCGATGCTGATGCCGTAACAGGCCCGCACTTCACCCTTTCCCATTGCCCAGCGGCACGCGCACGGCATGCGCACGACCGTTTCGGCCTTCATCACCACATCGCGAATCTCTTCTATGGGCAGCACCTGTCCAAAGTGTTCCTGTCGCGCGTTTTCTTCCATTGCCGTTCGCACCCGCTCCGGCAAAGCACCCTTCTTGCGGACGAGAGCTTCAAGCCTGCCGAGTTTGACGAATCCGTCCTGAATTGTTTCCTTTACAAAACGTTCGATATAGCCGCGGCGCTTCAGGTCGGATACAAGATCCCCCGAAAAGTTTTTCGCATTTTTATACCAGATCTGTCCATCGCCATGTTTCGTGCAAAACTCACACATAGTTATCTCCTAATAAAGAATGCCGACGAGAGCGCCGGTCATTAGTGTCGCCATGGTTCCAGCCACCAGCGACTTCATCCCGAGCGAGACAATCTCTCCACGGCGCTCGGGAGCCATTACTCCAAGGCCTCCGATCATAATGCCGAGGCTGCCGAAGTTCGCAAATCCGCAAAGCGCATAGGTCATGATAATCTTGCTCCGCTGGCTGAGCGCTCCATCCGGCAGTTTTGCCATATCCATATATGCCAGAAATTCATTCAAGACCGTTTTTGTTCCCATGAGCGCTCCAGCTGCCTGTGCTTCGGACCACGGGATGCCGATGAGCCACACCACAGGAGCCATGATCCAGCCGAGTATACGCTGAAGCGACAGTGGTTGGCCGCCTGCCTCCGGCAGCAGACCGACAATCTGGTTGGCCAAATGCACGAGCGCTACAAGCACGATCAGCATGGCAATAATATTGATCAGCAGTCTGATACCATCAGTCGTGCCGCTGGCTATTGCATCCATCATGCTGGAGGACGGCCGAGGAGGCACTATGCCGCCGCCGGTTAGGTTGCCGGTTTCCGGAATCATTACCTGAGAAAGCATGATGGCCGCGGGGATACTGATTATCGAGGCAGCAAGGATATGGCCGAGCGGATCGAGAATAACCGGACTGAGGATGCTTGCATAGAGAATCATGACCGTACCGGCTATGCCTGCCATGCCGCAGGTCATGGTTATAAAAAGCTCGCTTCGGGTCATAATGGCAAGATACGGTCTGATGAAAAGCGGCGCCTCAACCATTCCGAGGAAAACATTGGCAGCAGCCCCGAGACCGACTGCTCCGCCGATATGCATGGTTTTCTGAAGAAACCAGGAAAAAGCCCGAACCACCACCGGCAAAATGCGCCAGTAAAAAAGAAGTGATGACAACGCACTGACAATGAGCACAAGCGGCAGCGCCTGTACCCCCAGCACGAAACTCGCTCCTGGAAATGACTCTGTAAATGGCAGGGGACCTCCTCCGATATAACCGAAAACAAATGAGGTTCCGGCGCGGGTCGCCAGTTCAATTGAACTCACTGCGTGATTCAGCCCTCGAAACACCTCCTGAGCAAAAGGAACCTTGATAAGCAATAATGCAAGAGAAGTCTGGACCGCCAGTGCAACAGCAATATGCCGCCACCGCACCCGACTCCGGTTTTCGCTGATGAGCCAGGCAAAAGCAATAAGCGCTGCAATGCCGACTAACCCTTGCAGAACACGTTCCACTGAAATCCTTTCAACGCCTTTATGAATCCACGATATTCTATGGGCATCCATGCTGAACAATCAAGACAGCCATGCCGCTGACTTCTCAATTTGCCCCTCTAATCTGCTATTCTTAGATATATTAAAACCTTGTCTGCGGGAGGCTACACCATGTCAGATCTCAAGAAAATGTACAAAACCATAATGGACGACCATTTTCCGGAATCGATGACGATACAGTTCGGCGACCAGACACTGGTCTACCGCAAGCGCTCATGGAAAATTCCCGATGAAAAGATCGGCGAACTCGTCGAAAAAGGGCTTCGGTACGGCGAAAACCCGGATCAGGAAGCCGCCATGTACGAGCTGGTCAACGGCAATCTGCTGCTTGGCGACTGCCAGTTTATCAATCCCGGCAACGGGCTGGTCAGCAGCATTTCCGAAGATGACATGATACAGGCAGGCAAGCATCCTGGCAAAACAAACTTGACGGATCTCGACAATGCGCTCAATATCCTAAAGTTTTTGACTGACCGTCCGGCAGCGGCTATCCTGAAGCATAACAACCCGTGCGGTGTTGCATACGGAGCAACCGTTGCTGAGGCGTATGACCGGGCCAACATGTCTGACCGCATTGCAGCGTTCGGCGGCTGCCTCGTGGTAAACCGACCGATGGATATATCCGCCGCAGAACTTGTCAGCGCAAACTACCTCGAAGTCGTTGCGGCGCCGGACTTTGAAGACGGTGTTGTCGAAATTCTCGCCAGGCGGAAAAACCTTCGTATCGTTAAAGTACCCAAAATCAGCACTCTTGAGAATTATCGATCCACTCGCTTCGTCGACTTGAAATGCCTGATCGACGGCGGCATAATAGTGCAGCAGTCTCCGCTGAACCGCATTCGCACGAAGGATGATTTCCTTCCGGCAAAGACCGTCTGCAAGGGACAGGAATATATCGTTGATCGCGCCCCGACTGAAGAAGAGTATGCCGACATGCTGTTCGGCTGGAGCGTTGAGCAGGGCATCACGTCAAACTCCGTAATCTATGTGAAGGACGGTTGCACTGTCGGCATCGGCACCGGTGAACAGGACCGCGTCGGCGTTGCCGAAATCGCCGTGTTCAAGGCTTACACCAAGTATGCTGATGCGCTCTGCTTCAGGCAGTTTGGCGTTCCTTACAAGACCTATGAGCTCGAAGCGGCTCAAGGCAAATGCGACATCGCTGCGCTCAGAGAGGTTGATGCGCAGGCAAAAATGGACAGGGGCGGACTTATCGGTTCTACGATGGTGTCGGATGCGTTTTTCCCGTTTCGCGACGGAGCTGACGTCGGCATTCAGCAGGGAGTGCGTGCCATCGTCCAGCCGGGCGGCTCAGAGCGCGACTTCGAGACCATTCAGGCATGTAATGAAGCATCCCCGAAAGTGACAATGGTCTTCACCGGCCAACGGGCATTCAGACATTAGAAGAAAGGAGTTTTTTCATGAAAAGGATTCTTTTTTGGTCTATCGCTGTCATTCTGATCATGGCAACCTGCGGCCATGCTGCTCCGAAAGGCAGTGCCGCACTTGATGCTCATTTAACAAATGTTGATAATGATGCCTTGCAGAATATGGACATCTTCATGATGAGAATGAATCAGGTATACGGCGTGACCCGCTCTGTGGTCGAGTCCATGATGCATACCAACCGATTCAGTCCGAGCGACGTCTACATGATCTGCTGGCTATCTCAACTCTCAAAGCGGCAATCTGCATATGTGGCCGACCAGTATAAAGCAAACCGGGGAAAGGGCTGGGGAGTTATTGCCAAGAGACTTGGCATCAAGCCAGGTTCCCCGGAGTTTCATGCTCTAAAGCGGGGAGACGGTCCGTTTAAAACATTTGATGGTCAGGGCCAGGGAAAAGGCAAGAAAAAGAAAAAACGGGAAGACTGACAGATTGGGGCAATCGACGTTCAGATCTCGGATGCAGTGATCCTCTGACAGTAATGGAGAGGAGGGTTCCGCCGCCCTTATTTATTTTTGTAGCTTGTAATACTTCTTTTTCTCCGGCAGGTATTGCTGCTCAACCTGACCTCCGTATGCATGCGGATACTTGTAGCCCTCACCGCGACCAAGCTTCTTCGCTCCATCATAACTGGCGTCTTTGAGGTGACTTGGCACTTCCAGTGTCGGATTATTCCCGATATCAGCAAGAGCTGCCTCAATAGCTTCATAACTGGCGTTGCTCTTTGGCGCATTGGCAACATAGATGGCGGCCTGCGCCAATGGGATGCGGCCTTCAGGCATGCCGACAAATTCAACCGCGCGGAGAGCCGCGGCAGCAAGCACCAGAGCCATGGGGTCGGCATTCCCGACGTCCTCAGAGGCACAGATGACGATGCGACGGGCGATAAAACGCGGGTCTTCCCCGGCATAAATCATCTTGGCAAGATAATAAACAGTCGCATCCGGGTCTGAGCCGCGCATGCTCTTGATGAAGGCGGAAATCGTATCGTAGTGCTGGTCTCCATCGCGGTCATAGACAACTACCTTTTTCTGAATCGACTCCTCAGCTATCGGCAGCGTCACGCGGATAGTGCCGCCAGAATCCGGCACAGTGGTAAGGCTGGCGATTTCCAATGCCGACAATGCCTTGCGGGCATCGCCGTCCGATATCTTTGCAAGATGGCGCAATGCTTCTTCCTCGACCAGCAGAGGCATGGCGCCAAGCCCCCGTTCAGTGTCGTGCAATGCCCGGTTCAGAATGAGATAGAGATGGTCCTCATTCAACAGCCTCAGCTCAAAGACCTGACTCCGCGACAGCAGAGCGGAGTTCACATAGAAAAACGGATTTTCAACGGTCGCAGCGACGAGAATAAGGTTGCCCTCTTCCACATCAGGCAAAAGTGCATCTTGCTGCAGTTTGTTAAAGCGATGAATTTCATCAAGAAAAAGCACCGTCCTCACACCAAGCTTTTTACGCGCTCGAGCCTGCTGCATCACTTTTCGAAGGTCATCCAGCCCTGCCGTTGCCGCATTCAGCCACTCAAACCGTGACTTTGTCTGATGCGAGATGACGCGGGAAAGACCTGTTTTGCCGGTTCCGGGAGGACCATAGAGGATAATGGACGATATGCGATCAGCCTCAATGGCGCGACGGAGAAGCTTCCCCTCACCGATGATATGCTCCTGCCCGACATATTCATCAAGCGTGCGCGGCGCCATGCGATAGGCAAGCGGAGCTGTATTCGGCAAAGGCTCAGAAGATTCAGGCGAATCGACGGATGATGAGAACAGATCCATTATTTAATCTTGCCGAGCATCTTGATGAATATCTTCAGGAGTTCAGGATCATAATCCCCGGTCTCCTTGGCAATAATCGAAAGCGCATAGAAAGGCGCCATGGGAGCCTTATAGGGACGCCTCGTCGTCAAAGCGTCGTAACAGTCCGCTATCGCCGCAATACGTCCGAACAGCTTGATGCCTTTCCCGCTCAGCCCTCCCGGATACCCGCGCCCTGTCAGTTTCTCATGATGCTGGAGCGCAGCCGGAAGGGCATCCGGCGGAAATTCAGCATTGGAACTGAGAATTTTTTCGCCCTCGACAACATGATTCTTGATGAGCATATATTCCGTATCGTCAAGCTTGCCCTGCTTGTTCAATATCTCCGAAGGGATCGCGCTTTTGCCGACATCATGCAGCATTGCTCCCATGCCGAGCAAAGTTGTTTGCGTGCGGTCGAGATTGACCGCCAGACCGAGGCCGATGGAAAGAACCCCCACGTTGACCGAATGGGTATACGTGTAATAATCATATTGCTTGAGGGACACAAGGTCATAAATGGTATCGCGGTTTTCGAGAATGGAGTCAATCATGTTATTGACGATTTGCCCGGTCTTTTTGATAGCCTGCCCGCTCCGCGGATCCTGAAGCAACTCCTTCATGACGACTTTGGCATTCTCCTTGACCGCAAGCGTTTTTACCCGAGCGGCATCCTCTGGGGAAAGGCTTTTCACCGCGGCAATCGTCTTCAGATATTCATGATACTTTGGAACATCGGCGCTCATGATGCAGAGGTCTCCCACCGCCTGCAGAACGCTGTTGTCGATTTTGACAGGAGATGCGTCACTTGCCTGTGCAACCTCATGAAAGCGCATACGGTCCTGTGCATAGATTGAAAAGGAAACAGCCGTGCCGGCAACGAGCAACCCACGTTCAATCTGGAAATATTTGTCTTTCGTATGAGAATAGTTCATGAATGCTACGGGGTCTTCGAGTACCGACCCTTCCTTGAGAGCCGAATGAGCGATATAGCTGTCTAAAGAGGCGCCGCTCTCAGCAAGGATATAAATCTCTGATAACCCCTTTTCCTGCAGCACCGAGTGGGCAATGCGGGAAAAGATCATACCCTTGTTGAAGAGGGGTTTCACTACGCCGCCGTCCTTGATGTATACATCAAACGGCAAACGGGTTCCAACCTGAAGCTTTGCAACGCTCAGCGCTACATGTCCGGCGCCAATCTCCCGATACCTTGTCGACACGCTTTCTCCCGTTCTGTCCAAATAGCAGACTTCCCGCCAAAACGGGAAGATTGCTTTTTTACTATCGAAACGCTAAAGTAAAAAAGTCGATAGAACCTTGTTTATGATTATTATAGCACCTTCGTTCCCTGACGAACCCGGAAAGCACTGAAAACAGACAGACCATCTCATTCATGTTCTATATCGTCATTGCGATTCTTCTCTGGAGTTCCCTCGGAGTCATTATCAGGCTGACCGGCCTGCCTGTATTGTCACTCATCTTTTTTCCCTGTGCAGTCTCGCTTCTGCCTCTCGGCATGCTTCTTTTGTATCGGAGATCGCAGTGGAAGACGCCGGATCGCAACGATCTTGGTCTTCTCGTACTGCTCTCAGTTACAGCATTAATCAATACCGGCACTTTCTTTTTCGCCTATCAATACACAAGTATTGCCAATGCCGTACTGACGCACTATACTGCACCCGTCATAGTCGCCTTTTTAGCTCCGATTATCTTGAAAGAGCGCTTCACTTTCTCCCTGCTCGGTGCGGTCGCCCTCGCTGCTGCGGGACTTTGGATTATGCTTGGCGCCTCTCCGGCTGAGTTCGTATCGGCCCTTGTCTCAGGCGACCGGAGCAGCATCGGCATCCTGTCAGGCCTCGTATCGGGCATCGCCTATGCATTTGTCATTATTCTCATTCGCACAGGAGCCCAGCGAATCGACCCGGTGGTGATGACATTCGGGCAGAACCTCCTCCTCGTGGTCATGCTCATGCCGTTCATTCAGCCGCCCGCGCCCTTTTTCCCAACAGCATGGATTTTTCTGGTGATTGGACTTCTGCTCTCGACCGTTGCTCCGGTGCTCTACTTTCGGGGCATGAGGGATGTAACTGCAAATAAGGCCGCCATCCTCGGATATCTCGAGCCAGTGGCAGCAATCCTGCTCGGGTTTATTGTTCTCAGTGAGCCTGTCGGATTCAATACCGTCGTTGGAGGATGCATGATTCTTCTCTCCGGCTATCTGACGCGACGCATCTGAAACTCGCGGGAAAACGGCTTTATACAGAACGAATGATGTCCACAGGCTGAATCTGCACCGCCTTGCGCGAGGGATAGATGCCGGCAAGAATACCCACCCCGATGGTGGCCACAAAAGCAAGCATATGCCCAACCGGTGAAATGACAACAGGCAAGCCGGAAACCTTGAAGACAGCAAGGCTTACCGCAACGCTGGCAACGACGCCCGCCGTGCCTCCCACGAACGAAATAAACGAAGACTCCACTATAAACTGTGTCATAATGTCGCGTCTGCGGGATCCGACCGCACGCCTGATGCCGATTTCAATGCGCCGCTCGTTGACAATAAGTATCATGATGGAAAGAATGCCGATACCACCGATGGTGAATGATACAAGAGCGGCCATGCGCCCAAGGACAGTAACCATCCCCGTCGCTTCGGATTTCAGCTTCACCACATCCTTCAGATCAATGACAGTAAAATCGTCCTTCTTATCGCGACCAATCTTGTGCTGCCGGCGCATAATGTCTTCAATCTGCGACTTTGCAAGCGGAAGTTGCGCCGTACTCACCGCCTGCACATAAATGCTGTTGATACTCTCACGGTTTACCAGGCTCCTGAGAAACATGTTCAGCGGAACAAATATCTGGTTGTCCTGATCGGCTCCCGATATGTCGACGCCTTTTTCTTCCATCACGCCGATGATTCGGCAGGGAACACGCCAAATCATCACATACTGCCCGATTGGGTCGCTATCCCCAAACAGCTTGTCAACCACGCGCCTGCCGAGCACGGCAACTTTGCGGTTGCTGATGTGGTCATCTTCGGTGACAAAAGCCCCCTCTTTCACCCTGAAGTTGCGAATCTCCGAAAAAGAAGACGTCACGCCGGTCACAAGCACGGACGACAGCGTCCTGCTCCCAAACCGGATTGGAAATGTTTTGTTTGCCGCAGGAGAAACGTTCAGAACGGAACTTGCTCCTTCGGCCACCGCAGTTGCATCGGCCGCCCGCAATGTAGCCGCATCGCTGATAAGCGACGTCCCGGGGCCGAACCTCCGCATTAGACCGCTGCGGACGATGAGCAGATCATTGCCGAGCGATTCGAGTTCAAGTTCAGTTTTCATCTTAAGAGATCCTGATAAATTTGAAACCAGAATCAGCGAAAAGGTTCCGAGGAAAACACCAAGTACCGCCAGCGCAGTCCTCACTTTAAACGCTTCGAGCGACCGCACAGCAATCCTAAGGTTCAGCAGGATTCGCGAAAGTTTCACGCGGCAGCGCCTCTGATCGCGTCTATAGGCTTCAGGTTTGCAGCTCTTCGCGCCGGCTGCAGCCCGAAGGTCACACCGACAATCCATGAAAGCATCATGCCCGCAACAAACGCTTTCCAGGAAAAAATGAGCCGGAACTTCATAATCGGTTCGAGGAGTTCTCCGGAGACAATTCCGATAATCAGTCCAAGAATGCCGCCCGTCGTTGTCAGCAGCAGCGCCTCGGCAAGAAACTGGACAAGAATATCGGACCGGCGCGCTCCCGTCGCACGGCGAATGCCGATTTCTGAGGTTCGCTCACGCACCGAAAGCAGAAACAGGTTTGCAAGAACGAAACCGGCAACAACGAGCGAAATCACCCCGGTGATGCCAAGGAATACAACCAGGGAGCCGGTCAGGGCAACGAGGAATTTGATTATTTCTTTCGGAGAAATGATGCGGAAATCGTCCGGTTCAGCCGGACCGATCCGATGGCGCTCCCGTAAAAAAAGACGCAGCTCTTCGGCATGCATATCCAGATTTTTCTGGTCTCCGATGCGCACGCGCATTGCAGCGATATACGTTGTTTCGTTCTGGATTTTTCGCATGACCGTTGTGTACGGCATGACAACTCGGTCATCAAGATTGGCGCCTCCGGGGGATGTACCGCGCTCGGACAGTACGCCGACAACTTCGACCGGGATTCCCTTTATGAACATATATTTTCCGACAGGGTCTTCAGCGCCAAAAAGCTCTGAAACTACATACTGCCCGACCAATGCACGGTTGCGAAGCCCCCTTACATCATCCTCGCTGAAATCACTCCCCTGGCTGACCGGCCAGCTCCAAGACCTGCTGTAATCGCTCGACGAGCCGATAATCAGTGTCTGCGATTTCTTCTCACGGTATGCGACAGCGGCATTCGGAACAGTAGTCATGGGAATGACAAGACTGGCTGCCGGAAACGACTCACGCACCGCGTCAACGTCTGAAAGCGTAAGAGATTTCTGCCGCATGCCGATAGCGCGCGCCTCATCTCCGCCGCTGAAAACTAGGAGCGCATCGGGGCCGAACATGTCGACAATCTCAAAAGCCTTGGCGTATGCCCCTTCGGTCGCACCGACAATGATGGTAATAGCGGCTATCCCCAGAGAAACGCTGGCAAGGCAAAAAAATGTCCTGAGTTTAAACGCCCGGACCGCCCTGGCGGACTGCTGTATAATGCCGAAAAGTCTTTCCATAGTGCTCTGCAAAGGTGTATTTTATGTTACCACATAAAAAGGCGCTTAATTTCCGGCGATTTCTGCCGATATAGTCTTACAGCCTCCTTTAAGGTTGTTGCATCTGTTGCTAATTCGTTTGGCAGTTTCTATAATTGAATTACATTTACTCAGCAACGCGCTGTTTCGGGTACCACCCGAGGGAAGGATGTATGCGACTGGATTTTGCTGCAGTGATCGGTATTTTTCTTGGCATCGGCGCGATCGTCGGCGGCAACCTGATTGAAGGCGGCACCTCCGCGCATCTGGTGCAGTATGCTGCAGCGCTTATCGTGTTTGGCGGCACGTTCGGGGCAACGCTGCTCAGTTTTTCGCTGCGTGATATCCGGCGGGCACTTGCGAGTCTGCCTCTTGTCTTTCAGACGAAGCAGCATAATCCCGACCAGATTATTGAGCAGGTACTCGAACTGCTGGTCAAGGCACGAAAAATGGGGTTGATTGCTCTTCAGCCGGAAATCATGAAGATCGAGAATCCGTTCATGCGCAAGGGTCTGAATCTCGTAATCGACGGAATGAACCCCGCGATGATTCGCGATATTCTCTATCAGGAAATCACGACCTATGAAGACTCCTTGAAACAGGCCTCTCGAGTCTATGAATCGGCAGGTGGGTATGCCCCGACCATTGGGATTCTCGGCGCAGTGCTCGGACTCATTGCCGTCATGAAAAATGTAACAGATCCGTCCAGAATAGGAAGCGGCATTGCTGTCGCGTTCGTTGCGACGATTTACGGCGTCGGGTCTGCAAATCTGATTTTTATTCCGATTGCCAAGAAAATCATCAACCGGATGCATGAAGAGGTCTTCATCCGGGAGTTGATTGTTGAAGGAGTGCTCGGGATCGAAAGCGGGGTAAATCCGTACTTCCTGCGCACACGCCTGAACGCCTTTCTCGCCGACCGCGAGACTGTTGCATAGCACGGAGACACTCATAATGAGAATGCGCAAGCGAAAAACCGACGATCACAACCCCGAACATCTGGATCGCTGGCTTATTTCCTACGCTGACTTCATTACGCTCATGTTCACCTTTTTTGTCGCACTCTACGCCCTCTCCTCCATGGACGTCGTAAAAGTGGAGAAATTCACGATCTCTCTCAGGCAGGTATTCAAAGTCATTGATGATCCCATCAAGCTTCATTTTACGAAAACCGAGCGCTCCGTCACGGAAGAACTGAAGGCTGTACTCAAAAATGAAGATAATATTGCCGTTAATAATGAGCCGCGCGGAGTTGTCATTACTTTTTCGGACAATGCCCTGTTTTCTTCAGGTTCGGCTGACATCCGGCCGGAGGCGATGGACATCCTTGGTAGTATTGCCGACAAGCTTAAACAAATGCCGGGCCGGTTGTATATCGAAGGTCATACCGATAATGTCCCGATCAGTCCCGGCGGCAGGTTTCGTTCCAACTGGGAGCTTTCGTCAGCACGTGCGTCAAGTATATTGCATGCTCTCGTCGACAAAGGCCTTGATTCATACCGCTTCACGATTTCGGGATACGGCGAGTACCGACCGTTGGCAGCAAATGATACTCCGGAAGGCCGAGGGAAAAATCGCCGGGTAGAACTCGTGCTTATGCCGCCGGATTAGCCGGTCTGCTGCTCTGGAAATGGTATAATGGGAAAATAAGATTTATGGAATTACACAGAACGAGAGCTCCTCAAACACAGGATCACCGCGAATTCTCCCGGATTGACGCTGAGTTGCCTATGGCAATACGCCGTGTTTCGGAAGATGAAGAAGGCTCCATACAGTCCCGTCTTGCATCTCCGCGGCTCCCACTTGATGAGCCGCTGCCGCTTGAAGTGCGGGATCCGGCTCTTGCTGAATGGCTTCGGTTTCTGAACAAGAAAATGGATGCTGTTATTCGCATGCTTGCAGAGCGCGAGGACGTGGCATCAGGGCTTCCGATTTGTTCCGTCAATATCAGCGCTGGCGGACTCTGTTTCCGCCCTCATGAACCGCTCTCTGTCGGCGACATGCTTGAGACGAAAGTCCGGCTGCCCTTGAATCCGCCGGTTACGCTGTTGCTTTACGGAATTGTTGTCGAAACAGAAGAAGAATCGGTCTGTATCCAGTATGTTGATATTTCGGATGAAATACGGGATATCATTGTGCGTTTTGTTTTTCAGCAGCAGCGCGAAATTCTCCGTTCCCAGCGAAAGGACTGACTTTAATGTTTGCGTTGATTGGTGCCTGTGTCGTCATTGCCTGTATAGCATGGGGATATCACCATGGGGGAGGAAACTTTCATGTTCTCTTGCAGATTGGCGAACTCGTCATCATCGGGGGCGCTGCCGCAGGAGCTTTCGTTATAGCGAACCCGATGAAAGTCATTAAGGCTACCATGCAGGGATTTGTGAAAATTCTCGCGGCGAAATCATACGGGAAGAATGACTATATGGAAGTATTGCTGCTTCTCAGTGAAATTTTTACGAAGATCAGAAAAGAAGGGTTGGTCTCAATCGAGTCCGACGTTGACAGACCGGAAGAAAGCAAGATTTTTAGCAAGTATCCAAAGTTTCTCAAAAACCACCATGCTGTCAACCTGGTCGCCGACACCCTGCGAACAGTCATGACGACCAGTATTGCACCCCACGAACTTGAAGCACTGCTGGATAACGAACTTGAGTCTGTGCATGAAGAAGAGCTCGCTCCGTCAAAAGCCATTACGAATATTGCAGATGCCTTGCCCGCTCTTGGTATTGTTGCCGCTGTTCTCGGCATTATCATCACGATGGGTAAAATGAAAGAGCCCCCGGAGGTTCTTGGGCAAGCTATCGCCGCAGCGCTTGTCGGAACCTTTCTGGGTGTGCTCCTGTGTTACGGCTTCGTGGGCCCGCTCGGCAAAAACCTTGAATATATCGTCCACGAAGACAAGGAATTCCTGAATGTACTCAAGATAGGCATTATTGCATTCGTCGGAGGCGCTGCCCCTCAAATCGCGGTTGAGTTTGCGCGCCGCGTCGTCCCGGGTCATGTAAAGCCGACATTTGTCGAGGTTGAAGAAGCCATTCGCGCACTGAAGAAGTAATCATGGCAGACAAATCCAAAACCATCATCATCAAGCGGGTCAAAAAAGGTCATGGCGGACACCATGGCGGCTCCTGGAAAGTAGCATATGCCGACTTTGTTACCGCGATGATGGCGTTCTTTCTCCTGCTCTGGCTCCTTTCCATGGTCGAACCTGTCAAGCGGGCAGCGCTCGCCAACTATTTTCGAAACTTCAACCTCTTCCAGCAGTCAGGCACTTCCTTTATGGAAGGGGCCGAATCCATCCAGAAAGAGGTGAAAACAACAGTTGCTGAATCAATCGGCGGAGAAACGCGTGCTGAAGACCTCAAGGATAAAATCAAGCAGGCGGTCGAAAGCAAGCTCCATTCGCTGAAAGACAATATATATGTCGATACCGTTGAGGGGGGGGTACGCATCCAGATTGTCGATACAGAGGGGGTTCCGATGTTCGCATCCGGCAGTTCGGTGCCGAATGAGAAGGCAAAAGAGATTCTCCGGGTGATTGCAGAAAATATCAAGGATGATCCCTATAAAGTTGCCGTTGAGGGGCATACTGATGCCTCTCCCTTTAAAAGCGGGCAGCGGACCAACTGGGAACTTTCAACAGAGCGGGCTTCAGCAGCTCGCCGGGAGCTTGAAAACAGCGGGTTTGATACAGACCGTGTTGCCCGCGTTGTCGGCTATGCAGACACAGACCTTTTAAACAAAGACAATCCGAATGATGCACGGAACCGGCGGCTAAGCCTGATTATGCTGATGGGTAAACAACGCTCCACGCAAATCCCTCAGGTTATTCCTTCCCCTGTTGAACAAAAACGGGGGATTGACATTCCGACGTCCGCACCGCAACAGCAGCCGATGTCGCAGCAACCAACAGTGCAGCCCGCACCGCAACAGCAGATCCCCGCGGCACAACAGCAACAACAGAAAAAATCGGTTATAGACAGCGATATCGACTTCCGTCCGAAGCGACCTATACAGCCGATTCCCGACATCCGTCGATAATCATTGTCGTTGCATTCTGCGCGGCTCATCGTTTGCGTGCACTGATTTTTCTGCGGACGATTGAAATCCGTCATATCCGCACCAGAGGCTCTGATTTGCCTAATATGCAATTTTTATTGACAAGTGAACCACTCCCCGGGCTTAAGAGGCCCGGGGAGTGGTTCACTGCAGGATTTGCCGTTTGTGTGCTCGGCATCGTGCCAGCGTTGGTCATCCGCTGAACGATTATCTGCTCCACATTTGTCTTGCTGAAAAGCCCTGATTTCTGGTATAAAGTAGATAAGTAAATGCCGGATGCACCTGCCCTGTCCGTGATTCGGTAAAGAAGTTGATCCGGCAAAATGGATCTTAAGGGAGCTGGGTATAAGGTACGCGGTGTGCATGTCTCCTGCAGGAGAAAGCCTAAACCACCTTCTAAGCCCCCACCTGTTTATTCCGGGGATCTGTTTTTTACCACACGACAGGGTGGGTTCGCTTTACAGAAATTGCCAGCGTTGGTCAGTCGAATAGGATTGGATCGGCGGTGGCAATTTCTGCACGGTCATTGTGGATAGACAATAGGGAATAACTGAACGCATAAAGGAGTTCATACACATGCGCACGAGCGCAACTGCTGTCGTCCGGCAGCGTTTTGACAATAAAAGATTTGCCTCAGCTGCAGCCCCAAACGGGCCGGGCGCGATTCTCCTTTTGATTTCTTTTCATTTCAACGACATTCCTTGATTTTGTTCTATCCGCCGTTGGCCGTAATGCCTGCGCGTTGCTGGCGTTTTTTGACGCTCGCGGGCAACACTGACATACGGAGGGGAACTGCATGAACGATCTATTTTTGCATGTCGTTATCGCAATTGTTGTAGGCATTGCGAGCGGCTCAATCTTTTTCCTCGTCTACCGCACCAGTCAAAAAAATCAGCGGGAAGACGTCCAGAAACTTCGTGAATCGCTTATCGAGGATGCCCGAAAAGAAGCAGAATCTGTCAAGAAAGAAGCCGTTGTTTCAGCAAAAGATCTGGCCTATCAGCTTAAGGTCGAAGCTGACAAAGAGCTGAAAGAGAGAACCCGCGAAGTCACCCGTCTTGAAAACCGCTTCCGCCAGAAGGAAGAACAGCTCGAAAAAAAGCTTGATCAGGCGGAGAAAAAAGAACAGGAATTTGCTCGCAGGGAAAGGGAACTGAACGCACGCGAAAAATCGATTTCCGACAAGGAAGCGGAGGCACTCAATCTGGTAAAAGACCAGATGACGACACTGGAGCGCATAGCCTCGATGCGTTCAGATGAGGCAAAGCAGGAGCTTTTTCGTCGCGTCGAAGATGACGCCAAATTTGAGATTGTGAAGCTTGCCAAAAAAATTGAAGACGACGCTCGGGAAGCTGCTGAGAAAAAAGCCAAAGAAATCATCAGTCTGGCGATTCAGCGTTATTCAAGCGATTTTGTGGCGGATGCAACTGTGTCCGCGGTCAGTCTGCCCAGCGATGAAATGAAGGGACGCATAATTGGCCGGGAAGGCAGGAATATCAGGGCCTTTGAAGCGGCAACGGGCGTTGATCTCCTGGTTGACGATACTCCGGAGGTTGTAACTCTTTCGGGCTTCGACCCGGTGCGCCGGGAGGTAGCTCGCCTTTCGCTGGAACGCCTCGTGCATGATGGTCGTATCCACCCTGCCCGCATTGAAGAAATTGTAGAGAAAATCAAAAAAGAGGTCGATGCTACCATCCGTGAAGAAGGCGAAAAAGCGGTGTTTGATCTTGGGGTATCAGGCGTCCACCCTGACCTGATTCGGACTATCGGACGGCTGAAATATCGCACCTCGTATGGTCAGAATATTCTTCAGCATTCCAAAGAGGTAGCCTATCTTGCCGGCATGATGGCTGCCGAACTCGGCGTTGATGAAAAAATGGCCAGGCGCGCCGGACTCTTGCATGATATCGGCAAAGCGATAGACCATGAAATCGAAGGGTCTCATCAGGAAATTGGGGGGGTTCTTGCAAAAAAATACGGCGAAAATGAGTTTGTAGTCAATGCCATCATTTCTCATCACGGTGAAGTCGAAGTTAACTGTGTTGAATCCGGTCTGGTTGCAGCAGCTGATGCGCTCTCGGCAGCCCGGCCCGGCGTTCGCAAGGAGAGCATTGAGAACTATCTGAAACGCTTGGGAAAACTGGAAGAGCTTGCACTTTCATTCGACGGAGTCGAGAAGTGTTATGCCATTCAGGCAGGCCGTGAAGTGCGCATTCTGGTCAAGCCGGAACAGGTTAATGATGAGCTGAGCTCAATGATTGCCCGAGACCTGAGCAGAAAAATTGAAGCGGAACTGACGTATCCGGGTCAGATTAAGGTAACCGTCATTCGAGAATCCCGGTACGTCGATTACGCAAAATAGCCGATGAAAGTTCTCTTTATCGGCGATGTCGTCGGCAGAGTCGGGCGGATAGCGGTTCGCTCGCTCCTGCCGAACATCGTCAGCCGCTACAAGATTGATGTGGTTATCGCCAATGGCGAGAATGTCGCCGGCGGCTTCGGCATTACTGAACTGACCGCCTTTGAATTATTTACCGCAGGGATCCAGGTCATTACCACAGGCAACCACGTATGGGATAAGAAAGAGACTCTTGAATATATCAGCCGGGAGCCGCGCCTGCTCAGACCGCTTAACTATCCTCCCGGGGCACCGGGAGCAAGCTCCGCCATCATATCGCTTCCTGAAGGCAAAAAACTGGCTGTTCTCAATGTCTCCGGTCGTATTTTTATGCAAAGCCTTGATTGCCCGTTTCGCACAGCTCAGGCAGAAATCGAGCGTCTCCGGGGCATCACTTCCAATATCATCATCGATTTTCATGCTGAAGCCACTTCGGAAAAAATATCGTTCGGATATTATGTTGACGGCACCGTGAGTGCCGTCGTCGGAACACACACTCACGTTCAGACGGCTGATGAGAAAATTCTGGATGGCGGCACCGCTTATATTACCGATGTCGGCATGACCGGACCGGTCAACTCGGTCATCGGCATCGACAGACATCAGATAGTTGAGCGTTTTCTCACCATGATGCCGCGCAAATTTGAAGTGGCGTCCGGGAAAGCAATGCTGTGCGCTGTTGTCATCGAACTTGATGCATCAAGCGGACGAGCAACGGCCATTCAACGTCTTCAGCTGACTCATCCGTAAATACGGAAAGTTCAGGAATCAGGGGTCCACTATTTTCAGGAGGTTGACATGAGCGTTACAGCCAGAGTGAAATGGACAGGAGGCATGCAGTTTGTCGGCGAGTCGGAAACCGGTCATGCTATTGTTCTTGACGCGTCTCCCGATGACGGCGGAACCGATTCCGGCATGCGTCCGATGGAATTGCTGCTTGTCGGCGTCGGCAGCTGTTCAGGCATGGACATCGTATCTGTTCTCCAGAAGAAGCGCCAGAAAGTTACCGGTCTCGAGGTGAGCGTTGCAGGTGAAAATGCTGACGAGTATCCGAAACGCTATACCGCAATTCATGTCGAATGGATTATTACGGGTCACAATCTTTCCGAAGACGCGGTAAAGCACGCAGTTGACCTTTCAATGGAGAAATACTGTTCTGTTAAGGCAACACTGGAACATTCGGCAAAAGTTTCATTTGGCTACAGAATCGTGAACACCTGATAGTGCCGATTTACTGCTCTGGCATGCTTCTCAGGGATTGATACATGCTGCTCATCCATCCTCCGCTTGCAAAACCGTCTGAACCCCCGCCGGGGATTGCCCGGCTTTCGGGAGCCCTTGCGGGTCACGGAGTGCGTCATGCTCTCCTTGATGCCAATCTTGAAGGCATTCTCTTTCTCCTCGGTGAAGCCGCCGGAAAGCTCAGGAATTCTCAGAATACATGGACACGGCGGTGCGTGCACAATCTCCCGCGGAACCTTTCAGCGATGAAAGAGATGAAGACCTATCGCACCCTTGATCGGTACAAAAGAGCTGTCGTAGATGTGAACCGTGCAATTGAACAATCCTGCATTGGAAGCGGCTCCACGGTCAGCCTCGCAAACTATCAGGAGAATACGTTGTCCCCCGTTCGCAGCGCCGACCTGCTGCGTGCGGCAGAAAACCCCGAACATAACCCTTTCTATGCTTACTTTGAAAAACGTCTTCCCCGGATTATTGAGCTGGAGCAGCCAGAAATCATCGGCATCTCTCTGACCTATCTGAGCCAGGCGGTCTGCGCCTTTGCCCTTATGGGATATCTGCGGCGATGTTTCCCTGACCTAAAACTTGTCTGCGGCGGAGGATTGATTACTTCATGGATGCGTCGCCCCGGCTGGAACAATCCCTTCGCCGGGCTTATTGATCACTGCGTTGACGGACCAGGCGAATCAGCTCTTCTTGCGCTCGCAGGAGTTGTTTCAGGCAGAATGGATGATTATGCGCCTGATTATTCAGCCCTCCCCCTGCAAGAATATCTCTCGCCAGGATTAATACTCCCCTACAGTGCCTCCAGCGGTTGCTTTTGGAATAAGTGTTCCTTCTGCCCGGAGCATGCGGAAGACAATAAGTACATTCCTGTTTCATTTCAGCGCGCTACTGAAGAACTCTCCTTCCTGACACAACTGTTGAATCCGTCACTGCTCCATCTGCTCGACAACGCCGTCAGCACCGCACTGATGCAGTCTCTTATGATCAGTCCTCCGGGCGCTCCCTGGTATGGCTTTGCTCGCATCGGAAAAGAATTGACTGACCATGCTTTTTGCGAAGCACTGAAGAAATCCGGCTGTGTGATGCTGAAACTCGGCATAGAATCAGGCGAGCAGAGCGTACTGGATGCGCTCAGCAAGGGAGTCGATGTCGAAATGGCCTCAAAAGCTCTCCGCAGTCTCAGAAATGCAGGGATTGCAACGTATGTATATCTCCTTTTCGGGACGCCTGCTGAGGCGCTTCCTGAGGCTCGCAAGACACTGGAGTTTACAGTGCGGAATGCCGATGCAATCAGCTTTCTGAATCTTGCTATCTTCAATATGCCGGTGAGCTCTGCTGCTGCCGGGGAATGCGGAGCAACAGCATTCTATGAAGCTGATCTTTCTTTGTACACAGACTTCGCGCACCCGGCAGGCTGGGGGAGAAAGCAGGTCAGGCTCTTTCTTGACGGTGAATTCAGGCGAAATCAGGCAGTCTCAGCGATACTGAAAAAACAACCGCCCTATTTCACCTCAAATCATGCTCCTTTCTTTGTAATGAGCTGAGTGCTAGATTTGTCAATATGCTCATGTTTCGCAGCAGCTCAATAAGCTGCGCTCCCTGGGAAGTGTTGCGGCAATTGAGACAAAAAAAGGGGATGGCTTCTGTCATCCCCCGAAAATTCAAAAACGGACTGACTACCCGCGATTGAACAGCGGAATGTAAGACCTCTTGCCCTTCAGCGATGTATAGAATGAAGGCCTGATGATGCGACCCTGCACAAGCTCTTCGATTCTGTGTGCAGACCAGCCGGCAACGCGCGCCATCGCAAAAATCGGGGTAAACAGTTCTGTCGGAATACCCATACACTGGTACACAAAACCGGAATAGAAGTCGACATTCACACAGACTGTCTTGCCCTTCTTCTCTTTCACCAGTTTCGGTGAGATCCTCGCAACTCGCTTAAAAAGCTCGAATTCAGCTTCTTTCCCGGTCTTAGCCGCAAGCGCGCCGGCCGTCTCTTCGAGGAATACAGCTCTCGGGTCAGAAACCGTATAGACCGCATGGCCGATACCATAAATCTTGCCTGACTTGTCGCCGATTTTCTTGTCAAGAACCGCTTCAAGATAGGCAGTAAGTTCCTCGTTGCTTTCCCAGTTTTTTACTTTCTTCTTGATATCAGACATCATGCGCATAACCGCCTCGTTGGCGCCGCCGTGCAGATGCCCGGAAAGCGACCCTATGCCGGCACAGATAGCCATATAGGTATTGGCCCCGGAGGAAGATACACATCGCGTAGAAAAAGTAGAATTGTTTCCACCGCCATGCTCAGCGTGAAAGATAAGCATCGTATCGAAAAGATCAATCATTTCAGGATCCGGCTCTCTACCAAGAAGCAGCGTCAGAAATGCTTCAGCCGTGCTCCAGTCGGGATCCGGGTCTTTCAGTTTTTTCAGATCCCTTTTCTCTATAACCGTCGAAAGATAGTTATATGCAATAATCACAGGAAACTTTCCGATCAGGTCAATGCACTGGCGAGTCACATCGGCGAGATTCGTTGAATTCGAATTTTTATCGAACAGATACATCGACGAAACAATAGTGTGGAGCGATCCCATCATATCGTCATGTTTCGGACGAGCAAGAATATAATCCTTCACTTCCTGCGGCAAAGGACGCTGCCTGGCGAGAAGCTGTGAGAATGCTTTGAGGTCTCGCCTGTTTGGAAGCGCGCCGGTCAGCAGAAGAAAGGTCGTCTCCTCGAATCCGAGGCGATTTTCAAGCTTCTTCTGGCGGACAATATCGGCCACGTCATAGCCGCAATACATGAGCCTGCCCGGAACCGGATTTACATGAGTTATGCCATCACCATGCGTTATCTTTTCATAGCCGATAACCTGGCCCTTGCTGGTAATGCCAACAAATACACCCGTGCCATCTTCATTTCTCAGCCCCAATTTGATCTGCTTTTCCTTGATAATCTTTGGATCAAGCTTGTCATGCAGCAGCGCGAGTTCCTGCACTTTCCTGAGTACCGCATCCATAATGCCTTCCCCCGTTCGAGTAATATTAGAATACTTACAAAATATCCCTGATATCCCTGCTAAACAATATAGTCATTTATCATACCACACCCTTATCGCATCATTTCTGATCATTAGCATGAACGGGAAGGCCGCTCTGCTGGTCCGGTTCATATTGCAACCTGCACGGAAAAATGCGTTCAGAAGTGTCCCCATGAAGCCATAGTAAGGAACCTTTGTGGTAGGATAGATTCTGTTAAAGATGAACAAAATGGCTATAGTACCAATTCCGGAAGCAGACGATGAACTGCTGGCAGAGTGCGATATCGACACCTATCGTGCAAGCGGCAAAGGCGGACAGCATGTAAACAAGACATGCAGCGCCGTCCGGCTCACGCATCGTCCGTCAGGCGTTGTTGTCACCTGTCAGGATGAGCGCAGCCAATACCGAAACAAAATGCTCTGCGTCGAGCGGCTCCGCCGGAAACTGGCCAGGTTGAACTATCGACCGCCAAAACGCATAACGACTAAAGAGCCCGCACGGGTTAAGACTCAGGTACGCACCTCAAAAATCAGGACCGCACTGAAGAAACAGCTTCGTGGAAGAGTTAAAGAAGAATAAACCGTATAGCCCCGTACGAGTTATTTTCTGATTGTTTCCGAGATAGAGGGGGTTGTACTGTCCGATGCGAACAATGCTCCAAGGGGAATCCGAACCAGTTGATACAAGAGTGCCAGCAGAAATAACACTACTGCCGCGCTGAATGCCGCCCTGAGCTTCAGCCCCCGCCTGCATTCGGCTCTCGCCCGCATGAACCATATCAGAATCAGAAACAGCATTACCGTCAGAGAAATGAGATGCAACCCGATTTGTCCGAAGTCCTGACCCTGCCAATACGCGAGAGCTGTCAAGGGGACAAAAATAACCGCCGGTAAAAGAATATAACGGATGTCATGCATCGCAGCACTTCCAGGACGGTATATTCCGGGAGCGTGACAATGCTGTGGTGAATGGCATGTATTCTCCGCTCACGAGATATCGACCACCTCGATGCTAAATGTCAGTGCCATCCCTGCAAGCGGATGATTCGCATCCACAGTCACCGCATCATCGGCTATGTTCGTCACTACTGCATCAAATGACTGGCCGTCGTTTCGCTGCAAGCAGAGGGCGAGTCCTTCACGCAGTTCCATGTCCGGAGAAAAATTACCCCGTGGAATTTCAATCAGAAGGTCTTTATTGTAAACTCCGTATGCACGTTCGGCGGGGATGTGAACTGTCGTTGATTCTCCGACAGCCATTCCGATTACAGCGTCCTCAAAATCTCTGATGAGCTGCCCGGACCCGAGCACAAACATCAGCGGTTCCCGATCTCTGGATGAATCAAATACTGCACCGTCATCAAGAGTGCCGGTGTAGTGAACCTTTACCGTGTTTCCGCTTACAGCATTTTTCATATTCATTCTCCTTATCCTGCACCCGATTGTCCGCAGGCATATTCGCCGGCACTCTTACCCGCCGGCAAATCCTCCCTCAAGCTCCGCCAAGGCTTCGCCGGCTACTGCGGCACTATGATACGCGATAAGCTTTGGCCAGTCATGCAGTCGTGCAAGCAAGTGGGCAGTAAATACGGATAGCAGCTTTTCGCGAGAGAGAGGGGCTCCATGTTCTGATACATATGCAGCTGCCCTCTCGCGATAGACGCTCCAAAAGACTTCAGCGCGAAAGGCTCTGTCAGTTCCGGACATGGCGTCCGTCAGCAGCACATGCATTTGCTTCAGCAAGCTCTCAGCAGCATTCGGCGCCCGGTCGCACTGAATCCGATGTTCAAAAACAAAGTACAGCAGATAGAAAAACTCTTCCTTCACTGCGGGAAATCCTCCTGAGTCATGGCTGTGGATATCGCGATAAAACTGAATGGAGTAGTTCTGGACAGTATGGAGAAATTTCCGGGCAAAGTCAGGCAGAGCAGCGATAGCGTCCGCTTCAGGCACCGCTGTTGAAAATACCGCCAAAAGCGGTTCTTTCTTCTTTTTCAGAAAATCGAAGACTCCCAACTCATTCAGCAAGGCCGGAACAGCACAGCCTCGACCTCCCTCAACATTTTCAATCCCTTCACTTCGCCGGAAAGAAGCGGCATTTTTGTAAGAGCTGCGGGACCGAATTCATTTTGGAGCATCTGAATATAGGGGTGCTGCATGTTTTTTCGGCAGTTCAGAAACTCCGAATCGCTCGTTTCAATCACACCGTTAACGACAATACGGCGCACCTTCAGCCCGTGCTGCGCAAGTTCCTGAATAACGCGTCTGCTCTGATAAACGCCAAGGGCCTCAGGAATAGTAACAACAACAAACTCGACCTGCGCCGGATCGGTAAAAAAACGCATGATTTCTTCGGAAAGATCGCTCCACTGATTGATTAAGTCGAGAAACGGCAACTTTGAAACGCCAAGCATATCTTGTGCCTTAAAATAGAACCGCGGTGCAGTACGCAAATGCCTGAGAAAACGACTCGGCAGGTTGAGAAGCCGGAGCGTATCACCGGCAGGCGCAGTATCCCAGACAACCATTTCGTATCGTCCGCTCCGCACATACTCAAGAATAAAGTCGAGCATGAACTCTTCCTGAATCCCTGGCGCCATGCCGACATAATCAATGAGATCATCATACGGCATATCAACCACCGCAGACGCAACCTGATATATCTGCGGTCCGAACTTCTCTTTCCATCGTCGCATAACCTCATCAAGGCCGATCTCAATCGCCCAGAGGTTCGGCACCCCGGAAATGGATGTTTCAGTCGCCCCGACGGGTGTTTCAAAAATATCGGAAAGCGACGGGGTAAAATCGCTCGAAATGAGAAGTGTCCGTTCCCCGGAAAGTGCGTAATGCAGTGCCGTAGCTGAAGATGATGTCGACTTTCCGACACCGCCTTTGCCCCCGAACATTAACACCCTCTTCTTCTCGGCATCAAGCGACGCAAGCGACATATACTCTGGTCCTGCTCCCGGAAATTTGATCAAAGATATATGATACGCAAATCAGTCACGAAAGCTCAAATGCGAGGAAATGCTCACTCAGCGAGAGCTGACAGGAAAAAAGTGCGGAAAATGAAAACCCCATGAAACTCTCAAGCACTACTTTCTCCAAGCTAAATTCAGCACCGGTTAATCCGATTGATGTTCTCAGGCATGAGTAGTCGCTCAGGCGTTTATGTCCGGCGACTCTGATCGCGAAAAAGGTAAATTTTGCCATTATGAACGCCCGTCGGAAAGTCGTCACATCCATGCGCGGACCGGGAAGCTCTGTACTGCTTCTCGCTATCGTTCTGTCGCTGCAAGTCTCATCATTTGACGGCATCTGCGAGGCTACCAAGACGGCTGTCGGCGCTAGGGAAGGTGTCATGCTTATATCCCTTCCGGTTTTGTGCTTCCGGCCCGGATTGACACCGGAGCCTCATTGACCTCACTTGATGCACGCAACATTCGCATTGATGACGGTTACGCTGAATTCGAGTATCCTTCGTCATACGGCGGTCAGCATCTGCGTCTTCGTCCGCCGAAATCTCAGGCAAAAAAATACGCACTCCTGCCGAGCGCCAAGATAGACCCATCGTTCACCTGACGCTCTGTATCGGTAAAAAACAACTTTGCATTCGCGCAGCGCTCACAGATAGTTCCGCAATGGACTGTCCATTGCTGGCAGGGAGACATGTTCTGAACGATGAAGTTGAGCAGCCGCCTGTTTCTGTCAGCGCGACGCTGCCTGCCCTTGAAGAAACTGAGAAGTTCTTTTGTTACTTCTGCATCATCCTCTGAATATTCTTAAAGAAATCTTCTGCGGCTTTTTCGGGAGTATCCGGGCTATCGTCGGCAAACCTGCTGACGTTCTGAGTAACTTCCGCAGGCAGCTCCTCCAGAAAACGCGACGGGCTTGAGGGAACAGCCTTGCCGTATTTCACCCGATGCCGGGTATGCGTGATGAAGAGTTTCTTCATTGCCCTGGTAATGCCGACATAAAACAGTCGACGTTCTTCCTCGACATCATGTATAGACTTTTTGTGCGGCAAAATGCCCTCCTCAACCCCAACGATGAAAACAATGGGGAACTCCAGCCCTTTGGAGGAGTGAAATGAGATAAGCGTAACCCCAAACGTTTTTGTTTCATCTTTCTGCTCAAGCATGTCAGTCAGCGCCAGTGCCTCAAGAAAACCATGCAGGTCCGGCAATTTTTCTTCCTTTTCATAGACGGCCAGAGACGAAATGAAATTCTCATATCCCTCTATTCGCTTGATGACCGACTGCTGGTTCTTATAAAGATCATGAAGATGTTCCCGGTAATGGATCTCGTCAATAAGATCCCTGAGTGCATTGCTCATGTCCTTGCTCTGTGCAAAGCGGGCTGAATAGCGCTCAATCAACTCTGCAAGACCTTGAGCACTATTCCTCAGACGTTTGCCCAAATCCAGCACTTCATCGGCACGTCTGCACGCATCCAGAAGCGGCAGCGAGTGCTCCTTTGCAAAAGCAAACAGCTTGCCCAGAGCGCCTGGACCGAGTCCTCTCTTCGGGATATTTGCAACACGCAGCAGACTCAAATCGTCACGCTTATTTGCACAGATTTTCAGATAGGACGCGATATCCTTAATTTCGCGCTGTTCGAAATAGCTGGTACCGCCTACAACCGTGTAGGGAATGCGCTTTCTGCGCAGCGCTTCTTCAAACGGCCGTGAGAAAAGATTTGCCCGATAGAGAATCGCCACGTCGTCGTAGGCGATTTGTTGTTCAAATTTCAGCAGTTCGATACGATCGGCGACCCATTTTGCTTCGTCGTCGGTCTCATCAGCCCGGAAAACACTCACTTTCGGACCGCTGCCCTGCTCGGTCCGGAGCGTCTTTTCCATACGCTGCCTGTTATTCCTGATAACACCGTTTGCGGCCTGGAGAATGTTGCCGAACGAGCGGTAGTTCTGCTCAAGACGGACAACAACCGTGCCGGGAAAATCACGCTCAAAGTCGAGGATATTTCCAAGATCTGCGCCGCGCCAGCCATAGATTGATTGATCATCGTCGCCGACGACGCAGAGGTTTCTGTGCTTTCCGGCCAACAGGCTCACAAGGCGGTACTGAACGCGGTTGGTGTCCTGGTATTCATCTACCAGAATATACCGGAATTTGTCCTGATATCTCTGAAGCACGGCAGGATGTTCATTGAACAGTTTCACCGTATGCAGAAGAAGATCGTCGAAATCCACAGCGTTCAGCGTCTTCATCGCCTCGCGGTATTTCGGATAGACGGCATCGGAGATAACCTCTATGTCGTCCGGTTCGTCCTTCTTTGCTGAACGTGGAAGCGGCATATCATTTTTGGCCATGCTGATGCGCTCAAGAATGCTCTCCGGCTTGAAACTCTTGTCCTCATACCGTATTTCCGAAAGAAGATTCCTTATAAGCGAATGCTGATCAGATGTATCATAAATAGTGAAATCCCTCCGGAATCCGAGTTTGTCTATCTCGCGCCGGAGGATGTTCATGCAGAGTGAATGAAACGTGGAGATAAGAGGCGGCTTTGTCCCATTCGCCTTCAGCATCCCCATCACGCGCTGCCGCATTTCCTTTGCCGCCTTATTGGTAAAGGTAACCGCCAACACTGCTTCCGACGGAATGCCTTGCGAGAGAAGATAGGCAACGCGTGTAGTAATGACTCTCGTTTTTCCGGACCCGGCCCCGGCCAGAACAAGGAGTGGGCCGTCCGTATGTAAAACCGCTTCGCGCTGGCGAGGATTGAGCCGGTTAATATGCCTTGCGATATCCATCAATCAATCTCCCTGAAAGAAAATCAAAAATGCAAAAAGTGTGGTTTGAAGGTCGAGGAGGCCGGAAAAAAAGGCTCTGTTATAGGGAGAATCAGCGCTCTGCGTCAGGACTTTTCAGGGCATCCTTCTTTCTGCTGCCTTCGTAGAGGTCATATTTCAGCAGGCGGCACTCAATCTTACTGTTGTAAAAAGGTGTGCGGCGCGATGCCTTCAGGCCGACCTTCTTTGCGAGATCAAGATTCCCGGTAAAAATATATCCGGCATATCCCCTGCACTTCTGCTTCAGAAAGTCGCCCATTGCCTTGTACGTGAATTCCAGTTCATGCATCCTGCCCAGACGCTCACCATACTCCGGATTCATCATGACAATGCCGCCGCCCTCCGGGACAGGCGTTTCCCGAAAGTCACAGACGACGAACTCGATAAGATTATCAACCCCCGCCGTCGCTGCATTTTTCCTGGCTGCCTGAACTGCTGCGGGATTGTTGTCCGCGGCGATGATTTTGCCGCTCAGGTTTTTCCTTGTCCCGGCCCGTGCTTTACTGCGCACTGTTTCCCAATCATCTTTGACAAAGCCTTTCAGATGCATGAAGCCGAAGTTGCTGCGCAGGATGCCCGGCGCGCGGTTCAGCGCCATAAGCGCTGCTTCAATAGCAAGAGTTCCGCTGCCGCACATCGGATTTACAAAATTGCCGTCACCCGACCAGCCGGACTCCATAATCACTGCAGCGGCAAGCGTTTCCTGCATCGGTGCCTTCATGGGAATCCGCCGGTATTCGCGCTTTGCAAGCGGTTCGCCGGACGTATCGAGATACACACTGCATTCGTTTCCCTTCCAGTAAAGAAAAACAACCGCGCCGCTCATCTCAGCTCCGGAATTCGGTCGTTCGCCGGTCACTTTCCGCATCCGGTCAACAATCGCGTCCTTGCACTTCACATTGGCAAATAAAGGATTATCTATCGACGGGTTATCTACCGATGAATGAACAGAAAGGTACTCATGCTCGTCAAGGTACTGCTCCCATTCAATCGCCGACACCTCGGCATAGAGTTCATTCGCATCGTGAGCAGGAAAGGTTGAGAGATGACAGAGAACCCGGTGCGCCGTCCGGAGCAAAAGGTTGAGCGCCATGGTATCTGCAAGAGAACCTTTCGTTTCAACGCCGGCAATCGACTCGGCAACAACCGGATACCCAAGGGAGGCGAGTTCCTGTTTCAGATACGGAGGGATCCCCTTTGGACAGGTGACAAGGATACGGTTACTCTTCATTCGGCTGGCTTTGCGGTTCAGGCGTCCCGGTGCCCGGCTTCTTCCGCCTGGGCCTTCTTTTTTTCTTCGCCGTGTCCGCCTCCCCGGAAGCAGATGGTGCAGCCGGAGTCGGGAAAGATGTTTTCGCCTGATACGGTCGCCGCCCCGAACGCTCTTTTCGCTCAGGGATGCGTTTTGGGGAATGCGAAAGTTTAGAGCGCGGTCCGCGCGGCGCTCTTTTATAATCGGTCACAATTATTTCATCGGTAATGGGTGCCACCGGAATTTTCTGTTTGATAAACGATTCTATCTCGGGCAGCGCCAAAATATAGTCTTCACAGGCAAGCGTTATGGCTGCGCCGCCTGCGCCTGCACGTCCGGTTCTGCCGATTCGATGCACATAATCCTGAGGGTCCTGCGGGAGATCGTAATTGATGACATGCGTGACATCATCGATATGTATTCCCCGGCTCGCGACGTCGGAGGCGATAAGAACCGGAAATGTCCCCTCCTTGAACTCCGCGAGAACCTGCAGCCGCTTTTTCTGAGGGACATCGCCCGTAATCGCCTCAGCCCTGATGCCGTTCACCTCAAGTTTGCGATGCAGGCGCTCTGCCGTAATCTTCATATTGCAGAAAACAAGATAGCGGCCGTTCGGCTCCCGTCGAATCAGACCAAGCAGCAGACCGAATTTTTCCTCCTTGCCGACGTGATAGATGAGCTGCTCTACACATTCTACCGTCACTCGTTCGGGGCTGACCTCATAACGCTCAGGCATGTTCATGTATTCGTGCGCAAGCTCCATGACCCGATGCGAGAGCGTGGCGGAGAAGAGCATCGACTGGCGCTGACTATAGGGAGCCATGCGCTTTAAAAGAAATCTGAGGTCGCTTATAAACCCCATGTCGAACATGCGATCAGCCTCATCGATAACAAGGAATTCCGTCTTTCTGAGGCTGTACACTTTCTGCTTGAGATAATCGATAAGACGGCCGGGCGTGCCGACAAGCATATCAACACCCTGCGAAAGATCATTGCGCTGCTTGTTATAGTCGATGCCTCCGTAGACCGGAACAATTCTGAATCCAGAAGAGCCGCTCAGAACCTTTGCTTCCTCATAAATCTGAATAACAAGCTCACGGGTCGGGGCTACCACAAGAACGCGAGGCGACTGGCCGCTGCCGGAATGCGGCATGGTCAGCATGCGAGAAAAGATCGCTATCAGGAACGCCGCAGTCTTGCCGGTGCCGGTCTGGGCCTGTGCTGCAATATCTTTCCCCTGAAGCGCTTCCGGCAGCGTCAGGGCCTGCACCGGTGTGCATTCAGTAAATCCTGCAGCTCTGATTCCTTCGCGGACTGGCTCGGGGATAACGAGTTCATCGAATTTCATGCATTCTCTTTCTTTTCAGCTAACGTATTCATGGGACTCCATCAGCATGTCCCGTCTGAAATTATAAACGACCAAGGCCGGAATAAGATACTAAAGTGGTCATGAATGATGATTATTTACTATGGACCGATAATCAATTTTTCGAGCCTGACGGATTAGCAGGTAATGCAATTGGCCTGTCACAAAAAGCCGTCCTGTCCGGTGTTTGCTATTTTTCCTCTGCTCCGAACCACTTCTCCTGTATTTTCTGATACTCCGAAGAACCGACAAACACCGCAACCTCCTCATTAAGACGCTCCAGAAGCGCTGTATTCCCTTTGCGGACGGCAACCGCTCTGTGCACAACACCCACCGGGGGGCCAACCGGTATGACTTTGCCATCGAGACCGGCATCTATCAGCATTCCACGCACACGCCCGGCAGACGCGGTAAAAGCGTCAATCCGCCTTTCCATTAGCGCAGCGATCACTTCCTGATAGCCAGGATAGAGATCTATCTTAATGCCTTCAATTGCTCTAAGATAGCCGACCGCTGCACTTGCCCGGACCGCTCCGATAATCAGACCGGCTTGAATAGTCTGAATCTGCGTATCTTCTGATCTGACAAATATCAACAACGGTATTGATTCATACGGCTCCGTAAAGTCGAATATCATTTTTCGGTCATTACTGATGGCAACACTGGGCGTCAAGGCGGCATTTTCTCGCTCGAACTTCCTGACCAGTTCGGCATAGGTCTTTACGAAAACATGCTTCAGCTTCAGGCCGATCCGTACTGCAAGCGCATCCAGCATCTCGACCTGAAAACCCGTAATGGCGCCGGTCTTCGGATCGACAAAACTGAGAGGCCTGCCGTAATCCTGAATAACAGAGAGAAGGGGATCCTCTCCCTGAGCAGGCAATGCGGAAGCCAATAGCGGGAACAAAACGAGAATGCAGATACATGCTGAACCAATCAATCTCGTCGTACTCATCTGCAGCATCTCCTTTCATACGTTAGTATACAATGGCCTCCGAACGCCACGCCGGAAGTATCGTCTCAAAGGCAAACGCGTCAAAAGTCGGCCAAGTTGCACACTGCCTGATTCCATCAGAAAACGGGGCTGCTGTCAAGCATTCTTGCACGCACAAAAAAGCCTCTTGCCTTGGTTCCGGCAAGAGGCTTTTTTGTGCGTGCAAGCACCTACCGCTGTGCTTTAAAAAACCCTTGGGGAGGTGTTTCTAAAAACAGACGGTGAAGTGGCGTTGGAGCAAGTCCAAAACTGCCCTTACAACTAACTGATTTATTAGGGAAAATGGTCGGGGCGAGCCGATTCGAACGGCCGACCTCTCGCACCCCAAGCGAGTGCGCTAACCAAGCTGCGCTACGCCCCGAATTAAAAATGAGCAATTACTTTACGAAAAACTCTCGAGAATCCTTCTGAGCCGTTCGCGAATCGTCCGGACAATACTCTCAGCATCCTGCACGCAGCCGACTGTTTTCGGCTCCGCAGGCGGCAATTCAGACGGAATGACTGGAACCAGCGCTTCGTCATGCAGCATGCCGCCGAGTTTTCTCCTGACACCGTCGATGGTATAGCGTTCTTCATAAAGAAGACGCCGGATCAACAGAATAAGGTCAATGTCTTTCTTTGTGTAGATCCGTTGGCCGGATCTGCTTTTCCTCGGCCGCAGCGAGGGGAATTCGCTCTCCCAGTAACGCAAAACATAGGATTCTACCCCGACGAGCGCACTCACTTCCCCTATTTTATAAAAGAGTTTTTCGGGGAACAACCGAAGAGTCTCTGATGATGAGCGTGCCCTCTGCATCAGCAAACTACCTGGAATAACTACATCTTTTCAATTGCTGCTTTCAGATGATCACTGGCCTTGAAGGTGACGACCCTGCGAGGCGTAATTTCTACCTCCTGCTTTGTCTTTGGATTGCGTCCGACCCGCGAGCCCTTTTTGCGCACATTGAAAGTACCGAACCCGGAGACCTTGATGGATTCGCCTTCGATGAGCGTATGCTTGATAGTATCGAACACCGACTCGACAATATCCTGGCAATCGTTCTTCGGCAGACCTACTTTTTCAAAAACAAGATTGACGATATCAGCCTTTGTCATGATGCGTCTCCCCCGCTAAGTTCACAAAATGAGCATATTCTCAATAACATGGCACCGATTCCCGATACCGAGCACCATTTTATCGCACCCCATTGCTGTATTGTCAAGTTTTTCTTTGAAAATCCATCAGTTTGTTTGACTCCCTGAACCTCTTTCTGGTAACGTGTATGATACATTTTTGCTCAAAACTATCTCATTACTAAGGACTGGAGAGCATGAAGAAACCAGTGAAGCAGGCATCCGAAAAAGAACTGAGACAAAAGAAAATTCAGGGGATACGCAAGAAACTTGTTCAGCAGCGTGAAGAACTTCTTGCGGGAGCCGGCATTACAATGACGACCCTTCCGAGCGAAACATCAACCGAACTGGGGGATCAGGCCTCTGCTGAAATTGACCGGAACTTTACGCTCCGTCTTCGGGACCGTGAACGCAAGCTTCTGAAAAAAATAGAAGAAACCATCGAGATGATCGACAACGGCGAATATGGCATCTGCGAAGGATGCGGCTGCGAGATTACCATTAAACGACTCGATGCAAGACCGGTCACCACCATGTGCATTGACTGCAAGACCGAGCAGGAAGAAGAAGAGAAACTCCGCGAACGCTGATCAATAGCGGAGCGATCGTCTCAGGTCGCTCCGTTCTTTTAAATATTCGCCCAGCAGATTACAGCAAAACGCCGTCACAAAAATAGCAAGTCCTGGAAAGAAAACCGTCCATGGCGCCGAAAGGATATACGCCCGATTTGCGCTGACCATCGACCCCCATGTGGGCGTCGGCGGCTGAACGCCAAGCCCAAGAAAACCCAGCGTCGCCTCAGTTAGCACAAAACCGCCCAGCTTTATCCCCATCATTATGAGGCTTATAGGGAGACAAAGCGGCGCTATATGCAGAATGGCGATGCGCGCATGACCGCACCCCATCGAACGCGCCGCTTCCACAAACGGCATTTCCTTGTACGTCAACACCTGTCCGCGGACAATCCGTGCAAACGAGGTCCATCCGACGAAAGCTATCGCTATCATGACGGTATAGATGCCGGGCGGCAGAACAACAGAGACGGCAATTGCGAGCAGCAATGAAGGAAACGAGAGAATAAAGTCCACGAGAGCCATCAATATCGTGTCCGTCTTCCCGCCGCAATACCCTGCAGCCAGTCCGACAACAAAGCCGATAAACGCAGAGGTGAACGCTGCGACAGCGGCAACGCTGATTGAAACCCGCCCGCCGAATACGACACGGGAAAAAATGTCCCGCCCCTTGCTGTCTGTGCCGAACAGATGAGCAGCCGACGGCGCTTCACGAAGGGCATCAAGATCAATGCGCTCCGGATCCGCTATGGGCAGCAGCGGAGCCATCACTGAAAACACCACCATCACTATTAAAACACCGGAAGCTATCTTACCTGTTTTTTTCATCCAGCCGAATCCTTGGGTCAAGATAGAGATAAACGAGATCCGTCACCAGATTCACAAAAACAAAAACCGCTGTGCCGATAATGATGCAGCCCATGATGACCGGATAATCGCGTTTAACAATGCCGTCCATCGTGAAGCGCCCGATGCCGTCCCATCCGAAAATTGTCTCTGTAACCACCGCCCCGTTCAGGTAACTACCGAAATCGAGTCCGATAATGGTGATAATCGGGATCAGAGCATTTCTCAAGACATGCATGGCAAGCGTCTTCCGGCGAAGGAGCCCTTTGGCTCTCGCAGTCTGCACATGCGGCATCGCCAGAGCGTCAATCATGCTCGTACGTGTCACCCGCGCCAGCGTTGATATTGCCGGCACGGCGAGTACACAGGCCGGAAGCGCCAGAAATTGAAGACCACCTGTTCCTGAAGGAGGAAATAGCTTTAACTGGAGGCTAAAGAGCAGCATCACCATAATGCCGAACCAGAAAACCGGCATGCTCACTCCTGCAATAGTAACGGCCTGCATTGCGCGGTCTATAAAACCACCCCGATTGAGAGCAGCCGCTATTCCCAGCAGAATACCGACCGGAATGGCTATGAACATCGTTGCCAATGCAAGGCAAACAGTGTTCGGAAACTTTGCCAGAATCTCATCGAGCACCTGCCGGTTCGTATAATACGACCTCCCGAAATCGCCTTTTATCAGCAGTGAAAGATATCCGGTGTACTGCCGTATAAACCCCTGATCCGCGCCGAGCTCCTTGCTGATGCTTTCGATAATCTCCTGACTTGCCCGCTCGCCGACAAGATTCAGCACCGGATCTCCAGGCAGCGATTTCAGCATAAGAAAACTCACCATAGTAATGCCGAGCAGCAAAGGAACAAGCAGAAAAAGTCGTTTAAGAATATACGTTTTCATGGTATGGATTTAGCATACAGGAGTCATAAGAGAGAATCCAGACAGGAAGTTTCGAAGAATCGGGGACTGATTTCTATTTTCTGATCGCAATCTCCAGCCCTTTGTCTATCGTATACACCGGATAGACGCGAAATCCCTGAATCCATGGCTGTTGTACCACATATTCGTTTTTATGCCACATAAAGACCCACGGAGCATCCTGAACAATGAGCTCTTCAGCCTTGCGGTACGCCTCATTGCGCTCATATTCTGCGAAAGCGGCCTGTCCCTGTTCTATAAGCCTGTCCACCGTATGGTTCACATATCGGGTGCGGTTACCGGAAGGACCATGATTGGCCGAATGAAAGAGGGGAAAGAGAAAATTCTCGGCATCCGGGTAGTCGGCCCACCAGCTGAGCCAGAAGATGTCGGCTTCCCCCTGGTTGAGAGCCGCTTTGTAGGCGCTCCATTCGAGCTGCTTGATCTGCACCTGCAGACCTGCAGCTTTCAGGTATGACTGAACAATCTCCGCAAGATCTGCTATTTCCTGATCTGCGGTGACTAAAAGCTTTATCATGGTGCCTTCTGCCCCAATGGATCGCACCAATGAACGAGCCGCTTCAGCATCATACCGCTGCGCCTGCCCGTGCAGCTGCCACTGCCGAAGCATATCGACAACCGGGCCGGAAGCGAGCCTCCCGCGCTGCTCGTAGAACGTCTCAAGGATTTTTTTGCGATCAATCGCCAGAGATACTGCATGACGCAAACGCACGTCAGACATCGGCAACCGTGAGCAGTTCATACCAAGATAATAGGTATTCATTCCCTGCAGTGTATGAATATGTTCTCTCCACCGGAGGGTACTCGTAAATTTCTTGTGTGCGGAAGCCGGCAATGCCACGATGTCCAGATTGCCGAGTTCAAACTCCGTCAGGGCCGTCAGGTCTTCCGGGATAATGCGATAGGCGATGCCCTGAATTTTTGCAGCCCCGCCGAAATAGTGTTCCTTTCTGACAAGAACAACCTCACGGTCGGTCTTCCAGAGTTTCAATTGGAACGGCCCGGTCCCTGACGGCTCATAAGCAAAAGCGGCCCCGAGCTTTTCAACAACCTCCCGCTGCACAATGAATGCCGGAGTCATGGTCAGCATGCGGATGAACGGAGAAAAAGGCTGCTTCAGCATTATTTCAAAGGTATGTTCGTCAATAACCCTAAGACCTGATACTGTTATTGCCTTCCCGTTCCGGTAATCATCTGCACCGAGCACATGCTGAAAAATCCATGCATTTGGTGAACGTGTTTGAGGGTGCAAAACGCGCTGGAAGGAATATAGCACATCACCGGACTGCACTGCCCTGCCATCGGGGAAGGAAACATCCGATCGCAGCACAAAACGGTACCGCAGGCCATCTTTTGAGAGTGTCCATCGCCCGGCAATATCAGGTATAACCTCCAGGTCGCCGTTCAGCCGAACCAGTCCGTTATAAAGCTTTGCAGCGACGGTTGATGCAGAAACATCGGTAATCAGGGCAGGGTCAAGGGTAGAAGGATTGGCAATGAGTCGGTAATAAATAAAGCCGTCGGCGCGCTGAACAGGGCTGCAACCGAACATCGCAACAATACAGAACACGAGTATAAGCAACATTATTGTTCTGGAGCTCTGTTGTATTCGAAATTCCGGAAAATCTCGATTACCGACACAAAAAGCGCGATGACGAGCGGCCCGAGAACCAGGCCTATCAGTCCGAACAGCTTGATGCCTCCGAGAACGCTGAAGAGAATAATCAGCATCGGCATCTTTACGCGGTTGCCGATAATCAGCGGCTTCAGAATGTTATCAATCAGGCTGATGCCGAAGGCGCCGATAATCAGGAGTGCTACCGCTTTAGAGGTTGCCCCGGTGGCAAAAAGATAGAGAACCGCAGGCGCCCAGACTGCCGCCGCACCGAATATCGGGATAAATGACGCGATGCCGGTAGCAAATCCCCAAAGGACGGGCGACTTGAAATCGACAATTGCAAAAGCAATGCCTGCAATGAGTCCCTGAATAATTCCGACGATGACTCCGCCATAAATCGTCGACACGACGATATCATGAATCTGGTTGGCAAGCCGATGCTTATCCTCTTCATTGAACGGCATATAGTCTTTGCCCTTTTGGAGAAAGCGCGGACCGTCAATCAGCATGAAAAAAATGGCAAAGACCATGAGCAGAAAGTTGACAGCGAACAAGACGATATCGCCGAAGCCGCTCGTCGCCTTTTCGAGCACGACGTCGCGCACATGCGTGAGGTTTTCAACCAGAGCCTTGTCAAACTGCGCCTGGGGAATGCCGAAAATCTTGATGATCTTCGTGTAAATCCACTGCACAGAAGGATGATGCGCAAGGCGTTCGTTCAGCTGGAATGATGACGAAAGCCCCCGCATTTCATCCATAAACGCAAAGCTTATGTAGGAAAAGGGGCCGAGCAGCATCGCACAGATTATGACGACGGTAATAAGAGATGCGACCGACTTATACTTGACGAACCGGAGAATGTATGCGAAGATTGGATAAAAGAGAATCGTCAGGACAATTGCCCAGCCAATCGGCAGCAGAAAGGGCTTCAGCACCTGAAATGTCATGAATCCCAGGAGCAGTACCAATGCAATCATTACAAAGAGATAAAACTTATGGGACCCCATGGTTCTCTCGTGAAAGCACAGAACTCACTAAATTCAGGATTAATACAACTCCTTTGTATTAATCCTGAGATTTCAGATTTCTTACTTTTCTCACCCTCCCCGGCAAAAAGCAACTCGCCGCGATGCTGATACAAATGCGCGGAACAGCTCTTCAGCCAGTTTATCATGAAGCATGCGTTCCGGATGCCACTGCACCCCGACACAAAATGGATGAGTCGGCAGCATAATGCCTTCGATAATGCCGTCAGGCGATGTCGCAAACACTGAAAGCCCGTCACCCAGCCTTTGAATTGCCTGATGATGCGAAGAGTTCACTCGAGCCTGCAAGCCTTCATAGGATGAATCGTCGCAGAACAGAGCAGACAGCTCAATGGAATGCATACCTTCATGGTGGTAAATTCCGGCCAGGCGATCAGGTGCATATTGCGTTGGAATGTCCTGATAAAGAGATCCGCCGAAAAAAACATTCAGCACCTGCATGCCATAGCAAATACCGAGAACCGGCTTCTGCCAGTCCATCATCATGCGCAGAAGCGAAAGTTCGTATTCTGTGCGCTGTCGAACCACAAGTCTTAACAGGGAAGGCAAAACCGCAAGTGCTTCGCCATACAACTCCGGCAGGATGTCGCCGCCGCCGGACAGCAACAGCCCGTCGATAATGCCTCCATGCTCCTGCACCGCCGGTCCTGGCGGCAGTATGAACGGAGTTCCTCCCGCCTTTTCAACGGCGGCGGCGTAAGCCTGATGCAGACGAAACCGGCCATCTTCTATGCCCGGTGTAATTCCAATGACCGGTTTCATCGCAATACCCTTCCGGCACGCGTGCCCGTAAGTTCACCATCAAGCATTGCCGGCTGTCCGTTCACAATCACATGAACAATGCCCTTCGGCCGCTGAAAAGGATTCCGGAAATCTGCCATGTCTTCAATTCTATATGCATCAAACACCACAATATCTGCAAAATAGCCGGGCCGAATAGTCCCGCGCTTTTCGATACTGAACGTATACGCAGGAACCGATGTCATGCGGCGTATCGCATTCTGGAGCGGCATGAGGTTTTGCTCCCGGACATAGCGGGCGAGAAGCCTCGGGAAGCTTCCAAACCCTCGCGGGTGCGGCTTGCCTTTCGCCGTCACGCCGGAAAAAGAACGGACCGCGCTGTCCGACCCAAACATAAGATACGGCAGCTGCAAGAATCGCTGAAGATTCTCTTCGCACATAGAAAAAAAGATCGCCCCGGTTCTGGTCTCCTCGTCAATGAGAACATCGAGAAGCGCTTCCGCAGGCGATTTGCCGAGTCGCGCTGCTATAGCGGAAAACCGCTCTCCCTCCATCCATTCATTGTGTCCGTGAATGACTTTTGAGACCTGAATGCGATCCCAAAACTGCGGGGGATGCAGTTGCAGTTCACCGAGAACCCGGCGTCGGGTATCGATGTTCTGAAGACGCGCAATTTCCTCGGAGGCTCCGCCGTCATAGACCCATTTCGGCAGAACTGTATCGAGATCAGTACTGGACGCAATATAGGGATAACAATCTGCTGTAATCAGCATTCCGGTTTGGAATGCTGATTTGATTTGGGCAAGAACTGCGTCTATTTTGTGCCAGTTCTCTTCTCCCGCTGTTTTAAGATGAGAGATATGAACGGATGCCCCTGACATCTTGCCGATGTCAAAGGCTTCATCAATCGACTCAAGGAGCCAGTCGCCTTCACTCCGCAAATGGGTAGCGTAAATTGCAGGGCGGCCTTTCATGGTTTGCACAGCCATGCGGGTGAGAGCCACAACTTCTTCCGCGGTAGCGTACATTCCGGGAGAATAAATAAGGCCGGTTGAGATTCCTCGCGCACCGGAGCGAACTGCATCGGCAACCATGTCCCGCATAATCGCAAGCTCGTCTGCCGTAGCAGGCCGATCTGTATAGCCGACAACAGAGCCGCGGACATTTCCGTGGCCGCAGAGCGTTGTAAAATTCAGGGCAATCCCGCGACGCTCAAGCAGTTCGAAATATGCGCTGAAATTTTGCCAGCGCTCAGTGATGCCGTATTCTTCAATATCGACTTCCCTGCGCTCGAGGTATTCACCATAAAGCGGCGCGGCAGAAAGACCGCAGTTTCCGCATACCTCGGTCGTCACACCTTGGGCAATTTTTCCTTCTGCGCTTCCATCGGCAAGGAGAGTAAACTCCGAGTGGGCATGGGTATCAATAAAACCGGGGGCGACCACGAGTCCCTTTGCATCGATTACCCGATGTGCCGGATACTCCTGGGGACCGACATACGTAATAACATCACCCATGATGCCGACGTGCATCTGTTTGGGGGTGAGTCCGCTGCCGTCAATAACTTGCCCGTTTACAAGAAGAAGATCAAACATGAATTACTCCACTGAGAAAGCGCTTTGACTGCCGAAAAACGATGCAAGCCGTTTACAAGACACGCGTTTCTTTCACTTTTCCAATTTTGCGGCTCTCGGTTTTGTGGCCGCAGAAGCATAGTTTACTCTCTCTCCGCCCGCAACCTTCTGCGACGGACCCGTATGAAAGTATGAATGAATTCCTGCTGCGACAGCGGAGGCAATCCGCCGGCGATAGGCATCTTTGGCGAGAAGGATCTCCTCCTCGGGGTTGCTGATGAATGCAACCTCTACCAGAGCTGATGGCATTTTAGCACCTACCAGAACATAAAACAAAGCCTGCTTTACCCCGAGATTATTCACCTGAGGGTAGGTCTGCGTAACATCTGAGATCATGGAGTTCTGGATATAGCCGGCTAGCTTGACCGACTCATCACGCTTGCTCTGCCGCTCAAGCGATGCAAGCATCGCGGTAACCTCGTTCTGCACCTGACGCATCTTTTTGACCGAGATGGCGTTCTCACGGGCTGCAACCCGGATCGACTCTTCGTCATTGGTCCAGTTCAGAAGATAGGTTTCAATGCCGCCCGCCTTACGGTTTGTGCTTGCATTGGCGTGTATCGAAACAAACAGGTCGGCTTTTACCCGGTTTGCGATGGCGGCACGTTCATCAAGCGGAATAAAGACATCTTTTTCACGGGTCAGCACAACATCATAGCCCGGATAGTGCTTCAGCAGGACGGACTTGACCTGCAGAGCGATATCGAGGACAACATCCTTTTCATAGAGCCCGCTCTTGCCGACCGCGCCGGGATCATGCCCCCCGTGTCCTGCATCAATCACAATTTTCCGGCGCACATCCGCGGTCTCAGAGCGCGGCTGAGGCTTTGCCGGTGCGGGGTTAGCCTCCGGCACAGATTCAATCTTCGGCTCGGGCTTTTGCTCGAATTGCCCCTTCTGCCCGAAATCAATGACAAGCCGGGTCGGATCTTCAAGCGATATAACACGGCAGTCGTATTTTTGCACGTCAAGATCAAATACAATACGAACAGTATCCACACTGAATTGACCGAGGCGCACCGACCGGACAATACGATCGCCAATCGGAACAGTTTTCGGAGAAGTGGCGCTCAGCCTTGCATTCTTCAGGTCAAGAAAGAACCGCTCAGGATTTGGCAGTTGCCCTTTGGAATATGTCGCCCTGTCGCTGAGGTCAATCACGATGCGGATAGAATTTTGTCCGACCCACTGCCTGACCCCTTTGACTTCAACAGGATCCGCTGCCAATGCCTCCCCTGAGGGGACGAACACAAAAGCTGCGCAGAAAAGCAAAACCATGCTGAAAAAAAGAAAGATCAGGGCACCCCGATGCTTAAGCATCCGGCTTGCCAAGCGCTCTCTGCTTTCTTCGCAATCACTCATGCCGACTGGACGGCTTTAACCTGCGGTATCTCTTTTCTTACGGTCGCTTCGACCCAGTTCTTCAGTGTCAGCTGCGACATCGGACAGGTACCGCAGGCTCCCGTCAGCTTGACATATACAATGTCGTCCCTGATGTCATGGAGTTCAACGTTGCCGCCCTCGGCCTTTAGTCCGACACGAACCTTATCAAGTACCACTTCAACAGCTTCTCTCGTTATCATGCATGCCTCCGGAACGCTCATTATACGTTATCTATTGAACATAATAGCGTATAGATGCCAAATTATCAAGGTGTTAGCTGCTCAACACCGCCAGTTTGCAGAGTATTCACACATGCGCTATAATACAAAAATGAAACCTGTTGGATTTGCTTTCAGTGATATTTTTCTCCGCCACGAAACACCGCCATGGCATCCTGACCGCCCGGAACGTCTGATTGCCGCAATCGATGAACTGAAACGGGCCGGTCTGTGGGACAAACTGAAACACCTGTCTTCGAGACGGGCAACATGGGAAGACATCGCCCGTGTTCATGACAGCTCCTATATTGAACGTGTAAAGACACTGGGAACCGGTGCGCTTGAAGAAGAGACCTTTCTTTCAGAACACTCTCTTGAAGCAGCATGCTTTGCCGCCGGGTCTCTTCTGGAAGCAATTGATTGCGCAAAAAATGGTGAATTTCGCCGTGCCTTCTGTGCGGTCCGCCCGCCCGGACATCATGCTGAAACAAGTCGGGGCATGGGCTTCTGCATTTTCAACAACGTCGCAATTGCTGCACGCTACGCGCAGACAATCGGCTATCGCAAGGTTTTCATAATCGATTTCGATGTGCATCACGGCAACGGCACCCAGCAGATTTTTGAAGACGATAATACGGTCTTTTTCTTCAGCTCGCATCAGGCAAATCTCTATCCTGCGTCGGGGTATGAGCATGAGCGGGGCAAAGACGCCGGCACCGGCTTCACGTATAACGTACTCATGCAGCCCGGCTCAGGCGACCGCGACTATCTCGAGATTTACGAAAGCATCCTGCCGCCGTTGATGAAGCGGTTCTTTCCTGATCTTGTGCTGGTTTCAGCCGGCTACGACATACATGCCGCCGACCCGCTGGCAGCTGTGCGCGTCAGCAATGAGGGCATACGGGCAATGGTCGCGAGCATTCTTCACAGCACGTATGCGCCTGTTGTTTTTGTGCTCGAAGGCGGATATCATTTTCCATCCCTGTCCGATTCAGTAAGGATAACTATTCGGGAAATGCTGCGATAGGGGCAAGAAATCCGGTGAAAGAATTTAGAGGATGAAAGACAAAAAAGCAAAAAAACATCACCCTGAATCCCGATGCCTAAATCCTGCCTCCGCTCGCTTTCTCCACCTCTTCCCGGTACGCTGCAACACACGTTCTTTCCACTCTCTGCAGTTCAGCAAAGGCCTGTCGGAAATCATTTCTGCCTGCAGTAAAAACACCGTGTCCATACACAATCACACCCCGGTCTTTCCGGAGCGCTTCAGGAGCCGTATGCATAAGCGCAGTCGCGCCGGTGCCTATCTCGCCTGAAACAATCGGAATGCCGTGGACGGATCGCTGCTCCGGACACGCCTTATAGCAGAGTTCCCGGTCACAGTTTTTCCGCTCGCAATCCATCGACATGATAACCGCAAATTTCGGATGACCGTGGAGAATAGCGTTCAGGCCTGTTGCACGGTAAATGTTCTTGTGAGCCGAGAGTTCCGAAGATGCGGTAATGCCTGCCGATGACGTGCCGTCAAAGGGCACTTTGTCTATGCACCCATGCAGTTCATCCAGGGAACTTCCAGTCTGGCTGATGTAGATGCAGTCATCGGTAGCATACGAGATGTTTCCAAAAAAAGAATCAACGAGATGATGGTCGACAACCGCTCTTCCGACTTCCGCTATCATGGCGAGTACCATATCGTCGTCATTCGCCGTTCCTGTATGAAACTGCAGGATTTCTCCCCCCGGAAAAAAGGGCTTCGAAGCACGCCAGATCCGCCGGAATGCGGCAAGGTCTTCCTCATCGACAACGGCTTCCCGGAAACGGTGAAGCGCATCAGAAAAATATTTCACAAATGCCGTGAAACAGGTGGAACTCAGCATGATGTATGACTGCTCAGGTGTCATAGATCCAAAGGTCACGATACCGCGGCCCCGAATAATCGCCGTTTTGCGCCGCGACAGCGCCGCTGCGATATCCGCTGCCCAAAAATGCTCCAGCACCGGGATGTCATGCAAAAAAGTCCGCGTCTCAGCATCGCGCGGAACTATACGCCCTTCAGCCGGGACCGTTTCATCCCGCAATGCAATCTGCTCAAGGATAGTCCAATACGGCTCTGCAGGGCGGGCAAAGAGCAGCGAACTGACATTCATCGTCTCCAGCACGGCATGAAGCTCCCGCTCATCTTCCCGCAACGTCCGGTTACAGTAGACATCCGCATCGCGCGCAAATAAAACCACATCATCGCGATGCGCCAGCCCCTGCGCTTCAATCTTGCCCAGATATTTTTGCACTGTCTTTTCCATTGCTATTGCTCGCAGTGACTTTCCGCAAGCTCCGCGGCATATCCTCGGATACGATAGTAGTTTGCGCGGGCATGGAGAAACTCCGTGCGGTCAATCGGCCGTATTTCGACAAAGCCTCCCGATGTTCCTCGGTCGGTAAAGAAACGCGGCGGCAGATCGTCATCAGCAGCAGAAAAACCGTTTGCCCTGTTCATCCTGCGCTCAGCATTCCATATACGCTCGCCGATGCGGAAAAGCGACTGCATGTCATGGTGCCGTCCGGTCACTGCGGACAGCACTTTGGCGTACTCCTCAAGACTGACAGCGAAGAAAACAAATTTGCAGGCAGTCAGTGAATCGACAACCGCATTCAGGTCTTCTGCAATTTTGATGATGCGGGCCTTGCCCGCAAAGGAAAAACGATCCGTTGAGACCGGTCTCCGCAAAATCTCGTGACTTATCGGATAGGCGCGAAGATGACACCCGCCGCGGTTAGATGTTGCATAGGCTAGCGCGGTTCCATACGCCCCGCGCGGATCGTATGCAGGCAGTTCCAGTCCTTTTACCGACATGCTAAGATCAGGGCGCCCCTGAGCGGCGGCGTAGCGCAGCGACCCTTCAGCAAGTTCGTTCGCACGACCCGATCTGCGGTCGGCAATTTCCCTGAGCAGCTGAAGCATTTCGTCAGGCGGAATAGTTCTGCCCTGAAGCTCAGCAGAACAGGCGATCGTTGCGGCAGCGGTAATAGTATCCATTCCCAGATCATTGCAGAGCCGGTTGGCTTCGATAATTGATGCAAGGTCGCTGTTTGAATTGAGTGCGCCGAAGTGAGAAACCGTCTCATACTCGGGTATGACTTCCCTCGCTGCACCGATTTTCTTGCAGAGAACCGGGCATCCGGAGCAACCTGTCTTCTGTGTGCGATACCGTGTCTTCATTGCATAGCCGGAATAGGCGCCGGAGCCGGCAAATACTGTTTTTCGGAAATTTTCGGTCGGCTCCATACGCCGTGCATGTATGACATCCACAAGCGCAGCAGTGCCGAATTCTGAAAGCCCGAACTCGCCGAATACTGCCTGCGATGACCGCAAAAGGCGCATGACGGCATCCCCCGCTGATTTTAGGGTTCCAGCGTCGGCGACCTGCACGGGATCGTCCCCGCGAACTGCTATAGCCTTGAGCCTCTTGGCTCCCATGACAGCGCCAAGCCCGCCGCGACCGGCAGCATAATGGCCGTCTGCAATGATAGATGCGTAGCGGACTTGCCGCTCGCCGGCCGGCCCGATGACAGCCGTGGACCAATCCGATGAGTACTCCTGCGCCACCGCTGATACCGGCTTCATGGCAAGAGACCCTGCATCGCGCACGGTAACGGCATCGCCGTCAATCTCAAGGACGACCAGCCGTTCGGATATTCCTGTGATTCTGATGTAGTCATATCCTGCCCGCTTCAGCATCGTCCCGAACCGTCCACCTACAGAGCAGTCAAATATGGTTCCGGTGAGCGGCGAACGGGAGACGACTGACATGCGGCCCGATGTCGGAGAAGCAGTACCCACGAGAGGTCCGGTGGCAAAGACGATGGGCATTTCAGGGTTATCGTACGACAAGGACATGAAGTCGGAAAGCAGCGACACTCCAAAGCCCCGCCCGCCAAGGTACTCTTCCCGCAGTTGCTCAGACGTAGACACTGCCTCTATGGTTCGTGAAGAAAGATCAACATGAATTGAACGAAAGGTATAGCCGGACATTTATTTAGAATACAGAATACGGAATACAGAATCCATAAGCAAGGAGGCTGAAAGACGGAGAAGGCAGCATAAGCATAGGGCAGGCTGTCCGTTGAGAAACAGACAAGACATTCAGCGCCAGGGGTCCGTGTGCTGATCCCCGATTACTGATATTTCAATGGAGTTGCTGGTAAAATAGCCCTGCCCGCACGCTTTCTCCGTACACTGAACCAGAACCTCATACCGGCCTGCCGGAATGTTTTTGGGTAGCACTACCTTAAGCACATCGCTCTGCCACTCTGCAACAAGAAGATGGCTCTCGCGGCCATCGCTGCGCACTACTACTCCCTTCGTTTTCTGCACTGCGCCGAATCGGCCGTGCAAAACCAGCAGCGAGGGAATACCGTGCTGAAAACGGTTATGTTCAGCTTTTTCGATCGTCACGCCGCACGGGACGCGTAGTGTTCGTTCAATGCTGTTATTGATACGCAGTCGTTCCGGGACTTTTCCCTGCGGGTCAACGCGGACACCGACATGCAGCTGAGGATGATCAAGCGCGGGATGCTCTTTCCCGGGCCACTCAATGCTCCCGAGATCGACAATGGCGACCCCACCGGTTCCAATGACAAGCGGAACGTTCACGAGCCGGTCCAAAGCGAAATCCCGCTCTCCGGCAACGATCGATTCCGCAGCCGCAACACGGAATTCTATGTCGCCGGCAAAGGCAAAACCATGATTGATGAGGGCGACCTTGAGCTGAGTGTCCACGCGATACAGATCAACAGGCTCAAAATCAGGGAGCTGCGCTCCTGATATGCTCTCCAGAGAGGCCGCTGCATTTCGAGCCTGTTCCCTTCCCGATGCACAGCCAAGAAAAAGAAACAGCATTAGAGCGCACAGAAGAAGAGCCATGAATGAGTGCTTCATGATCATGTTTATAAACTAAACACGTTTCGCCCGTAAAAGCAAGCGCCAAGTGCGGCTGTATCGCGTGTGGTATACTTATAATAGAATGAGCGCGATGATCCTTGACGCACTTCGTCCCGATATAGCGATGCGGATTGAGCCCTTTTTCCGCGAGATTCTCTCCTCATTTCCCGAAGATATCCATGTCCTCGCGGTGACCGGCAGCGCTGTCACGCCGGATTTTGATAAGCATGTCTCCAACATCAACAGCGTTATTCTTCTGCGCACAATGTCGCTGGATTTTGTCCGCTTTCTTGCGCCGCTCGGCGGGAAATACCGCGACAACAGGATTGCGGCGCCTCTTGTGATGACCGCAGAGTATGTCCGGAAATCGCTCGATGTGTTTCCCGTGGAGTTTCTCGACCTGAAGCTGCTGCACCGGACCGTATTCGGAGAAGACGTCTTCGGAGCGCTGTCGGTACATACTGAATATCTGCGCATACAATGCGAGCGCGAAATCAAGACAAAGCTCCTCGCCCTTTGGCAGGGCTATATTGCCCATCTCGGACAAAAAGACGCCGTTGCCGATCTGCTCATTCGCTCGGTCAAGAATATGTTCCCGCTCCTGCGCGGCATTCTGCTGCTGATGGGAACAGAACCGCCAATTTCGCGCCGAGAGGTGATTGCCGTTCTTGAAAACCATATTCCGCTTGACCGTGACGCGCTGGAACTTGTGCTCTCATTCCGGCATCAGGCCGGCAGCCTGACAGAAGACATCGTGCGCTCGTCTTTTGAGCGCCACTATCGCAATCTTGAGATCATCAGCGATGCTATCGAACTGTCTGCGATCGCTTCCTGAAGATCAGCGCGCCAGCCTCATGAGATCCTATCAGATGCCGAAACTGTTTATCCTGTTCGCGCTTATCGCTCTCTGCCTTGAAATCTCAGGAGCTCATGCTGCGACTCCGGAGCCGCCCTCAATGCCGTCGCAGCCGGTTGTCGACCTTGCCGGGATCATCAATCCTGAAGCAAAGACACGACTAAATGAGTTTCTTCGAACCCTTGAAAAGAAAACCGGGGCAGAGTTCGTGATCCTCACCGTTGCGAGCCTCGATGGCGAGGACATAGAGCCGTTTACCATCAGGATAGCCGAGCGCTGGAAGCTGGGCAAAAGGGGAAAAGACAACGGCATGCTCCTGGCCATCGCACTGAGCGAGAAAAAATACCGTTTTGAAACCGGATACGGACTGGAAGGAATCCTGCCTGACAGTTTCCTCGGAACTCTGGGCCGTGAGCAGCTCAGACCGTTTTTTCGCAGCGGGGATTACTCAACCGGCTTGCTGAATGCTGCAACTATCATTGCGGAGAGAATTGCGGCTGACAGACAAGTCGAACTGGGAGAGACTCTTGCCATTACCAGACCGCCGCCAGAAAAGAAATATACAGAAACATATTCTCTCGACCTGACGACAATCCTGCTGCTCGGCGTCGGCGTTGTGCTGGTCTTCATGGTGCTGAGCAGGATGTTTCGCTCTGCACGCGGACACCACTCTCACGACCATCACTATGGCGGCTGGTACACTGGGGGAGCCGGCGGTGGCGGCGGCAGCTTCGGCGGAGGAAGTTTCGGCGGGGGCGGCGGCAGCTTCGGCGGGGGCGGCGCATCCGGCGATTGGTGATACGACAGGGTTGGCGAAGTTGGAAGGGAAAGATTACAATGTCCTGTAAACAGCGAGGGTGATGAAGGGAGAATACTCTCTCCATATCGGCTCTCCGCTCATTATATTGACTTCTCGTTTTTTTCAAGGAGGTTTTATGAGCTACGGAGCAAAGATTGCGTTAGTTGTCGTCGGCGTACTTGTGGTCATCGTCATTGCGGTCGGCGGCTGGTTTGTCGGTCAGTACAACTCGTTGGTTAACATGGATGAGAAGGTCAAGGCCCAGTGGGCACAGGTGGAGAACCAGCTGAAGCGACGCTACGACCTCATTCCGAATCTGGTCGAAACAGTCAAGGGATATGCCGCGCACGAGAAGCAGCTTTTTGAGAATATCGCGCAGGCACGAACTCAATACTTTCAGGCGCAGTCGCCGAAAGACAAGATAGCGGCGTCAAATGCACTGGAAGGAACGCTTTCCCGGCTATTGCTTCTCCGGGAAGCGTATCCGCAACTGAAAGCAAATGAATCATTTCTGAAACTGCAGGACAGCCTTGAGGGAACAGAAAACCGCATTGCTGTTGAGCGCAAACGTTATAACGAAGCAGCGCAGGAGCTGAACACCTACCGCCGCCAGTTTCCGGGCAGTCTGATTGCCTCGATAGCAAATATCCCGGAAGCCGCTTACTATGAAGTGCCGAAACAGGAGCGGGAAGCGCCGAAAGTAGACTTTAAGTAAGATTCAGCTCATAAAATACGCCGGAACGGGTCTCCTTATCGCATACGCGCTGTATGCGTGAGTCCATCCGGAATGCGGATTACTGTCAGCAAGCGGAGCAGCATGAAAGAAGTCCCAAAAAAAATCGACCTTCCCATAACCGGAATGACCTGTGCTGCATGTTCGGCGGCTCTGGAACGTGCGCTGAAAAAAACAGGCGGCGTCCTGCATGCTTCGGTCAATCTGCCTGCCGAGATGGCCTCTATCGAATTCGGCAGCGCTGAAGATGCGCTGCCGCTTACAAAACTGGTAGATGTTATCAAAGGCGAAGGATACGGCGTTGCGACATCGCGGTTGACCTTTGCCGTGCAGGGCATGACCTGCGCTGCCTGTGTGGGTGCTGTCGATGAGAGTCTCAAAAAAATTCATGGCGTTCTGAACGTTCAGGTCAACCTTGCGACAGAACAGGCAACAGTGGAGTATATTCCGACGCTTGCCGGATTCGGCGATTTCCGCAAGACGGTCGCAGATGCCGGATACACGGCGCTTCGAATCAGCCGTGGCTTTACCGATGAAGAGGCGGATCGCAAAGCGCAGGAATATGCCACCATCAAAAAACACTTTATTGTCAGCGCCCTGCTGACGGCGCCGCTCATGATACTGAGCATGGCAATGCCGGAAAGCAGGATGTATTCCGTCATCATGCTGCTGCTCGCAACGCCGGTACAGTTCTGGACCGGCATGCGGTTCCATACCGCCGCCTTCGCTGCTCTTCGTCATGGCTCGACGAACATGAACACGCTCATCAGCATCGGCACCAATGCCGCCTATTTTTACAGTGTGTTTGCGACCATTGCGCCTCACTTCTTCATGGCGCGGGGGCTTCAACCGCACGTCTATTTCGAGACGTCCGCAACGATTATCACTCTCATCCTGCTCGGCAGAATGCTTGAGGATCGGGCAAAAGGAAAAACGTCAGAGGCGATAAAAAAACTGATTGGCCTCCAGCCAAAAACAGCGCGAGTAATTCGCGGCGATGTCGAACGCGACGTTGATCTTGACGAGGTTGTCAGAGGAGATGTCGTAGTCGTCCGCCCCGGAGAGCGTATCCCGGTTGACGGGCTTATTGTCGACGGCTTCTCGACGGTTGACGAATCAATGCTCACCGGCGAGAGCATTCCTGTCGAAAAATCACCCGGCGACGCAGTCTATGGCGGCACCATAAATACCTCGGGCGGCTTTCGTTTCAGGACGACAAAAGTCGGCGCGGAGACCATTCTCTCTCAGATAATCAGCCTCGTTCGGCAGGCACAAGGCAGCAAAGCGCCGATACAACGACTTGCCGATACCATTGCCGGAATATTCGTCCCTGTCGTACTCATAATAGCCTTGTGCACACTGGTCGCGTGGCTTATCTTTGCAAAAGAAAATGCATTGCCCCTTGCGTTCATGAATTTCATTGCCGTGCTGATTATTGCCTGCCCTTGCGCTCTCGGACTCGCCACACCGACTGCCATTATGGTTGCGACCGGAAGAGGCGCTGAAAAAGGCATTCTAATCCGGGATGCTGAAGCGCTGGAACAGAGCCACCGTATTACAACCGTATTGCTTGACAAAACCGGCACCATAACACAGGGAACGCCTGAGGTCATTTCAATGGAGATCGTGTCGCCTGTCTCAGGCAATAACGGATTTACCCTCAGTCAGATTCTTTCCATCGCTGCGACAGCGGAAAAGCTTTCGGAACATCCGCTCGGCAAGGCGATTGTGCGCAAGGCGGCGTCTGAGCAGATCACCATCGCTGACGCCCTGACCTTTGAGGCGGTGGCGGGCGGCGGAGTCATCGCGACGGTACCGTCTATACCGGAAGATGACCGGCACGTGTTGTCGGTACTGCTCGGCACCATACGGATGTTGCGGGAGCGTGGCGTCGGCGGCATTGCCGACCTTGAGCGCATTATAGCAACAGGTCCGGCATCCGGCAGTCCTGTATGCATGGCAATCAACAATCAGGCAGCCGGTATATTTTTCTGCGCGGATGCGTTAAAACCCGACTCTTCCGCTGCCGTCAGCCGTCTGCAAAAGCTCGGTGTCGAGGTTATCATGGTGACCGGCGACACTGCCCGCGCCGCCGGTGAGATTGCCGCTGCAGTGGGCATTCAGCGCGTCTTTTCTGAAGTGCTCCCCGCCATGAAAGTCGCTATCGTCCGGCAACTGAAGTCAGAAGGAAAAATAGTCGCTATGGTCGGCGATGGAATTAATGATGCGCCCTCCCTGGCTGAGGCAGACATCGGGATGGCTATCGGAACCGGCACCGACATTGCAATCGAAGCTGCCGACATCACACTCATGCACGGCAGTCTGCTGGTTGTCGCCGACACCATTCGCCTCAGCCGCCTGACCATGCGCACCATAAGGCAGAATCTTTTCTGGGCTTTCTTTTATAATGTAGTGGGAATACCGCTGGCTGCAGGTCTATTGTATATATGGGGAGGGCCTCTGCTGAATCCGATGATAGCCTCGGCTGCCATGTCATTCAGCTCAGTTTCGGTAGTCACCAACTCACTCAGACTGAAAAAGAAAACATTGTACGAAGGAGATTAAAGCAGCGTGAAAGAGCGTCCGGAGCGGGGCTGATTGACAAACACAATGAACCACACTGAACGAGTTTCATGAATCAGGCAGAAGCCATCCGTTCCGCTTATCCGGAAAGCCCGGCTCGCCTCTCCGTGATTCCTCTCGGAGGAGTAGAAGAGATCGGTCTGAATATGACGGTCTTTGAGTACGGACAGGACATGATCGTCGTGGATGCAGGTCTGATGTTTCCTGAGGAAGACATGCTCGGCGTCGACTTTGTCATTCCTGACATAACGTATCTTCTGGAAAACAGGGACAGGCTTCGCGCCATTATTCTTACCCACGGGCATGAAGACCACACCGGCGCACTGCCGTTCGTTCTGAGGGCACTGCCCGTTCCGGTATACGGCACTCCCCTGACTCTTGCTCTGGTGCAGCAGAAACTCCGCGAGTATGAGTTTGACGAGGAAGCCGTCCTCATCCCCGTTCAGCCGCGGGATGTTATAACGATCGGTGCGATCACCGTCGAGTTTATCCGCGTTACGCACAGCATTGTCGACGGGGTTGCTCTCGGCATCAAAACCCCGCTCGGCAGCATTATCCACACCGGAGATTTCAAGCTCGATCCCACACCGGTTGATGGTGAACTCATGGATTTTCATACCTTCTCCCGCTATGGAGAAGAAGGCACCCTGCTCATGCTGTCGGACAGCACCAATGCGGGAAAAGGCGGTTTTACTTTTTCTGAAAAGGAAGTCCGCCGGGCATTTGAGGATATTTTAGCCAAAAAACATGGCCGCATTATTATCGCAACCTTTGCATCGAACATCCATCGCATCCAGCAGGCAATTGATGTTGCCGTGCAGTTCGGCCGCAAGGTGTTCATGTGCGGCCGAAGCATGCTTTCAAACGCACAGATTGCGCTTGAACTCGGCTACCTGAAAATTCCGGAAAAAACCTGGCTGACTATCGATCGGCTGAAGGACATGCCTGACAATGAAGTGGTTATTCTCACAACAGGCAGTCAGGGAGAACCGATGAGCGTGCTCTCGCGTATTGCGACCGACGAGCACAAACACATCACCATCCGGGAAGGCGACACCGTTATCCTCTCCGCGAAGATGATTCCGGGCAATGAGCGCTCAATCGGGCGGATTATTAACCACCTGATGATGCGAGGGGCCGACGTCAAATACGAAAAGACCTCTGAAATCCATGTCTCCGGTCATGCTTCCAAAGAGGAACTGAAGCTGATGATGAACATTGTCCGTCCGCGGTACTTTGTGCCGATTCACGGCGAGTACCGACACCTCAGCTTTCACGCGCGTCTTGCCGAGAAATCGGCCATCCTGAAAGAAAACATTTTCATCCTTGGCAATGGTTCCGTGCTTGAACTGTCTGAAAGCGGTCCCACCATGGCGGGCAAGGTGCACGCCGGGCGGATATTCATCGATGGCAAAGGCGCGCCGAGCGTTGAAGACATCGTACTGCGCGATCGCCGCCGGTTGGGACACGACGGCATTGTAATCGTGCTGGTCGGGATCGAAAAGAAGACGCGGCAGGTGATCATTGGCCCTGAAATAATATCGCGCGGCTTTGTCTTCGAAGATGTCTCCCAGGATATTATCAACGAAGTACGTGACCTCATGACGCAGACCATCATGACTGTGGAGGAAGATGTCATTGCCGATGTCAGCCTGTTGCAGGCAAAACTCCGCTCCCGGCTAAAGAAGTATCTGCGCGATACGATGGACCGCTATCCGATGATTATGCCGATAATTCTTGAGGTGTAACGTGCGGAAGGGCCTAAGAGCGGAAGAGTAAAGCTGCGGCAGTCGCCTTCCGGTCTTCCGATCTTTCTCTCTTCCTACCAAGCGTAAAAGGAGATTTTCATGTCAAACGAATTGGTCCAGGCCATAATTCTTGGCCTGCTTCAGGGAATAACCGAGTTTTTCCCGATCAGCAGCACTGCTCATCTCATCCTGATGCCGTGGCTGTTCGGCTGGTCCGGGCAGGTCGATACACTTACGTTCAATGTTGCCGTGCATGGAGGAACGCTTCTTGCATTGCTCGTCTGTTTTTACCGAGACTGGATGGACATGCTGTCGCATGATCGCAAAATGCTGTTCACCATTTTTGCGGCAATCATACCCGCCGGTGTTGCGGGAATCCTGTTTCATGACGTTATCGAGCATACGCTCAGGCATCCGCTTATTATTGCCGCCTCACTTGTCATCTTTGGAGCGCTGATGCTTGTTGCAGAGCGAACGGGGAAACAGGCGAAGCGGAACGTCACTTTTCTGAACGCAATGATTATCGGCTGCGCCCAGGCTATTGCTCTCATTCCGGGCACGTCCCGCTCAGGCATTACCATTACCGCGGGACTCTTCAGCAACCTGAAGCGTGAAACCGCTGCGCGCTTTTCATTTCTGCTCTCAACTCCCATAATCGCCGGAGCTACGCTTCTGGAATGCAAAAAAATCTATAAAACGCCTGGGGACTATCAGCTTGACCTCTTTGCCGCGGGGTTTATTGCTGCCTTCATTTCTGGCATCTTCGCCATAAAGTTTTTGATGGCGTACCTGAAAAAATATCCATTGAACGCTTTTGCCTACTACCGTTTTGTCCTGGCCGGCGGTATACTAATGCTGTATTTCATCCGCATATAGGTTATGGATAGCCAGACACCACAGACCCGCAGCCGCACCATGGAAGTGCTCGGGATTCTTGCAATCCTGTTGGGCATATATCTGTCTGTCTGCCTGCTCTCGTATAACCAGTGGGACCCGTCTCTTTTTACGTATACGAAGACTGCGCCATCAAACTATGGAGGTCTTGCCGGAGCTTACATCGCCGATATTTTATACTCACTGATCGGCGCGGCGAGTTTTGCAATCCCCATTGTGCTGGTCGGCTACGGGGTGCGAAGAGTTCTCGGCAAGCAGCGCCATCGCATCCACATCGCGGGTGCGCTCGTTTTTCTTCTTGCCCTTGCCTTCCTTCTTGAACTTATCGGAGAGCGCATTGCACTTCCGATCGCGCATGCCGGAGGAGCTGCCGGTACGCTTATTATCAGGCCGTTAGAACGTCTTATTTCCCCGGTGGGAGCATATCTTCTTACGTTTGCCGTCATGCTGATAGGGATTGTCCTTGCAAGCCCGATTTCACCGTTTGAGCGACTATTCAGAAGGCGTGAACTGAAGCCTCCATCCACGCCTGCAAAAACGGCTTATGAAGGAGGACTGCCCTTTGACATGCACGACGATGAAGAGCAGCTTCGTCCGGAGCCTCTCTTTCCCCCACTGCGCAAGTCGCGTGAACGGAAGCCACCGGAACAACCGACCCTTCCACCTCTGCCTGCTGCTGACCTTGGCGACTATGAACTGCCGAGGCTTGATTTTCTGATGCCTGCTGATACGGTTTCAGGGCCGTCCCGGGAAGAAATGACCGCCTCCGGCAACAGTCTTGAAAAAAAGCTGGTCGACTTTGGCGTCAACGGAAAGATCCGTCAGGCGCATCCTGGTCCGATTGTCACCATGTTCGAGTTTGAACCGGCGCCGGGTGTCAAAATTAATCGCATCGTCTCTCTTTCGGATGACCTGGCCCTTTCGCTGCGAGCGCCGAGCATTCGTGTGTATCCTATACCCGGCAAGGCAACCATTGGAATAGAAGTGCCTAATCGTGAACGGGCAACCGTGGCGCTGAGAGACATACTTGCTTCAGAACAATTTCAGAAGAGTCCATCCCTGCTGACACTGGCCCTCGGAAAAGATATCTTCGGCAATCCGGTTGTAACCGACCTGGCCAGAATGCCTCATCTGCTCGTAGCCGGGGCAACCGGTTCGGGGAAAAGCGTCTCGGTCAATACAATGATTGCAAGTTTGCTCTATAAGGCGTCGCCCCAGCAGGTGAAAATGCTGATGATAGACCCGAAACTTCTCGAACTTTCGGGGTACGGCGACATTCCGCATCTTATCTCGCCTGTCATCACAGACCCAAAAGGAGCATCCGATGCACTCAAAAAGATGGTTTTCGAGATGGAACGGAGGTACCGCATTCTTGCCGAAAAAGGCGCGCGAAATATCGACACCTTCAACCGGCAGGTATCCCCCGAGGAGAGGCTCCCATATATCGTTGTATTCATTGATGAACTTGCCGATCTCATGTTTACGGCTCCTGCCGACGTTGAAACGGCGATAGCCCGCCTGGCACAGATGGCGCGTGCATGCGGCATTCATCTCATCCTTGCTACACAGCGCCCGTCGGTCGATGTTATCACCGGCCTTATCAAGGCGAACTTTCCGGCCCGGATTTCTTTTCAGGTCACCACGAGAATCGACTCTCGGACCATTCTCGACAGCCAGGGAGCTGAACAGTTGCTCGGGATGGGCGACATGCTCTTCATGGTGCCCGGCGTTCGTCTGATCCGCATTCACGGAGCATTCGTGAGCGAAGGCGAAATCCGGAAGATAACCGACTTCATCAAGAATCAGGGCAAGCCTGATTACAGTTCATTTGAAACGATGGCTGTCATTGAAGAGCGCATGCGTGAAGACGCGGCCGGAGGTGACCGCGATGACCTGTTTCAGCGGGTGATGGAGTTCGCGGAATCTGCCGGAGAGGTTTCGATCTCTTCCATCCAGCGACGTTTCAAGATAGGATATAACCGGGCAGCCCTGCTCATGGAGCAACTTGAGGAAGACGGCCTCGTCGGCCCGCCCAAAGGTGCCGGCAAGCCGCGTGATTTTCTCGGCAGGCGCTGACCGGCAGGTGCGTACATCGGTGCACATAAAAAGAGGCATATTCAAGGAGATGCAGATGAAAATGCTATTGAGCGTGATTGTGTGCAGCATAGTCATACTGGGAGGAGCATTTCTCCCCCGCTGTTGTCAGGCGGCTAATGCGGACAACGAGGCAGACAAAAAAGTTGCTGCCATCCACAAGGCCTATAAAGGAATTCAGGACATCAACGGCTCCTTTGTCCAGAAAAGCACCATAAAAGATCTGAAGAAGACCGAAATCTATAAGGGGCAATTCTTCATCAAGGCAAAGAAGATGCGCTGGGAATACAAAGGGGAAAAGCCGCAGATTGTGTACATCACCGGCAGGGAAATCATCATTTATCAGCCACTGCAGAAACAGGCATTCAAGGCGCCATTTAACCATGCGACCTATGGTCAGGCGCCGATTGCTCTGTTGAGCGGCCTCGGCAACATCGACCAGGAGTTTTTTGTTGCTATGAAGGATGAAAAACTGATCCTTACCCCGAAGACGCCAATGGGCAATGTGACGCAGGTTGAGCTTGCCACAAATGATGAGGGTTTCCCGATAAAGTCGCTGAGCGTCACCGACAAACTTGGTAATCGCATCGATATTGCCCTGAACAGCGTCAAAACAAACACCAACATCAGGAACGCCTTGTTCATATTCAAAGCTCCGGAAGGGGTTGCAGTACTCGAACAATAACTACTTCTTCAGGATGCCGTCAATCGGTCTGCTACATTTACTTAACCGGTCGTTCGAATCTCCTGCTGAATTTTGTTCTTTTCGGTTTTTCTGCTAGCATTTAATCAAAGACCCCCTGCGGTGCAAAGCGAGGAGATATGAGCATGTCGGATTCAATGTGGCTACAACTGGTTCTTTTTCTTGGTTTTACCATACTCGCCGGTCTGCTGTATCTGCTGTTGACAAACAATCGCTCCCGGAAGAACGATGTCCCTGGAAACACGGATAATGATACGAAGGGCCCCGATGACGATGACCCGGAATGGCGCGCAAAACGCTTCTGGTGGTTCGGAAGGTAGCTGCCCAGCTTTAACTCTTTAATCTATAGTTCTTGCGAGTTCTATGATGGCTATCTCGGGTGCGCAATTGAAGCGAAGCGGGATGGTTGATCCGACTCCCCGGGAGATAAAAACCGGCGCTCCCTTTTGCGACCGCACCAACCCCATGGTATAGTCCTTATTCCTTACCGGCATGAACGGAGCACCCAGAAGAGGAAATCGTACCTGCCCACCATGGGTATGTCCGGCCAACATCAGATCAAACGTTTCGACTTTAAGCCTGTCGGCGCTGTCCGGATTATGAGCCAGAACAATTCTGCAGTCTTCAATCGGAATTTTTCTGAGCAGCGGGTCAAGCGCATGATGGTCTTCCCACAAATCTCCAGCCCCTGCAAGCCATATGCGTTTCCCGTTGCGCTCCACGGGAAGCACCGTGTGGCGGAGTGACTGTCCGCTTTTTTCGAGCCAGAAAAGCGAGCGGCCAGCATCAGCCCAGTGATCATGATTGCCAAGGACTGAATAGACTCCTGAAGGCGCTTGCAATTGCACAAGAATCGGCCATACGGCATCGACCTCCTTCGTCGTGTTCCTGTTGAGAACATAATCGCCCGTGCAGACAACAATGTCTTTGCTCAATCTGTTGACGCGCTCCACGATCTTCTCAAAAAAGGCCTGTCCCGCAAAGGGGCCATAATGCAAATCCGTAAGATGGACAATCGTAAATCCCTCGAACTCGGCCGGCAGGCGAGGCAATGCGATTCGGTAACGGTTGACTTCCACATCCGTCCGCTCAATGGCAAATGAATAGCCTCCAACCAGACAGGCAGCGCCCGGCAACATGAATTTCCTGAAAAAATCTCTGCGGCTCATCATGATTAATTATATGGAGAAAACGACTCTCGAAGCAAAGGAGAAAATTCTCAGCATATCTGCACATTGAGGGAGCAGCTAAATAAGCTGTCCTGCGGTCTGCGGCTGAAAGATGCTGAAAGTCCTGCACGCGTCCTCGCCGAGCATATCCGCGTATCGTACATCACCATCTTCACAAACGAGGACGCTCAGATGCCGGAGTCCATGGCTGAGAACATCCCTTTCATGAATTGCCGCCGGACGCGGCCTGAGCGGGTCATCCTGACGGCAACTGACGCATACTCACATCCATGATACTTTCTGTGACAAAAATATCCGACATGCTTTATGATAGGTGACATATGATTACTCCTTTCGTCGGCAGTACTGTTATTTGGTTCTTACCAGCTTTCCATTCTGAAGAACGTATTTATGGCCATCCACTTCGGCCCAGCCATCGCCGCTTACAATCTTGAAACCGTCCTTTGTGGCTATCACTTTCTCACTGATTGGCACAAGAGTCAGAGTCTTCTCAAGTTCATTAATCGAAAGATTGAAATTCTTCAGAAAAGCCCTACCCAATAGGTTCATGTTCAGGTTTGGCATATATTTGCATTCAACATCCTTCACTTCAACCTGACCCAATCGAACTGAAGCACATTTAAAGAGGTAGCCATAGGCCTTGCCATTGGCGGTATGACTCATCACTCTCCCATCGAAGCGTGTGACACCTAATCTTTCAACGGTCTCCCTTGTCACTGCAATACTAGAAGCGCCAGTATCCAGCATAGCTTCAAAGGGGAGCCCATTAATTGATATCTGAAGATATTTGATATTGTTATCGCGAGAAGCAAAAGGGACTACATAAAGACCTTTTGCAGGCGTTTCAACCTTATCAATGCGCGGCTGTGATGTTTCGACAGCCCTTGATGCCTGAGCGGGGACGGCATGCTCAGGAGCTTTCTTCGAAGCGCCCGACAAAATCCTTGATACGATATTTGAATCACCTACAAAGATGAAATAGATAAATGCACCGATCAGCATCAAACATAAGCTGTTTCCCAGGAAGGACAATAACTTCCCTCGCTGAACACGACTATCGATTTCCTCAAGCCGTTCTCTACGGATACGATCTTGGTCTTCGTTTTCACTCATGCCGGAAATATAGCGGAATGAAGTAAGGGAATGCAACCGCAAGCGCCCCTCTCACGTAGACGCCTATACAGCCAGTACTGCGCCCCTTCCTATAGAAGCTGCTTGACCAGTTCGGTATGATCTCGTCGATGAGCAGAAAAGGCAACTGCTATGACAATTCCCCGATGGCGAGTTTCTGGGATTTGTTGAAGACGGAGCTGGCGCATCACCGGAAGTACAGAACTAAAGAGGAGGCGAGACGGGAGATTACAGAGTATATCGGGGTGTTTTACAATCGGTAGCGCATACAGGCTCAGCTTGGCTATCTGTCGCCGGCTGCCTTTGAGAGAAAGTTCAATAAAGAACTGCTCGTTGCCTGAGTGCTTTGGGGTCTACTATTGACAGCAGGGGTCAAACCTCCACTTTCAATGACCAAGAGATATATCAAACACGATCATGAATGCAAAAAGAAAATCATGATAATTCGATGCAACTCGCACACAACCTGCACAAATTGCCTGAATTTCTGTTTTCGGACAAAACGAAGGGATTTCAAAAACCCATAAGGCCTTGAAATCCCTTCGTTTTGAAATGGAGCCGGGAATCGGATTTGAACCGACGACCTGCTGATTACGAATCAGCTGCACTACCACTGTGCTATCCCGGCAGCTTCTGGTGCACCGACAGCATCACCCAAAGCTTTAAAGTTTAGCAAATTCCTGCTGAAAAAATCCAAGGGTTTCATCGTCGAAAATGCAGAATTCAATCAGATCGAGCGACGATTCCGGATTATTGATGAGAAATGACCTCGACTCATGCACCAATATCTTTGCGCAGCGGTCTTTCGGGAATCCGAAGATTCCGGAACTGATTGCAGGCATCGAAATACTCTTCAGTTCGCGTTCAGATGCCAGCAGAAGAGTCTGCTGCACGGCACGAGTCAGTTTCATTTCCTCATCCCCTTCACCTATGCGTGGACCGACGGCATGAATGACATGCTTCGCCTTGAGGCTCCCGGCAGACGTCATCACTGCATTGCCGGTCGGGACAAAGCCGATTCGGTTGCTTTCCTCCTGAATAATCGACCCGCCCTTCCTCACAATCGCGCCAGCAACGCCGCCGCCGTGCTGCAGATGTTTATTTGCAGCATTTACGATGGCGTCCGTATCGCGCTCGGTAATGTCGCCACTCACAAGCTGCAGTGTTTTGCCGGCAATATTTTTCTCTGATACAATCTTCACGGCTGTCACCTCCGGTACAGTGCTGCTGAGATCGAATAAGCATGCCCATAACCAAATTTCTGCGGATACTGTAAACTATTTCAATGAAAATTGCACATCTCGATGCCTTTTCCGGATTGAGCGGCGACATGCTGCTCGGGGTGCTCGTTGATGCGGGTGTTTCTCTTGTATCGTTAAAACAAGAACTGAAAAAGATTCCGATTAACGGCTATCGACTTTCTGCGAAGAAGGTTATTCGCCATGGGATTGCCGCCACAAAGCTGGATGTCATTCTTACAAAAAATGTGCGCCCCGCGCGGACGTGGAAGGATATCTGTCGGATCATAAAGAACTCGGAGATTTCGCCGGATTTACAACAGAAGGGACTTCATGTCTTTGAACTGCTTTTCCGGGCCGAAGCAAAAGTTCATGGAGTGCCGTTTGAGGATACGCATCTTCATGAACTGTCAGCCGTAGACTGTATCGTCGATATTTTCGGGGCAGTAATAGGTCTTCATATGCTTGGGGTTGAGCGATTAAGTGTATCCCCGATTAATATGGGAAGCGGAACCGTTAAGACAGCCCACGGCATCCTGCCGGTTCCTGCACCGGCAACAGCCGAATTGCTGAAGAGCTTTGCCGCATACGGGTCAGATGTTCCCTACGAACTTACAACTCCTACCGGCGCCGCCCTTCTGAACGGACTCTCCGCCATAAGCGGCCCTATGCCTGTCAGCATCCCGCTCCGTACCGCTTACGGGGCAGGCAGCGTGGATCTTCAGACCCAGCCGAATGTCCTTCGGCTGACACTTGCACACACGCTTGGTTCAGCATTGCAGCCTCATGAAACCGCTGAGACGATGGTCATGGAAACGAACATTGACGACATGAACCCGCAGATATTCGATGATGTGATGGACAAACTCCTTGAGGCAGGGGCTCTTGATGTCTGGCTGGAGCAGGTGATCATGAAAAAAAGCAGACCTGCAACCAAAATCTGCATCCTTGCCCGCCACGGGATGATTGCAAAACTCGCTGAGATTCTCTTCAGGAACTCTACCACACTTGGAGTGCGTATCTATCCCGTGGACAGGATTGTTCTGGACCGCACGATTGCCAGCATCAGGCTTCCTTTTGGCACGATCCGCGCCAAAGTCGGACGACTTGGCGATGATGTCATGAACACGTCCTTCGAGTATGCCGACCTCAAAGCATTGTCAGGAAAGACAGGCATTCCGATAAAACAGCTCGCAGCAGATGCACTGCGGGCTTTTCCGAATAGTCCGGCTGCCAAAAAAAAACTCTGATATCATCACAAATATCCTTCCGCTCTCTGCGCTGTGGTTATTGTCATCATTTTTTCGTCTATGCTAAGGTATACATTAGATTTACTTTAAAAATCAAAGTGCTTCAGGACGGGATTCTCATGATTCGGAAACTCACCGCTATCTGCACACTTGCCGCACTGCTGATTGTTTCGACTGTTGACGCACTGACACTCGAGGAATCCCTTGCCAGAGCGCGTGATACGTTGCCTGGCTACAAGGCGGCACTGCTGAAGATCAGGTCAAGCGAGGCCTTGTACGATGCGACTCTCGGACCCTTTTTCCCAGCGCTTGACGCTGCCGCGTTTTATGACCGTCACTATGACAGTTCTCTTGCCGGACGCGACTATACCGAGCGCGGCTATAATCTGACTCTCTCCTATCTGTTGTTTGACGGAGGGAAGAGATATGCGAACCGGAATAGCGCCCGCCTCAATTTTGAAACCGTTACCGAAGAGGCGAGAAAACAGCTTATTTACCTTGAATTCAATGTGAAGATAGCCTTCTACACTGCATTGGCCAGACGCGATTCGCTCGAACAGAAAATGCTTCAACTGAAAGATGCGGAGAAGGATCTTGAAGTTGCTCAAGGTCGCTATAAACATGGCATTGCAAAGATTTCAGATACCCTGCAGGCTTCGGTCCGCTTACAGCAGGCAAAGTTCAATGTCATTAACGCCGAAGGCGCTCTGCGCAAATCAGAAGCGGATCTGAACTCGCTCATTGGCGGCCGCCTCGGCGATAAACCAACCCTTGAAGGAGCGCTCGATGCGCCGCCTGACATTCCGTCTCTCTCAGCATTGCATGCGGCTGTATTGGAGAGGCCTGAAATACGACAGGCCGAGAATACCGTTTCGATTGCACGAAATACCAGGAAGATCGAAATGAGCGCCTTCTGGCCTGTACTGAGCGCGGACGCATCGTATTCGTGGAACAAAAGCGGCTTTTCTTCATTGCCTCATGCCGACGACCGAATCGTCGGGCTCTCGGCAAAGTGGAGCATCTTTGAACTCGGAAGGTTTTTTAAGACAAAGTCGGCTTCAATCGAGACTGATGTTGCCGCGGAGAAGCTTCTGGATATCAGGCGCGAACTGGTGTTGTCCGTACAGAAATCGTTTGAAGATCTCATCACCGCCCACAGCAAGCTGAATGTTGCCCGTGAGCAGCTGAAGCAAGCTGAATATAATTACAAACAGTCATTCGGCGAATACAAAGTCGGCAAGGCTGACATTCTCTCACTCGTACAGGCAGAAAGTCTTCTGGCTGATGCCCGCGATCAGCTCATTCTGACACGACTTGATATTCAGACCTCAAAAGCTGTCCTTGAACGTGCCGCCGCAGTCCCCCGCCTCGAGGCCTTGCCATCAGACCCGTCATCAACCATTCCTCAGGTACTCAAATGAGCAGAAAAAAACTATTCCTTCTTGCAATCGGGGTTGTTCTCCTGTTTATTGCCGGGGCTCTTGTCTATTCCATATTCTTTAAAAAGGAAGAGATTCAGATACTTGAGACAGCAACTGCCGCGAAAGGAAACCTCAGGGGAATAATCGTTGAAACGGGTATCATCAAGCCACAGGTAGGGGCAGTAGTCAAGATCGGAGCTCGCGCAACCGGCACCATCATGAAGATGATGGTCAAAGTTGGAGATCGCGTCATGAAAGATCAGCTTGTCGCGCTCATTGACGACAGGGAACTCTCCAAAGCCGTTGAACAGCAGAGAGCAGCTCTGGCTGAGGCAAAAGCGAACCATCACTATGCTAAGCTGACCTATGAGCGCGAGCGTGAGCTCCTGAAAGAAGAGTACACCACGAAAGACGCCGTAGATCGGGCGAAAAGTCAGTATGAAGCTACTGCTGCGCGGATTGCCGACATCACAGCACTCATGAAACAGCAGGAAACAAAGCTTTCCTATACCCGAATTCATACCCCTATCAGCGGTATTGTCTCTGACGTCACGGCGCAGGAAGGCGAAACCGTGGTGGCCGGACTTCAGGTCGCAAACCTGGTAACCGTGCTTGATCCGACGAGCCTTGAGATGTGGATTTATGTTGATGAAACGGATATTTCCCGGGTAACGCCCGGCCAAAAAACCGAGTACCGTGTTGACACCTTCCCCGACAGGATTTTTCAAGGAAACATCTCGCAGGTTTATCCGCAGCCGGTGGTGAAGGAAAATATCGTCTATTATCTTGCCATCGTCAAAATCAGCAAGGAAGATGCGGCGCTGCTGAAGCCCGAAATGACGACTACGGTCAAGATTGTCTTCTCGGAAAAAACAGATGTCCTGACTGTTCCGAATGCTGCGATAAAATTTGAGAAGGGCAGGCAGGTCGCATATCGAATCGCCGGTGACCGTAAGGTCGAAAAAGTTGAAATCAAGACCGGAGTTCGGGGAGAGGAGAGGACCGAAATTCTGTCCGGTCTCAGTGAAGGCGCTGAAATAGCTACGAAACTTATTCTTCCCTTTGCAAAAGCAACGGAGCAGCAGGTACAGCCGCAGCAACAGCAAGGCTCCCAGCGGAAATAAAATGCCGCTCTGTCTGCTCGAAAATATCCGCAAGACCTATCGCATCGGCGACAAAGATGTTGATGTTCTCAAGGGGATCAATCTTTCCATAGACCGCCGTGAGTTTGCGGCTATCATGGGCACTTCAGGGTCCGGCAAAACTACACTGATGAACCTTATCGGATGTCTTGACACGCCGACATCAGGCCGCTATATGCTTGCCGACCGCGAAGTGTCGAACATGACTGATGACGAGTTGTCTCTGGTTCGCAACGAACATATCGGGTTTGTCTTTCAGAGCTTTTATCTGCTTCCGTATGCAACAGTTCTCGAAAACGTGCTCCTGCCTTCTCTTTACATGGATGAACCGGCAAAGGGAACTCGTCAGCGCGCTTTGGAACTGCTCACACTGGTGGGTCTGGCTGATCGCGCCAATTTCAGACCAAACCAGCTTTCAGGCGGTCAGCAGCAGCGCGTCGCAATTGCACGAGCGCTCATGAACAAGCCGGAACTCCTTCTCGCTGACGAGCCGACCGGCGCGCTCGACTCTCAGACAGCTTCTGAAATAATGAACCTCATGGCGCAGATGCATGAACAGGGAACGACTGTGCTTGTAATAACTCATGATGAACATATTGCATCATATGCGAGGCGCATTATCCGCATCCGTGACGGTGTTATTGTCAAAGCCGATTAATGACGCTCCAAATCTCCAGCACCGGTCAGAACGGCCGGTATCATGCCGCGGACAGCGTTGCATACAAAAATGCGGTCGCAGGTGAGCAAATCGTCCGGATTCAGTACTGACTCATTCGCACAGGAATTTGTTTCCAGCACATGCCTGCGATAGACACCGCCAAGCAGACCGGAGGCAATCGGGGGAGTAAGGAGCTTGCCGTGCTTTTCGATAAAGACATTGGTGATACAGCCCTCGGTTACTTCTCCGCGCTCATTCAGGAAAAGAACATCAAACAAGCCTTGCTCCTGTGCCGACTTGAGCTCCGTTTCGTAGAGTTCTCGCCGCGTGGTTTTGTGATAGAGGAAAGCGTTGTCGGAATGCACTGATTTCCCCGAAAATCCGATACCGACTGGCAGCTGCGGCAACTCTTTCAGTTCCGCGGATTCCATGACAATGGAGCCGTCATGTGAAAGCATCAGTCTCACTCTCAGGCGAGTGTCCTTACCCAGATGCCCTGCGAATGTGTCAATCTCAGCGATGACTCGTTCACGGGAAAAGATGAATCCGAAATAGTGAGCTGAAGCGGCAAGACGGTCAAGATGAAGAGACAAAAGCGGGAATCCGTCTTCGTACCGGAGTGTTTCAACCAGCTTGAATTCCTGAGATTCGGCTCCGGCATTCCGAAGAAATTCAGATTTGAGCAGACACTCTCTGTACTCGTCCCCGGCATCGGAATCCCACACGACACCGCTGCCGATACCGAGCACACTCTTGCCTTTATCAATGACAAGCGTCCGGATTGCAACATTGAACAGCATCTCTCCGGTTGGCGATGCGTAGCCGATAGAGCCGGTGTAGACCCCGCGCGGAGTCTCTTCAAGTTCATGAATTATCTCCATCGCCCTGATTTTTGGGGCACCAGTTACGGAGCCGCTCGGAAAAAGATTCAGGAAAATGCCGGAAAACGATACGTCCTTCCTCAATACACCTGTAACGGTCGAAGTCATCTGATGCAGGGTTTCGTAGCGCTCTATGTCGAACATTGACCGAACGCTGACGCTTCCGGTTTTGCAGATTCTGCCGAGGTCGTTTCTGAGCAGATCAACAATCATCGTATTTTCGGCCCGGTTTTTCGGACAGGAACTCAGCGCGGCTGCCAGCGCTCTGTCTTCGCATGAAGACCTGCCTCGACGCGTGGTTCCTTTCATGGGACGGGTAGTGATTGCGTCTCCGTCAACATGAAAAAACAATTCAGGCGAAAGGCTGAGTATGCTCCGCTCATCATGGCGAACATACGCGGCATATTCGCAACGCTGCAATCGGCAAAGTGCTTTATACAAGACGAAAGGATCATGAACGGCATCAAGCGACGCACGATAGGTATAGTTGACCTGATAGGCATCGCCGTCCGCAATGTAGTCGCGAATGTGCTGAACAGCACGCGAGTACTCGAGGATATCCTGATGCACAGCCAACGCAGTCCGTTGGCACTCAGCCGCATTCTGAAAAATGGCATCAGCCGGCTCTGCGCCTCTGTAAACGCCAAACCAGACAAGCGGTCCGTTTTCAAGACAAGTCCGGTATCCGGCGAAACGTTCTTCAAAGGCATAACCAGCCTCATAGGCAACATACCCGGCAATGTAAAAACCCCGGGAGAGCCACAACTCGGCCTCGCTCAGCGCTTTGAGGACAGCATCAACGGCATCGGCGCGGACTATTACGACCGGATTCGTAAAGAGCAGAGTTTTCCCGTAACGTGGGCTGCTGTTAAGCGCCTGCATGAGCACGGCATCTGCAGGAAATGCGTATTGTGCGGCTTCAGGAAAGCTCACAATACGAGATCGTGAGAAACAAGAATTCAGTGAATAGTATCAAATGATTCAGTGCCGGGATTGTAGGAACGGATCTGTCCGCTCCCGATGTCGTAATACCAGCCATGCAGTCGGAGGGTTCCGGCACTGAGCGCGTCACTGATAAAGGGATAGGTTCCAAGATTCTCAATCTGCAAAAGCACATTCTCTTTTTCCGCGATGCCGACAAAAGCCTCATGGGATTTCGTGTCGTAATACTTGCGCATAATCTCGCGGAGTGGCTCAGCAAGCGACAACCAGTTGAGCAAATGCGTGCAGCGCTCCAGCTGTTTTGGGTCGGCAAATATCGCCCGCACTGCGCCGCAGTTTGAATGTCCGCAGACAACGATATCTTTCACCTTCAGCACAAGAACGGCAAATTCCAGAGCGGCCGCCACGCTGTTCTTGTCGCGGATTGCGTCATGCGGCGGTATAATATTGCCGACATTGCGCACGATGAACAGCTCGCCCGGCCTGCTCTGCGTGACAAGGTTCGGATCAACACGGGAATCGGAGCAGGTGATGAAAAGAACTTCAGGGCTTTGGCTCTCAGAAATACGCTGAAAGAACTCCTTCTCATCGCTGAAGAATCCTTCCCGGAAATGATGAATACCTTTGTAAAGTTTCTCCATGGGTCCGCTGTCTCCTTATCCTTTGGGATTTTCTTTTTTGTAAAGCGCGATAAGATTTTTCACTTCGTCGGAACTCGCATGTGCAACACGCTTCTTCCCGCCGCGCTCATATTCGCCTTCATAGACGTCATAATTGCCATGCTGGTTGGCAACAAACTTGATCCCGTTGTGTTCATAGCAGGTTACCAGCATGCCGCTGTAAAAAGATTTAACATGTGTTTTCGTTACCACTATTCCCCCCGATCAGCTCTCTTCATGATTTTATCGGTAGTTGGAAAATTGCAACGCAATCCCAAGGTCCTTGCCCTTGAGCATCTGGATAATCGCCTGAAGGTCATCGATCTTCTTGCTTTTTACGCGAACCTGATCTTTCTGAATCTCGGCATTGACCTTGATCTTCGTCTCTTTAATCAGCTTGACGATCTCCTTGCACTTGTCCTGAGGAATGCCCTGCTGAATCGTCACGACCTGCCGGACCGTATTGCCGGATGCCTGCTCGATTTTTCCATAGCTGAGTGCCTTGAGCGAAATGCCCCGCTTGACCATCTTGCCTTCGAGAATATCAATGACACTCTTCAGTTTTATATCGTCGTCTGAAGCGAGCGTAATGGTATGCTTTCCTTTATCCAGTTCAATACTGCTTTTGCTGCCCTTGAAGTCAAAGCGCTGCCCGATTTCCTTCGTTGACTGGTTGACCGCATTCAAAACCTCCTGCATGTCGACCTCGCAGACAACATCAAAAAAATGCTCATCAACTGCCATGCTTCTCCTCCTCGATATTCAATGGACTCTTCCTGATTTCCGTTGGTGCAGGCAGACAGACCGGGCAGTAAAGCTCTCCCGCATCCCGAAGACAAATATGTCCGCAGCCTTCGCAGCAGATGCAGCCTTCCTGAGGCTGTCCACACACATCACACAGATACATTGAGGAATATATTACCACAGATTTAAAGATATCTGTCTGAAACTGAAAGGGATTCAACCAGCGTCCCGACAAAGCAAAAAATCACCGGCAGGACATCGGTGAACTCCCTCGCTGGCGTTTTACAGCAGATGTGATCAGGGCAACGGCGCGGTCGACGACATCCAATGTGGTTGGGCTTCCCGTTGAGAAGCGGACGGTGCTAAAGGCGCGATTTTCAGGTATTTTCATCGCCTTCAGGACTGAAGATACGGCGCGGCCGCCGGAGTGGCATGCGGCTCCGGCTGAAGCCGCGACTTCATCACGCAATTCGGACAGGAGTGCATTGGCATCAATTCCGGAAAAGCTCACACTGACCGTATTCGGCAGTTTCCGATCGGGATGACCGTTCAGGAGCACTCCGTCCAGCAAACCGGAGAGTCCGGCAAAAAGTCTATCGGACGTAGCCTTCAGGTGTGCCATGCTCACTTCAAGGTCGCGGGCAGAAATGTCGCAGGCGGTACCGATGCCGACGATATGGAGAACATTCTCGGTTCCGGCACGCTTTCCCATCTCCTGCCCCGCACCATGCAGGAGCCTTTCAAAGGTGATTCCCTTTCGGACATACAGGGCTCCGACTCCTTTTGGCGCATAGAGTTTATGCCCGGCAATCGTGTAAAGGTCGACTCCAAGCTTCTGCATGTCTGACGGAATCTTGCCGACCGCCTGTGCGCCGTCGCTGTGAAAAACAATCCCGCGGCCCCTCGCAATAACAGCAATCTCCTCCACCGGCTGAATCGTACCTACCTCATTGTTGGCGTGCATGACAGAAATCAATATCGTCTGCGGAGTTATCGCAGCTGCAATGTCGGCAGCAGCTACCATGCCATATTCGTCTACTGGTACATAGGTTACCGCAAAACCGTTCCGCTCCAGATACCTGCAGACCTCGATCACCGCCGGATGCTCCACCTGTGAGGTGATGATATGATTCCCGCGGTTCTTTCGGGCATATGCGATACCCTTCAGAGCCCAGTTGTTCGATTCCGTCGCGCAACCGGTAAAATGAATTTCATCCGCTTGGCAGTTGAGTGCTACTGCCACTTGTTCACGGGCGCTCTGCACAGCCGAGCGCGCCCGAAATCCATACGAATAGGCACTTGACGGATTGCCGAAATGTTCCTCAAGAAATGAACGCATGGCGGCAATGACTTCCGGAGCATGCGGGGTGGTGGCGTTGTAGTCTAGATAAATCGGCTGTTCGATCCGGTTGGTCTGATTCTCGGTCTTCATGGCCAGCTCCAATCAACTCATTACATCATGCCGATGACATGATCGCTCTGCTGCAGAATATCGACAAGATCTTCATAGTCGATCATCCTGACCCGGCTTTCAGGATGTGCAACGATACCGCGCATCAGGCAATCTTCTTCGATGGCATAAATCTGGATATCACGAATGGAGGCTGATTCCAAAAGAACGGAATAGACGCCATTTTGAAGGAGTACAATATCTGCACCCATGTCTATTGCCATCTGCACCCCTCGTTTGCCTTCCGGCGTGTCCGGTGAGCTTTTCACAACTACCGTCATCTGCATCCCTCCTAAAAGATCATGACCTGAGAGGATTTCCTGATGATTGCAGAGATTGTGAGCGAGTCAACAATCTTCACCCCGTCCATGACATCGTCTGGTGAAAGCACTTGCACCTTCAGTGACAGCGCATCAGCGAAAACTTCCGCCCCCATGCCGATACAATCCCTGATGCCCTCTTCCACGCTGGCATACGCGGTGCCGGCTGTATCCTGCCCCTTTCGTGCCACATTGACGCCGCCGTCAACCAGAAGCAGTTTTACCTCAACATCTTCCGTGAGGCCGCCGAGAGCATGGCGAACCGCCTCCGCAGCATCAACTGAACCATACGGAGGCTTTCTCAGAACGACACATAATGAATTCATTCCAGCCTCCTATATGCCGATATTCAGAAAAATCGGATCGGATTTCATGACATTGAAAAGCCCACTGAGGGAGCTGAGTTCCCCTCCTCCGACAGCATCCTCAGCCGCCAGACCGCGGCTTTGCATGCAGCCGGTTCATATGTCTACCTTGAGGCCTCGTTCGACCAAGCCTTCAAGGGCCGCCAGCGATTGCGGCACCTGCCCCTTGACAATAGAAAAGACCCCGTCGCCCGACGCAATCATGCGCACAGGACAACCCTTCGTCAGAGCGGCATCGGCGAGTTTGATGATGGTGTGGGTGTTTTCAAAGCTGTATGGCGTGGTGGTAAGAAAAAATATGAGTTCCCTCTGCATCGATTACTCCTTTTCGCATGAGGACATGGAGCATAAGCACCCTGCTCAGCAGAAGAGCGGGTCCTGAGACCCGCCCCGGAGAGCGCAATTATCAACTATTTGTAAAAGACCGGGACCCCGGTTGCTGTCGGCAGTCCTTTCCTTTCCTGATTCTTGATGAAGGTATGCGAACGCACAAACAGGTTGTCGGCAGTCCTGCCCGTACCCGGCATGTACTTGTCAATTGTATACGATGCGTCGTGACAACCGGCGCAGCTCTTTGCAGCCTCCATCATCGGTTTCTTCTTGGAGGCATGCACTGTATGGCAGGACAGGCAGCTCATTCCGGCCGCCTTGTAATGAGCGGACTGAATAAAACCCTGATACTCCTGGTGGTGCTTCGCCTCTTCATAGACGCCGTTTTTCTTTGATACATCATCAACAATAAACAGACCCTTCAGGTCGCCTACGTACTGCTTATCAAAAGGATTGTTGGCCTGAACGCCGGGTATGATCACATGCTCAGGATACCACGTGGTCCAGTCATCTGACGGCTTGAAGCTGTCGCCCACTTTCGGTGCCGGAAAGTCTTCGCGCGTACCGCCCTGAGCCGTCTTGTACTGCTCATTGTCAAGCCGGATGTGGCAGTAACCGCACACTCTGGACTGCTCTTGCGGTGTCTTGCCGGCAAAAGTAAAGATACTTCCCTTCTTGGGGCCTTTCACATGCGCCGCACCCGGACCATGGCATGCTTCACAGCCAATGCTCGTCTCGCTGAAAGTCGTTTTCTGGGCCTTCGGGTTCTTTGCATCGTACTCAAGAATTCGGTAGCCGGTGGTATGGCAGGTGGCACACTGAGTATTCCAGTCGTGCTTCTGGCCGTAGCCTTCCCATTTTCCGCTCATGCGGTTGAACTGTTTGTCGAGGAACTGATACCCTCCGGTATCTTCGTTTTTCACCAGATAGCGCTGTTTCCACTTTGATCCGATGGTGTACTGCACATCCTGCCGGGCGAACTTCTTGCCTGTTGCGTTGCCTTTCGCAGGTCCGGGATTAAAGCCGTCGGTTTCCCCCTTTTCCACAGCATCCTTCAACATCCGCTCGTCCTTGATGCCTATCAACTTGCTGTGATATGTGAGCTTCCAGCTCTCATGTTCCGTCTTGTGACATTTTATGCAGGTTTGAGAGCCTATATATTCGGGGTTCTTAAGCGTTGCATTCACCTTGCCGGCTTCTGATGCAAAAGCAACCGATGAGATGAACGCCCGTCCAAGAAGCATGGTCAATACAAATACCGTCTTCCTCATACATCATAGCTCCTTTCTGTTGTTAATATCAAAATATAGGCTAAGCCTATCAAACAGAAAAAAGAACAAGAGCACGCAGGCATTCAGGATTATCAGACACGGTCTATAACTCAAGGATAGCACGAACCGGAAAACAGTCAAGGGAATTATTCAGGGAATTATTGCGTACTTGATGCCGTCGCCAAGCGCAAGACGGGAAAAAGCCGTGGACAGTGATGCCAGAGGATAGCTGCCGGTAATGAGCGGCTTGACGTCAAACCCTTCAGCAAGCAGTGTGCGAGCTGCTTTCACATCTTTCGGCGTGAAATGAAAGATACCCTTCAGCTGCAGTTCGTCATAATGCAGGCGATGTGTGTCATACGTCACAATCGATCCCGCTTTGCATCCGCCGAAGAGCATCACCATACCGCCACGGCGGACATAGTTTACGGCAGTTTCCCAGACATCAAGCTGGCCGGTGCACTCGATGACCACATCAGCTCCGAGTCCGTCTGTATGTTCCTCGACAGCCATCAGCAGCGCTGATGCTTCGCAGATAACGTCTGCACCAAGAGAGTGCGCAAGCGCGAGTCGCTTGTGCTCAAGGCCCGTTACGATAACGCGCGCACCGCGCCGTTTTGCAAGCATCATATGCAAAAGCCCTATCGGACCGGTTCCGATAATAAGGACTGTATCGCTCTTCTTGATCCTGACTCCGCTGTGCCCATGAACGACGCACGAAAGAGGCTCAAGCATGGCAGCTTCGGCAAAGCTCAGGCGTTCAGACTTCAAAAACATGTTCTGACGGACAATATGCTCAGGGAGAAGAATATACTCAGCAAACGCCCCGAGAACTTTGGTCTGCATTATCTTTTCGCAAAGATTGAATAGCTTTTTCCTGCAATAACGACACGACAGACAAGGAGCGGAATGCGTGGACATCACTGCGTCGCCCTCCCGGAAACCTTTTACGCCCTTCCCTGTTTTTGCAATCGTACCGCTGAATTCATGACCAAACGGACCGGGCATCGGTATCAAAGAGTGGCCGCGCTGAAAAGCCTTCAGGTCGGTACCACAGGTGAGCGCTGCTTCAATCTTCAGAAGAACCTCACATTCTCCCGGCTCAGGAACCGGCATGGTCCGCATTTCTATCATTCCGCGCCCAACAAGGTACGCAGCAAGCATTAATTCACCCCCATCCGTCCGCCGAGAAACTGGCCCAGGGCTGCCGCCAGAACAATCAGCGGAATGTATTTCAGTTCAGTATAGGTGAAAAGGCGCAGTGCAACTATCATCGGAACGGGGACGTGAACCCAGAGAAACCACTTCCAGCTGTATTTCGGCTGACGACTCCGCAGGTAACCGCAGGGAATGTTCAAAAGAAGTGCGACAACAAGGATAAGCGCTAAAACGGTCATACGCCATTATATGGCATTACAGCCCGTGGCAGCAAACGCAAGAACGTAAATTTCGATTTCACTCCTGTGTTTCACCGGCATCGCATGCTGAACAGACGCCGAGAATTTCGAGATGATGACGCACCTTGCTGAACCGGTGCTGACGGCAGAGATCGTCCTGAAGATCCTCCAGCGTCGGCGAGTAAAACTCCAGAACCGCTCCGCATTTGATACAGATCATATGGTCATGATGCTGTCCACCAACAACACACTCGTAGTGCGCGTGCTTGCCGACCCTCTCTACTTCATCAATAAAGCGGCCTTCAATCAGCAGCGGAATCGTGCGATAGATCGAAGCGCGGGATACCTTTGATCCTTTTGCCCGGAGGCGAAAATATAGTTCGTCCGGGTCAAAATGTCCGACCGTGCCGATTATCTCCTGCAGGATTTCAGCACGTTCTTTGGTCGCCTTGAGCCCTTTACCGGCTATAAAGTCCCGAAAACGATTGTCCATAGATATCCCATAGTTTTACTTCATTCACAAAGCGACGTTGAAAGTCCGGAGCAGCCAGTTCAGCAGGCCGCCAAAGAGAAACGCCGCCGGGAAAACAATGCCGATAATCCATGCGGTCGTTACTATGCCCCGCTCCTTGATAATCATGAAGAAATTCGCCAGGCAGGGGATAAACAACGTGACGGTGACAAGACTCACCACAGACTGAATGGGATCGAGTTCTCCGGCCTGCTGCATCGTAAAGAGACCGGCGGCACCGTAGTCCCGCCGCAGAAAACCGAGAATGAAAGATTCTGCTGCTTTTGCAGGAAGCCCGAGAAGGCTCACCACGACCGGGGAGGTTATCCTTTCAAGCGCTTCAATAAGGTCCAATTTATGTAAAACAAAGAGAATGAATGTTCCAAGCAGAAATAACGGAACGGCTTCCTTCAGGTACCACTCGACCCGGCCAAGCGTCTTTACCAGCACATTCATTGCATTCGGGACACGAATGGGAGGAATCTCCAGAAAGAACTCGGTTCGTTCTCCTCCGACGATTTTTGAGGCGAGAAATCCTGATACAAACAGCACCGCCAGAATGCTCCCAATCCACACAATCGTGGCTGTCACCGAGAGAGCGCCGAGCATGCCGAGAATAACGCCGAGCTGCGCAGAACAGGGAATAGCCAACGCAAGCAGAAACGTGGTGATGATGCGGTCCCGTTTCGTCTCAAGAATTCTGGAGGTCATGACCGCCATGGTTCCGCACCCCAAACCGAGCACCATCGGCAGTACCGCTTTGCCGTTCAGACCTATCAGGTTGAAGAGCCGGTTGCTCATGATGGCAAGGCGCGGCAGATAGCCGCTATCTTCCAGCAGGGCGAAGGCGACAAAAAACGTTACGGTCAGAGGCAGAATTATCGCGATTGCATAGGTTATTGCGACTGTAATCAATCCATATTCACCAACGAGCAACTCCTGCAAAAGAGGAACAGGCACCAGCGAAGTTACGAGCTTCGTTGCGGCAGGATTCAGGTAATATCCAAAAATTTGGTTCTGGACAAAATCGACCAGCATTCCCGCTCCGAACCTGCCGACAAACTGATAAAGAAGATACAATACGGCAAGGAGCACGAAAACGCCGTATACCGGATGCATGCTCATACGACCGAACCAGTCAAGCGCTCTGCCGCCCTCGCCGCCCGATTTGCGTATGACTGCCGAGGCTATCTGCTCGGAGGCCTCAATACGAGAACGGTTTACCATAAGAGATACAGCCTCGCGCAGCTTCGCCTGGCATTCATCACGCAGGCGCTCTACCTCTCGCAGGTGCACATCATTCATGTTCGCTTTGAGCCATTCGCGGAGGCTTGCATCCCCGGAAAGGATCATGACAGCAAGGGAGCGCTGCGAAAGACCTGAAGGCGGAACAAAGGACGCAATTCTGGCGACATATTCCTCGATGGTCGGATGGTAGGGAAGCACGGCATTTGCACAACGCGGGGCACGCACCGACTCCCGCAACTCCTTTATTCCCTTTCTCTGCGGCGCGACAGTGCTCACCACCTCAATGCCGAGCAGCGTCTTCAGCTTCTGAACATTAATGGTAATGCCCTTGTCCATCGCCTCGTCAGTCATGTTCAAAGCGAGGACCACCGGCAGCCCCATCTCTGACAGCTGCAAAGTTATGAGCAGGGAACGACGAAGATTTTTTGCGTCAGCGACCTGGATAACAGCACTGGGAGCCTCATGCAGCAGAATGTCCCTGGTGACTTTTTCGTCTTCGCTCATCGGAATAAGACTGTTCACCCCAGGTGTATCGAGCAGCAGCAATTTTTTGCCGCCCAGTGTAAAGTTGCCGCTCATCACCTCAACGCTGGTTCCCGGATAGTTGGAAACAGTAACATATTTGCCGGTAAGGAGTCCGAATATGACACTTTTCCCGACGTTGGGATTGCCGACGAGCGCAATTTTTTCCAAAGCAGGAATGTTTTTAGCCTGAACCGGCTGCTTGCAGTGAGGGGAGAGCCCCATATATCCTCCGTTTTGAGATTCAATCTCAATTTCAGCTTATCGTATTTATAAGCCTATTCGCAAGGCTTGCATCACAACGGAGCTATGCGGTATTCTTTAACGTCATGCGCAAGAATGTTTTTCTCTGTTTTCCAGCAACATGGTTATTAACTGTCATCCTGCTTGTCCACAGCCCTCTTGCCGCCGAAGTCCGGTATGATTCGGGAAAAGTGCAGCTTCGCATAGCAAAACATGCAGATTACTATCGCATTGTTTTCACCGCCGATGAGGCAACCATCGAAAAAGCATTGCTTGCTCCAAAAAAAAACGGTGAGGTGAGAGTGGACTTTGGCAAAACCGTGTCGCTTGAACTGAACCGGAAAGATAGTGAAGGGAACCAGATTCGCATCGACCCCGCTGAAAAAAAACCGATGGAGTACATGAAAGGGGTGCTGGTGACGGCACGACCGCAGAGTTGCAGCATCTCAATCGAGAGCGTGACTGAAACAAAAACCTTGAGGCTCTCAAATCCGGCCCGTCTTGTTATCGATGTTTCCTTTGCAAAGAACGGCATGTCCAAAAAAGAAGACACCGCTTCGGCAATTGATAACACTTCAGTATTGTCGGATGCCCTCGTTATAGATGCAGGACATGGAGGCGACGATAAAGGCATTTTCAGCCCATCGGCGTCTGAAAGCGAGATTGCTCTGAGCGTTGTTCGCGACGTGGCTGCTGCGCTTGGAAAGAGGGGAAAAAAGGTCACCCTCACACGTAAAGGCGACCAGGCAGTGTCGCTGGATGACCGCATGAACATCGCCGGCAGCCAGAAGAATGCGCTTTATATAAGTATTCATACCGGTGCCGGCAAGGAAGCTGTCGTTTATACGGCGCCAGGTAATGCCTATGCAGAGCGCTCTGAAACTGTTGCCCGAGCACTTTCGGCCAGCCTGGCGAAGGAACTGGACATTTCTGGCCGCTTTGATCGGTTGCCCGGTCTTTATATTTCGGGATTTGCCGGACCGGCGGCGCTCGTTGAACTGCCTTCGCCGCTGCTTGTTCACTACGATAAAAAAATGCGCGAGCGCGTTCTGAAAGCGATTTTAAACGTTCTTGCCGTACCTGCAAAGTCGGAAACGGCGGTGAAACAGCAGCGTCCCGCGCCACAGCAGCAACTGCAACAACCGGTGAAAAAAAGAGTTGGCGATGAAATCTAACCGTTTGTTGATTGCCGGCAGCGTCATCGCAGCGGCGGCGTTGTTTGCAGGAGCCGGATGGTTCGCTTATGTCTATACGGAATCTTCTGATACTGCACCTGCATCGGTTTCACAGCCCGCACCGCTTTCTCCGCCAAAGACTGATGCGCAGTCATCTACACCGCACTCCGAAAACCTGCACGTCATCAAGCTGTTTCAGCCTTCTGCGCAGGGTGTTGTATTCATGGAAATAGGAGTGCAGAGAGAACAGCTTGCTGTCAGACTCGCTGAGTCCATCATGACTGAGTTTCTGAAGCAACTGACAGCCGGCACCGATACGCCAAAACTGCTCGGTGTGTACCGGGACAGGAATAATATCCTGTATGTCGACATTTCGAATGCGCTCCGCACTGCTGCAGCCGGAGATGCTCGGAGAGAACATGACATTCTGAAATCGCTCGCACTCTCGCTCACTGCGAACATTTCCGCAGTGAAAGATGTGCGGCTGCTCATCGACGGAAAGGAAAGCAGTACGCTGGCTGGTCATATCTCGATTGCCGGTTCGCTTCGGTCTCTTGTCCAAGATACGTCTACCGAAGCAGGCCGGATAAAGTAGTCCCGGATTCAGCATCTCCTGACTGCTGTTCACTAAGGCTGATTACTGATTATTTTTTGGAGGATTCTATGCGGTCTGACGGTAGAAAAAACGATGAACTTCGAACGGTTACGATTGTCCGGAACTTCATCAGGAATGCAGAGGGTTCGGCCCTCATAACAATGGGCGGCACGCGGGTTATCTGCACGGCATCCATCGAGGAGCGCGTACCGATGTTTCTCCGTGACCAGAAAAAAGGCTGGGTCACGGCAGAGTACGGCATGCTGCCGCGTTCGACATCGTCCCGCATGCAGCGGGAATCGACATCCGGAAAAGTCAGCGGCAGAACAATGGAGATTCAGCGGCTGATTGGAAGAGCTCTTCGTGCGGTTGTTGATTTTGAAGCGCTGGGGGAGCGGACATTCTGGATCGATTGCGATGTTATTGAAGCCGACGGCGGCACACGCACCGCAGCTATTACCGGTGCGTATATAGCCCTGACGGATTCAATCAAAACCGCAATGCAAAAAGGACTCATTACAAAGAATCCGATAAAGGACAGCATTGCTGCCATCAGCGTCGGGATTGTCGGCGGAACGCCGACGCTCGACCTCTGTTATGTCGAAGACAAGGATGCGGAAGTTGATATGAATGTCGTGATGACCGGAAGTGGAAAAATCGTTGAAGTGCAAGGCACTGCTGAGGCAGAGCCGTTCTCCCGCGCTGAACTGAATCATCTGATGGACCTTGCAGAACTCGGCATTCTCAAACTGACGAAGATTCAGGCTGAGACATTGGCCGCTGATATGGTAAAATAGCAATATGCAAAACAAAGGTATGTACAAGAGTCTTTTTGTCTGGCTGATGATCGGCCTGTCGATGATTATTCTCTTTAATCTCTTCAGCGTGCCCCAGAAGAGCGAAAAGGAGATAATCTTCTCTGAGTTCCTCGCGAAGGTTGAGGCGGGAGACGTTGACGAAGTCACTATCAAGGAAAATAATATTACCGGTCGCCTAAAAGACGGAACAAAATTCCGCAGCTTTTCGACGACTTATCCGGATCTCGTGGATGACCTGCGAGCAAAGAGTGTAAAAATAACCGTCAAACCGATTGATCAGAGTCCGTGGTATGTCAACTTCTTCTTCTCGTGGGGACCCATTATTTTTCTCGTTCTCGTGTGGGTATTCTTCATGCGCCAGATGCAGATGGGCGGCAACAAGGCGATGTCGTTCGGCAAGGCGAAGGCCAAGCTGGTTTCAGACAAATCAGTCAAGATAACCTTCGCAGATGTCGCGGGCATTGAAGAAGCCAAAGCCGAAGTCGAAGAAATTATCGACTTTCTCAAAGACCCGCAAAAATTCTCGAAGCTCGGCGGCAAAATTCCGAAAGGTGTTCTGCTGGTCGGCTCCCCTGGAACGGGCAAGACCCTGCTGGCCAAGGCCATCGCAGGGGAAGCAGGAGTGCCTTTTTTCTCAATCTCTGGCTCCGACTTTGTCGAGATGTTCGTCGGCGTCGGGGCTTCGCGCGTTCGCGACCTGTTTGAGCAGGCCAAGAAAAGCGCGCCCTGCATTATCTTTATTGATGAAATCGATGCCGTCGGACGCCACAGAGGCGCCGGTCTCGGCGGTGGGCACGATGAGCGCGAGCAGACGCTGAATCAGTTGCTCGTCGAAATGGACGGCTTCGAAGGCAACGTCGGCATCATTATCATCGCCGCGACAAACCGCCCTGATGTTCTCGACCCCGCGCTGCTCCGTCCGGGCAGATTCGATCGCCAGATTGTCGTTCCGACACCCGACGTCAAGGGGCGCATCCAGATTTTGCATGTGCATACCCGGACCATTCCTATCAGCCCCGATGTGGACCTTGATAAAATAGCACGCGGCACACCTGGCTTCTCGGGAGCCGACCTCGCAAACCTTGTGAACGAAGCGGCGCTCATCGCTGCGCGCAAGGGCAAGGACAAGGTGGACCGTGTCGACTTCGAGTTCGCGAAAGATAAGGTTATCATGGGCGTTGAGCGCCGGAGCATGGTGCTGAGCGACGAGGAAAAAAAGAACACCGCATATCACGAGGCAGGGCATGCGCTCGTTGCCAAACTGACGCCGGGCACGGACCCACTGCATAAGGTCAGCATCATACCGCGCGGTCGTGCGCTAGGGGTTACGACGCAACTTCCGATAGACGACCGCTATACATACACTCGTGTGTACCTCATCGATCGTCTGAAGGTGCTGATGGGGGGGCGCTGTGCTGAAGAAATAGCACTCAAGCAACTGACAACGGGAGCAGGCAATGACATCGAGCGGGCTACCGACCTCGCCCGGAAAATGGTCACCGACTGGGGAATGAGCGATCGCCTCGGTCCGCTTTCTTTCGGCAAGAAAGACGAACAGATATTCCTTGGCCGCGAGATTTCAAGGCACAAGGATTACAGCGAAAAGATGGCTGTGGAAATAGATGACGAAATAAAGCTTATCGTGACTCAGGCATACGAAAGCGCAAAGCGGTTGCTGACTGAGAATCAAGACCTTCTTGAAGCACTGGCCCAGGCACTGCTTGAGCGCGAGACCATCGAGGGCTCAGATATTGATGCCATCATCGAAACGGCCCGGCAGCCTGCTGCTTGATTCTTCGCTGCGGCAGACGAATTTTCGACCTATCTCAAAAAACCTTGATTATGGGGGTGCTCAATGTCACCCCCGATTCTTTTTTCGACGGTGACAGCTTCCTTGATCCCTCACGAGCCTTTGATCATGCGCAGCAGATGGTTGCCGACGGCGCCGACATCATCGACATCGGCGGTGAATCTACTCGCCCGGGTTCGGACACGGTTCCGCTTGATGAAGAAATAAGCCGTACAATCCCTGTTATTACGGCGCTCGCCAGAAAACTGTCGGTCCCCATTTCAATCGACACACGCAAAGCCGAAGCGGTTCGTCACGCAATTGATGCCGGAGCCTCAATGGTAAACGATATCAGCGGGCTTCGCTATGATCCGGCAATGGCTGAAGTTATCGCTGCCGCCGGCGTTCCGGTTTGCGTGATGCATATGAGGGGAGCGCCAAAAAACATGCAGATGAGTCCGGCATATGAAGCGCTTATTCCTGAAATCATGGACTCCCTGCGCCAGAGCATCGGTCTTGCGCTTGATGCAGGCATTCCGGTGGAGAATATTATTGTTGACCCGGGAATCGGCTTTGGCAAGACATGCAACCACAATCTTGAGATACTTGACCGACTTGAGGAATTCACGCTCCTCAGCAGGCCGCTACTCGTCGGTGTTTCCCGAAAATCATTTATCGGCAGGATTCTTGAGGATGCGCCCCCATCCGGGCGACTGGAAGGGACTCTTGCGTCCGTCGCGGTTGCTGTCTACAATGGCGCCAATATTGTTCGCGTTCACGATGTGAAAGAAGCGGCAAAGATCGTTCGCGTTGTCGATGCAATCCGTCGGGGAACATGTTGTTGAACCTTCGGAATCGGCCGGATGGACAGACGGTCGGCGTTTATTGCCCCTTGCCTGCTATATCAGCTACAATGTTTCATCATTCGTATCAGAGCTCATTATTAGACGCAGCCATGCCGGCAATCACAATTTCAACGGGAGGCGAAATCCGTGATCAGTCTTAATACATTTCTTAAAATATTCAAGGACACAAACTTTGAGCGCGCAGCGCTCGAAGACTTTTACCATTCAATAAAGAAGACCGTGATTCTGCTGCGGCTGGGCAAACCGTTCTTACCCGAAGTTTTCAAGCAGGAAGAGCGTTATCAGTGGGCTGTGCTGCAGCTCATTGACGATCCGAACCTGCCTATCTATGACGGAGCAGATGCGCAATTGCTCAGCGCCTTTATCAGGAGTATCGAAAAAGAAAAAAAACTGCGTCTGCATAAGCGCCTGATGGACAAGGTTAAATACTGGAGCGCGCTGCAGGACATCATTGAGGAGCGCGCGGATCTCTTCAAAAGCATCTTCGACTTCTCTCACAAGGATGAACGTTCATGCAATGCTATTGCAGATCGTTATAAGCGCGCTCTCGATTCCCGCAAGCGCAGAACGGCGCTTGAAATCGGTCTCGGAGCGGGAGCTGCGGCTGCAGGAGCAGCAGCCCTCTGGTATCTGACAAAAAAAGACAAGAAATAGCGCTGAATCCCCCCGGGCATTCCGGAGAGCGTTTTGTTTGAGCCAGGCCGCAACGGTCGACTCCTGCAGTTGACTATACTATCCGATTTCCAGATCCGCTGGTGGAATATTGCCGATGGACTCCAGCAACCGCGACGGGTCTTTGTGCCGAACCTTATGTTCATAGTACGCCGATGGGGCAATCGGCAGTTCAGCGCAGATCGGCTCGAACCCATATTCCACCCGGTGTTCATCGATAAACGACGCCAGTATCTCCGTCCGCGGTCGCGCTCCGCCTAGGCGAAAAAAGCCGACGCCTTGCGCACTATCTCGTTGGCACGCTTCAGTTCACGATTCTCACGCTCCGTGCTGGTGAGACCACCCCAAATACCTTGGTCGATCTCTGCTCGTCGTACCCACATCCGCAAGGTTTCCGCAGTACAGCCAATCTTGCCAGCTATTGATTCGATAGCTGACCATTGCGAACCGTGTTCCTTCTGTTGTTCACATACCATCCGCACTACCTGGTCCCGAACTTCTGGGGAATACTTCGTTGTCTTTTTCATGGCTCTATCCTCTCAAATTGTAGAGCCTCCGGTAACCCCGGGCGGATTCAGTTCTATTTCTTAAGCAATCAAGTCGGAATTAATTCATTTTTTTCCTGCTATCTATAATGATTTCCTCTTATTCACCTATTTTAAATAGAAAAAAACAATTAGACTTATCGATTTATACATTATAAAGTGTCTGCATTGGGCGGCGGAGACTGCCCGCATCAGAACAGCAGCGCAGGAGGTTGCACTATGGCAAAGATTGTGGTGGATCCGCTTAGCCGGATCGAGGGGCACCTGCGGGTGGAAGCACAGATTGAAGGCGGCAAGATTGTAGATGCTTGGGCTTCAGGAACCATGTGGCGCGGCATTGAAAACATCCTTAAGGGCCGGGACCCTCGGGATGCCTGGACGTTTGTTTCCCGGTTCTGCGGTGTCTGCACCACGGTGCATTCAGTCGCCTCCGTCCGAGCCGTAGAAAATGCGCTCGGCATTCAGATCCCCGACAATGCCCGCATTATCAGAGATCTCATCATGGGATTTCAGACCATTCATGATCATGTCATTCATTTTTACCATCTGCACGGACTGGACTGGGTAGACGTTGTATCCGCACTGAAGGCTGACCCGGCAAAGACCGTCGCATTGGCATCATCTCTGTCTGATTGGCATAACAATTCATCTCTGAGTTACTTCAAGTCTGTTCAGGCGAAATTGAAAGCATTTGTGGAAAGCGGACAGCTCGGAATTTTCGCTAACGGCTATTGGGGGCACAAGGATTACCGTCTGCCTGCCGAGGCCAATCTTATGGCTGTCGCTCACTATCTTGAAGCTCTTGATTGGCAGCGGGACATTATTCGAGCTCATGCGTTGCTGGGATCGAAGAATCCGCATCCGCAGACGTTTCTTGTCGGGGGCATGTCCATTCCGATCGATCCGAACAGTCAGAACGCTCTGAATGCAGGCAGCATTGCAATGCTGCTTCAGTGCGCCGACAAGGCTCTTGCATTTGTCGAGAAGGTCTACATTCCTGACCTGCTGGCTGTTGCAAGCTTCTATAAAGACTGGGCGAATTACGGAGGTTTCCACAATTTCTTTGCATGCGGAGAGCATGCCGATGCAAACGGCAAGTTCTATTTTCCTCCAGGCATCATTAAAAACAGGGATCTGTCCAAAGTGCATCCAGTGGACCAGAAAAAAATTGCTGAATATATCAACAATTCGTATTACACATATGCAGCCGGCAATGAAAAGGGCTTGCATCCTTGGGATGGCGAGACGACCCCGAACTATACCGGTCCAAAAACAACATATAAAGAACTCAATACAAACGGCAAGTACAGTTGGTGCAAGACACCGCGCTATGAGGATCAGCCGATGGAGGTAGGTCCTCTGGCAAAGATTCTTGTCGCCTATGCGTCGGGGCACCAGGATGTGAAGGGCGCCGTCGACATGGTACTGAAGAAGCTTGATGTGCCTGCTGCTGCACTTTTCTCAACGCTTGGCCGTACTGCAGCCCGCGGCATCGACACCTTGCTGACAGCGCGGAAAATGCATGGCTGGATCATGGAGCTTGCAGCCAATATGAAAAAAGGCGATTATCGCATAGCAAATACCGACAAGTGGGATCCATCCTCGTGGCCAAAAGAAGCACGCGGAGTGGGATTCCATGACGCCCCGCGCGGTGCGCTCGCACATTATATTGTCATCAAGGACGGCAAGATTGCCAACTATCAGGCTGTTGTTCCGACAACATGGAATGCCGGACCGAGAGACGCGAAAAAACAGCGCAGTCCATTTGAAGCTTCACTGATCGGCACGCCGATTGCGAAGCCGGACCAGCCGATTGAGATTCTCAGAACGATTCATTCGTTCGATCCGTGCATGGCATGCGGCATTCATGTGGTTGAT
>WSNO01000002.1 GCA_009773415.1 Nitrospirota bacterium | reverse complement strand
CAGGAAACAACCCAAGCTGCACCAGATCTACTGGTGGCAGCTTAGCAGAAACAGGAGATTGCACGATCGTTCGTACACCACTTGACTGGACGTGACCTGATGTCCTCTATTTTATCACTTCACTGAAAACCTTGGGTTTGTGCAACAGACTCCTTTAAGCAAAAAAATAATTGCGGCTCATCTCTATATGTTAATAATAGAACTGTTGAGATAAAGAAACAATGATTGTATTCCTCGTTCTCGCCCGGCATTGTTGCCGCCCGCGGCGATCTCATCATCAAAACACCTTATGCTATAGTATATACCGATAAAAAATAAGTGCCTATTGATTTCATCAATTTGATATCGTCGTTTTCCACTCTCTATACTCACGGCACCATTTCTATGAACGCGTGCAAATGTGAAGGTGACCAATCCATGCTACAGGCAGACGCTGCGGAAGGCGGATGCGTGAGCATAACCGCAGGTATTGATATCGGATCAACCGTTACCAAGGCCGTTGTCTTTGACGGCACTGTGTTGTCGTCAATTGCGCTGCCGACGGGCTGGAATCCCAAAGAGACCGGGGAAAAGGCATTTCATGAAGCACTGCGGGCAGCCGTAATCAAGACGGTCGAAAACGGATAAACCGTTCATGCAGCTTGAAACCGACTATTCCGAGTCCGTTACCGAACATCTGAAAGTTCGCATTGAAGCTTTTCTTGAAATGATCGGCAAGGAGTGAGACAATACGGAACATTTGAGCAATCCGCTTTCTGTTCAGCGCCGACGCGGGACACCCCGCAGAGGCGCTACAACTTTCCCATCGCCTTCAACAGCCACTCTTTCACCGCCTGATTTATCGGATACATCTTGAAGTATTCCTTGTCGCTGTTCTGCTCGACAGCCTCCTGAAGCATCTGTTCCGGGATGTCATCGATGCGCGAGACTGTTTCGGCATAATCACCCGCGGTATGTCGCAGAAGAAAAAGCTGCGGCTTTATTTCGGTCACATCAATGTAAAAAATATATCCCTTTATAACAGCCCGCTTTTTAACACCGTCTGCTGTGCTTTTGGTGCGTGGCTCCATAAGGTCTTTCGGCTCCACATCCCACAGGATATGGTCGAAAAAATAGTGGTCGTCCTGAATCTCCTGAAACGGAACAAGCTGCTGAAACATTGTGAGGCCTCCTCTGGGGAATCTATATCACTCTTCGTTCTGGAACGAAAACGTGCTCAACGGCACCCTCGTTCCATGCAGGTGAAACATACAGCGAACAGTAACAGCTTCCGAACTCCGCAATGTCCGGATCACGGTAAGAGCAAGGGCAGATGATGTCACGATCCTGCTCTTTTGCCCCCGATGCGAGTCTGCACGGACAGGAGCGGTACCCGTAGCGTTCTTCATTCCTGAGCAGCCCCCTCAGAATATCCAGGGTAAATTCCCGGTCGCGGTTCAGCTCAATCCCCTGCGATGCGGCAAATTTTACCAGGACATCATAAAGTTTCTCCGCCGTCATTCCAGTCCAAGCACTTTCCTGATTCTCGGCTCGTCAAATCCCGTGATCACCTCTTCGACGATGAGCGTTGGGTAGGTACCGGCAGGATTGTGCCGCTTGACCTCTTTTGATGCCAGCCATTGCTCCCCGCCGTCAAGCAGATCGACCTCAGTGTGTGAAAATTCAATCTGTCTGTTTTCGAGAAACTGTCGAACTTTCTTGCAGGTCGGACAGGTGCTGAGAGAATACAATGTCACTCTCTTTTTCTGCTGTTCCATGGCTATGCGTGACCTACGGGTCCTTCCTCGCCACTCTGCTGGTACATTTCGGCAGCCGTAACCCCGGCGTCTTCCAGCATTTCGACAATTGCTTTGTTGATACGTTTCAGCGGCAGACGCAGTCTCTCGGCAAAATCCTGCAACGGCATCGCGCCTCCGAAATGCAGCTCTGCGAGCATGATTTTCAGCGCATCATCTTCAATAAAAATACGGAGTCCTGAATCTTTAATCTCTGCCTCCCGGCAGGCCTCGTCGAATGAAAGCCCGCCCTGCAGTCCTTCGCGGATTCTGGAAATGGCAGCCTCATAGACAGCGCTCTCTTCGGGGGAATACTCCTTGTACTGAACCTCGGTCATGATAACTCCTTCATTTCTTCATTATCACAAATAACATTCTGTTTTGTGCCCTGATACCTGTCGACTGCCTCCTGATAGTCTTTACTTCACCTGCTGTCCGCACTTTGTGCAGAATTTGGCCTCGTGCGTTTCAGACTTGCACTACGGACAGACAAGCTGACGATCTTTAGCAATAACCGCTTTCTGTCCTCTCTGACGGTCTTCTTCCGACGCAGTTTCAACAGCGCCTGCAATTTTGCCCTGCAAACGGGCTGTCTCTATTTCCACTTCAAGTCTCCGCTCACAACACCGCCGAAGAAGCCCGCTGCGTTGCCAGGCCAAACGGCGGCCTGACCGCTTCGAAAGGGCACGAAATCGCTCCGCCACGTGCGCTGCACCTCTCGCAATAATACTCAAGCTGGAAGCCGGCTTCAATGACGCTCTGCTGACAAAGATCGTTACAGTTGTCGCTCCCATGCCCCCCCCTAATAATCGTTCTCTCAGGAGTGTTGCGACAGGATGCCCAATGCCCGCTCATGAAGTATGTTGTTACCGGAAGCCAACAAGCTTACGCTTCGGCTCAAATCCAGCGGAGCCGCGTCGATGGCGTGCCCTGCGGCATCAGTAATAACCCCGCCGGCCTCCCGGACAAGCAGGACTCCGGCGCCGAAGTCGATGCTTCGAGAGGGGGCGCTTGTATAAAAAATACTGATAGAGCTGTACGCGACATGCGCCAAATCGAGCGCCACCGCACCAAGACAGCGAACACGCCGGGCTGAGCTTAACAACGGCACCAGCAGCCGCATGTCCCGGGGCGGCTGCTGGGCTTCAAAGGCAACCACCAACAGTGTATCGTCCTGCTGAGTCTGCATGCGCTGCCCATTAAAAAATGCGCCCTTCCCCTTCTCAGCCCAGAACTCATCGCCGCTCAGCAGATTGATGACATACCCCTGCACGATGTGGCCGACCGTATCTCCCTCGGCCACGGCAATGGCGGCGCAGTAAAACGGAAGTCCGGAAACAGCATTTTTGCTGCCGTCTATAGGGTCTATCAGGACTCGCTGCCCGCCGCCAAGAAGGTCTTTGTGTCCGAACTCTTCAGAAATGATGCTCATCGGTTCGTTCAGTGCCGAAAGTCCGGCAAGTATGCAGTCCTCGGCCTGTTTATCAACCGCAAATGTCCGGTCGCCGCCGGCGCCTTTATCGAGAGCCTGAGCGGTTGCCGTTGTCAGCCGAACCCTGCCGATTTCCCGAAAAAGCCGCTGGCCTATCGCTCTCATATCTTCAATACGCACAGTGTTATTATACCCGCCATCTGTCTGGATTGACAACGTTTTCAGCCGAATACTATGATAGACCACTATGAAAAAGCCTGATTTTTCTGCACTTGCACGCCAAAACATTCGTTCACTCACCGCGTATGAAGCAAAAGAGATTCCCTGCCGTGTGAAGCTTGACGCCAATGAAAGCCCGTATGCTCCGGATCTTGCGCTTAGTTCGCAGGTTATGGCGTCTCTGAACCGCTACCCGGACCCGCAGGGTCTTGCCCTGAAAAAGGCACTCTCAAAGGAATATGCGGTTGCCGAGCGCCAGATACTGCTGGGCAACGGCTCGGACGAAATCATCTACAACCTGATAATTGCGTTCGGCGGTCCTGTGCTCTATCCTGTGCCGACATTTTCGATGTACGGCATCATCTCCCAGGCGATCGGTGAACAGGGGATCGGTATCCCCCTGCAGAGCGATTTTTCGCTGGATCTGCGGAAAATGCTGGCTGCGATCCGTAAATTGCAACCGAAAATTGTCTTTCTCAGCTCACCGAACAACCCCACCGGGAACTCCTTTGAGCGGAAGGCGATTGAAGAGATTCTGCACGTTTCGGACGGGATTATTGTGGTCGATGAAGCATACCAGCCGTTCTCAAAAGAAAAGAGCTTTATCCCCGAGCTGAAAAGATTCAGCAATCTTGCGGTGCTCCGGACATTCAGCAAGATAGGCCTTGCCGCATTGCGCCTCGGGTATATTATTGCTGATGAAGGAATGATTGCTGAAGTGAATAAAGTTCGGCTGCCTTACAACGTGAATGCTCTTTCCCAGGCACTTGCGCTTGAATCGCTCTGCCGGAAGACGGAAAGCCGCGCCGGTGTAAAGAAAATAGTTGCCGAGCGAACCAGGGTCGTGAAGGAGCTGAAAAGCATGCCTGGTGTCGAGTCCTGTCCGTCCGACGCAAATTTCATACTCTTCCGGCTTTCAAACGCCGATGCAGTTCATAAGGCGCTTATCCGCTCGGGCGTGCTGGTGCGCAACATGAGCGTCATGATACCCGATGCCCTGCGGGTGACAATCGGCACTCCGGATGAAAATGCGGCGTTTTGCGCGGCACTCCGGACAATAATCAAGGAGCGTTCATGAGAAAAGCGACTATCACACGACAGACAAAGGAAACAGATATTGCCGTCACACTGAACCTGGACGGCACGGGAAAGAATGACATAAAAACGACAGTGCCGTTTCTCGATCATATGCTCGATCTGTGCGCCTTCCACGGCTTTCTCGATCTGAAGGTGCGTGCGAAAGGCGACACGGACATCGATTATCATCACCTGATGGAAGACCTCGGCATCACCATGGGGGAAGCCCTCAGAAAGGCGGTCGGCGACAAAAAAGGAATCAGGCGCTATGGGTCCGCGGCGGTGCCGATGGATGAGGCGCTTGCCCGCGTGATCCTTGATCTGAGCGGTCGTCCCTATCTGATTTATAAGGTGAAGCCGCCGCGTGGCACCGTACGCGACATTGAGATCTCTTTGTTTGAGGATTTCTTCCGTTCTTTGAGCAACCATGCCCAGATGAACATTCACATCATCGTTGAATATGGGCGGGATCTGCATCACATAATCGAAGCAGTATTCAAGGCTTTCGGCCGGGCGCTGCGCGAGGCGGTCGCCGTCGATGAGCGGAAGCGGCGAATCCCCTCAACAAAAGGGAAGCTTTAGTCCGTCTATGCCTGAAGCCGCACTGAAAGTAATCCTGCTCCGTTATACGCCGAATCCGGAAGAGACGATAGCTCTCGCGGCTAAGCTTTGTTACAGCGCGTCGGACATTGAGGCGCTGAAAGAGAAGATTGAAGCGAAAGACCAGAAGACCTTTGTCGAGCGCCTCAGAAAAATGGGTCATCTCAGCCCGATTGAGCATGCATCCTTCACGTTTGCAATAGAGGGCATCAGCCGCGCCTGTTCTCACCAGCTCGTGCGCCACCGGCTTGCTTCCTACAGCCAGCAGTCGCAGCGGTACGTGAGTGAAGAGGCTGGGTTCGACTTCGTTATCCCGCCAATCATCAGGGATGATCCGCAGCTGTCCGCAGAATACGAAAAGTGCATGGCACACGCTCAGGAGGTCTATCGGCAGATAGTGAGGAAGCTGAACGAACGCGGCATCAGGGGCGAGGCTGCCAATCAGGATGCTCGCTTTGTGCTGCCGAATGCCGCGGAAACGAAAATAATCGTCACTATGAATGCCCGCGTGTTGCTCCACTTCTTCCGGCAGCGCTGTTGCACCCGTGCGCAGTGGGAGATACGCGCAATGGCTGACGCAATGCTGCAACTGGCGAAGTCTGTTGCTCCGGTGATCTTCAACCAAGCGGGTCCGGGATGTCTTGCGGGGCCATGTCCTGAAGGCGAGTATTCATGCGGAAATGCTGTTGAAACAAGAAAAAAATACGGGCAGTTCCCGGCAGAAAAATAGCTGATTCGGAACATGAGAATCAGACGGACAGAAGCCCCGCTATGCGTGAGATCCCTGACGTTCCCTCGATCAGTTTGCGGTGCTCTCTCCGGTCATGGCGGCAAGCGCCGCTTCAAGCCTCTTTGATTCCTCAAGGATAATCTGGACGTACTTCCATCCCTCAGAATCCTGTTCGAGCGACGTTGAGAGTCGCTTTGCAAAGCCGCCGACAATAAGCAACGGATTGCGAATCTCGTGAGCCACCGCCTGCAGCGTGTCTTTTATCTGCGGAGACTCCTGCCTTTTCAGCGCATCAAAGGACGGAAGCGGCTGACGCGCCAGTTGATCCTGCCAGATAAGCACTTTCGATGAGAGTTCGCACAGTGAAGTATTCGCCTTCTGTATGAGGCCGACGACATCTTTGTCCCGGCTCATACCCACACGCAGGCTCTCCGCAATATGGTCGACCTCCTCAAAAGTAGCAATCAGGATGTCGCTCAGCACATCCTGGTTGAGGCCGTAGACGTCCTCGGCTTTTTTGAAAACCGGTGCCCACTCCAGAGACTCCTCACAGATGAGTGCGGCAAATTCACGGGAAACCTCCGTAACCAGAGTCAGGGGCGCCACCGTGTCTGAATACTCATCAAACGAATGTACCTGCTGACAAGAAACAATAGCGTCCGGGAACCGCCAGAAACGCAGCGCAGCTTCGCCGACCTGACGATGATCAATGCCGAACTCCTTTTGCTCCCACTGGAGAAGCGGCTTGAGCGGATAAAAGTGAAATTCCCTTGTGACCGGCTTCTCTTTCAGGAACAGGTCGTGAAATATCAGAAAACCGATTTCGAGCACCAGCCCCGCTACAAATGCCTCCTCCGATTTGCAGGTCGCGAGGCTCTGCGCCAGCGTTTTGGCAAGAAGTGCCCGATATACCGATGAACGCCAGAAGAGTTCATAATCCATTGTGCCGACCTTGCCCATCGGGAAGGTATCACGCAATGACAGTGAAAGTGCCATAATCCGCAAATGGTTCGACCCGATGCGCATAATCGCCTGCTCAATGGTCGTTGCCGGTGAAGACGACTTGAAAAAGACACTGTTAGCGAGCCGCAGCAGCCTGACCGTCAAAGCGGGGTCTGTCTCAATCAGCCTGGCCATATCATCAATTGATGAATTTTCGCTCGATGCGAGATCAACCAGCTTCAGGGCGACAAGCGAAAGGGAAGGAAGCGAATAGCCTCCCTGGATTTTTGAGAGAAGCTCTTCTGCCGGATCCTGTTTCATATCCTAACGCTAACAGAATCGGAATTATGTGTCAATAGAAAGGCGGTGGAGAAAGCTGCAGAAGAAACAAAAAAGCCCGTCCGCGGCGTTTCAGGTTTTTTTGTTGCCGGCATCTTCACCAAAAAAAGCGCTGGCAAGCAGCATGAGGATGCCCGCCGTCAGCCCCATGTCTGCAACGTTGAATGCCGGCCAGTGATGCCCGGCAACATGAAAGTCCAGAAAATCAATAACCCCTCCGTGAACCAGACGATCGGTCAGATTGCCCAAGGCGCCGCCCAGAACCAGCGAGAAGGCAATACGGTTCTGCGGGTCTTTCAGGATGAGCGCCGTTACGAGAATAGTCGCAATGAACGCAACTGCTATGAAGAAATAGACGCCCATGCTTTGAAACATGCCGAATGCTGATCCGAGGTTTTCAACATAGACCAGATTAAAGAAAGACGTCACGGGGATAGACTCAAACGGACTGATGTTCTGCTTGGCAAGATATTTGGTTATCTGATCGAGCACATAGATAATTAAGGCGATAAAAAATGCGTTTCTCACCGTAATGCGGTAGCGGAAACAATCAGGCATCATTCTGACGCGATAACCCCGTGACAGCGCCGGCAGAGCTGAGGATGCGCTTCAAATGATCCGACCGAAGAGCTCCAGTTCCAACAGCGCTCGCACTTCTGTCCGACAGCTTTCTCAACCTTAATCGCCAGACCCGGAATAGCATCGCTCATGTATGCCTCCGTCAAGTCTGCTCCTGCCGGTGCTGTCTCCGCAGCCGAGACGATAAAGAGCGTCGGCAGAAAATCCCGATACTGTGCGAGAAGCTCGCCATACTCATGCGGCGCAGAGAATACAAGTTTTGTCTCAAGACCGCTGCCGACAAATTTCTCTTTTTTCCTGAGTTCAAGCGCCTTGTTTGCTTCGTCGCGAATGCCTATCAGCTTCGCCCAGCGGGCTTCAAGGTTTGCATCAATGCAGGCTTCATCGGCAACAGGGAATCCTGCCAGAAAAACACTCTCGGGACTGTTCGGAGAATGCTTTGCAATATAGCTCCAGACTTCCTCCGACGTAAATGAAAGAACAGGAGCAACGAGTCTGGTCATATCAACGAGGATGCGATGCAGTACCCACTGCGCGGCGCGGCGCTCCCGCGAATCCCTGCGGAATGTGTAGATGCGATCTTTCAGGATGTCAAGATAGAACGAGCTCACCTCGACAACACAGAAATTATAGACAGCATGAAAGACCTCGTGAAAGTCAAAACGCTCATATGCTGACGTTACACGCTTGACAAGCCCGTTGAATTTGGAAAGCATCCAGCGGTCGATTTCAAGGAGATCGGTACGGTAGTCGCCATAGTCGAAGTCCGCAATATTGCCGTGGAGGTAGCGCATGGTGTTGCGGATTTTCCGGTACGCTTCAATAAGACGGCTCACAATCTCTTTGGACAGCTTGATATCGTCCTTGTAGTCTTCAGCAGAAACCCAGAGCCGGATAATCTCTGCTCCGTTCTGCCTGATAATCTCCTGCGGAGCAATGACATTGCCGAGAGACTTCGACATCTTCTTGCCTTGTCCGTCCACGGTGAACCCGTGCGTCAGAACAGCCCGATAGGGAGCCTCATCCCGCGTTCCGACCGAAGCGAGCAGCGAGCTCTGGAACCATCCGCGATGCTGGTCGCTGCCTTCAAGGTACAGGTCCGCAGGCCAGCTCAAACGATTGTCCTGCTCAACAACGGCGGCATGGCTGACGCCGGAATCAAACCAGACATCGAGAATATCCATTTCCTTCTTGAACGCCAAACCGCCGCATTTGGCGCATTCGTAAGGCTTTCCGAGCAACTCCTGAACATCCGCGACAAACCAGGTGTCGGAGCCTCCGGCTGCCGTCATATCGGTGATCCGAACGAACAACGCATCGTCCTGAATGAACGTGCCGCAATCCTCGCAGGTAATAAGCGTAATCGGGACTCCCCACAAGCGCTGTCGCGAGATGCACCAGTCCGGACGATTGACGACCATGTTATTGATGCGCTCTCTGCCCCACGCCGGAATCCATGCTGTTTTCTGAATTGCGCCCAGGCACTTCCCGCGAAGATCATTTTTCTCCATCGAAATAAACCACTGTGCTGTCGCTCGGAAGATAACCGGCTTTTTGCAGCGCCAGCAGTGCGGATAGGCGTGATGAATTTTATCGGTGCCGAGCAGGGCATCCTTTTCACGCAGCAAAGCGATAATTCCTTCATTTGCCTTGAAAACAAACTGTCCGGCAAACTCGGGAACCTCTCTGGTAAACTTGCCGTGATCATTCACCGGTGCATAGATGTCGAGGCCATGCTGGATCCCGGCCTCATAGTCGTCCTCACCGTGGCCGGGCGCAATATGAACGATGCCGCTGCCTTCTCCTGTGGTGACAAATTCACCCGCAATGACGCGGGATTCGCGATCGATAAACGGATGCCGTGCCTTTGTCCCTTCGATCTCCCGCCCGGCGATGCGGGCAAGCACTTCGCCCGTGAGGCCGATGCGGCCGGCGAGCATCGGCAGGTTATCTTCGGCAACAAGCAGAATCCGCTCTCCCTGAGCAACTGCGGCATACATAAGGTCTGGATGGACCGCAAGCGCGAGGTTGGCAGGAAGCGTCCATGGGGTTGTCGTCCAGATGACGATTGCAACCTGTTTCCCTACACACTGCGGCACAAGGCGGGCGGCATCGGCCGAGACAACCGGGAATGCGACGAATACCGACGGCGATTCCTTGTCGCTGTATTCGACTTCCGCCTCGGCAAGCGCCGTCACGCACGATGGACACCAGTGTACCGGCTTTTTCCCTTTGTAAACGGATCCGCGCCGGACAAACCGGAAAAACTCCCTGACAATAGAGGCTTCATACGAATTGGAGAGCGTCAGATACGGGTTGAACCAGTCGCCGAATACACCAAGACGGCGAAATTCTTCACGCTGGATGCTGACGTACTTTTCGGCATATTCACGGCACAGCTGGCGTTTTTTAAGTGTGTCGAAGCTCTCTTTTTTATCGCCGAGATTTTTGTCCACCTGGAGTTCAATCGGCAGGCCGTGGCAGTCCCAGCCAGGCACATACGGGGCATAATAGCCCTGCATTGACTTGTATTTGACGATGATATCCTTGAGTATCTTGTTCAGCGCATGACCGATGTGGATATTGCCGTTTGCATACGGCGGCCCGTCATGCAGAATATAGGTTTTTTTGTCGCGGTTTGCTTCCTGCAATTTTTCATAAATGCGCTGCTCCTCCCAGTACAGGAGGATTTCCGGCTCCCGCTGATTGAGGTTTGCCTTCATGGGGAAGTCGGTTTGCGGAAGATGAAGAGTATTTTTATAGTCAATAGGCATAGCTGTTTATCCTACCACTTGAGTTGTTTATGCTGCAAGTCTTGACACTTTTCGCTCCGACCCAGCAACAGGCTACTGAAAAGCGTTGACTGACAAGATGCTCCATGGTAAGGTAGAAACAAATCATTGCGGCACAGGAGGGAATATGCTGAACGATTTCAAGGAGTTCGCTTTGCGCGGAAATGTCGTTGATATGGCAGTCGGTATTATCATCGGGGCTGCGTTCGGCGGCATCGTGAATTCGCTGGTAGCAGACGTGATTATGCCTCCTATCGGCCTGCTTCTCGGAAAAACCGACTTCTCCAACATCTTCATGGTCTTGAAAGAAAGTTCAACGCTGCCCGGTCCGTATCTGACAATTGCGGATGCAAAGAAGGCCGGTGCTATTACGATGAATATCGGTCTGTTTATCAACACCGTCATCAATTTTATCATTCTCGCCTTTGCGATATTCATGGTTATCCGGTCGCTGAATGCCATGAAGCGCAAGCAGGAAGCTCCTTCGTCAGCACCGACGACCAAGGAGTGCCCGTTCTGCTGTTCGACGGTCGCGATAAAGGCGGTGCGCTGCCCGCACTGTACGGCAGAATTGAAAGGATAGGCTTTCATGAAAAGAATTGTTTGTGCCTTCAGCATTGCTCTGGTCATTTTTTTCCTCTGCGGCATGCCGGTTCAGGCTGCATCGTTCCTCGATAATTTGTGGCAGCAGTCTCCTGCCGGCTCTTCAAAGCAAAGCGATATGAACATCGCAAGGGGTCTCAAAGAGGCGCTCTCCGTCGGAACTGAAAATGCAGTAAAGAATGTCGGACGATCAGACGGGTATTTCGGCAATCAGCTCATCCGGATTCTGATGCCCGAAAAAATGCGCAAGGTTACTGATACGCTCAGCATGCTCGGATACAAGAAAGAGGTTGATGAGTTTGTGCTGAGCATGAACCGGGCAGCCGAAAAGGCCGCTCCGCAGGCAGGAGCCATTTTCGCCGATTCCATCAGGCAGATGACTATTGAAGATGCACGCAAAATCCTGTCGGGCAACGATACTGCAGCCACGGAATACTTTCGCTCCAAATCATCAGGAAAACTGACCGATGCGTTCAAGCCGATCATCTCCAAAAGTCTTGACGACGTCGGATCGACACGAGCATACAAAAACCTTTTACAGAAGGCAGACTCGGTTCCCTTGCTGAAAAAAGAGTCTGTTGATCTGGATACCTATGTAACCAGCAAGGCTCTCGATGGTCTCTTCACCATCGTCGGGCAGGAAGAAAAGCGCATTCGGACCGATCCGGCAGCCCGAGTTACCGACCTGCTTCGCTCAACATTCGGCCGGTAACCGCATTCTCAAGCGTCTGCTGCTCAGGTATACTAAATGAATGAACTATCGCCTTACTGAAAAAGCGAAAGCTGCCGGCTGAGCGGCAAAGATAGGTCCGGCGGACCTGGAAGATATTCTCAGTGACCTTAAAATCATCATCGCCCCCGGTCTTCTTGTCGGTCCGGGCGATGATGCGGGTGTTTTTGTTTACAAAGGAACCGCACTCATCGAGACGGTTGACGTCATTTCCCCTGTGGTTGATGATCCTTTCACATTTGGTGCCATCAGCGCCGCAAATGCTGTCAGCGATGTGTATGCCATGGGCGGAAAACCGCTCACCGCGCTTGCAATTGCGGGCTATCCTGCATGCTCGTGCGAGCCCCAGATTCTGCGCGAAATCCTGCGCGGAGCTACAGCCACTCTGAAAGAAGCAGATGCACTGCTTGTCGGCGGCCACAGTTTCGATGACAGCGAGATTAAGTTCGGTCTTGCGGTAACGGGAACCGGCGATCCGGAGCAAATACTGAGGGTTCGCGGTGCCCGTCCCGGAGACATCCTCATTCTCACAAAGCCTCTCGGCATAGGCATCATCACGACAGCGCTCAAGGGCGGAAAGGCTCAGCCTGCCCATGTTGAGGAAGCAGTCCGCTGGATGCTTACCCTGAACAGGCGGGCATCAGAGTGCGCTTTGCAGGCGCATGCCTCGGCATGCACAGACGTTACCGGCTTCGGTCTCCTCGGACATGCTCATACCATGGTGCGAAAATCCTCTGTTGATTTTGTGATATGTGCGGACTCGGTTCCGGTGATACCGGCCGCTTGGATGCTGATTGACGGCGGCATGGTGGCTGAAGGTGCGTACAAAAACCTTTCCTACCTTGCTTCCAAAACTTCTTTTGCAGAGGCAATTGCCGATGAAATGAAGCTGATGCTTGCAGACCCTCAGACATCCGGCGGACTGCTCATCGCCGCGAGTGAAACTGCCCTGCCGCTATTCGTGGCGGCCGGTGTTTTTCATGCGGTTATTGGTTCCGTCACCGAAGGCACGGGCAGAATCAGAGTCATCCCGTAATTTCCTGTCTTCGCCCGGACAATCACTGCGGCTGATTCACGGGGAAAAATCGCTTCGTCTGAATAAATGCAGACAAGGCAAATCTTTGTCACAGAAAACTTACGGTTTGCAATCGAGGGAGAGATTTTCGTACGGATAGGCTCTGAGATACGAAACGAATTCATCTACAGCATGCGTCAAAACCGAGTTCTTCTGCATGACAAGGGAAAATTTGCGCTGCATACGTCCCTCTTTCGGCACCAGCATCTTGAGCGTGCCGTTCTTGATCTCTTTCCGTATTGCCCACTTTGAGGCAATCGACACGCCCATCCCGCGTTCAACAGCCTCTTTCACAGACCCGATGCTGCCAAGAATGAGAGCAACCGGAATATCGTTCACGCTGAACCCGTGATCGGAAAAGTACCGCTCAAAAATCTCGCGTGTCGCAGACCCTTCCTCACGCAGGACGCAGGGTTCCTTGGCCACGTCGACAATCGAGATTACCTTTTTCTTGGCCCAGAGGTGAAACGGCGGGGCAATGATAAAGAGTTCGTCCGTTAACAGCGGTTCAACCACTAGTTTGGCACTCGGTTTCGTATCGCAAAGAATGCCGAAGTCGATAACTCCTGAATTCAGCAGCTCGACCATGCGCTTCGTATTGCCGATAACGACATGTATCTTGATCTTCGGATGCGTCTTCTTGAAGTCGACAATAACGCTCGGGAGAATATAATTACCAACCGTTGTTCCGGTACCGATCTTGATGCTTCCCTTGATCAGGCCGGTAATCTTTCCGATGTCTTTCTCGGCTTTAGCGTAAAGCCCAAGAATTTCCTTTGCGTATCTATAGAGGATTTCTCCGGAGGGCGTTAGACTGATGGTGCCACTTGAGCGATCAAACAGTTTGCTTTCATAGACCTCCTCCAGCGCCTGAATCTGCAGACTGACCGCAGGTTGTGTCAGATGAATTATCTCTGAGGTCTTGGAGAAACTTTTGGTCTCCGCAACCGTGCAGAAAACCTTGAGTTTATGATCTTCCATACTCATGTGCTTTACAGTCTATCATAAGTTTTCTTTATATGTAAATAGGTTTTCCTTACAAACACTCCTAGGGCGTCGGTTTGTCCGCTGAACCCTTTCACCGCGAACAATTAATGAATGCACACACGCTTGAAGAAGAGCTTTCGGCAACTGCAGAAAATATCCTCTAAACGGAAAAAGCACCGCACACAGGCATCAGTCTGCCGCTGTTGGCTCTGAAACAACTGAGACAGCGGAGAGTCCGTTGCCTTCGAGTCGGATATGATAGAGAATGCGCCGACACTCGGGACAGGTTTCAATGGCATAGCCACTTTTGATTTCAACATAGAGTTGCGGCGGAATGTGAAGGTTACATCCCTGACAGACCGCGTCTTTCGCTTCCGTCACGGCAACGCCGCGATGCATACGCATAAGATTCATGTACTGATTATTCACTTCGGACTCAAGCTGTTGAACAATCTTTTTTCGCTCAGACTTTAAGCGCTTAATCTCATCATTCTTGCTGGCCGCCTCAGCTGCAATCTCTTGACGCACGATCACAAGAGCAGACTGCTCCTGCTCAATGCGTGCTTTCTGCGCTGCAACCGTCTGTCTGGCAGTTTCAGCGTCAGCAAGAATCAGCGCCAGCGCAGCCTCCAGATTACTTACGCCCGCTTCGGCTCGCTCAACTTCAGCAAGATTCGCCTGATACTCGGTGCTTTTCTTGATTTCAGACGTGCGGGCTTTCAGCTTCGCGCTGCGATCTTTTGCCTCACTAATCTCCCGTTCTTTGCCGCGCTTCTTTTCCGCAGAATCAGCAAGAACTCTTTCCGCACGCGAACATTCGCTTTCAGCATTCCTGAAGGCAGATTCGTGATTGCCAAGGCGCGCAGGCAACACCTCCACCTGGCGAATAGCGGCAAGAATAGTGGTGTCGACTTTCTGGAGCGCAATCAGAAGCTGCAGTTGATCGTTCACAGGAACCCCTTTCTGTACTGTCCGCAGCACTGAGTGCCGCGGTGGCAATGAGTGGGCCCACCAGGGCTCGAACCTGGGACCAACCGGTTATGAGCCGGTAGCTCTACCAACTGAGCTATGGGCCCTGCTGTACCGCATGGGGCAAAGACGCGAGACATCAATTTTCACACCGCCCTGCATGACAGTCTGCAACGCCTGCAGGAATTTAACTATACTTGGCTGTTCTCGATCGAGTCAAGAGCGGCGCAGGAAATCCCTTAGCCAGATGCTGCGTGAAGGGTGCTTCAACTTGCGTATCGCCTTAACTTCTATCTGGCGAATACGCTCACGCGTCACCTCAAACTCCTGACCGACCTCTTCGAGGGTCTGCGGACCATCCTCGCCGATACCAAACCGCCGCCGAATAATGTTCGCTTCCTTTTCGGAAAGAGTCGACAGCACCTTTTCAATGCTGACTCGCAAATCTTTAAGAATTGCCATTTCCAGAGGCGACATGTGCGATTTGTCTTCAAGAAAATCGCGAAGCATCGTATCTTCATCATCGCCAATCGGCATTTCGATGGAGATAGGCTCCTTGGATATCTTCATGATCGTGCGAACCTTATCCACCGGCATGTTCGAACGCTTTGCGATCTCATCGGCTCCCGGCTCGCTGCCGCTTTCCTGAACAAGCTCCTTCGCCGCACGGTTGACCCGGTTCATGTTTTCAATCATATGCACAGGGATTCTGATAGTACGGGACTGATCGGCCAACGACCGGCTGATCGACTGCCGGATCCACCAGGTAGCATAGGTGCTGAACTTGTATCCGCGCTGATATTCGAACTTATCGACCGCACGCATAAGACCGATATTGCCTTCCTGTATCAGGTCGCTCAGACTAAGCCCCTTGCCGATATACCGTTTTGCCACGCTTATGACAAGACGGAGGTTTGCTTCAACGAGCTGGCCTTTCGCCTGGTTCACAGCCGCTTCAGCTTCATGCAGTCTCTGCAGCACGGCATGTAGTTCTCTAGCTGGAATGCCGGCAGCTTCCTCAAGTGCCCGGATTTCACCCCGCCGCTTATCGAGCGCTGCCCTCGGAGCTTTCTCTTTGCGAAGGCAGACCAGTGCACGCTCAGCAGAAACCAGATCGCTGTTTATCCTGCGCACCTCTTCACAAAATGCGGTGAGCACTGCGTCTTTGAGCTTCAGATCCAGAATGCCTTCCAGGATCTGATTTGTCATGCGGTCAAGCGGATCCGCAGATTTTGCCCGCGCGGCTCGTACTGTCTTTACTGCGGCTGCGGCGCGGCGCTCAATGGCCAAACGCTGACGTTTTCTTGATAGCAACGCTATCGCCTGAATGCTCCTGGCAAAACGATCCTTTTCCGTCAGCAGATCTCGGTCGCTTAACTCTTCGGCATCCTGAATCAACTCTACAAACGGAGCCTCTCCTCGCCCAACGAGTTTGCCAAGAACGGAAAGCTTGTCAAGGACAAAGGGAATGGTGAGAAGTTCACGCAGAAAAAGGCGTTTGCCGCTCTCAATGAGCCTTGCGATCTCAACCTCCCCCTCCTTGGTCAAGAGCGGGATTGCACTGATTCCTTTGAGGTATGCCTTAAGAGGGTCAAACTCTTCCTGATAGATGTTTTCGGATGCGGCTTCCGGCTCCCCATCTTCATCCCCGGGCAACTCATAATGCTGGAGCACCCGCTCCTCTGAAAGTCTCTTGTCATCATCATCATGCGAATCATTCTGCTTTACATTGTCACCGTATGACCCGAAAGGTTCTTTCAAGATGACACCCCGCCAATAATATTTTCGTCGCCTTTATCGCTGCCCTTGCTGTAACCGCTTTTTCTCTTCATAGAGTTTCCTGAGCAAATGTTCATCATGAGCGGCTTCCGCTGCATGAATCTGCCGCGCAATCAAACGCATTGCTATCCCCCTGACACAGTCGGCAATCGTCTTGTCGATGCTCTCTTCATCAGCATGGTGCTGCATCAGCAAACGTGATACCGTTGCCTGCTCGTCAGGGGAGCACCGCGCAAGGATATGTTCATGCAAACCCTGCAATTCCCCTTCAGCAGCCAGAGAATGCATCTTTTCAAATACTCCCCGTATAATACCATCCTCGATAGTTTCCATCTCAAGCATTTTAAGGATATGGGCACGCTTCTCCGGGACTGCAAGCGCAACAGAGAGCAGAACCTCTTCCTCCCGGTGCCGCGCTCCGGCTGGCAAGGGTCGCATAGTCGGAACTGTCCCGGCCTCCCCGGAATGCGAAACAGGAACTGCACGCATCAGCGTCCTAAGTTCTTCACGCAATGTAGCTTCATGAATGCGGGAACGTTCCGAAAGTTCTCTGAGTGATGCATCGCGAATAAGTCCATCCGGACAGACAGCAAGCAGGTGAAGCACTGCCCGCGCACCGTCAAGTACATTGCGCCCGTGCTGCTGCAGAATGAACTCTACAGGCGAGAGCGCAACTCCAAGATATTTCCTGAATACACCGTCCCCCTGCTTTCTTAGAAGGGTATCCGGGTCTTCGCCCTGCGGGAGAATCGCTATCTTGACTGTCATGCCCTCCCGGAACGCAATGTCCACCGCACGCCGCGCCGCTGAAATTCCTGCCTTATCGCCGTCAAACACGAAAACCGCCTTGCCCGCAAAGCGGCGGAGCTTCTTGACATGGCCCGCTGTCAGTGCCGTGCCGAGCGGGGCAACAGCATGCGGGAAGCCAAACTGATGACAGATTATGGTGTCAAGATACCCCTCCGTAATAAGTGCATACCCTTTCTCACTGATCGACTTTTTGGCCAGATGCAGACCGTAGACGGTATCGCTTTTTTTGAAGAGGATGCTCTCCGGAGAATTGATATATTTCGGCAGATCTTTAGCAACGCTCATGATCCGCCCGCCAAACGCGGTAACGCGACCTTGCAGATCCTGAATAGGGAATATCAGACGATCCCGGAAAAAATCGAATGGTCCTCGCTCCCCGAAATGCACAAGTCCGGACGCCTTTATCTGGGTTTCTGAGAACCCTGTTTTTTTGAGATATTCATAAAGACCGTCCCGGCAACTGCCCGTATAGCCGAGAGCAAACCGATCCACAATCTCGGCATTCAGGCCCCGTTCCTGAACATACTGCTGCGATTTCGGCGACTTGACATGCTCCTCCCGAAAGTAAGCAAGGGCAGCCTTCTGAATCGCCAGGATAGCATCTTTTTCGCTCCGCTGAACCCTCGGACCATGCGAACGCTCAAGAGAAACCCCCGCTCTCTCCGCAAGCGACGCAAGCACTTCCTGAAAAGAAAGATTTTCGCGCTCCATGAGAAAGGTAAAAATATCCCCGCCCTTGTTACAGCCGAAACAGTGGAAAATCTGCCGGGACGGGTTGACCGTGAACGAGGGCGTTTTTTCTGAATGAAACGGGCAGAGCCCCTTGAAATTCTGGCCTGCCCGTTTCAGGTCAACATACTGGCTCACGAGATCGACAATGTCGATGCGAGACCGTATTTCTTCCGTAGCGTTGTCAGTTCTCATGCATGCCCGTCAGTTCACCACTCCGGAACAATAACCTCAGCTTCGCGGGAATCTCCGGAAGCCGGAGCATTCAAGCACGGTTATCTGTTTGTCCTGCAGAATACCATCAAGCAGGAGATTAATTCCCAGATTGTCGCTGGCGACATGTCCGGCGATAACGACATTCAGATGACGCAGCTCAGCTTCCTTGCGGTGCTCCTCGCTTAGGTGCATGCCGACGATGGTGTTGACGCCGCTCAGAGAGAGGCTCTCAAAAATATCCTTTGATCCTTCCGTTCCGCCGGTCATGTCGACAAAAATCCTGCCGGCTCTGCGTTTCTTGGAGCCAAGAAACACTCGCGGCCCCGCATTCACCTTTGCAGCCTCCTGGTACTCAGGAATTTCGAGCAGCAGCTCAACAACATCATCAAGCGTATGGGGTTTCTTTTCCTCAAAAATCCGCTGGAGATATGTAGCGACCATATTGTCCGCAGGAGTATGGAGACAGCAAAAAGGCAGATTCAGAAGCTTCGCCGCATCGGAAACGCGTGTGTGGTTAATCGGCATTACCCGGCGGCTGATTTCATTCATCCTGCTTTCCATGACACCCTCAGCGATATTGATCGGGACGCCAAAGCTGCTGACAATATCAGCCTGCATCGCCATCACCGCTGACAGATTGGCAAGCGCACGTCCGCCAGGGTGATGCGAAACCACCAAATCTATCGGAACTCCGCGCTCCTTCAGCCGGTCTGCAAGCAACAACTCCCCGGTATCGATATCAATCCCAAGCAAGACGGTCTTTACCTCAATTGATGGTGTCCCCGCGAGCAGCCGTGAATCAGAATAAGGGTTTTCCAGACGATCGATATCAAAGAAATCCCGATCTTTCTGCTTCATTTCATCATATTCTTTTCTGACCCGCGCAAGTTCAAGCCGCACCGCTTCCGGACCGCGAGGATCATGTTCAATCCCGATTGCTATTGCTTTGGAGAAAAAATCAGCTACGTTCATGCAAGCCCCTTTCTGAATGTACCCTGGCTGTCCCGGGAAGAAAAACTACTGAAGAAGATCCCGCACCCGCTGGTTGACCGCTTTGCCGTCAGAGACGCCTTTTACCTTCGGCATCAGGGCTTTCATGACTTTTCCCATATCGTTCGGGGATGTTGCGCCTGACTCCTCAATTGCAGTGCGAATAACCGCATCAAGTTCTTCCGGCGCAAGTTGCTTTGGCAGATAGGATTGAATGATGGAGAGTTCCTGCTCTTCCCGGGAGGAGAGTTCAAGACGACCCGCAGCGGTATACTGTTCGATCGATTCACGCCGTTGCTTGGCCATAGTTGACAGCACCGCAACTATTTCGTCATGTGTCAGCGACGCCATTTTTTCGATTTCTTTATTTTTGAGAGAGGCCTTGATCAAACGGAGCGTCGAGAGCTTTATCTCATTCCGCGCTTTCAAGGCCTCTTTGAGGTCTGCAGAAAGTGTATCGATGACCGGCATGACTACCTCGATCTCGATGAGGAGAATTTGGAACGTTTCGCGGCTTTTTTACGGGCAGCGATGATTTTTTTCTTCCTTTTCACGCTGGGCTTGTCGTATGACTCCCGTTTTTTTACCTCTGAGAGAATTCCTTCACGTTCGCACTGCTTCTTGAACTGTTTCATCGCAAAGTCGAACGATTCAGGATCCTTTACTTTTACAGAGGGCATCTGTATATTCACCCCTCTCTATCTAAGATTAAAGATTTAATAGATTATCAAAGAGAAAGGATTACTGTCAAGAAATCAGGAAAAAGAACGGGTTATTAGTCCCCTTCAAACTCAGTCAGCGCAAAGAATCGATACCCTTTTTCCATCAGCCTTGCGGCACCGCCGACATCAGGCAGATTGACGATAAACGCCATTTCTGTCACTGTTGCCCCGAGCTTTTCAACCAGCGCAGCTGCCGCAAGCGCCGTCCCTCCGGTAGCAACGAGATCGTCGACAAGAAGAACCTTAGCACCTCGAACGAGAGCGTCGGTATGCATTTCTACCGTATCAATGCCATACTCAAGTTCGTATTCATGCTGCACGGTTTCAGCCGGCAACTTCCCTTTCTTGCGAACCGGCACAAACCCCTTCCCGAGCGCATACGCCAGTGCGCCGCCGATGATAAAGCCGCGTGACTCGATGCCGACGATAACGTCAAAGGGCACGTCACCCGTGCTGTACCGCCTGACAAAATAGTCTATGACAAGCCGGAAGCCGACCGGGTCCTTGATAAGCGTTGTAATGTCCCGAAACATGATGCCCTTTTTCGGGTGATCGGGAATGGTTCTGATTCTTTCCTTGATGGTCATTGAACCTCCTCTCTTCAGCAAGGGCAGGAAGCAGAGCTAATCTTTGGAATTGTCCGGAGCAGCAACTCTTTTACCGTATCAGCATTCTTTTTCATGATTTCAAGAATCATTTCCCAGGTAACCGGCTCTTCGCCTTCCTTCCAGCAGTCATAATCGGTCGACATGGCAATGCTTTGGTAGCAGATGCCGGCCTCCCGCGCCAGAATAACCTCAGGAACGGTAGACATGTTGATTACATCGGCGCCCCACATCCGGAAAAGGTGCGACTCCGCCTTCGTCGAAAACCGGGGACCTTCAATCGTGATAACGGTGCCTTGCGCATGGTGACAAATTTTCATCTCTTTCGCTGTTTTCACCAGCAGTTTCCGCAGATCAGCGCAAAACGGCTCTGCCATGGGAGTGTGAACCACCTGTTCCTCATGAAACGTCAGTATGCGGTGCTTCGTGAAGTCGATAAACTGGTTCATAAACACGATATCGCCCGGCTTGATTTTATCGCGAAGTGAGCCGACCGCAGTCGTAGCAAGAATATGCGTGCAGCCTTCCTTCTTCAGTGCAGAGATATTTGCACGAAAGTTGACGGCAGATGGGCAGATGGTGTGCTTCTTGCCATGGCGCGCCAGAATAACGATATCAACCCCATTAATCGTGCCGGTGGTGAGAGAAGATGATGGCTTCCCGTAGGGAGTTTTTACGCTTTTCTCCTTAATGTCCGTCATGAGCTGCGGATCGTTCATGCCGGAACCGCCGATAATGCCGATTTTAATCTTTTTCACCCGATTCCCCTGAAAAGAAATTCTTGTGCGCGTTTTATTGAGCCAAACAGCAACCCCTGCGGGCACCGTCCTCACGGACTTCTCTCGCTCGATTGGAGAACATCCTTACCGGTTATTGTACCCGATATTTCGGTGTTTATTTCAGCTTGCCCCGATGGAGCTTCATGCGACAAGGTTACCGTTTTTTTGCAGTTGCATCCGATAAAATGGGGGCTTGCGAAATTCTCGCAAGCCCCCGTGCAGTCAAGTGGCGCGCCCGAAGGGATTCGAACCCCTGGCCTACAGATTCGTAGTCTGGCGCTCTATCCAGCTGAGCTACGGGCGCTGCCAGATGATAATGTTACCAGCAAGACAGCTCTTTTGGCAAGCCCGCTAAGCACGCAGAGATTCGACAGCAACCCGCATGTCCTCCGGCAACGGACAGCTGAATTCAACGCGTTCCCCGGTCGTCGGGTGAGTGAATCCGAGGAGTTCCGCGTGAAGCATCTGCCGGGGAAATACTAACTTTCTGCGTCCGCGCTCGAGCATGGTTTTCCGGCCGTACCCCTCATCGCCGAGCACCGGATGGCCGATTGCCGAGAAGTGAACGCGAATCTGGTGTGTGCGGCCGGTGGCGAGCCTGGCTTCAACCAGTGTCGCATCCTGAAAACGCTCAAGCACGCGCCACCGGGTGACAGCCTCTTTCCCGATCTGTGCGCGGGTCGACATCTTCTTGCGGTCCGCAGTGGAACGTCCAATCCGGAGGTCGATCTCACCGCTCTCTCCTTTAATCTTGCCGAATAAAAGCGCACGATACTGACGGCTGATGGTGCGCTCACGAAACTGTTCGACAAGATGGTAAAAGGCTGGATCGGCAAGCGCTACGACCATAGCACCGGAGGTGTCTTTATCAAGGCGGTGAACAACTCCGGGACGAAGCGGTCCGCCGACAGTCGCCAGCGTTACGCAGTGATATGCCAGCGCGTTCAGCAGCGTGCCGTGGCTGTGACCGGCCGCAGGATACACGACAAGTCCGGCAGGCTTGTCGACAACAATGAGATCGTCATCGCAGTAGAGTATGGAGAGCGGGATATTCTGGGCGACGAGCATGCCGGCCTCAGCAGGAGTTTCTGCATACGTCACGACATCGTCCCGCCTCAGCTTGCAGTTCGGGCTGGACTGCTTGCCGTTGACGCGGATTTGAGCGGCATGTATCGCCTTCTGAGCCTGTGATCTGGTCAGGTTGAAAAGGCGTGCGGCGGTCACGTCAAGCCGCTCGGAAACGTCATTTGGCGAAACAGTCACTTCTTTCATTGAGTTGAAAATAGTATAGCAGAGTGATAGAATGAAGACTTGCATAAACCTTCGTGCAGGTAGATGCGAATGCATATCACTTCAGCATTTCCGGAGCCTATCGTGAAGCTCAATGAATTGTCCATTGCTGAACTCCGCCGGCTTCTCGACAATCGGGAGGTTTCGGCTCAGGATGTCCTGAATGACATCATGGGCCGCATTGATGCGGTTGAAGACAGGGTCGGGGCATATGTCACCGTCACAAGAGATGCGGCGCGTGCTATGGCTGAGCGTGCAGACAGCGCACTTGCCGCCCGGAGAGCGGGACTTTTGACCGGCATCCCGCTTGCAATCAAAGACAACATCTGTACTATGGGTATCCGCACAACCTGCTCTTCGAAAATCCTTTATAATTTTGTCCCCCCCTACGAAAGCTCAGTCACAAGCCGTTTTGCGGAACATGGCTATGTACTGACCGGCAAGACGAACCTTGATGAATTCGCCATGGGGTCTTCGACCGAGAATTCCGCCTTCCAGACCACACGAAATCCGTGGAATCTTGAGTGCGTTCCCGGCGGCAGCAGCGGCGGTTCAGCAGCGGCTGTGGCGGCAAATGAGTGCATCGCTGCGCTCGGCTCCGATACTGGCGGCTCAATCAGGCAGCCTGCGGCGCTCTGCGGCGTTGTTGGGTTAAAGCCGACGTACGGCAGAGTATCCCGATACGGGCTGGTAGCCTTTGCCTCGTCGCTTGACCAGATTGGACCGATTACAAAAAATGTGACTGATGCCGCTTTGATGCTGAATGTGATAGCAGGCCATGATCCGCTCGATTCAACATCTGCTCCTGTCGAGGTTCCGGATTATGCGTCGTTTCTCGGCAAAGAAGTCAGGGGATTGAGGATAGGCATTCCGAAGGAGTACTTTATCGACGGGATGCATCAGGAGATCGACCATTCAGTTCGTTCGGCAATCAGACAGCTCGAATCTCTCGGGGCCGTCCCGGTCGAAGTCTCTCTGCCGCATACGGCATATGCCGTCGCAACATACTATATACTCGCGACATCTGAAGCATCATCAAACCTTGCCCGTTATGACGGCGTGAAATACGGATTCCGCGCAAAAGGAAAAGACCTCGTGGACATGTATATGCAGACTCGCGCGGAAGGCTTCGGACCGGAGGTAAAGCGACGCATAATGCTTGGCACATATGCCCTTTCAGCCGGATACTACGACGCGTATTACAAAAAGGGCCAGCAGGTGCGCACGCTCATCAAACAGGATTTCGACAAAGTATTCGAGGATGTCGATGTCATTGCCACGCCGACCACGCCGAGCCCCGCTTTTCGGGTCGGTGAAAAAGCAACCGACCCGCTCGAAATGTACCTTTCGGATATTTTCACGATTTCTGTCAATCTCGCCGGTGTTCCTGCTATTTCCCTTCCCTGCGGATTTACCGGCGGCAACCTGCCGATTGGACTGCAGATTATCGGCCGGAGCTTTGACGAGGCAACCATACTTCAGGCTGCGTATGCATTTGAGCAGAGCACCTCTTGGCATACCAGGAGGCCCCTGCTATGAGACGCAACTACGAAGCGGTTATCGGCCTTGAGGTGCATGCCCAGATGCGCACGAACACGAAGATTTTCTGCGGCTGCCCGACAACTTTCGGCGCTAAGCCGAATACCCAGACCTGCCCGGTCTGCACCGGACTTCCGGGCGTGCTGCCGGTGCTGAACAGAAAAGCGCTTGAGTTTACAGTCAAAACCGGACTGGCAATGAATTGCCGCATCTCACCATACAGCAGATTTGCCCGTAAAAACTACTTTTACCCTGATTTGCCGAAAGGATATCAGATCAGCCAATACGAACTCCCTGTCTGCGAAGGCGGATGGGTGGATATATCGGTTGACGGGGAAACCCGCCGGATAGGCATAACCCGTATTCACATGGAAGAAGATGCCGGAAAAAATATCCATGAAGGGGGCAGTTACAGCTATGTTGATTTGAACCGCGCCTGCACCCCGCTTATGGAGATTGTCTCGGAGCCCGACATCCGGAGCCCGAAAGACGCCGCTCAGTACATGCGCAAACTGCGGACTATTCTCCGTTACCTCGGCGTCTGCGATGGAAATATGGAAGAAGGTTCGCTCAGGTGCGATGCAAATATCTCCATACGTCCGGTCGGGCAGAAGGAGTACGGCACCCGTACCGAGCTGAAGAACATAAACTCATTCCGTTTTGTTGAAAAAGCGATAGAGTATGAGATTGCGCGTCAGATACGCATTGTTGACGAGGGCGGCACGGTGGTTCAGGAAACGCGTCTCTGGGACTCCGCAGCCGGAGTCACACAATCGATGCGCTCAAAAGAAGAAGCGCACGACTACCGGTATTTCCCGGATCCCGACCTTACACCAATCGTCGTCCAACAGAGTTGGGTTGATGAAATCCGTGCTTCCCTGCCGGAACTGCCTGATGCAAAACAGGCTCGCTACACTTCGAGTTTCAGACTGCCGGAGGCGGACGCCGATCAGCTGACCGCAGAGCAGGCTGTCGCGCTCTGGTTTGAAGCCGCGGTGGCCGCAGGCGCCCCCCCGAAAGCTGTCGCCAACTGGATGATGACCGAGCTGATGAAGCATCTCAATGACGAGAACAGGCCGATTGAAGAATGTCCTGTGCAGCCTGCCCGGCTTGCCGGCCTCATTGCACTCATCGAGCAAGGCATCATCAGCGGCAAAATAGCCAAGACGGTGTTTGAAGAAATGTATGCGACGGGCAGGGATGCCGACAGCATCGTAAAAGAAAAAGGCCTCGTTCAGATCAGTGATTCCGGAGCAATCGAGCAGGCTGTCGATGACATTCTTGCAAAGCATCCGGGTGAAGTCGCGCGATACCGGGAGGGAGATGAAAAACTTCTCGGCTTCTTTGTCGGTCAGCTTATGAGGGCGATGAAAGGAAAAGCGAACCCGCAACTCGCCAATGAACTCCTGAAAAAGAAATTGGTTTAATGCTCCAAAACATGCTCGCTGCCATTGCATTTCGACCGCACTTCACGGCACAATAAAGAATAGAATAATGATGGGAACGCGTACCAACCTGAAGTGCGCCGCCGCCAAGGCGGCATTTCAAAAAGGAGTCGCCGATATGATGCGTTTTGCCCTCCTCTGCTGCGTTATCACTGCAATAATCACCTTCTCCATGCCTGATGTTTTTGCAGTCGGTCCGGGAAAAGTCATGGAATGGGAAGCCCGGACATCTCCTGGAAAAGTCTCTCTTGACGGGAAGGTTCATGCGGAAAAAGGCATCAAATGCATGGAATGCCATACGAAAATCTGGCCGATGAAAAAAGGGACTGCAATGAAAATGGACGAGATGAATGCAGGCAGGTACTGCGGCGCCTGCCATAACGGCGACAAGACATTCTCGACCAGTAAGGACGCTGATTGCACCAAGTGCCATCAGTCGAAATAAGAGGCATGTTGTTCACATTTTAAACGAAAAGGAGGTGAACTGAATGAAGAAGATCGTAGCTATTGTTGTGGCAGTACTGTTTGCGCTCGGCATGGCATCGATGGCATTTGCGGGTTATGAAAAATGCGACAAGTGTCACAAGGGAGAAAAATCAATCGACGCTCACATAAAAGCAAAGGACATCAAGACCGGCGATGATATGGTCAAGGCGGTCCGCACAAGCCCGAAGGCGGCTCTGCACAAGAACCTGACCGATGACGACCTGAAGGCTACTGTTGCTAAATAACAAGGCCTTTTCAGGCGGGAAAAATAAGGAAAGGGGCGGTTTTTGACCGCCCCTTTCCTTATTTTTTACCGGGAACTAAATCTACACGTATGTCAACCAGGAATCGTAGGTCTTGTTTTTTCCCTTCACCGCATCAAAATAAATGGACTGCAGCTTCTGCGTAACCGGACCGCGGGCGCCCTTGCCGATTTTACGGCCATCAAGTTCCCGAATCGGGGTAACCTCCGCGGCAGTGCCGGTAAAGAACGCTTCCTCCGAAATGTAGACCTCATCCCGGGTAAAACGCTCTTCCCTGACTTCAATGTCCTCATTTTTTGCTATTGCAATGATGCTGTCGCGGGTGATCCCTTCAAGAATCGAGGTGAGCGGGGTTGTCTTCAGCGCGCCGTTGCGCACAATAAAGATATTTTCTCCGCTGCCTTCGGAAACATAGCCTTCGGTATCCAGCAGCAACCCTTCGTCGCAGCCATTGGCAATTGCCTCTTTCTTGGAGAGCTGCGAATTCACATAGTACCCGCAAATCTTGCCCCGGGACATGCTGGAATTCACATGGTTGCGGATAAACGAGGAGGTTCGTATCTTGATGCCTTTTTCGAGGCCCTCTTCACCAAGGTACGCACCCCAGGGCCATGCCGCAATAGCCACACGAATCGGGTTGTTTTTTGGATATAATCCCATCGCGCCATATCCGATATACACCAGCGGACGAATATAGCATTCTTTCAGTTTGTTCTTTTTGACCGTATCGACAATTGCTTTCCGGATCTCGGCTTCCGTGAAGGGGATTTCCATCTGAAAGATGTGGGCAGACTGAAACAGCCGCGTCACATGCTCATCAAGACGGAAAACGGCAGGTCCTTTCGGCGTGCTGTAACAGCGAATTCCCTCAAATGCGCCGAGCCCGTAATGAAGAGTATGGGTCAGAATATGCACGTTAGCCTTGTCCCAGGCGACAAGCTTTCCATCCATCCAGATCTTTTCAGTTTTCGGTATCATAAGGTATTATTTAACCAAGAGCACCACTCGCATGTCAATAAAAATCACAGAAAATAGGGGCTTCCCGAAGGCATTCGCTCTCGGGCCGGCCAATCCTGAAAAGAACGTTCAATGCATGAATTAACCATCATCGGCGGTGGCTTAGCCGGATGCGAAGCTGCATGGCAGGCGGCGCGTCATGGCATTCCTGTCGTACTCTATGAAATGCGCCCCGCCCGCATGACCGAAGCCCACCAGACCGGAGACCTCGCGGAGCTTGTTTGCTCCAACTCGCTCCGCTCACGGGATCTCTCCACCGGACCGGGTCTGTTGAAGGAAGAGCTTCGGCGCGCCGGGTCCCTTATTATGGAAGCCGCAGCAGCAACCGAAGTTCCTGCCGGTTCAGCTCATGCCGTTGATCGGGTACTTTTCTCCCGGCACATTGCCGACAGGCTTTCTTCGTTTTCAAGCATAAGGCTGGTGCGCACTGAAATCACTGAACTGCCTGAAAGGGGTCTCACCATTATCGCTTCCGGGCCGCTCACCTCGCATCCCCTTGCTTCAGCCATTGGCGAGATTATCGGCGGCGAACACCTTTATTTCTACGATGCGATTGCACCCATTATCGACGCCGAAAGCATCGACCTCTCGATTGCGTTTGCCGCGTCCCGCTACGGCAAAGGCAGTGATGACTATATCAACTGTCCGATGACGAAGGAAGAGTACAATTGCTTTTATGATGCGTTGATTGAAGCCGATACCGTTACCGCTCGCGAGTTCGAAAGGGCGCAGTTTTTTGAGGGGTGCATGCCGATAGAGGTCATGGCGCGGCGCGGCAGAGATACGCTCTGCTTCGGGCCGTTGAAGCCGGTCGGGCTTGTCGATCCGCGAACAGGGAAGCGCCCCTATGCCGTTGTCCAGCTCCGCACCGAGAATCGCCAAAAATCCGCTTACAACATGGTCGGCTTCCAGACTCGCCTCCGCTGGCCTTCCCAGAAACATGTTTTTCACCTGATTCCGGGACTGAAAAACGCAGAGTTTCTCCGCTTTGGAAGTATTCATCGCAATACCTTCATCAACGCTCCCCTGCACTTAAACAATGATCTCTCTCTCAAAGAAAACGATTCGCTGCTCTTTGCGGGACAGATAACCGGCGTCGAAGGCTATATCGAAGCGACCGCAATGGGGCTGCTTGCCGGCATCAATGCATCCCGAAGACTGCTGGGGCTGCCGTTTATTGCTGCGCCGCATCAAACCGCCCACGGAGCTCTCGTCCGCTACATTACCGAAAGCGAACCGAAACACTTTCAACCAAGCAATATCAACTTCGGGCTGCTTCCCGCTGTCGACTCGATTCTGCACATTCGGGACAAAAAGCAGCGCAGATTCCTGATGGCAGAAGCCGCACTGGCGGAATGGTCCCGTTTCAGCGAACAGATACAGCAGGGAAGGACTGTGCAGTGAGCCCGGCAAAGAAGCAGAGCCCCACCCCGCCCGATACGAGCAGCTCGCTTCACCGGCACATTGAAGCGTTCCTGCACCATCTTGCAGTCGAAAGAAATCTCTCCGCACACTCACTAAGAGCCTATCGCCGGGATCTCATGGACTTTGCCTCATACTGTCCGGTACAGCCCGAGATCATCGAAATGGTCGACATCCGTGGGTTCATTGCTCATCAGAGCATGGACGGAAAATCAAAAACCACCGTGGCACGCCGCCTTGCCGCGCTGCGCTCATTTTTTTCCTACCTGTATCAGGAGGGAAGAATACGGGCAAATCCCGCCCGTCTTGTTGCAACCCCAAGGACGCCGAAACACCTGCCGAACTTTCTCTCTGTCGACGATGCCTTCGGTCTTGTTCAGGAGCCCGCAGGATTCGGGCTCTTGCCGGTGCGGGACAGAGCCCTGCTTGAACTCCTGTATTCAAGCGGCCTGCGCGTCAGCGAAGTTGAGGGATTGAATGTTGAAGATATCAACATCCGCGAAGGTCTGGTAAAAGTGCTCGGCAAGGGACGGAAAGAGCGCATTGTTCCGGTGGGGGGGAAAGCACAGGATGCGTTGAAGGCCTATCTGATTGAGCGGCTGCTTTTCAAAAAGAAAAAACAGGCAGATGCGGCAGACAACGCGCTCTTTTTGAACAAAAACGCGGCGCGATTGACAGATCGCCAAATCCGCCGTATAGTAGTTAAATACGCTCGGGCGATCGGCATTGAAGGACAGATCGGTCCGCACACTCTCCGCCACACATTTGCGACCCATCTCCTGACCGGCGGCGCAGATCTCAGGGTGATTCAGGAGTTGCTTGGTCACTCATCGCTCTCGACCACTCAGAAGTATACGCATCTCGATATCGGTCATCTTATCGATGTTTACGATCAGGCTCATCCGTTCGGAGAAGACGAAAAGAAAAAAAGAAAACAGGAGACACCACAGTGAAACGAAAATCGGACGAACGGGAGCAGGAGGCCTCACAATGATTGACAACCCTCATGAACGTCACATGTTTTATGCAACGACCATTCTGTGCGTCCGGCGCGGAGAGCGGGTTGCTCTTGCGTGCGACGGGCAGGTCACGATGGGGAGCACAGTCCTGAAGCATAATGCAAAGAAGATACGCAGGCTTTACAACGACTCGATTCTTGCCGGGTTTGCCGGAGCCACTGCAGATGCTTTCACGCTTTTTGAGAAGTTTGAGGCAAAACTCCAGACCTACAAGGGCAACGTTACCCGTGCCGCGGTTGAGCTTGCAAAGGACTGGCGCACCGACAAAATACTGCGCCGGCTTGAAGCGTTGCTGATAGTTGCCGACAAAGAGCATACTCTCATCCTGTCAGGCACGGGAGATGTCATCGAGCCGGAGGGCGGAACAGCGGCAATCGGCTCCGGCGGGCCGTATGCACAGGCCGCCGCGCGCGCTCTCTGGGAAAATACAGAACTCCCGCCTGCCGAGATAGCCCGGAAGACTATGGAGATAGCAGGAGACATCTGCATTTACACAAACAAGAATATCGTTATCGAGGAGCTCAATGGATAATCTTACCCCGCGAAAAATTGTCGAGGAGCTCGACAAATATATCATCGGACAGGACAAGGCGAAAAAGGCCGTCGCCATCGCACTCAGAAACCGGTGGCGCCGCCAGCGGCTCGCCGACGACCTCAGGGATGAGGTACTGCCGAAAAACATCATCATGATAGGCTCAACCGGCATCGGCAAGACCGAGATAGCCCGCAGACTCTCCAAACTTGCCAACGCGCCCTTTCTCAAGATAGAAGCCTCCAAGTTCACGGAGGTCGGGTATGTTGGCCGGGACGTTGAATCAATTATCCGTGACCTTATAGAAATTGCGCTGAGCATTGTGAAGACCGAGCAGATGGAACAGGTGCAGGAAAAAGCGAAAATGCACGCAGAAGACCGCATCCTCGATCTGCTACTGCCTCCGGCGCGACCCGGCTTTGACGGGACAGCCGAGTCTGACACGGGCAGCGAAACGCGCGAACGACTCCGGCAACAGTTACGTGAAGGCAAGCTCGACAATCGCTATGTCGACGTGGAAATCAAGGAAAAGGTAATGCCGTTCGGCGTGGTATCAAATGTTGCGATGGAAGAGATCGAGATGAACCTGAAGGAAATGCTCGGCAGCTTTCTTCCGGAAAAATCGAAACGGAAAAAGTATCGTGTTCCCGAAGCACTCGCGATTCTGATTCATCAGGAGTCGGCAAAGCTCCTTGATATGGATAAGATAACCCGCGAGGCAATCGAGCGGACCGAACAGAGCGGCATCGTTTTTTTGGATGAGATCGACAAAATCGCGAGTCGCGGTCAGGGGCATGGGCCCGATGTGTCGCGCGAAGGTGTTCAGCGCGATCTCCTCCCTATCGTAGAAGGGTCAACCGTAACAACAAAGCATGGTCCTGTCAAGACAGAGCATATTCTGTTCATCGCGGCAGGTGCGTTTCATATTGCAAAACCCTCCGACCTTATCCCCGAACTGCAGGGCCGCTTCCCTATTCGCGTTGAACTCGAATCGCTCGGCAAGGCTGAGTTTGTCCGCATTCTCACTGAGCCGAACAATGCCCTTATCAAGCAATACATTGCGCTTCTCGCTACCGAAGAAGTATCTCTGGCATTCAGCGATGATGCCATCGACGAGATAGCCGGGATTGCAGCACAGGTGAACGAAAAAACCGAAAACATAGGGGCCCGTCGCCTTCACACCATACTCGAAAAACTGCTTGAGGAAATTTCGTTCAGCGCCCCGGAGCGAAAAAATGAGTCAATTGCGATAAACCGTGATACCGTAAAAAATACGCTTTCCGATATTGTGAAGGATGAGGATCTGAGCAGATATATACTGTAAAAAGTCAAAAACAGTGGAAGACACATTCATGGAAGAATCCCTTGCCCGCATGACAAAACCGCACTCCAAAGGAGTCGCATTGGTCGGCATTCTCTTTGTGACAGCGCTCATACTTGCCGGCTGCTCAGCCGGCAAGCATGAGCGCAGGCCGGCATCGCACCCTCCTGTGGACCGTGATGTCCGTTCGGCTTCTGTTGAGAAGTATCAGGGAGCGCGAGAGTTCGTGTATGCATCATGGTACGGCAAGGACTTTCACGGCAGGCCCACTGCCTCAGGGGAGCCGTTTGATATGCACGCCCTTACCTGCGCTCACCGGGAATATCCGTTCGGCACGCTCCTTCGCGTCAGCAATCCCCTCACGGGGAGCGAAGTCGACTGTATCATAAATGACCGCGGGCCATTTATCGCCGGGCGTGATCTGGACATGTCGTACGGTGCAGCACGGCGTGTTAATCTTATCGGCCCCGGCGTCGCGCAGCTTTCTATCGAGCCAATTGGCCGCGACCTTCGTTATATAAAAACCGTAAACTATAGCGGCAGTGCCGCCGGGATGCTTACCATTCAGACAGGCTCATTCCGGGAAGAGGAAAATGCCCGCCGCCTGAAATTAGGTCTCCAATTGCATTACAATAACGTTTACATCACGGAAGCAGTTGTCAACGGACAGACATTTTACCGTGTACGCATCGGAAAGTTTGCAAGCCGTTCTGAGGCCCAGCAGTCAGGTTCGCGTCTCGCAAATGAAGGGTACGAAGCACTGATTACCAGGTACGAATAGAACTAACAGAAATCGGGGGCCCCATGATGAAACTGATAGAAAAAGCAAATATCCTGATCGAGTCATTGCCGTTCATTCGTAATTTTTACGGCAAGACATTCGTCATCAAATACGGCGGGGCTGCGCAGGTGGATGAGGCATTGAAGAATTCATTTGCGCAGGATGTCGTGCTCCTGAGCTATATCGGCATACGGACGGTCATCGTACATGGCGGCGGTCCGAAGATAAGCGAAACCATGAAGCTCATGGGCAAAGAGCCGACCTTCGTTCAGGGGCAGCGCGTCACCGATAAAGAGACAATGGACATTGTCGAGATGGTGCTCGGCGGTCTGGTCAATAAGGAAATTGTGACGCTCATCAACAGGCACGGCGGCAAGGCGGTGGGCCTCAGCGGCAAGGACGCCAACCTTATTCAGGCGAAAAAGAAAGTGCAGGGGGATGAGGAGGCTCTCGATCTCGGCTTCGTCGGTGAAGTCGACAAAGTAAACCCAGGCATTTTAAGCACTCTCGAAAAGGATGGATTCATTCCCGTTATCTCCCCGATTGGAGTTCGCAGGACAGGGGAATCGCTCAATATCAATGCCGACTACGTCGCCTCGGCAGTAGCCGGTGCGCTGAAAGCAGAGAAGTTGATTCTGCTGACTGACGTGCCCGGGATAAAGGACGCCGACAACAAGGTGCTTTCGACGATGAACAAACTCGACATCCAGGAACTCATCAATGAAGGCGTTATTGCCGGCGGGATGTTACCGAAAGTGCAGTCCTGCATGCGTGCACTCGATGCGGGCGTCGGAAAGACGCACATAGTCGATGGCCGCATATCGCACTGTCTTCTTCTGGAAATATTCACCAAGGAAGGCATCGGCACTGAAATCATTTCCTGACAGCATCCGCAGAAAGACAGCGCCGCACGAAAAGAGGACCGACCGATATTTTTGTGCGGCAACAGAGCGAGGCTCCGTCAACCCTTCTGTATTTTTCGCCCAACGCTCCACGCCTTCCCGGCCATCTCGCCTATCTCCCAATAACGATTGTCAGGCATCGTCAGTGCAAAAGGCCGTATCTTCGTAATGTCGGGAATTCCGTCGGTCAGGCACGATTCATCGCAGTACGCGTTGACGATCTCGCCGATAACAAATTCGTTCGACGGAAGGTCCACTATCTGCGTCACGCGGCACTCCATGGTCAATGGGCAGTTCTCGATCATCGGCGCATGAGTCAATTCTCCGTAGAAGGCCTTGTAAAGCCAGGATTTATCGGTTTTCATGCCTGAAACCAGGCCGACATAGTCCGCAGCTGCCATTCCGTCAAGATCCGGGATATTGACGCTGAATTCCAGATGTTCTCGGATGCCCCGGTTGGTAAAGTGAACCTTCCCAAGAGCCACCCCTATCATGGGCGGATTGAAATTAACCCGCGTCAGCCAGGCAGCGGCAAGATAATTCGGCTTTTCTTTGACATGCGCGCCGATAACTGCCATCGGCATGGGATAGAGAAACGCCTGAGCTCCAATCTTTGTTTTGCTCATTTTCACTCCCGCCGACTTACCGCTCTATGGTTTTTTCAACACCGGCCTGAATTGCCAGCCGGACGATAGTACACATTCACGCACACGGTCACGATACGATCCGAAATCATACTGGTAAGACTCGCCTGAAGGCATCGCTCCCTTGCCGGATTCACTGCGTGATGTTCCCTTCTGTGCGCATCTCCCCATAAAAAAACCAGCCGCAATCCCCGAAGTTTTCTCTGAGAGCATCTCCCAGTACGTTACAGTCAGTGATTGAGCGTCGAGAACCATGACTGCTTCAAACCGGACTTTTTTTGAACCGAGCATCCATTGCGCAACAGACTCCCCGCAAGCGCCTAACCGGAGAGTGCCGACTAAGGAAAAAATCAGTCCGGACTCCGTAATAGAACGAATGCGTTCGACCAGCTGCCCGGCATCAAGAGACATGCAATCGCCCCGCTACTGCCGCTTCCATCCTGCAGCAGAAGTATACTTCCAGAAGGGACCGTTCAGCTGTTTGACCTGCACAAACTCCGGAGTTACAACGAAACTTTTTGAAAGCATGCCGGTGCTGTCGTCCGGCGTCACCCGCTCGAGCACGACCCACCTGTGCTTGCTGAAGTCATACACCGCTATGTCATGCAGCCCGGCGGCCAGGGCAAAGGCATCGTTGACCTGATTGACATGCCCCTGCACAGCCGAACGCGTGATCGTCACCATGCGTATCCGTTCCCACTTGTTCGTGGAGCGGTCAAAGACCACACCACCCCGGAAACCGTAGTACAGGTCCATGGTCTTGCTGCTCAGCGCTTTGAACATCGGATTTCCGACATCCGTCGTTGCACGCGGGGACCATGCATCCCACTGCGGTCCTCTTGCCGACGGAGCCGAGATGTCTCCGGCAAAGGCTCCCGTTGCCATGAAAAGGACAGATACGATCGCGACACAGAAAAGAATGACGTTCCTCATAACGATGCCCTCCGACGATATAGTGACCGTATGCGTTGATTGTAGCATGTTCTCTCACGCAAAAAATTCCCCCATTGCGGGAAAGAGCTTCCTGCTTCCTTAAGGATACAGTCCGAGTCCCTTCAGGCCGGTCGTCTCATCAAAGCCAAGCATGATGTTCATATTCTGAATTGCCTGACCGGAAGCTCCTTTTACAAGATTATCAATCGCTGCAACCATGATGAGCGTATTCGTTCTCGTATTCACCTTGACGCCTATCATACAGTGATTGCTTCCCCGCACATATTTTGTATTCGGAAGCGCACCGCTTTCGAGCACATGCACGAACGGCTCGCCTGCGTACGTCTTCTGATATATCTTTGTTACCGTTTCTGTTTCAATTCCGGCAACAAGCTTTCCATACGCTGTAGTCAGAATCCCGCGGTCCATCGGCACGAGATGCGGTGTAAAATTGAGGGCAACATCCTTCCCTGCCAGTTTTGATACTTCCTGCTCAATTTCGGGAGTATGGCGATGAGCTGCAATGCCGTATGCCTTAAATCCCTCATTCACCTCACAGAAAGCCACGCCGATGTCAGCCTTCCTTCCCGCACCAGTGGCTCCCGACTTGGAATCCACAATAATGCTTTCCGGGTCGATGAGTCCCTTCTTCAGTGCCGGCATAAGCGCTAAGACGGCACTGGTCGGGTAGCAGCCGGGGTTAGCGATTAAACGTGCACGCTTCACCTGTCTCCGGTAGAGTTCCGGCAACCCATACACCGCTTTTCTCAGCGTCTCATGGTAGTGATGCGGCGTCTTGTACCATGCCTCATATACCTCAGGCGACTGCAGTCGATAGTCCGCAGACAGGTCGATTACTTTTTTCCCGGCACGGTAGAAGGAATCAACCGCCTCCTGGGACGCCGCATGCGGCAGCGCAAGGAAAAAGATGTCCGCCTTCTTTATAAGCTCCTTGCGATCCAGAGGTTCATAGACAAGGCATTCATAGCCGAGCAGATGGGGAAAAAGGTCCGTCACCCGCTTAGCCGCCGACCTTTCTGATGTTACTGCCGTTACCGTCACTTCCGGATGCTGCCGGAGCATGCGGAGCAGCTCAGCTCCGGTATAGCCACTGCCTCCACAGATAGCAACCTTGACCATAGTACACCTCTGTCATACTTTTTTTGATAACAAAAAAGGCCCGTTCGGAGAACGGGCCTCGGAAAGACATCGGTTTGTTGCGGAGACAGACTACCGCTTTGAGAACTGGAAACGTGCTCGTGCGCCCTTCTGACCGAACTTCTTTCTCTCGACCTCTCGGGGGTCTCTGGTGAGAAGACCTTCTTTTTTCAGCTTTGGCTTCAGCTCTGTGTCGAGCTCTACCAGTGCACGGGAAATACCGTGACGGAGCGCGCCGGCCTGGCCGCTGAGACCGCCGCCAAGAACTTTTGCCTTGATGTCATATTTGCCGATAACGCCTGTGACGGTAAGCGGCTGACGGATAATCATCCGCAGCGTTTCGCGCGGGAAATAGTTGTCGATGTCGCGGTTATTGACCGTTATGCGACCGGTTCCCGGCGTTATCGTCACCGAAGCAATGGAACGCTTTCTTCTGCCAGTTGCGCCGTACTCAATGGAAGCCATCGTATTATAACTCCTTATTTCGAAATGTCGATGAGTTCAGGTTTCTGGGCAGCATGATCATGTTTGTCTCCGCTGTATACTTTCAGCTTCTTGATGATCTGTCTGCCGAGGCGGTTCTTCGGGATCATTCCCCAGACTGCCGCTTGGATGACATCTTCAGGTTTTGCAGCCATACGATCCTTGAGGGTCTCCTCCTTGATGTGGCCTATGTAACCCGAGTGACTGTAATACTTTTTGTTTTCCAGCTTGTTGCCGGTCACCCTCACCTTGTCGGCGTTGATGACAACAACAAAATCGCCGGTGTCGACGTGCGGGGTAAAGGTCGGCTTGTTCTTGCCGCGCAGATACATGGCAATGCGGGTTGCCATGCGGCCGAGCACCTGATCCTTTGCATCAACGACAAACCATTTCCGGTTAACGTCGGTCTTCTTCATGAACTTCGTGGTCTTCATATCGTCACACCTTCCTTAAAACTGATGCTTATGCACGAGCAATAAAAACTTAGAGCTAATAAATTACTCCAAATCCGGCTTATTTGTCAACATTCTTGAGCGCCTGATATAATAATCCTGATGAAAACAGCGCTCACCATAGCTGGCTCAGACCCCACCGGAGGCGCCGGCCTGCAGGCCGACCTCAAGGTTTTCCACGCCTGCGGGGTCTATGGCCTCTCAGCCGTGGCCGCGCTGACTGCCCAGAATACCGGCACTGTCAGGGCTTCAGCCGCTGTCCCGGCGGAATTCCTGAAAAAACAGCTCGACACACTTATAAGCGATATCCGTCCCGACGCCCTGAAAACCGGAATGCTCTACTCCATCGGCTCAGTTCTCGCGGTTGCCGAGGCAGTGCAGGGATTCGAGCTCGACAATCTCGTTATCGACCCGGTCACCGTTTCTTCAACCGGCGCCCCGCTTATTGAAAGCGGCGGACTTGATATCCTGAAGATGAAGCTTTTCCCGCTTGCCCGCGTAATTACGCCAAACATATATGAAGCCACTGCCTTGTCAGGGGTCCGGATAGATTCGCCTGATGATATGGAAAAAGCTGCCAGAGTGCTCAAATCTTTCGGTCCCGAGGCAGTTATTATAACCGGCGGACACCTTGAACACGAAACGGTTGACCTCATATATGACGGCACCCTGTTTCATAAGGTTGTCGGGAAAAAGATTCCGGGCGAATATCATGGCACCGGCTGTACTTTTTCGGCTGCCCTGACCGCCTGGCTTGCTCAGGGCAATACCGTTATATATGCGGCTGAAAAAGCGCAGGTCTTTGTTCGCGAAGCCATCCGTCGCGCGCATGCCTTTGGCAGGGGCATGAAACTCCTTCATGTATAATGAATGTATGCCTTTATTCAAGCCGATACCTTTGCTTGCGGCGTCCTTTGTTTTCGCCTTATTTTCGGCTTTTGTCAGCTTCAGGCTGATGTGGCCTCCGGGTTCTTCCCATGTCTAAGCTCAAAACTGTTTATCAGTGCCAGGCATGCGGATTTGCGAGTCCGAAATGGCTCGGCAAATGTCCGGACTGTGGTGCATGGAACAGTTTTACCGAAGAGCGGGAGTCCCCAAAGACGCTCAGGGCGAAACCCTCGCTTGCGGGGAGTGCTGCTCCTCAACCTCTGTCTGCAATTACCGGAGCAACGGAACAACGTTCGCCTGTCGGCATTTCCGAACTCGACCGGGTGTTGGGCGGCGGACTGGTAAACGGAGCCATTGTGCTGATTGGCGGCGACCCCGGCATCGGCAAATCTACTCTCATTTTGCAGGCGGTCGGAAAGATAGCAGAGCAGTTCGGCACCGTGCTGTATGTTTCAGGAGAGGAATCTCCGGAGCAGATTAAGCTCAGGGCTGAGCGGCTCAATATCAATTCGGATCATATTCTTCTGCTGCCCGAAACCGTCATCGAAAATGTTATCTCCTATTCCGCAGAAATGAAGCCCTCGGTGCTCGTCATCGACTCGATACAGACGGTCTATACCGAAGACCTGTCCTCAGCTCCCGGGTCGGTCGGCCAGATACGCGAATCAGCGGCCAAGTTGATGTACTATGCGAAAAAGGCACAGGTGCCGGTCTTTCTTATCGGGCACGTCACTAAAGAAGGAGCTATTGCAGGACCGAGGGTTCTGGAGCATATCGTCGATACCGTGCTCTACTTTGAAGGGGACCGTGGGCATCCATACCGCATTCTGCGCACGGTGAAAAACCGCTTTGGCTCGACGAACGAAATCGGCGTATTTGAGATGTCCGACAGCGGTCTTTCCGAGGTACTCAATCCTTCGGAGCTTTTCCTTGCCGAGCGACCTGAAAATGTTTCCGGATCTGCTGTCATTGCAAGCATTGAAGGCACACGCCCTCTGCTGGTCGAAATACAGGCGCTCGTCTCGCCGACGTCTTTCGGCATGCCTCGCAGAACCAGCATGGGAGTCGACTTTAACCGGGTAAACCTGCTGGTTGCGGTGCTGGAAAAGAAAGCCGGCATCAACCTTGGCGGAATGGATGTGTTCATTAACGTCGTCGGAGGATTCAAGATTCTCGAACCGGCCCTTGACCTCGGCATTATTGCCGCCATGGTGTCATCGTTCCGGGAAGTTCCGGTGCATCCGAAGACCATTGTGTTCGGCGAAGTCGGGCTTTCAGGCGAAGTTCGGGCGGTTGCTCAGGCGGAGCAGCGCTTGAAAGAAGCCGAAAAAATCGGCTTTACCACAGCAATCATCCCCAAGGGCAATGCCGACCGCCTCAAAGACAGGAGCGGATTAACCATACAAGGAGTAAAAGATGTTGAAGAAGCTTTGGAATATATCAGACGCTAACAGGCCGATACCTCAAGCCGGCAGAGTGAAGGAGAAAAGACAGTCGGCTCTTTCCGGATCGTCTGCCTTGTTCTGTATTCTGTCTTCAGTTGTCTGCATGCTTGTTCTTTCCTGCGCACCAAAAAAAGAAATCGTCATCCCGACCCACGAAGGAGTTAAACTTGAGCAGGCAATGAACGACCTGCGTCAGGTGAAAATTCTCGATGCGACGCTGTCTGTTGACTACGAAAAGAGCGACACCATCATGAGCGGCGACGCAGCACTTACGCTTTCCGCTGACGAACTCTCCATGCGGATTTATTATCTCGGCTTTCTTGCAGGAGAGATAAAGGAAGAAAATGGAGAAATCAGAAGCAGGCCGAAGCTCGACAAAAACCGCTCCGCAATGCTGGTAACAGGCCTGCGGAACGGTTTCTTCTGGTGGGACATCAAGGACTACTCCATAACTGAAGACCCGGAACAGTATGTGCTGAAAAACAGCGACCGGGAAATACTTGTCAGCAAAAAACTGCTGTTGCCCTCTCAGCAGGTTCTGCGTCTTCCCAACAACGATGAATTAATCATAACGTATGACACTCCCGAACAGATTGAAGAAGCAGACCGAAAGCCCGGCACTCCGGCATGGATGCACTACTATCAGTCGCAGATGAAAATCGAACTGAAGCGTTCCTTGGTCAAAGTAAAAGTTAAGTCGTACGTCATTCAATAACCATGTTCAAACCGAAAAAATCACTCGGACAGAATTTTCTGTTCGATCCCACGCTGCTCATCCGCATCATAGATGCCGCTCAGGTCACTTCCGAGGATACTGTTGTCGAAATCGGGCCCGGCCCCGGACGGCTGACCGAGCTGCTGGCGCACCGGGCGAAGAAAGTCATTGCCGTTGAGCTTGACGCCGAACTCCATGCGCGCCTCAAGACCGGGCTTGCCGGATACGTAAACGTTGAACTGGTCAATATGGACGTTCTCGAATATCCATTCGAACAACTTGAACCCTTCAAAGTCGTGGCAAATATCCCTTACTACATAACAACGCCGATTATTTTCCGGCTCCTGGAAGCCAGGACAAAACTCAAGTCCATGACGTTGACGATTCAGAGAGAAGTCGCGGAACGCATCGTCGCCCCGCCCGGAGGTAAAGACTACGGGGTGCTTTCACTTTCTGTTCAGTACCACACAAAGCCGACGCTTCAGTTTGTCATTCCGAAGGAAGCCTTCCGCCCTATGCCTAAAGTGGATTCTGCTGTTGTTCGGATGGAAATACGCGAAAAGCCGCCCGTAGCCGTGAACGACGAAAAGATGCTCTTCAAAATAATCAGAGCGTCTTTTTCCCAACGTCGGAAAACCCTCTCAAATTCCCTGAAACCGCTTATCCCGGAATGCAAGGATCTGCTGATACAGGCGAATATAGATCCAATGCGCCGCGCCGAGACTCTGAGCATTGAAGACTTTGCACGACTCGCAAATCTGATTTCCTGAACTTGCAGACCTGAGGCCTAGCGTATCGAGACCTCAATTTTTGGCAGAATCAGGCAGTAATTTTTTACTTTTCTTGTTCCTGTTGATTTCAAATGATTGCGCCCATTGCTGCCGCGCAATGGAGAACGTCAGGCAAACTAGCCCGAACTGTAGTCTATCCGATAGTTTCCCAGACTCACTTCACCGCTATGAAAAAACAACTCAAGCATGCCGGTCCGAGTCCGGCAAAAATCCTATTTCGTAACGCCCTTTGGTTCCTTGCCTTTCTTGATTTTCAGATCGTGTGCCTGCTTGGTTGCCTTCTGCTTCTCGCTCTTATCCTTATCCTTCTTGCCGCCTTTGTCTCCCATTATCCCCCTCCTTTGCTGTTGAATGAACCGAAAGATACTCTGTGTTAGTTATAATGCATTGAGTGCTGACTTGCAAGCATTTCACCATGAAAGAAATAAAGCTCAGGCTGCTTATTTCTCATCCGCCGGCAACCGGGATCCTCACTTCAGCTGAATGTTCCTGATTGTCGTCGACAACCGGAATAGAGCCGTCGGGTTACTCGATGCCGTCGACGGTAACGCTCGCCGCGGAAGCACCGGGAAGCTCTCAATAGCCGGAACCGTCGCAAACAAAATCAGTCCCCTCGCCTTTCGTGTGAATGGGCATTTGATACGGAACAGCTTGCCGTTTAAGAATCTCTTGCCGCTCTCCATACAAACTGATCCGCTGCTGACTCTCGTCTGAATCCGGCACAGATCTCTCTCAGATTGCCTATATCGTAGTATACTTGGGTCAAAAGGCAAGGGCTTCGATGCAATGCAGCGGCGCGTTCCCCATACAGGCATGGGGACCGATTCACCGGGAACCTGAAAGGATTATTTTTTGCATATCCCTGAAAACTATTGGCAGCAGACAGCCGAAGAGATTTTACATCACGCTGAATCCTCCCGGGCAGGCCTTTCTGAAATGCAGGCGCAGGAGCGGCTGACGACTTATGGTCACAACAGTCTCTCAAAAAAATCCGGACAGTCAGGCATCATTCTTTTTCTCAATCAGTTCAGATCGCCGATCATTCTCATTCTTATCTGCGCAAGCATTGTTTCAGCCGCACTGCAGGATTTTGCCGACACGGCGATCATCCTTGCTATCATTATCGCAAGCGGTGCGCTCAGTTTTTTTCAGGAGTATCACGCAGGCAATACCGTCGCCAAACTGCTCCGGACGGTAAAAACAAAAACGACCTTAATGCGGGATGCTCTGCAAAAAGAGGTCTTTGTTGATGAAGTCGTGCCGGGAGACATTATCATCCTTTCTGCCGGAAGCATTATTCCCGCCGACTGCCGGCTGCTCGAATCCAGAGACTTTTTTGTGAACGAAGCCATCCTCACAGGAGAGACCTTCCCGGTCGAAAAATCCGCCTCAGCAGAGCCGCAGGGCCACACGCTTGCCCAGCGGAAGAACACGCTTTTCATGGGCACCAGTGTTGAGAGCGGGCTTGCCGTTGCGGTTGCGGTGAAGACCGGAAGCAGCACAGAACTCGGCCATATTGCCGGCCGACTGGTGCATGCACCGCCTGAAACCGATTTCGAGCGCGGTGTTCGACGTTTCGGCTATCTGCTCATGGAAGTAACTCTCGTTCTCGTCCTGATCGTCTTTGCGGTCAACGTATATTTTCACAAGGCGGTCATCGAGTCCCTGCTCTTCTCGCTTGCACTGGCTGTCGGCCTGACACCGCAATTGCTGCCGGCAATAATCAGCATCAACCTGGCAAAGGGGTCGCAGGTGATGGCACGACGCGGCGTTATTGTAAAACGCCTTACAGCAATTGAAAACTTCGGCACCATGGATGTGCTCTGTACCGACAAGACCGGAACACTCACGGAGGGAGCGGTCTTTCTGCATGACTATCTGAACGCTGATGGCGAAAAAGACCCGAAGCTTCTTTCCTATGCGCACCTGAATGCTGCGCTCCAGACCGGTCTCAGGAATCCAATAGATGCGGCAATAACTGCGTATGCGACAGAGGACCTCTCCCCGTATGAAAAAGTGGATGAGATCCCGTATGACTTCATCCGCAGGCGTCTGAGCGTGGTTGTAAAGTCGCATGACGGATGCACAATGATCACGAAAGGGGCATTGAAAAGCATGCTCACCATCTGCACGCATGTCGAATGCAACGGCGTTTCCCGTGCAATCAGTAAGGAGAGGGCGGCGATTGAACGCCTGCACCACGCATGGAGCGAAAAAGGGCTTCGCATCCTTGCACTCGCGTATAAACAGCTGCCCGAGACTGCTGCCTGCACCAGGGCTGATGAGTCCGGCATGACACTGCTCGGATTTCTGCTCTTCCTCGATCCGCCGAAAGCGGATGCCAAAGAGATGGTCGCCTCCCTCCAGGCGCTTGGCGTGCATATCAAAGTTATTACCGGCGACAACCGGTATATTGCCCGATATACCGCAGAGAGCGTCGGGTTTCCGGTGCAGGGAGTTATTACCGGCGACGACCTTGTTACCATGAGCGATGAGGCTCTTGTGCATGCTGCCGATGCAAACAACATATTTGCCGAGGTTGACCCGAATCAGAAAGAGAAGATTATCCGCGCCCTGAAAAAAGGCGGGCGCGTGGTCGGCTTCATGGGCGACGGGATAAACGATGCCGCCGCCATACATGCTGCCGATGTCGGCATATCAGTCAACACGGCGGTGGATGTCGCGAAGGAGGCTGCCGACATCGTCCTTCTCGAAAAAAACCTTTCGACCCTGAAGGCAGGTGTGCTGGAAGGAAGAAAGACGTTTGCAAACACCATGAAATATGTCTTTATGGCAACCAGCGCAAACTTCGGCAATATGTTCAGCGTAGCCGGGTCATCGCTCTTTCTCGCATTTCTGCCCATGCTTCCGAAACAGATCCTGCTGACTAACTTGTTAACAGACGTCTCGGAAATGACCATCGCAACCGACAATGTTGATCCGGAGCAGCTCGAAAACCCACGGAGATGGGATATTGCCTTCATAAAACGATTCATGCTTTTTTTCGGCCTGATGAGTTCGGTCTTCGACTATCTCACCTTCGGCGTTCTGCTCTATGTTCTCAATGCAGATCCGGTGCTGTTCAGGACCGGCTGGTTTATCGAATCGGTGCTGTCCGCATCACTGGTCGTGCTCATTATCAGAACGCGGAAACCGTTTTTTCAAAGCAGGCCGGGGAAACACCTTGCAATTACGACCGTGGCGATTGCGGGAATCACACTTTCGATACCTTTTTCGCCCTTTGCCGGCGTTCTGGGTCTGCAGCCTGTTTCAATCGGTTTTCTTTGCGCGCTGGCCGGCATTCTGGTTCTGTACGGAATATTCGCCGAAATCGGCAAGGCCGTTTTTTACAGGAAATTTGCTGGGTGATTTTTTATTCGCCTGGTGTGCAAATCCATCAATTCCCCGTTTCCACGAACTGCATATGCGGAACAGGTTCGCATTTGGCCGCGTTCATGATGACACCGTCTTGTTCCGTCGCAGCGATGAACAGGATTGCGTCAGTTTCTCATTATGAGGACTTCTGACCGCCGTGCGCGCTATTTTCCTATACAGAACTGACTAAAGATGTGATCGAGGATATCATCCGTTGTGACAATGCCGACAATCTCGCCGAGAGCATCCAGTGCCTCCCGGAGCGACAATGCGGTGATCTCCTGCGCTTCTGCTCCGCGAATGGATGCGTGAGCGCGATCAAGTGCGCCGGCGGCAGTATCCAGTGCGTGTTTATGGCGAATGTTGGTGATGAGCAGATCATCACGGGAAGACCCTGCAGCCCTGTTTTCCTCGGGCAGCAGGCATGATTTGATGCAGTCTTTGAGCTCTTCGATATTCGTTCCGATCTTTGCTGAAACAGCAATGGCCTGCGCAGCCGAACCGTCCGCCAGCAGCACCTGAAAAGGGCTGCCGGGCTGTACGGAAGAGCCACTGATGCCCGCATTGCCGAGCATAAAATGCGGAATACCTGCGTCAGCTTTGTTGATTACGACCAGCAATTTCCTGCCCGACAATCTTTCCATCAATTCCCTGTCGGCAGTATCAGGCTGGCGGCTCCCGTCAAGCACGGCAAGAGCAATGTCTGCGCCCTCAATTGCCCGCAGACTCCGGCGCACGCCTTCCTGTTCGGCCAGGTCATGCGATTCACGAATGCCGGCAGTGTCCATAATGCGAAGCGGTATCCCCCGTATATTGAGATGCTCTTCGATAACGTCGCGGGTAGTGCCAGGCATATCGGTAACTATTGCCCGGTCAGAATCAAGCAGCGCATTCAGCAACGATGATTTGCCGACATTCGGCTTTCCGACGATGGCCGCAGCGGCGCCTTCCCGGTAGAGGCGGCCTTCGTGATAGCGGCTGGAGAGCGCGTTGAGTTCGCGGACTATGCGCATGCAGGACATGGCGAGTTCTGTCTGCACGAGGTCCGGAAGATCGTCCTCCGGAAAATCTATGTATGCTTCAACGTGAGCGCAGAGGTCGAGCACGGCATCGCGCAGAGCATGAATGCGAACGGAGAGCCGTCCGTCGAGCTGTTGCAGGGCGAGGCGCTCTGCATGGTCGGTCTTTGCGCGGATAAGGTCCATAACCGCCTCAGCCTGCGACAGATCGATCCGGCCATTCAGAAAGGCACGCCTGGTAAACTCCCCCGGCTCAGCAAGACGTGCTCCAGCGGCGAGAGCAAGGTTCACTGTCCGCATAAGCGGGACAGAGCCTCCATGGCAGTTAATCTCGACGACATCCTCACGCGTGTAGGTTCTTGGCGCGCGCATGACCGAGACAAGCACCTCATCAATGCGCTGATGGGAATTGCCGTCAATAACGAACCCATGGTGGATGGAGTGAGACTTTGCGCTATGCAGGCGCACACCGCGGGGGGAATCGAAAAGACGCCCGGCAATCGAAACTGCATCGCGACCGCTCAGACGCACGATGCCGATGCCGCCCTCGCCGGGGGGGGTGGAAATGGCCACAATCGTATCATCAGGAAGATGTTTCATGGCATGCCGTAAAAAAGCCCATGTTTCCGGTAGTTGCCGGAAACATGGGCTTCGTCATTGTTGCCTTACCCTGCCGCGACGGCAGCCTTTGCCTTATGGTTCACATAGAGCTGCTGAATAATTGCCAGGGTATTACTCACCGTCCAGTAGAGCACTACGCCCGACGGCATGGTCAAGAAGATAAAGGTAAAGACAATCGGCATCATCATCATAAGCTTCTGCTGCATCGGATCTGTTGTGGTCATCGGCGTCAGTTTCTGCTGAATGACGGTCGAGATGCCCATGACGATCGGAAGCACATAATACGGATCCTTGAGCGAGAGGTCGGCAATCCAGAGGGCAAACGGCGCCTGACGAAGCTCTATCGCATACATCAGAACATTGTACAGCGCGATGAAAACCGGAATCTGCGCAAGCATCGGGAGGCAGCCCCCCATGGGGTTGACCTTGTTGGTCTTGTACAACTCCATAATCTCTTTCTGCATGCGCGGCGGATCGTTTTTGTATTTTTCCTTAATCTCAGCCATCCGGGGCTGAATCATCGCAAGCTTTTTCATCGACTCCTGTCCCTTGTTCATGAGCGGAATGAACGGGATGCGGGTCACCACGGCGATGAGAATGATAGCCAGTCCATAATTGTGCGTAAATCCGTAAAAGAACTTGAGAATCCAGAACAACGGCCGTGCAAGGATCGAGAACCAGCCGAAATCGACAATAGCCTCAAAGCCGACGTTGTATTTCTCAAGCGTTTGAATCTCTTTCGGTCCCACATAGAGGAGGAACTGATTGACCGGGACCACTGTCCTGATAGTGGCAAGGGAGTCGTTGTTCTTATTGATGATGCGGGCCTCATCAATCTGCGTCTTCGGAGCGAGCGCCGAGAAGAAGTATTTATCCTCCTGTGCTATCCATTTCACATTGCCCTTGAAAATATGGCTTTCCTTCAGTCCGGTCGCATCATATTCCTTGCGGTCGGCTTCTTTCAGGACAACCGGCCCGAAATGGGTATCGGCCTTTTCGTAGGTACCGAACTCTTTGCCAAGGGTTATATAATAGGCCGGGAATCCCTGAACCTCATCCTTAAGGTCGATTCCATACTCACCCTGACGGAATGTGAATGTTCGCCGGACAGACTGGCCTGATGCGGCATATTCAAAAACAAGAGCAGCTTCCTTCTTCGTTGCGTCAAGTTTTATCGACGTCGCGTTTGCCGTAAATACAGCATTCGCAAAGGCAAAGTTCTCATCGGTTCCGATCGAGAGCGGCGGCATGGTTTGATTGCCGTTCAGTATAATCGGGTTGCCTTCCAGCGTGAAATACTTCTTGAGTTCGATTCTCCTGAACGTCGCTCCGACGTTTGTAAACACCGCCTTGAACAGATCCGTCTCGACCACAATCTCTTTTTCGACAGCGGCGGTAGCAGACCGTGCAGGAACGGGTACAGACGCTGATGCTGGCTTTGCAGGCGCAGCTGCCTGCTCCTGCTTCTTTTCCGCAGTCTCGGCAGCTTTTACAGGAGCCGCCTGCTCGGTCGGCGGCGGCGGCACCGGCTTTGCAAAGAAATACTGATACCCCAGCAGTACCGCTATCGAAAGGCCTATCGCCAGCAACAGATTTCTATCCATGGATCATCTTCCTCGTATAAATGGTTTTCATTGAACCGGATCGTAGCCGCCCGGGTGAAAAGGATGGCATTTCGCTATGCGCTTAAGAGCACGGGCACCCCCGCGGAGTGCCCCGTATTTCTCGATGGCTTCCCGTGCGTACCCGGAACAGGATGGCGTAAATCTGCAGCACGATGGAAGCAGCGGAGATATGCAGGCTTGGTAGAATCTGATCAGCACAATGAAAAGAGTCTTCACGGCTTACCCGGAGAGCCTATCCTGCAAGACGCTTTCTGCCCTTTGCGCGGCGCGCCTTGATAATCCGCCGGCCGGCCTTGGTAGCCATGCGGACCAGAAAACCATGTGTCTTCTTCCGTCTGAGATTATGCGGATTAAAGGTCGTGTACGTGCCCATGAGTGTTTCCTCCCGATAAAATACTGAAAAGATATTATAAATTCAGCGGGTTGTTTAAGTCAAACGAAGTGCTCTGTTAACGGAGGGTCAGCTCATGCGCCCTTTCTCTCCATCTCCATCTCTATCTCGAAAGCGGTGCCGGCCGCGATACGATACCCTTTCACTGCCGGCATGGGTTCCGCAAAGCTGACAATAACATATGCTGTTTCATCATAATACGCACGCCGGATATCCTGAGCGGAAGGGCGCTCAGGCGAACCAGGATGGGAATGATAGATCGCAAGCATGTAAAGATCGGTTTCACGCATTCGCTTCATCACGTCGAACTGTTCCCGTGGGTCCATCAGATAGCGGGACGGTGATGCCTCGGCATTCTTCACGGGGAAAATATGGGTAACGGTCGTATCCGTGCCGGCAAGGATGCCGCACGCTTCATTCGGAAGACATGACCGGCAATGCGCAATCATCTGCTCAAAAAAAGCATGCGGAATGACGACTTTCACAGGTTTCATGCCGCGCGCTTACGGCGTTCTGTTTCAGGACGGGGAATGGATGTCTCTGCACACAGGGCAGGACTGATTTCTCGACACCTTGACCGTCCGGAACTCAGATTTCAGCGCGTCATAGATAAGCAGCCGGTTTGTCAGCAGCTTTCCGATGCCGAGCAGGCACTTCAGAACTTCCATGGCCTGCAGCGCGCCGATAGTCCCCGGCAACGCGCCCAGCAATCCGGACAACTGGAGCGAATATCTGATCTCCTCAGGCGGCAGATCTTCAAACAGACACCGGTAGCAGTGCCCTTTGCCCGGCAGAATCGTCGTGACCTGCCCTTCAAACCTGAGGATTGCGCCGCTCACAAGCGGCTTTTGCGTCAGCACGCAGGCGTCATTGACAAGAAATCTCGTCACAAAGTTATCGCTGCAGTCAACGACGACATCATAAGGCCTGATACGCTCAAGTATCGTTTGGTCTGTCAGACGTTCATGAAAAACATTGATGGCAACGTCCGGATTCAGCCTTTCAAATGTCGCCCTCGCCGACTGAACTTTCGGCATGCCCACTGTCTGTGTGCTGTGAGCAATCTGACGCTGAAGATTGCTCAACTCCACGACGTCATGATCAATGATGCCGAGCACGCCGACACCGGCTGCGGCAAGATAGAAACCGAGCGGGCTGCCAAGTCCGCCTGCTCCGACAATAAAAACACTCGATCGGGCAAGCTTCTCCTGACCTTCCTGCCCGACTTCCGGAAGTATTATATGGCGGTTATAGCGCTGAAGCTGTTCAGATGTAAAGTGCATAACGAAAATCAAGAATTCGGTCCGACAGGGCAAGGCGGGCTTTTATGTCCTTTTTTATATTCTTCCATCCGTGCTCAAAATGCATGATTACTCCTTCCCTTCGACCCGGATGACAAGCGTCTTCTGCACAACAACCGGCAGTTCGTCGATTTCGGCTATTGCGCTCGCCACATCTTTTTCCCGTGCCGAGTGCGTCAGCACGACCAGAGGCACCGAACTGCTCGCGCTCCTGCCCTTCTGAATCACCGAGGCGATGCTGATGTTGTACTTGCCGAGAATGCCCGAAATTTTCGAAAGCGTTCCCGGCTTGTCGAGCGCCGAGAAACGGAAATAGTACTTGCTTTCGATATCGCCCATTGCGCGGATTACATAGGTGTTTCCGGCCCCCGAAATGCCCGAAGCACGCCGGACGCCCCCGGAAATAATGGTGCGCCCGATATCGACGATATCTGCAACAACCGCGCTGCCGGTCGGCATGTCGCCGGCTCCACGTCCATAATAAAGCGTTGAACCGACCGCATCGCCCTCGACGTAAATGGCATTGAAGACGCCGTCAATTTTTGAGATCAGATAGTCGTTCGGCACCATGGTAGGATGCACGCGCACCTCAACCTGGCCGTTCACTGCCTTTGTAATTGCAAGGAGCTTAATCTTATACCCGAGTTCAGAGGCAAAATCAATATCCTCGGCAGTGACTCTCGTAATGCCTTCCTTGTACACCTGCTCAAATGAGAGCGGAATCCCGTAGGCAAGAGAAGCGATGATGGTCAGCTTGTGCGCGGAATCGATGCCCTCGATATCGAACGTCGGATCCGCCTCGGCATATCCAAGCCGCTGCGCCTCTTTGAGCACAGCGCCGAAATCGGCTTTCTCAGAGGTCATTTTTGTGAGAATATAGTTGGACGTGCCGTTGATGATGCCGTAAATTGCGACCATGTTGTTCGCAATGAGTCCTTCGCGCAGCACCTTGATAATCGGGATGCCGCCCGCCACCGCAGCCTCAAAACCGACTTCAACGCCCTTTTCATCGGCTGCAGCAAAGATTTCCGCACCTTCAGTGGCAATGAGCGCCTTATTGGCAGTTACCACATGCTTGCCGTTGGCGATAGCCTGGAGCATGAAGTCCTTGGCCGGATGAATACCGCCGACAAGCTCGACAACCACATCGATATCAGGATCATTCAGCAGTTCATCCGCACTGGTCGTCAGAATCCCGTCAGGCACCGTAAAGCCGCGGTCGCGGACAATATCGCGGTCAGCGATCTTCTTCAGAACAACGTTAAATCCGGCGCGCTTGCTGATTATTTCCGCGTTTTCAAGCAGGATTCGTGCCGTGCCGCTGCCGACGGTGCCGAAGCCGATGATGCCGACGTTCACTCTGTTTCTTGCCATAACACATTACTCCCGTCTATTTGTTGATTGCCTTCTTGATTCCCTTTGCCGCCTGGCGTATGCGGTGTTCGTTCTCAACCAGCGCAAAACGGACAAACTGGTCTCCGCCCTCGCCGAAGCCGATGCCCGGCGATACGGCAACCTTCGCCTCGTTAATCAGATACTTGCAGAAGTCCAGCGAACCCATTGAGCGGAACTGCTCCGGGATCTGCGCCCAGACAAACATCGTCCCTCTCGGCGGTTCGACGTTCCAGCCGGCGCCATGCAGAGCTTTAATCAGAACGTTCCGGCGGGACTCGTAGATTCGGCGCATATCTTCAACGCAATCCTGCGGACCGCGCAGTGCTACAATGCTTGCAATCTGAATCGGCTGAAACATGCCGTAGTCGAGATAGCTTTTGATCTTGATGAGCGCGCCGACTATTTCCTTGTTGCCGCAGCAGAAGCCGACGCGCCAACCCGCCATTGAATAACTCTTCGTCATCGAGAAGAACTCGACGCCGACGTCCTTTGCTCCGGGCACCTGCAGAAAGCTTGGCGCCTTGTAGTCGTCATAGACCAGGTCGGCATAGGCGAAGTCGTGAATAACGATAATCTTGTTCTCTTTTGCGAAATCGACCACCTTCCTGAAAAAGTCGAGCCCGTCAAGACACTGCGTCGTCGGATTGTGCGGGAAATTAATGATGAGCATCTTCGGCTTCGGCCAGCTTTTCCGTATCGTCTTTTCCATCTCCGCAAAGTAGTCGATGCCCGGCCCAATCGGTACCTGCTGAACCTCGCCGCCCGCAATGATGACTGCATACGGGTGAATCGGATAGGCAGGCGCCGGCGTAATGACAACGTCTCCGGGCTGGATAATCGCCAGCGTCAGGTGCGACAGACCCTCTTTGGAGCCGATAGTCGTGCATGCTTCCGTTTCGGGGTCAATGTCGACGTCGAAGCGCCGCTTGTACCATTCAGAGATGGCGCATCGCAACTGTGTAATGCCCTTGGAGGCGGAATAGCGATGATTCTTCGGGTTATGGGCAGCTTCGCAGAGCTTGTCGACGATATGCTTCGGAGCCGGAAGATCCGGATTTCCCATGCCGAGGTCGATAATGTCGTCGCCCTTCCGGCGCGACTCCATTTTCAGGTGGTTGACAATAGCAAACACATAGGGCGGCAGACGCTTGATCCTGTTGAACTCGAACATTGCTCCTCCTGTATGAAAGTCAGACGTCAGAAATCACTGCATCAAAAAAACCGGATTGTCCGTTTCTTGCTGCGCGCCTTCTGAATTCCGGCTCCTGTATTCTGCATTCCGGAAAAGTTCTTCCGCATTCATCGAACTCCTTGCGAGCGGGGCTGATGAAACAGAGAGAAAACCAATTCCGAGCGCCTCGCTCCTTAACTGCTCAAAGACGTCAGGGCTTATGTATTCTACAACAGGGAGATGCTTTTTTGTAGGTCTCAAATACTGACCTATCGTAACCGAATCGCAGCCGGCGGCACGCAGATCCCTGAGCACCGACAGCACTTCGCTGTACTGTTCTCCCATGCCCACCATCAGTCCGGATTTTGTCCGGACATCAGGGCACCGGTCTTTCGCCCTTCGCAATAAAACAAGCGAGCGCTCATATTCCGCCTGCGGACGAACTGCCGGATACAGGCGCGGAACCGTCTCTGTGTTGTGATTCAGCACATCAGGCAGAGCATCCAGCACTATGTGGAGGGCGCCCTCCTGTCCCCGGAAATCCGGAACGAGAACTTCGATACGGGCTTCGGGAAGACGTTGCCGGACAGCGCATATCGTTGCAGCAAAGTGCGAAGCCCCGCCGTCAGGAAGATCGTCCCGCGTCACCGACGTGATGACAACATACCGGAGCTGCATCTCTGCCGCCGCTTCAGCAACGCTTTCAGGCTCCCGCATGTCAGGCGCCTGCGGCTCGCGGTGCTGCACCGAACAAAATCCGCAGTTTCGGGTACAGGCATCTCCGAGAATGAGAAATGCGGCGGTCGGTCTCGCAAAACAGGAGGACTGATTCGGGCAGCGTGCTTCCTCGCAGACCGTATGCAGTCGGCGGGAATGAACGGAACGGGCAGCACGCCCGAAACGATCCTGTTCCGATCTGCTTCGCCGGGTTTCCTGTTTGATCCAGTCGGGAAGTCTCATCAAATCGACAGGTAACGCGCCGGATTATGAAGCAAAGACGACCTGATTGCGGCCACGTGTTTTGGCCTGGGAAAGCAGGGAATCTGCCGCTTTGACCATCTCTTCAAATGACCCGAAGCTGCCTGCCGCAACGCCGATTGAAACCGTTATGGACAGCTCATAGTGGCTGTATGACAGTTTTGCCTCGGCAATCGCCGCCCGGAGCCCATCCACAAAAGAATGGAGATTCCCCGTGCTTTCACACGACTGGACAACACAGAACTCTTCTCCTCCGATGCGGGCGACAATATCTGTCTTGCGGCGGAAGTACCTCCGAATGATATCGGCGACAAGCTTCAGCATCTGGTCGCCAGCTTCGTGCCCATAAGCGTCATTGATGTGCCTGAAGTGGTCAAGATCGAGCATAATCACGCACAGCGACAGCCCGCTGCGGCGCGCCACAGCATAGAATGCTCCTCCGGCTTCAAAGAGGAATCGGCGGTTGCACAGTCCGGTCAGCGGATCGATACTGGACTGATCCTTCAGCGCCTGAATCATCCGGATGTTCTCGAGTGTTGCATTGATACGGCAGATAAACTCTTCCGTGCCGTATGGCTTGAGAAGATAGTCGTTTGCGCCTGCCTTCAGAAACCGCGGAATGACCGAAGCGCCGCTTGTGTCCGATGCAATGATGACGGCCAGACTGTCCTTCCGGTAATGCTTCCGGATCTGCGTCAGCAGCTCAAGACCGTCCATCTTCGGCATAGCATGGTCCGTTATCACCAGCAGGATATCAGGATTCTGATCAAGAACACGCAGGGCGTCCTGACCGTTGGAAGCCTCGAATACCATCAGCAGCTGGTTTCTCAGCAGTTGAGCCATAGATTCCCGGCAGGCGGCCGAGTCATCCACCACAAGAGCTTTTGTCTGCCGGTTCTGCAGGAGCCGGCGCACGGCGCTTTCAATGTGATTGAGCTCCTTGATGTCTCGCTTGACGACATAGTCCACGATTCTTTTTTCAAGAAGCCGTTTGCGGAGAGCGTCATCATACGTTGCGGCAAGGACAAGTGTCGGCACGCCGCACGACAGTGCGTAATCGATCATTTCGCCCTCAGCGGCATCCGGTAGATTGCAGTCAACAATTGCCAGATCATAATCCTGCGGATTCTCCCCGAGCAAAACCTTGCCCTCCTGAAACGAGTGCGCTGCTTCGCACACCGCTCCAAGTTTTTTCGTCAGGGAAAGCGCAACCAGCTCCGTTACGATTCTGTCGTCATCTATCAGCAGAATCTTGCTCATGTCAGCTCCATATCAAAAAGTATATGCCGAACTCATTGTACCACTTCTTTTCTTTCTTCTGATTTCATCTCTTCTGCCGCCTTTGCCTCGTCCCAGAGCGCGTCCATATCCTCAAGCGTCATGTCGGCAAGCTGCCGGCCGGAGGCCGCAGCCCTGCGCTCGATAAACCGAAAGCGCGTCACGAATTTGCCGATGGTCTTGCGGAGCGCTTCTTCGGCATTCACCCGAAGAAAGCGCGATATGTTCACCAGAGAGAAAAAGACATCCCCGAGTTCCTCCTCAATGGCGGCCTTGTCCTTCCGCTCCATGGCCTGGCGAAACTCGCGAAGCTCTTCGTCGAGCTTCTTCATGACGTCGTCAACCTCTTTCCAGTCGAATCCGACCCTGGCCGCCCGCGACTGCAGGCGATGCGCGCGCAGAAGCGACGGCAAGTGTCCCGGCACGCCGTCCAGAGCCGATTCCCGAAACTTGCCCTCTTCCTTCTTTCGGTCGGTCCACTGCTGGAGCACCGCTTCAGGAGTATCGAACTTCGCGCCTGAAAATACATGCGGGTGGCGCGATATCATCTTTGCGCTGATCGCATCAGCAACATCGCCGATGTCGAACGCCCCGCGCTCCCGGGCCATATCAGCATGGAAAACCACCTGAAGGAGCAGGTCGCCGAGCTCTTCGCGCATGCCGGCGTCATCCTTGTTGTCGATCGCATCGACCAGTTCATAGGTTTCCTCTATGAGATACGGCTTTATGGATTCGTGCGTCTGCTCGCGGTCCCACGGACAGCCGCCGGGAGCGCGGAGCTTTGCCATAATGTCGATCAGGCGCTGAAACTGCTCCATGCCTACTTCGTCAGGATACCGAGGATTTCTTCGTAGCGGGCAGCGGTTTTCCGGACAATCTCCTCCGGCAGTTCCGGTCCCGGATACTGCTGGTTCCAGTCGAGCGTCAGCAGATAGTCGCGAACGATTTGTTTGTCATAGCTGTCCTGGCTTTTACCGGGAGCGTAGTCCTTTATCGACCAGAAGCGGGAAGAATCGGGGGTCAGCAGTTCGTCGATGAGAATGAGGCTGCCGTCGAAAAAACCCATCTCCATCTTCGTATCGGCGATGATAATCCCTTTTTGCTCAGCCAGCGCACGCGCCTTGGAATAGACCGCAAGGGCCGTATCGCGCACCTTTGCCGCGACATCCGCGCCTACAATTTTTTCGGTCTCGGCGAAGCTGATGTTGATATCGTGCCCCTCTTCCGCCTTGGTGCTCGGGGTAAAGAGCGGCTGATCAAGACGTGACGACGCCACCAGCCCGTCGGGGAGCGGAATGCTGCATACCGTTCGGCTTTTCTGATACTCTTTCCAGCCGGATCCCGAGAGGTATCCGCGCACGATGCACTCAATCGGCAGCGGTTTCGCTTTTTTTACCAGCATGCTTCTTCCCTCAAGTTCTGAACGGTATTTCCTCAGAACTTCAGGATAGTCGTCCACGTTTGTGGCGACAACATGGTTGTCGATAATATCGGCTACCCGGTCAAACCAGTAAAGCGAAATGCCGGTAAGGACCTTGCCCTTGCCCGGGATGCCGCTCGGAAGCACGACATCGAACGCGGATACCCGGTCCGTCGTGACAATCAGAAGATTATCCCCCACCTCATACACATCGCGGACCTTGCCGCGGCGCGCAAGCTTGAGATCCTGAAAATTTGTCTGAAGAAGAACGTTTGTCATACATGCCTCCATAAATTGCATAATATTAACAAGTGAATTTAAATAATACCACAGGCGGGGCGGCAATCGAAACAGCGCGAAGCCGCCGGCACCGTATTCCGGTTCATGGTCTGTCGAGCAAACTTTTCAGTTCATCGCCGTCTATAACTTCGCGCTCAAGCAAAATGCGGGATATCCTTTCAAGCTGCTCTTTGTGAGCGCCCAGAATGCCGGACGATCTCTGCAACGCCGCCCGCAATATCCCGTGCACTTCGTCATCAATTTCTTTGGCCGTATATTCACTGTACTCTTTCGGTTGGCCCCCCAGTTGCACATCAAGAAACCTCGGCCGCGCCCTGTCGTACGATACCGGTCCGAGCCTCTCGCTCATCCCGTATGACTTCACCATTGCGGTAGCCATATCAGTTGCACGCTCAAGATCATTCTTTGCGCCGGTGGAAGCTTCTCCGAAAACCAGCTCCTCGGCAGCCTTGCCGCCAAGCAGAACCGTCATGCGATCAAGCATCTCGGACCTGGTAAGCAGAAAACGATCCTCCGTCGGCAGCTGAAGGGTATAGCCGAGCGCAGCAATGCCGCGGGGAATGATCGAAACACGGCGGACCGGGTCGGTTCCCGAAAGCATGCTGGCGACGATGGCATGCCCCATCTCATGAAATGCAACCCGTTCCCTTTCCTTAGGGCTGATGACGCGGGTTCGTTTTTCGAGCCCGGCGACAACGCGTTCTATGGCCTCCTCGAACTCCTTCATGGCCACATCATTCTTACTCTTGCGAACCGCAAGAAGGGCGGCCTCATTGACCACATTTGCAATATCCGCCCCGGCCATTCCGGGGGTCATCGAGGCGAGGACTTTCATGTCGACATCATCGGAAATCTTCACTTTCTTTGCATGGACGCGGAAGATTTCCTCGCGCCCCTTAAGATCAGGGCGATCCACAACAACATGCCGGTCGAACCGGCCCGGCCTGAGCAGAGCGGGATCGAGGATTTCCGGCCGGTTCGTCGCCGCCATGATGATGACGCCTTTCTTGGTGTCGAATCCGTCCATTTCGGTCAGCAACTGGGTGAGGGTCTGTTCCTTTTCGTCCATTCCCGCCACCGGGCTGATACCTCTGGCCCTGCCGAGAGCGTCTATCTCATCGATAAAGATAATGCAGGGCGCCATTTTCTCCGCCTGAGCGAAAAGATCCCGCACACGGGCAGCTCCGACTCCGACGAACATCTCTACGAAGTCCGATCCGCTGATGCTCAGAAAGGCAACTTTTGCCTCTCCGGCGACCGCGCGGGCAAGCATCGTCTTTCCCGTGCCGGGGGGGCCGACCAGCAGTATCCCTTTCGGGATTTTGCCTCCGAGCGACTGGAACTTCTGCGGATTCCGGAGAAATTCGATAACCTCTTTCAGCTCGTCCTCCGCCTCTTCCACGCCGGCAACATCGTCAAACGTTACCTTTGTCTCCCCTTCAACGTATATTTTGGCTTTGCTCTTGCCGACCGCCATGAGCCCTCCGCCCGCTGCCCCCATGCGCTTCATGAGAAAAAACCAGAGCCCCACGAACAGGACAACCGGCACCACCCATGAAAGAAGCGCCCTGAGCCATGTCGCCTCTTGGAGGGCATTGAACCGTATTCCTTCAGCCGTGAGCTCCCTGACAAGATCCCCGTCCTCCATGCGGACAACATAAAAGGTTGTCATCTCGGGAGTGATCCTTTTTTCTTTGGAATCCGCACCCCTGAGAGCTGTAATCCTCTCGATTGCGCCCTTGACAAACTTCCCCTCTATCGTGTCCTGGCGGATCTCGAGATCGTTTATCAGCCGCTCCTTCACCAGCACCTTGAACTCGGAGTAGCTGAGCTGGGCAACGGTGCGGGACAGAAAGTAGTTCTGAATGATAAGCAGCGCAAGAAACGCAATCAGAAAGTAACCAAGTGAAAAGCCAACCTTTTTCTCCATCATGGAAACCTCCTCGTCATTCGCAGGAAAGAACTCCTAGCTTCAATTGTAGCAAATAAAAAAATGGGAATGAAAAGACCCGCATCGCGGCAGATGCGGGCTTATTGGGGTATGTTGTCCGCAGCCCTGAGAATCAGCCGGCGCCTGCCAGGAAAAGGAAGCGCCGGCGGCTCCGCATTTTTATCTTCCCGCGCGCATTGCCTTCAGACGGGCGATGCGCTCTTCCATCGGAGGATGCGTGCTGAACATCTTCATCAAGGCTCCGCCGCTCAGGGGGTTGACGATAAACATGTGCGCCGTTGCGGGGTTTGCCTGCATGTGAACCTGCTGCGATGCCATCTGCAGTTTGTGCAAAGCGTTCGCAAGATAGATCGGATTGCCGCAAATCTCCGCGCCGGTAGCGTCTGCTCCATACTCACGGGAGCGGGAGATGGCCATCTGCACAAGCATGGCCGCAATCGGGCCAACAATCATCATGACAATCATGCCGATCGGGCTTCCGCCCTCGTCATCGTCCTGCCTGCCACCGCCGAAGATCATGGCAAACTGCGCCATTTGTGCCAGGTAGCTTATTGCTCCGGCAATTGCTGCCGCTATGGTGCCGACCAGAATGTCGCGGTTCCTGATATGCGCAAGTTCGTGGGCAAGAACGCCCTCAAGTTCCTCGCGGGAAAGAATCCGCATAAGTCCGGTCGTCACGGCAACGGTGCCGTGCTCCGGATTCCGGCCGGTCGCAAACGCATTCGGCTGGTCTTCGTTGATGATCGCGACTTTCGGCATCGGAAGCTGCGCGCGCTGCGCAAGACGCCGCACCATGCCATACAACTCCGGTGCTTCAGACTCAGTAATCGGCTGGGCTCTGTACATCTTCAGCACAATCCTGTCGCTGAACCAGTACGAAAAAAAGTTGATACCGAAGGCCATAATGAGCGCTATGGTCATTCCGCTCTTGCCGCCGAGCATTCCTCCGGCAAACACCAACATCACCGACAGCAGGCCCATGAGCATCAGGGTCTTCATGGTATTCATCGAACTCTCCTCCTTTGGTCTTACAAGCAAGACCTTTACCACGATACAAGGCATCATGGTAAAGGTCTTGCTTGTTAGCGCTGCTAACCGAGCGGCACCGGGCCGGGCAGGCCGTACTGACGATAACCGCTGTTCAGCTACTCCCCTTTACAGGCACTTCTTTAACTGCTTTTACGTTATCGAAAAATCCGCGGGCGTGTCAAGAGGAATCAGAAAGGAAAAGTGGAGGCGACGAGCGGATTCGAACCGCTGAATAAAGGTTTTGCAGACCTCCCCCTTGCCACTTGGGTACGTCGCCATTTGATAAAGAAAGCGAGAAACGAGAGGCAAGAAGTGCAAAGCGAAAGAAAGAGCTTTTCTTTTGTCCTTTTGTTGACTTTCTGCTTCTGACTTCTCACTTCTTGCTTGATAGTAATGGAGCGGGCGACGGGATTCGAACCCGCGACCCCAACCTTGGCAAGGTTGTGCTCTACCAGCTGAGCTACACCCGCACTCCCGAAACAGTTCGTCCGAATCGGACCAGAGAGCCTGATGCGTTGCCGACGCACCCGGCGCAACGAAGTTTTAGACTCTAACACACTCACTGAATCGGTGTCAACGCGCATTGCGAAAAAAGAGGGGCATCCAGTACAATAGCCCGATGAATATAACGTTCAGTGAGTTCAAGGCCCGCGCCGCGCAGGCGAATATTGTCCCTGTCTATAAAAACATCCTGTGCGACACGGAAACTCCGGTCGGCGCCGTGCTGAAACTGAAGAAAAAACCGGTTTTCCTGCTCGAAAGCGTTGTCGGCGGGGAAAAATGGGCGCGATACTCTTTCATCTGCATTGATCCGTCGCTCACTGTCAGGGGAAGCGGCAAGCGGCTGACCCTGAGCCACGGCAGACGCACAGCGACAGTGGTCGCTGACGATCCTCTCACGGTCGTGGAAGATATCCTCGGCCAGTTCAGGCAGTACGAGACGCCCGGTCTGCCCCGCTTTTCCGGAGGATTCGCCGGCTATCTCGCGTATGACGTAGTCCGCTCATTCGAGAAGATTCCGTATCGCAAAAAGCCGGGGCTCGACGTTCCGGACGTTCTGCTCATGATGTTCGATACGATGCTGATTTTCGACAACCTGAAGCAGACGCTTTCGATACTGGCCAACGTGCATACCGGAGGCGATATTCTCTTCCGGGGCAAGCCGCTTTTCCCTTCGCAGAGAAAAAAAGACCTTGCGGCGCTCTACCGCGAGGCCGGAGAAAAGATCGACAGAATTGTCGCCGTGCTGCAGAAAACCTGCACCATGAAAGCGCCCATAGAAATGCCGCAGGGCACCGAAGTTCCGGCGCGGCCTGAAGCGGCCTCATTTTCGTCGAGCTTCAGGAAGGAAGATTTCAAGGCGGCCGTGGAAAAATCAAAAGAATATATTTACGCGGGAGACGTGTTTCAGCTTGTCGTGGCTCAGCGCTTCTCCCGCCCCTGCACAGCTCATCCGCTCACGATTTACCGTGCGCTTCGGGTGATTAACCCGTCACCCTATATGTTTTATTTCGATATCGGCGATGCCCACATCGTCGGGTCGTCGCCAGAAATTCTGGTGCGGCTCGAAGACGGCAATGTCACGGTGCGCCCTATCGCCGGAACGCGCAAGCGCGGCAAGACCGAGGAAGAAGACAAGGCTCTCGAAGCGGATATGCTTGCGGACCCCAAGGAGCGGGCCGAACATCTCATGCTCATCGACCTCGGCAGAAACGATGTCGGCCGTGTTGCGAAGACCGGCACGGTCAGGGTTACCGATTTCATGATCACCGAGCGGTACAGCCACGTCATGCACATGGTATCGAATGTCGAGGGGCAGCTGCGCGACGGACTGAATGCGTTCGACGTTTTCCGTGCCGCTTTTCCTGCCGGCACCGTGGCCGGAGCCCCGAAAATCCGGGCCATGGAGATTATCGAGGAACTCGAGCCGACAAAGCGCGGCATTTACGCCGGCGCGGTCGGATACTTCGGATACTCTGGCAACATGGACACCTGCATCGCGATCAGAACGCTCGTCATTAAAGACGGCAAGGTCTATTTTCAGACCGGCGCCGGCATCGTGGCAGACTCGGTCCCCGAAAGCGAATACTGGGAGTCCGTGAACAAGGCGATGGCCATGATGACCGCCATCGATTTCGTCGAAAAGAAGAAGAGATAACCATGCTTTTGATGATTGATAATTACGATTCTTTTACCTATAATTTGGTCCAGTATCTGGGCGAGCTGGGCGAAGACGTGCAGGTCTTCCGGAACGACAAGATAACGGTTGCCGGGATTGAGCAGCTTGCCCCCGAACGCATTGTCATATCGCCCGGCCCCTGCACGCCGAACGAAGCGGGCGTCTCGATAGAGACTATCCTTCATTTCAGCGGGAAAATTCCAATCCTCGGCGTATGTCTCGGCCATCAGTCGATCGGCGCTGCGTTCGGCGGCGACGTCATTCGCGCTCCGTATCTCATGCACGGCAAGGTTTCTCTTGTCGAGCACGACGGCAAGACCATTTACCGGGGGCTACCGAACCCGTTTGAGGCAACGCGTTACCACTCGCTGGTCATCAGGCCCAAAACCCTTCCCGACTGCCTCGAAGTGACGGCATGGACAAAGGTTCCCGGCATGCCGGACGTCATCATGGGCGTCCGCCACCGGCGCTTTGCCGTTGAAGGGGTGCAGTTCCATCCCGAATCCGTGCTTACCGTGGCCGGCAAGGATCTGCTCCGCAACTTCATTGCACTGGAGCAGCCGAGGTGATCAGGGAAGCTATCAGCCTTCTCGTGCAGAACATCCATCTCTCTGAGGCTGAGATGGCCGAATGCATGCTCGAAATCATGGAAGGCGCTGCCACCGACGCCCAGATAGCGGCATTCCTGACCGCCCTCAGAATCAAGGGTGAGACGGTTGAGGAAATTACCGGCGCGGCCAAAATCATGCGTGCCAAGGCAGTGCATATTCAGGCTCCCGCAGGAGCCGTCGACATCGTCGGAACCGGCGGCGACATGGCCGGAACGTTCAATGTTTCTACCACGTCCGCACTGGTGGTCGCGGCGGCTGGCGTTCCCGTTGCAAAGCACGGCAACCGTTCAGTCTCGAGCAAATCGGGTGCTGCTGATGTGCTCGAAGCCCTCGGGGTGAAGATTAACCTTCCTCCCGCTCACATTGAACGCTGCCTTGCAGAGACCGGATTCGGCTTTCTCTTTGCGCCGCTCTTTCATCCTGCTATGAAGTTCGCCGTCGGTCCGCGCCGCGACATCGCGATTCGAACGGTCTTCAACATCCTTGGTCCGCTGACCAATCCTGCCGGCACCCGCCGCCAGGTCGTCGGCGTATTTGCGGAAAAGCTTACCGAACCGATTGCACAGGTGCTCGTCAACCTCGGCATTGAGCGCGCAATGGTTGTGCACGGGGCGGACGGTCTCGACGAAATCACCGTCTGTGACGTCACGCGCATCTCTCAGACAGAGCACGGCATTGTCGAAACGTTGTATATCTCGCCCGAGGGGTACGGCTTTGCCAGAGCTGAACGCGATGCAATCCTCGGCGCCGGGAAAGACGTCAACGCCGCAATAACGCTAAGCATTTTACGGGGCGAAAAAGGGCCAAAGCGCGACATGGTGCTTCTGAATGCCGCGGCAGCGCTCATTGTTGCCGGAGTTGCAGCAGACTTTACAACCGGAATAGCCCGGGCGGCTGAAGCTGTCGATTCCGGCAAGGCGATGAGAAAGCTGGAGCAAATTAAGGCGTTTACCAACGCCGGCGGCGCCCTGCTTGCCGACTAACCCGCATAATTCAGCGGCAAGCAGTCCTTTATAGAGTTATCTTTCATAGGCAGCCGGGGCTTAGCCGCTTTCATCCGGAATGCCTTAGCAGGGTACTGAAAAACTCTTGGTGCAAAATGCACTGCTAAAAACGCTCCCTCAGAGGCTCAAGAATCGAATAACTCGGGGCAATCCATATCAGAAATTGACACTGCTGAGCCGAAGAGGGACTTTTTCAGCAGCCTGATAGAGATCGTGGGCAAAGCAGCTGCTCCTTTCCGAACATGGGAAGCAGGAAATTTCGAATTATCGTTTTTACATTTGGCGCAAAAAAAGGCGCCTGATTCCTTTTTACACGCATTTTGATAAGGATTCAGACAAAATGAAACCACTGACAAAGGACATACAAATCAGACACCTCCGGATCAATCCGCCTTTGTTTCTTGCGCCGATGGCCGGCCTTACTCACAGCGCGCTCCGGCAGATCATGGCGGGTTTTGGAGGGGTAGGTCTATGAGCGACGGAAATGCTTCCGGCAAAAAACCTGCCTGCGGAAAACCCACGAATTTCCCCGTGGCTGATCAGAACTGAAGCAGAAAAACCGCTTTCCTACCAGCTTCTGACTTCCAATGTCAGGGAACTGGCTCCCGCCGTTGATGCGCTCCATAAGCTTCAGGCCGATGCTATTGATCTGAACATGGGCTGCCCGGCCCCCGCTGTCGGCAAGTTAGGCGCAGGCTTCAGGCTGATGGAGCAGCCGGACACTGCCCGATCCATAGTGGCAGAGGCGCGGCATCGCACCACGCTGCCCCTGACCGTAAAAATCCGTCTCGGCGCTGAACTTGATGAGGCAAAATTAAAGTCCTTTTGCACCATGCTCCAGGATGAGGGCATCGACATGCTCTCGGTTCATGCCCGCCTCAAAAATGAATCATTTGCCAGGAAGCCGCGATGGGAGTGGATTGCCAAAGTTAAGGAATGGATGAGGGTTCCGGTCATCGTTAACGGAGGGATTTTCACTGTTCAGGACGCCGAAAACTGTCTTCACGTCTCGGGCGCCGACGGGTTGATGCTCGGTCGGGGTGCGGTTATAAAACCCTGGCTGTTTGCCGACATTGCCCGGGACATATACGGTTCCTCGCTTGCAAGGTCGGCTGTGTCGCTACCGGCGATGTACTGCAAGTTTGTCGATCTGCTCAGCGAGTTTTTTCCTCCCGAACGACGGCTCGGCAGGTTGAAAGAGTTCACCCACTATTTTGCGAAAAATTATAAATTTGGCCATCGTCTTGCAATGCGTGTCCAAAGCAGCCCAACCGTCGATGCGGTGCGAGATCGCGCCGCTCTTTTCTTCGAAAGAAACAGAGAAAATTCGTGAATTTTTGCGAGCGCTCGTCCCGAAAAACCTTCTGAACTGCTAACCCGAAGGCAAGCATGCTAATGAACTGTGCGGACAGGCCGATATATTCATCATCGTAACCTCCCGCTTGGGGTATAATTTCCCATGAACGTATATCTCGTCGACGGCAATTCCTTTTTCTACCGCGCTTATCACGCAATCAAATCTCTGACAAATTCCAAAGGCTTTCCGACAAATGCGATTTACGGCTTCACGACCATGCTCATGAAGATATTGAAGGAGAAAAAGCCTGATGCGCTTGCAATCGCGTTTGATTCCAAAGAGCCCACCGGCCGCCATCAGATGTATGAACTGTACAAGGCGCACCGCCCCGAAACTCCTGGCGATCTGATACGTCAGATCCCCCGGATAAAAGAAGTTATCGCCGCTTTGCGCATTCCGACATTTGAGATGCCGGGATATGAAGCCGATGATATTATCGCCACGCTGGCGCGCCAGTGTGCTGCGCAAAAGGCAAATGTGTTCATCCTGACCGGTGACAAAGACATGATGCAGGCGGTGAATGATCGGATCAGGATTTACGATCCGATGAAGGATCTCGTCATTGATACGGCGGGTGTCGTGGAGCGTTTCGGTGTCCCGCCGGCAAGAGTGCCTGAAGTGATGGCATTAATGGGAGATGCCGCCGACAATATTCCGGGAGTGAAAGGAATCGGCGAAAAGACCGCAAAGGAACTGATTCAGAAAGCGGGAAGTCTTGAGGTGCTGCTTGCCGATCCAAACCGCCATGCGACGCCCCGCATCGCTGTGATGATTCAGGAACAGATTGATTCCGTGCATATGAGCCGAACCCTTGCGACCATCAATGCTGATGTTCCGGTTTCAGCTGATCCCGGCTCTTTAGCGATTCAGCAGCCGGACTGGCCGGCCCTGCTTGAACTGTTTGCCGAGTTTGAGTTCAGGAGCCTCCTGAAGCAGGTTCCCGCAGCAGGGCATAAACCTCGTGCTCACTATGAGGCGATAACCGACAGACATGCCTTGCTTGATTTTATCGGAATGCAGGCATGAAACAGGCATCGCTCTTCGACCAGCAGCCGGAGCCGCAAAAAAGGTGCGCTCCGCAAAGCGTGTCTTCTTCTCACTCACTGAAAGAACTTGCGTTCGATGTTGAAGCAACCGGCAGCAATCCGCTGCGTGACCAGATTGTCGGCATCTCGCTCTGCCGTGAGCACGGGAAGGCGTACTACGTGCCGGTGCGACACTCCGAGGGGCCGAACCTTCCCGAAGCTTTTCTGCTGCTGCGCGGCGTGCTCGAAGATGCTGCTGTTGCAAAGATCGGGCATAACCTGAAATTTGACACCATGATGCTCCGGCGTGAAGGGATAGAGGTCTCCGGGCTGCTGTATGACACGATGGTTGCCTCGTATCTGCTGAATCCGAACAAGCCGAATCACAGCCTTGAAGAAGTCGGTCTCGAATATCTGCAGCATCGCAAGCGACCGTTTCTTGAGGTGCTCGGAAAACGAGCGTCCTTTGCCGATGTTCCGCTAGCGGAGGCGGTGCCGTATGCGGCTGAGGATGCCGCTCTTGCGCTCGAATTAAAAGGGATTCTCTTCCCCATGCTCGAGCAGGAGGGGCTTTCGCAGCTCTATTTTGACATTGAAATGCCGCTCATCAGAGTACTGGCAGACATTGAATCAGCCGGAGTGAAGATTGATCTCCCGCTCTTGCACGGGCTGTCAAAAGAACTGGAGCGAGAACTCGATAATCTGCAGGCGGCCATATACCGCGTGGCGGGACAGGAATTCAACATCAACTCGCCGAAGCAGCTCGCCAAAGTGTTGTTTGAAGACCTCGGGCTGAAGCCGGGAAAAAAGACGAAAACCGGGTTTTCAACCAGCGTCGATGTGCTGGAAGATCTTGCGCATCAGCATGAACTGCCGGCCCATATCCTGGGCTACCGGACCCTGCATAAGCTGAAAACGACTTATATCGATACCCTGCCGCTGCTGGCAGACCCTGGAACAAAGCGCATTCACACCTCTTTCAATCAAACGGTCACTGCGACCGGACGACTGAGCAGCAGCGAGCCGAACCTCCAGAACATCCCGGTGCGCACCGACTGGGGGACAAGGATACGCGGGGCGTTTATCGCGGAAGAGGGGCATGTCCTGCTCTCTGCCGACTACTCGCAGATAGAACTCCGCATACTCGCGCATATGAGCGGGGACGAAGGTCTTCTCCATGCTTTTCGGCATACTATCGATGTGCATGCCCGGACAGCTTCAGAGCTTTTTCAGAAACCGGTTGATGAAGTCTCGGCAGATGAACGCCGCTTTGCAAAGACGATTAATTTCGGAGTGATTTACGGCATGAGCGCATACGGTCTTTCGGAGGCTCTGAGCATTGCGCCGAAAGAGGCGGCGGAGTTTATTCATCACTACTTCGCAACCCATCCCGGGGTAAAGGCGTATATCGAGAAGACAATCGAAACCGCCCGCCGACAGGGATATGTGTCCACCCTGCTTGGGCGAAAGCGGCACATTCCGGATATCGGAAGTTCAAACATCAATGTCCGCCAGGCAGCCGAGCGCATTGCTACCAACACACCGCTGCAGGGGACAGCGGCCGACCTCATCAAGATTGCGATGATCCGGATTCACACGATGCTGAAGACGGAAAAGCTCAGGACAAAGATGGTGTTGCAGATACATGACGAACTGCTTTTTGAGGTGCAGGAGGATGAGCTCGATATCCTGCAAAAAATTGTCCGGCATGAGATGGAAGGTGCCATGAAACTTGCGGTGCCGCTGAAGGTCGATATGGGGTGGGGGCAAAACTGGGCTGAAGCCCATTGATAATTGTGGGTTAATTGCTTGTAATCCTGATTTGTGATTAGCAGCGCACAAAATCCGACGCGGCGCGGCAGAACAAGGGGTTAAGCGGTTTTATTCGGCGACGAGGCACATGCATACAGGACGTATGTACCCGGCAACTATTGCCGGATACCTCATGAGAACCCTTTGTGAATAACAATTCTACCAACTCTCCGAAGATGGGCAGAGGTCTCTGATCGCACACGCATCGTGCCTCGGCTTTCTCGCAGGACAGACCGCCCGGCCGTGCAGCACCAGCATATGGGCAAAGCGTCCCCAGTCTTTCTTTGCGACAACCGCCATAAGGTCGCGCTCAATCTTCACCGGATCGCCAAATGTAGTCAGGCCGAGCCGGTTTACAAGGCGCTTGACGTGGGTATCAACGGCAATCCCCTCGCACTTGCCGAAGGCATCATACAGGACGATATTTGCGGTTTTTCTGGCAACCCCCGGAAGGCGCACCAGATCTTCCATGTTCTGAGGCACCATGCCGCCGAACTCTGCCAGAATAAGCTTTGCAGTGTTCTGAATATTTTTTGCCTTGGTATTATAGAAATTAACCGAATTCAGATCATTCTGCAGCTGCGGCAACGGGGTGCTCGCATAGTCTGCAACCGACCGGTATTTCCGGAACAATCTTGCCGTTACTTTATTTACATGAGCATCGGTTGTCTGAGCCGAAAGGATTGTCGCTACCAGCAGCTCAAACGGATTCGAGTGAAGAAGGCAGCTGTGCGGATCCGGATAAAGTCTTTTCAGGCGCCTCACCATCTCTGCAACACGTTTCTTCTTCTCCATAAAGCCTCCTTCAGAGTTCCAGCAGCCGGTGGTTAATTTCGATAGCGGCAACCGCTCCTTCGCCTGCGGCGATAATTGCCTGATCCTGCCCGGTATTGAGCGGTCCGACAATAAAGAGTCCGCTGAGAGACGACTCGAAGTAATGGTTGACGATAAAGCTTCTGCCCCGCCCATCCTTGCGGAGATTCAGGGAACGGAGATATTCATCGTTATGCGTAAATCCGAAATCAGAGAGAATCCGTTCGCAGGGAATGATGCTGCCGTCCTCCATTTCGAGTGCTTCGACCTGTTTGCTGCCGACGACGCGTCGCGGGCGGCCGATGACAAGGCGGATTCCCGCATCAGCAAACTCATCCTTGTACGCTTCCGGTGGCTCCCATGAGTACAACAGCAGGGTAACGTCCCGGGTATACATCTGGGATACGGCGAACGCTAAACGGACCGTGCTGTCCGTATCGCCAATCACAAGAAGCTTTTTCCCGGTTGCATGGTAGCCGTCGCAATCAACACAGGTAAAAAAACCGGTTCCGAAAAATGGTCCGAGATTTTCGATCTGCGGAAGGTTCTCCCGGCCGCCGGATGCAGCGATCACAAACGGAGCAGCATAGGTCGCCGCCGCAGTTTCAGCGGAAAAAAGACTGGCTGTTTTTGAAACATTCGTAACAGTGCCACGAATCACTTCGGCATTGAAAGAACGAGCCTGCGCAATCCCCCTCTCTATGAGTTCCTTGCCCGAAATCGACGTCTGCGTCAGAAAATTCTCGATACGCCGGGCGATGAATGTTCTTCCGCCGCCCCGATCGACAATCAGGACCTTCCGGTTGTACCTGGCAAGGTAAATGGCAGCCTGAAGGCCTCCCGGACTGGCGCCGACAATAATGCAGTCATATGTTTTTTCTGGTGTCATTGCTCACTTCCTGTCAAAAAAAGCAGGGACCGGAAACGCATCCGATCCCTGCCGGTTTAGCTCAAATAAAGGATGGCAGCGGCTAGTAGCGTCTTTCGTAGCGCTCGCCTTCACACACTTCACGCACCTGGTCCTTGATAAGACGATCATTCTCCCACACCCGCTCGCGAACTTTCTTGCAACGTGTCTGCTCGTCCGACGGCAACGGGTCTGCACGGTAAACTCCGCGGCCGTCCGAAGTGCGGTATTCAACCGGCCGGTTCGATGCCATAGATTCCTGCGAAGCGCGCGTCGAAATGTCGGTGATTGTCGCTCCGAAAACACCCCCAAGAGCAGCGCCGATAACGCCGCCGCGCCACGGATTCTTACGATCCAGAAGAGCTCCGGAGACGCCGCCGATAGCCCCGCCCGCACCCGCTCCCTGAGCGTGGTACTGAGTGCATCCGAATGAAAGCGCAGACAGCGCCACTAACAACAGCACTGAGATAATTTTTTTCATGGTTCCTCCTCGCATGACGGCCACATCCGCCGGAGCATCTTTATCTCTGCTCACTATAGCCAAGTGCGAACAGAAAATGCAATTCAAAAAAATACAAGGAGGCACCAACCGGTGGCCTCCTTGTACGCATTTGCAAAAGAATGGACTTATTTTACGGCGTCTTTCAGGGTCTTGCCTGCGGTGAACTTCGGAACCTTGCATGCCGGGATCTTGATCTCCTGGCCAGTTCTCGGATTGCGTCCTTTTCTGGCTTTGCGCTTCGAAACGGAGAACGTACCGAAGCCGACGAGTGTAACCTTCTGGCTCTTTTTGAGGGCGATTCTTACCGCATCGATCGTAGCATCGAGAGCCTTGCCGGCGTCAGCCTTGGTAAGCCCTGTGTTTGCTGCGACTTTGTCAATCAACTCTGCTTTTGTCATTCCTGCTTCCCCCCTTTCTATACTTGGAAATGGCGTATTTGAACGATTTGATATAAACAATACCAATACAGCTGCTCTTTGTCAAGAAAAAATATCCGCAAAACCGCGATTTCGTTAGCGCCTGACGCGAAGCACCCCGTCCATCTGGCGTATCTTGTTCATGATGGTGACCAGCTGATCGCGGCTCTTAACCTCAAGCGAAAGTTCAAGAAAAGCCCGCTTGTCATGTGTGGAATTCGCCTTTACCGACGAGATGTTGACGTCCTGCGCGGAAATAAAGGCGCTCAGATTCGCGAGCATTCCCGGCCTGTCGAGACTTTCAATGTAGACGCGCGCCGTGGAGATCGCGTCTCCTTGCGGCGCCCACTCGACCTCGATATGGCGCACATTCGGTCCGCCAGAGATTTCAATGTTCGGACAGTCGCGCCGGTGAATCGTGACCCCCTTGCCTTTCGTGATGAAGCCGATAACATTGTCCCCCGGGATCGGCAAACAGCATTTGCCAAGGCGGTACATGACATTATCAATTCCGGTTATCCGGATAACGCTGCTTTTTGATTCTCGATGCTTGACCGTTTTCGGCAGCGTCTGTTCTTCCTGCGGTCTTTCCGGCATGAATCTGTTGACAACCTGATGCGCCGATATTTTTCCGTATCCGATTAGCACCTGAATATCTTCAAGGGTCTGAAGCGTATGTGACTTCAGTATCTCGTCCATTTTCTCCGATTTTAGAACAGCCATCGGCAGGTTATGACGACGAATCTCGTCTTCCAGCAGCTTCGTGCCGAGTTCGATGCCTTTTTTGCGTTCCTCCGCCCGCGTCCACTGTTTAATTCTGCTCTTGGCACGCTGGGTAACGACAAACTTCAACCAGTCCTTGCTCGGTGTCTGGGTTGGTGACGTGACAATCTCGACAACGTCACCGCTGGTAAGCTTGTGCCTCAACGGCACCATTCGGCCGTTAACCTTCGCTCCAATGCACTTGTCGCCGACAGCGGAGTGGATGCTGTATGCGAAGTCAACCGGAGTGGAATCAAGAGGGAGTTCCTTTATGTCGCCCGCAGGGGTAAAAACATACACCGTATCGGGAACAACCTCGCCTTTCACCGCCTCGAGAAACTCTTTGGCATCGGAAATGTCCTTGACGAGGTCACGGAGCCATTTGATCTGCTGCTCTTTCTTCTTGTCCGCGCTGTCTTTCTCCTTGTATCGCCAGTGAGCGGCTATCCCATCTTCAGAGATATCATCCATTTCCTTTGTGCGGATCTGGAACTCAATCCGCTCCCCGGAAGGTCCCATGACCGTTGTATGCAGAGACTGGTACATATTGGATTTTGGAAGACTGATAAAGTCCTTAAAGCGACCCGGAACGAGCGGCCAGAGCGAGTGAATAATGCCGAGAATATCGTAGCAGTGACCGACCGAGTCGGTGATAATGCGGATACCTATGACGTCATGCACCTGCTCAAACGGCACTTCCTGACGGATTATCTTCTGGTAGATGCTGTAGTAATGCTTTATGCGCCCCTTGATTTTTGCCGGGATGCCTGCCTTGCGGAAGCGATCGTAAAAGAGCTGGATGATTTCGTTGATATACGCCTCATTGTCTTCGCGCCGCTTTGCAACCTTTTCGACAAGCTCCGCATACAGATCAGGCATCAGCACTTTAAACGAAAGATCCTCAAACTCTATGCGCAGCCATCCGATACCGAGACGGTTGGAAAGCGGGGCATAGATATCCAGCGTTTCCTGGGCGATTCTCCGCTGCTTCTCAGGCGACAGGTGCTCAAGCGTCCGCATGTTGTGCAGACGGTCAGCAAACTTTATGAGGATGACGCGCACATCTTTGGACATCGCGAGCAGCATCTTACGGAAGTTCTCTGCTTGAACCTCTTCTCTCGTCTTGAACTCGACCTTGCTCAGCTTGGTAACCGCGTCCACAAGGAAAGCTATCTCAGTGCCGAACATCTCCCTGATGTCGGCGGTTGCAATACCGGTATCTTCTATCGTGTCATGGAGCAGTCCCGCTGCGATGGTCGAACTGTCCAGTTTCATGTCGGCGAGGGTGTCCGCAACGGCAAGCGGATGATGAATATAGGGCGATCCTTCCTTCCGGATCTGGCTGCAGTGCGCATCCCGCGAGAAGACATATGCCTTCTTGACGACATCAAAATGTGCGGTCGGATTATACGCGCGAACCTTGTCCAGCACGCCTTCTATGGTAACCATGCTCGATTATACCCTTTTTCAAATATGTTAAGATACAGGAGTGGACAGCCTCAAAATCAAGGGTGGACGCCCACTTAAGGGCGATGTCGAGATCAGCGGGGCGAAGAATGCCGCGCTTCCGGTCATGGCCGCCGCGCTCCTGACCGGCGGCGCTCACTCTCTGAAGCGAATCCCGAACCTCCGCGATATTGCCACCATGGGTAAACTGCTCAGCTACATGGGCGCTGAGTATCACTATGACCAGGGCGCCGTTACCCTGGAAACCAGCCGGATAAAAAAACATGAGGCTCCGTATGATCTTGTCAAGACAATGCGCGCGGCCGTGCTGGTGCTCGGTCCGCTCGTTGCGCGCTTCGGCAATGCATCGGTTTCGTTGCCGGGAGGCTGCGCTATCGGCGCCCGGCCAATCAACCTTCATCTTATGGGCCTTGAAAAAATGGGTGCCAGGATTACGCTGGAGTCAGGGTATGTCCATGCCAGGGCAAGCCGCCTGAAAGGTGCAACCATCTGCTTTGACATGCCTACGGTAACCGGCACCGAGAATCTGATGATGGCCGCCTGCCTTGCAAAAGGCACAACCGTTCTTGAAAACGCCGCTCGTGAGCCAGAAATTGTCGACCTCGCGGACTGCCTTGCTGCCATGGGCGCAAAAATCTATGGCGCAGGGGAAAGTACTATCGAAATTCAAGGGGTTGACGAACTCAGGCCGATTGCCGCATATGCTGTCATCCCCGACAGAATCGAGACTGGTACGTTCATGGCTATTGCAGCTGCATGCGCCGGTGATGTGACGTTAAAGGGGTGCCGTCCCGACCACCTCGACTCTGTCATTATGAAGTTCAAGGATGCGGGGGTTGCGTTTCATGAAACAAAAAAGGGTCTTCGCGTAGTCGGTCCGCGCCGCCTGACCGCCAGAGACATCAAAACCACCCCCTACCCAGGATTTCCGACTGACATGCAGGCGCAGTTCATGGCCATGATGACCGTTGCCCTCGGCACAAGCGTTGTCAAGGAGACCATCTTCGAAAACCGTTACATGCACGTTGCAGAGCTGAAGAGAATGGGCGCAGACATCAGCATTGAAGGCGGGATTGCGACCATACGGGGAACCGAAAAACTGAAAGGCGCGCCGATTATGGCGACTGACCTCAGGGCATCGGCATCTCTGGTCGTTGCCGCGCTCTGTGCAAGAGGAGAAAGCATCATCCATCGCATCTACCATCTCGACCGGGGCTACGATCATATGGATGAAAAACTCCGCGGCATCGGCGCTCAGGTTGAGCGCATCAAATCTTCCTGAACATCTTCCTCAGCGTTTCCATTGTCATGCGAATCTGCGTCGGTCGTCCGTGCGGACATCTGGCCGCATCGCGCGTGAGCGCCAGTGAACGTATCAGCTGTGCCAGCCTGTAAGCGTCAGGAGCTTCCCTGCCGCGCACTGAGGCATGGCATGCCAGCTGTGCTGCCAGAGAACGCTTCTTGCGGGCAAGCGGCTCAGGCAGCGCTGAGACTCCATCCTCTGCGGCAACCGGTTCTTCACTTTGCAAAAGCAGGGCTCCGGCAACATCATGCAGGAGTGAGGCGAGGTCAGTCCCTTGCAGCAGGTCCGGCACGCTTCGGACAATAATGCTCCTGTCGCCAAAATCGTCGATCTCAATCCCCCACGCATGCAACAGAGCCTTGTTTTCCAAAAGAGCTGAACACTCATGCCTCTGCAGTTGAACTTGCTGCGGAAAGAGCAGCCGATGTGCAGGCATCTGCACCGCATCGAGAAACCGTTCATAGTTCACCCGCTCATGCGCGGCATGATAGTCCATGACAATCAGCTCCGCTTTATCTGAAAAAGCAACAAACGTATCGCCAAGATATATAAACGGCAACCTGTCCGGCGTATACTCAGGAGATGCCTCAGCTACCATGTCGCGCTGGTCCGGCTGCAAAAACGGAGGCGGATACTGTTCCGTCGGCATGGGTGCCTTCACTCCAATGTGGTAGTGTAGTGCTGATTCGGAAGAATGCCCGGGGCCGAGCGGATGCCTGATCGCATCCGCAAGAAGCACTCGCCGGGCAGCATCGGCAATGAGACGGAATACCAAAGACGTATCCTGAAAACGCACTTCGCGCTTTGTCGGATGCACATTGCAATCCACGCGTGCAGCGTCAACCGTGAAAAAAACAAAATAGACCGGATGCTGATCGCGGGAAAGCACTTCCTCATAAGCCCTGTATATCGCCTGTTGAATGGTCGGGTCTTTCACTGGACGGTTATTCACAAAAATATACTGATTTGTCCGCGTAGTCCGTACCATCGACACCGCGCTGATGAAGAGATGCGCATGCAGGCCTGCTGATTCGGCTGTCGTCTCAAGCAGTCCGTCAACGAATTCCTTGCCGAAGATCTGCATGATGCGTTCGCGGTATGAGGCCGCTGAAGGAGCAAGCATGATTTCCCCGCCGTCAGCCCGAAGGGTGAAGCGAATCGAGGGATGCGCGAGCGCCGCACGCGTCACGGTATCGGTGATATGATAATTTTCTGTTGCATCGGACTTGAGAAACTTGCGCCGCGCCGGTGTATTGTAGAACAGATCCCGAACCTCAAGGGAAGTCCCGGCAGCCGCACAGTCACGAATATCTTCAACACTTCCGCCGGCAATGGAAAGTGCGGTTCCGGTCGTATTCTGACGTGCTGTAACCAGCGAAATGCGTGTTACGGCCGCAATCGCCGCGAGCCCCTCGCCTCGAAACCCGAGGGTATGGAGTGAAAAGAGGTCTGCCTCGTTCGATATCTTGCTGGTTGCATACCGATCGAACGCACGCTCCGCATCAGCGCGGTCCATTCCGGTCCCGTTGTCCGACACCCGAATCAGCTTCCGCCCTGCCTTTTCAACATCGACTGCGATAGCAGTGCTTCCGGCATCAATGGCGTTCTCAATCAATTCCTTGACCACAGAAGCAGGACGCTCAATCACCTCACCTGCGGCAATTTTATTCTGGAGATGTACAGGAAGGACAGCAATCTGCGACATGAATTCATTTTACCACACGTGGCAAGATACCTTTTCGGTCACCTGAGAAAGCTGGGCAGGCGCGTGGGGCTCTTCCGGCAGCAGACGATCTATCCCTTCCCGCAAAAGCAGCTGTCTGAACTGGTTGTCAAAGGACAGCGGATGGTTGTTGTTGAAATGAATGCGGGACAGGTGGTCGACAATGTTCGGCTGCAGTTAACGGCAAAGCTGATGTTGATTATATCGGACGCATGGGAGTCCTTCTGATCACACATGAGGAGAGCTTGCTGAAGAAATTATCGCGCGCTGGTCAGAAAGCATGATGTGCCCGTGTCCTGAGCCTGTTCAGCCTTTCTGCTGCTCATGAAGCTTCTTAAGAATCCGCGCCTTGACTTCTGCACTATCACCCCGCGTGCAAAAACCGGCAGCGTTTGCGTGACCGCCGCCGCCGAATGCCTCTGCAACGACAGCAACGTTAATGACGCCTTTTGACCGAAGGCTCAGCTTGTAATAATTCTTTTCAAGCTCCCTCACAAGTATGGTAACGTCAGCTTCATTGACTATCTTGAGGAACTCGACAAAGGTTTCCGTATCTTCGGGACGCGCGCCGGTTTCCTGAAGCATTTGCAGCGTCACAACTGTCATCGCCACCCGTCCGTTCATTTCCAGAGTGTTCAAGAACCTGCCGAACAGCGCCAGACGCGCAAGCGACCACGACTCATAGAGTGCTCTGCATATCGCCGTGGGATGAGCTCCCGCCTCCGCAAGACGGGCTGCTGCACGCAGAACGGAAGGATCCGTATTCTCGAAGCGGAAGTTTCCTGTATCAACAACAAGCGCGGCATACAGATTCGTCGCCATGGAGCCGCTCACGCTGACACCGAGCGCATCAATCACAGCAAGCACAAGCAGCCCCGTTGCTGCCGCCGACGGATCGATCCATTTCACGGTGCCGAAGGATGAACGTGTTGCATGATGGTCTATGACAAGAGCATTTCTGAAGCCGAAGCGCGCAGCCAGTTCTCTGTCGGGAGTGACGCGCGACAGGTCATTGCAGTCAACGAGGATAAGATTGTTGCATGATTCAATCGATACCCCGGTCTCCGCCAAAGAAGAAAACGTACAAAACCGGGATGATTCAGGGAGGAATCGATACTGTTCAGGTACCGGGTCCTGATCCAAGACTGCAACACTCTTGCCGAGCGACTCAAGAGCAAGTGCCAGCGCAAGCGCAGAGCCGATGGCATCGCCGTCAGGATTCATATGTGTCGCGATAAGGAACCTATCCTCGCGATTCAGAAATTCAACAAGCTCAGTCGGCGGCTGCATTACTCTGTCGGTTCTGGGGGGTTCGTCTTTATTTCGCTCAGGAGCTTGTCAATCCTGAAACCCTCTTCAATCGACTCATCAATCCGAAACTCAAGAGCAGGAATGAACTTCATGCGAACGCGCTTTGCGATTTCTGATCGTATCATCGACTTTGAACCATCCAGAATCTCGAGTGCGCTTTTCTGCTCTTCAGGCTTCAATACGCTTATATATACACGAGCAAGCTTCAGATCATCCGTCAACGCTACATCGGTTACCGTAACAAAACCCAGACGCGGATCCTTGATACGGCGCATGACAATGTCTGCAATCTCTTCGCGCATGAGGATGTTCAGCCGGGCGGACCGTTTATAGGGATGCATGCGACTCCTCTCTCTGCTCGATTGCGATTGTCAACCGACCCTTAGAGCTTGGTCGCGATTTTTTCAATGATGAAGTTTTCGATAATGTCGCCGATCTTCAGATCATTGAAATTCTCAATCGTAATTCCGCATTCATAGCCGGTCTGCACTTCCTTCACATCGTCCTTGAAGCGCTTGAGCGAACCGATTTTGCCTTCATAGGCAACGATGTTGTTTCGGATGATGCGAATGCCTTCGCAGCTGCGGGAAACCATGCCATCAAGCACATAGCAGCCGGCAATGGTGCCGATACGGGAAACAGTATAGGTCTGGCGAACCTCTGCACGGCCCAGCACCTTCTCCTTGAGCGTCGGCTTGAGCATGCCTTCAAGAGCCTTTTTCACGTCATTAATCGCCTCGTAAATGATACTGTAGAGGCGGATGTCGATGCCCTCTTTCTCTGCGAGATGGGCAGCCTTCAGTTCCGGCCGCACATTAAATCCGATAATAATGGCGTTTGATGCGGTTGCCAGCATGACGTCCGATTCATTGATACCGCCGACAGCCGCATGAATAACCCGAACCTTCACTTCGGCATGGGTTACCTCTTCAAACGATTTCTTCATGGCTTCAATTGAGCCCTGGACGTCACCTTTGATAATGATGTTCAGATCGCGGATTTCGCCTTCCTTTATCTTGGCGTAGAGTTCATCGAGCGTAAGCTTGTGGCGCCGAACAATCTCTGCAGCACGCTGTTTAGCAAGACGTGCCATAGCCACCTGGCGGGCTTTTTTCTCATCCTCAACGACGGTAAAGACATCACCTGCGGTCGGCACTTCCGAAAAGCCGAGAACTTCAACCGGAACAGCAGGGCCGGCCTCATGCAGTTTCTTCCCGGTGTCGCTGATTAATGCACGAACCTTTCCGGACGCGGTTCCCGCAACAAAAGCATCCGTTCCCTTGAGCGTTCCCGACTGAATCAGTATGGTCGCCACCGGACCTCTGCCCTTGTCGAGCTTCGCTTCGATTATGTAACCGCGGGCGGGTTTGTTCGGGTTTGCCTTGATTTCCATCACTTCCGCCTGCAGCAGAATCATCTCAAGCAGCTGCTCAATGCCGATCCGCTTCTTGGCAGAAACTTCAACATAAACGTTCGTACCGCCCCACTCTTCCGAGACGATGCCGTGTTCGGCCAGTTCGTTCTTCACCTTTGTCGGGTTAGCATTCTCTTTATCTATCTTGTTGACTGCGACTACAATTGGCACTCCTGCCGCTTTTGCATGGTCAATTGCTTCAATGGTCTGCGGCATGACGCCGTCATCAGCAGCGACAACGAGAACTACAATATCAGTCACCTTCGCACCACGCGCGCGCAGCGAGGTAAAGGCCTCGTGACCCGGAGTATCCAGGAACGTAATATCCTTTCCCTGCAACGAAACCTTGTATGCGCCAATGTGTTGTGTAATGCCGCCAGCTTCGCCCTCCGTAACCTTGGTGGATCGGATAGCGTCAAGCAGCGACGTCTTTCCGTGGTCGACATGACCCATAATAGTCACCACCGGCGGACGATGCACAAGCAGGGAAGCATCCTCCCGGACATCCTCAACAACGTCAAGATGTTCTGCAGTGACGGATTCAATCTTCACCCCAAAATATTCCGCAACTATCATCGCTGCATCCATATCGACAGGGGTGTTGATGGTCGGCATGAACCCAAGGCCCATGAACTGCTTGATCACATCGGGGATCTTAGCGCCGATGAGCTCAGCAAATTCCTTAATTGAGGCTCCCTCTTCAATCTTGATCGACTTCTTGCGTGGCGCGGTCGTCATCTGCTGCTGCGACTGTGACTGCTCATGACGTCGGAACCTGGAATCGCCCTGACGGAATGGCCTTTTCTGGCCTCCCCCTTTGGCATCCCCCCATTTCTTCGGCTCAACTTTCCGGATAGCCTGAAACGCACGCTGCATCTGGGGTTTGACCTTTATCTTCTCAACCTTGTCTCCCTCAGCTTCTTTCTTGAAGCGATCAATAAGTTCGACATCATCGGCGACAATGACCGTACGCGGGACGACCGGAGGCGCAATTGCCGGCGGCACGGCCGGGAGCGTAAACGGCTTGGATGTTGTGATCGGCGGCTTCTGTGCCGGAGTTCCCTGCTGTCTCTGCTGCGGCTGCTGCTGACGCTGCTGGCCGCCCTGCTGGCCGCCCTGCTGATAGCGCGGGGCGTCCCTTCGCGCAGTATGCGGCGGCTGTCCCGGACGACCGGTCACATGCTGCGGGCGCTGCTGCTGCACCGGTTGACGTTGCATCTGTTCCTGCGGAGCAACCACCGGAGCAGATGCAGGCTCTCTTTTCTTTTCAACCGGCGGCTCAACCTTAGGGGCGGGCGGCGCCGGCAGTTGTTCAGCCAATTTTTGTTGTTCCCGGACCGGTGCTGCAGGCTTGAGCCGGGATCTAACCTTTTCAGCTTCCGAATCAGTCAGTTTGACGATCGTGGTGCCTTTCTTGAATTCGGTTCCCCGTAGTATGCCGACAGCGGTAACGACCTCGGTCGATTTCACCCCAAGTTCTTTCGCCAAGTCCGTGCTCTTAATGCCTTCTGCTGTCTTCAATCTATCGTCCTCCACCGTCTCAAAAGATAGGCATCACAAGCAATGAAACATCGTGCTGCTTCTGATACTTGTAACAACGTAACTAAAATGTTATCATAAATGTCTATTTTGGTGCAATTCAGACGTAGGAAAGGGGGTTGAAGTATGGCGTCGTGTCAGGTATGTGGCAAGAAAAAGACGGTCGGCAATAATGTCAGCCACGCAAACAACAAATCAAAAAGGGTTATTCTTCCAAACATCCAGCGCATTCGCATTATGAGTAACGGCGGCACAAAGCGTGCCAATGTTTGTACTCGGTGTATCCGTTCCAACAAGGTCACCAAGGCCATCTAATCGGTTTCCCAATACATGAGAAAAGCTGGGTCGGTTCTATCTTCGCTTATCAGCCAACTCGGCCTCGAAGATAGAATCCGGCTCGATTTCATGCAGCGTCGATGGAGCACTCTTTTCTCAGAACCGCTATCGCTGCATGTCTTTCCGGTAGAGTTGTCGGGCAAGCGCCTGACCATGCATGTCGATTCACCGGCATGGCTGCATCAACTTCAGTTCCTGAAGCGCGAACTCCTTGCAAAGCTCCAGCCGTTTGGTGTCACAGATCTCGTGCTTCGCAAGGGGGCACTGCCGCGAGTGCGCTCTGAAAAGAAAGACGCTGAAACGCCAAAACGCCGCGAATTAAGTGCAGACGATCTCGCTTGGGTTGAGGAGACCGTGCGATCTGTTGATGATGAAGCCCTGCAAAATGAAATCCGGCGGGCAGCGCTAAAATCGATCTCCCGCCGGATAAAAAAATAATCATGAACGTCAAAGCCAGGGAAAGTTCTTCTGAATCCCGCCCTTATGCTGATTCAGCCTTCGGTTTATAGACTATCAACGGTTTTTCACGTTTTTCGACCGCATCCTCGCTGATAAAACATTCACTCACATTCTCCTGCGAAGGCAACTCATACATCACATCAAGCATGACATCTTCCAGAATGGACCGGAGTCCACGAGCACCGGCCTTGCGCTCAAGCGCCTTTTTTGCAATCAGCTTCAACGCGCCGTCAGCAAATTTGAGCTTTACATTGTCGAGCGAGAAGAGCTTCTGGAACTGTTTAACCAGCGCATTCTTTGGCTCGGTCAGAATTCTGACAAGCGCAGCCTCATCAAGCTCATCGAGCGTAGCGACCACAGGCAGGCGCCCGATGAACTCAGGAATCAGGCCATACTTCATAAGGTCTTCCGGTTCAACATTGCTCAGGATGTTTGCTCGCGGCTTCTTCTTTTCCTTCGGAGCGATCATGTCCACGCCGAAGCCGATGTTTCGCTTGCCGATGCGCTTCTCGATGATTTTTTCGAGCCCCACAAACGCCCCGCCGCAGATAAAAAGGATGTTAGTCGTATCGAGCTGGATATACTCCTGCTGAGGATGTTTCCGCCCGCCCTGCGGCGGAATGTTCGCAACCGTTCCTTCGATAATCTTCAGCAGCGCCTGCTGCACACCCTCTCCTGATACATCACGGGTAATTGACGGACTGTCGGCCTTGCGGCTAATCTTGTCGACCTCATCGATATAGATGATACCAACCTGCGCCCGCTCCGCATTAAAGTCGGCAGCCTGCAACAGCTTCAGCAGAACATTCTCCACATCCTCGCCGACGTAACCTGCCTCGGTAAGTGTCGTCGCGTCAGACATCGCAAACGGCACGTCCAGCATCTTTGCAAGCGTCTGGGCAAAAAGGGTTTTTCCCGTGCCGGTCGGTCCTATGAGCAGGATGTTGCTCTTCTGAAGCTCCACATCGGACTTGAGTCCCTTGTAAATACGCTTGTAATGATTATGAACAGCAACAGCCAGTACTTTTTTGGCCTGCTCCTGCCCGATGACGTAGTCGTCAAGCAACTTCCTGATTTCCACCGGCGCAGGCAGTTTTTTCCCTGCGCCCTTCACGGACTGCTGCGCATCTTCGTCGATGATCTCATTACAAAGGCCGACGCACTCATCACAAATATACACCATAGGCCCTGCAATAAGCTTTTTCACTTCATCCTGCGCCTTGCCGCAAAAGGAGCAGCGCAGCGCCTGTTCATCATTCTTCCTCGCCATGCACCCTCCAGCGAATATTACGTTCCGGATCAGGCCGGAACGTTACTGTCCTTTTTATCCGCATGAGCGGATGCGATTACTTCATCTACAACTCCGTATGCCTTCGCATCAACTCCAGACATAAAGTAGTCCCGCTCCGTATCGATCTGAATCTTTTCAATCGGCTGACCGGTATGTTTTGCCAGAATGACATTCAGGTTTTCTTTCATCTTGAGAATTTCACGTGCGTGGATTTCGATATCGGTAGCCTGACCGTAAAACCCACCAATCGGCTGATGAATCATGACGCGGGAGTTCGGAAGTGAAAAGCGCTTCCCTTTTGCCCCGGCGGCAAGCAGCAACGCGCCCATGCTGGCGGCCTGCCCGATGCAATATGTCGCAATGTCAGGCTTCACATACTGCATGGTGTCGTATATCGCCAGTCCGGCAGTCACAGAGCCGCCGGGAGAGTTGACATATATGTGAATATCTTTGTCCGGGTCCTCAGTCTGGAGGAAAAGCAGCTGGGCGATGACGACATTTGCGACATGGTCGTCAACAGCGGTGCCAAGAAAGATGATCCGGTCCTTCAGCAGACGGGAATAAATGTCGTATACCCGCTCTGTCCGCCCGGTCTGCTCAATAACGATAGGAACAATGCTCATGCGTGCGCTCCTTTTTCGATTACAGCTTTTTCGAGAAGCATTTTCAGCGTCTTCTTTTCAAAAATGCCGTTTCTGAGTCCTGCAAGTGAACCATCACGCGAGGTATAGTACTTAATCACATTTTCAGGCGATACGTTAAAACGCGCCGCAAAGCCCATGACAGCGGATTTGAGATCATCTTCACTCACATCAACCTTTTCTTTCTCGCCGATTGTCTCGATAAGAATGTTTGCTCTCACTGACTTGATTGCCCTCTCGCGATTCGCCGCCTCGAACTCTTCAGCAGTTCCTTCAAAGGAACCGCGCGTCCTGGCATCTTCAAACATCCGATCAAGTTCGCCTTTCAGCAGCACTTCCGGCACCTCGAACTCATGCGCGGAAACGAGTTTTTCGAGGAGCTCCATCTGTTGCAGGCGCTCGACTTCAAACCTCTTTTCAGCTTCAAGATTCTCTTTCACCTTGTCTTTCATCGCCTGCAGGGTCTCAAATCCAATATCTTTCGCAAACTCGTCATCAATGGGGAGAACGCTCTTCCGTTTCGTCTCCTTGACTGTGGCGATGAACTTCGGCGTTTTTCCGGCGAACGAGCTCGGCGTTGTCTCGGGGAACTCTACCTCGATCTCAAACACATCGCCCTTCTTCTTGCCGATGAAAGCATCAAAGAATGCAGGGGGGTAAGGTCCGACGCCGACCTTGATCAGCGTATCTTTCCCCGAAGTTTCTTCGCCTTCGACTGTATAGTCGACCGTAAGAAGATCGCCGGCCTGAATGGCTTCCTCAATCGGCTCATAACTTCCCTTCTCCTCGGCGACGTTTTTTAAAACGCTGTCAACGTCTTCATCGCTCACCGCAAAGGGTGCCTCTTTCACCGTAATGCCCTCATAAGAAAGGGGCTCAATCTTTGGGCGAACTTCAACCGTCAGCGTCATGGTAATGGGAGACTGACGAATAAGCATCAGCTCGGATTGCATTTCAGGGCGTGCAACCGGGGTGAGATCCGCTTCCTTAAGAGCCTGAGCGTAATATTCCGGAACAAGCTTCTCAAGAGCATCGTTTTCAATGCTCTTGCCGTATTTTTTCTCTATCATGCCTGCAGGAACTTTGCCCGGACGAAAACCCGGAATATGTGCCTGCTGACGAGCTTCAGCCATCCCTTTCTGAATCTCCGTTTCGATAACATCTGCCGGAATCTCTATGGTAAGGCGTTTTTTTGTAGCTGAAATTTCCTCAAGTGACTTTAACAAGGGAGCCTCCTCTGGCGAAATATTGCTTGATAATCAAGTTATTAGTTTACGGATTCGGTTCCGCCTTTGTCAATTTCAAAGCCTCTCCCGGCATAAGATATGCAATAAATAAATAAAAAAGATACAATAAGTTTTTATGAAAAATAAAATCCTCATCATCGGGTACGGCAACCCACTGCGAGGGGACGACGGGTTCGGCGTTTATGTCGCTGCGCGTTTGCTGCAGGAAGAGCTTGGTGACCATGTAACCGTTCTTGAACGCCATCAGCTGGGACCGGAAATGTCTGAAGAGCTTTCCGAAACCAATTTCGTCATTTTTCTGGACATTCATCTCAGCGAAAATGTCGGGGAACAGGTCTGCAAGCGAATTGAAGCTGACAGTAAGGTGCCGCTTACCTTTTCGCACCATATGACGCCGGGAACGCTCCTTGCGTGCACCCATGCGATTTTCGGGAAACGTCCGCACGGCGTCATCATTTCGGTCGGCAGCAACCTGTTTGACCACGGCTCACACCTCTCGCCGCAGGTTGCGGCACTCGTTGCCCCGGCAGCCGACCTGGCCAGGACATTGATTCGTTCTATTGAGGAGCAGGGCAGACTTCCCGGGAATATCTGACTTTTCGATCGTTCCACGGCGCATTCTCCTGTATAATTTCTTCAAAGAACTGCATCAAGAGGGAAAGCGTATGCTTATCAGATGTACTGAAAGAGGCCATGATGAGTGAATCCCGTATGCCCTATGCGCCTGACGGAACAGCTGAATTTCGCCGGGACGGATACACAGCCTTTATTGCGCCAGGCGCTGAAATTTTTTGTCAGGACAGCGTGCTTTCCGGCAGGCCGATCCCTCTCAAGGAGGTTGCCAGTGCTTATTCATGTCCTTGACCTTGTTGGCACGTTTGCCTTTGCAATATCAGGCGCATTCCGGGCAGTCAAATATGAGCTGGACCTCCTTGGCGTCATCGTTTTGGCCGTTGCAACCGGTATCGGTGGAGGCATTATTCGGGATATTCTTCTCGGCTCTTTGCCGCCGAACGCACTGCACAATGAAACATACCTGCTCATCTGTCTGGTCGGTGCGCTGATTGTCTTTATCGCGGCACCAAAGATTGCCGTTCGCTGGGACTTCGTGATGCTCGCAGATGCTGTAGGACTTGGCGTGTTCACTGCAATCGGAGCAGCTCAGGCTGAACTGAGCGGCGCCGGCGTCTTTACCGTCATGATAATGGCTGCCATGACGGCATGCGGCGGAGGTGTCATCCGGGACCTCTTGGTCAAGGAAATTCCGGCAATTCTCACGAGCGACTTCTATGCGACAGCCGCCCTAATCGGCGGAGGATGCTTTGTTTTGCTTCGCCCGCTCCAGTGGAGCCCTGATGCGCGGCTTGCCTGCGCCATAATTGTTACGCTCGGGCTGCGGCTCATCGCCATGCGTTACGGCATCTCACTGCCGAAGGTGAAGCGTCTGCCGGCATCTCCTTCGGAGCTGACACAAATTCGCAAGGCGGCAAAAAAAGCGCCGAAGATTTCAGAGCAAACGTCCCCTCCAAAATAACGGCCGCCGATGATCGATAGAAGGCTGTTGTCGATTATCAGTAGGAATGATCGATTGATGCTTAACGGAATCATTTTTAATTGCGGTCGTAAGCGTAACCAGAATGGGATTTCTCAATTCGTTCTTGATCGTTGTCGCCTCGATTCCCTTGCATTTTCTTAGCAGGCCAATGAGTTCTTTGTCACATGCGCGGGCAGAAGAAGGCTTTGCTTGCATCCTAGTTAGGCCAATAGAATAATGTAATCAAAAAGCCCCCAATCTGATTAAAGATCGGGGGCTTTCGCGAAAACAGGCTGTTAGCCGCTGTTAGCCTCTCTTCACCTCATGCACAACTTTGCCGTCAGCGTCAACAAGCTCAACAATAAGCGGCATCTGCCCAAGCGCATGGGTCGCACAGCTCAGGCAGGGATCAAAGGCACGAACTATCGCTTCGCAGCGGTTCAGCGCACCCTCCTTCAGGTTTTTGCCGTCGACAAACCGTTTTGCAACCTGAAGTATTCCCTTGTTAATAGCAAGGTTGTTATTGCCTGTGGCAACAATCATATTGGCCCAGGTCATAAGGCCATTGTCGTCTATCTTGTAATGATGGAACAAGGTGCCGCGCGGCGCCTCAACGATTCCCACGCCGACCCCTTCGTTCGGGTTTGCAATCGCACGAACATTTGTTTTTGTAATGTCAGGATCCCGCAGGAGCTTCTCCGCAAGCTCAATCGAATAGAGGATCTCGATCAGGCGTGCATAGTGATTGTAAAACGAGCTGAGAACCGGTCCCCGCTCCAGACTGCGGAACTCCGCCCATTCTTCATCGGCGAGCGGCATGCCGGTGCCGTTGCAGACGTTCAGACGCGCAGCGGGACCGCAGCGGTACATACCGTCCGGATACCCGGCAGGCTTGTAATACGGCGACTTCATAAATGAAAAATCTTCGGTTGCCTCCCCGATGTAAGTCTGGTAGTCTGCGGCTTCAATCTGGTCGACTACGATGTTTCCCTTCGCATCGATAAAGCGGAGCTTGCCGTATACATGCTCGAGATTTCCCTGCGGAGAAACCAATCCTAGAAACATCGACGGGAAATTAGAGAATGTCCTAATCTCATCGCGATAGTTGTCCAGCGACTTCTTGAACATCTCAAGCGTCCGCTTGGTAATATCAAAGGCCTCCGGCAGCATCGCCAGCATCTGGTCGCGGCGATCTGCCGTGAGAGCATCATTCACGCCGCCAGGCACTACCCACGACGGATGAATGCGCTTGCCCGACATGAGACGGATAATTTCCTGCCCGATTTTCCGCAGCTTAACCCCGTCAACTGCTACAGCCGGATTTGCTTCGATCAGACCAAGAATGTTTCTTTTCGCAGGGTCGGAGTCCATGCCGAGAAGCAGATCCGGCGCAGACAAGTGGAAAAAGCTGAGCGCATGCGACTGAATGTATTCGCCGCAATTGTAAATCTTGCGGAGTTTTATCGCCGTTTCCGGAACTCTGACGCCGAGGAGCTCGTCACACGCCTTGCCGGAACTTAGAGAATGGCTGATCGGACAGATACCGCAGATCCGCTCAACAAGAGAGGGCATTTCATAATATGGCCTCCCCTCCGTAAACTTCTCAAACCCTCGAAACTGCGTAACATGCAGCTTTGCATCTGTTACCTTGCCGTCGTCGTCCAACTGTATGGTAATTTTGCCATGCCCTTCGATACGACTGACCGGCTCAAGAACGATTTGCTGTGACATCCTTGTGTACCTCCTTTTTACGATCTAACTTGATTATAACCCAAAACGCGATTTCCCCGTAAGATCCGGTATCCGGCCTGCAAGCAGTTCCGCAAGAACGAAAAAGATTCCATCTGCAGGCGGCGGGCATCCGGGCACGAACAAATCAACACTCACAAATTCGTGGAGCGGTCGCGCGCGAGTCAGGAGCTTCGGGATGTCTTTGTAAGGATGCTGCTGCTGAGCAGTAGCATTTTCAATATATCCCCGGTCAAGAATCTCTTTCACCGTAAACTGATTCCGCATACCAGGGACATTCGCCGTTACAGCGCAATCTCCAAGGGCGATAAGGAACTTGGATTTGGATCGTATCTCCTTAATCTTGTGTTCATCCTCGTCAGTGCTGATTGCGCCCTCGATAATCGCAACATCTACGTTCTCAGGGAATTCATGTGCATCAACAAGCGGACCATACACTATGTCAATTTTGTCTACAATGGCAAGGATGCGTTCATCGATGTCAAGCACCGACATATGACAGCCGGCGCAGGCATCGAACCACGCGGTAGCAATTCTTACTTTATTCACTGCGCTTCCTCCCTTGGCCTCCGGGGCCGACGTAGTCTTGGGGCTTTTCTTCGGATCCGCCATGATTATTCCCTCCCGCGCATAAGCTGAAGGTATGGCAGAAACTGCCTGCGCTTGACCATTTCAGCAACAGATTTGCCCTTCTCGGAAAGAGCGCCCGTCGGACATACATGAACACACTTTCCGCAGCCGGTGCAGGTCTGCGAGTCGCCCCACGGTTCGTTCAGGTCTGAAGTGACATATGATGTGATTCCACGACCCATCAGATCTTTCGTATGCGCTCCTTCGATCTCGTCACACACACGGATGCAGCGCGTACACAGAACGCAACGGTTATGGTCAATCGAGAATCTCGAATTCGTTGCATCAATTTTCTGGCGGGGGAACCGGTATTCATAATGAACATGGGTAACGCCGAGCTCAAGTGCAAGGTCCTGCAGCTCGCAGTGTCCATTGGACACACAAACAGAGCAGACATGATTCCGCTCGCTAAAGAGCAGCTCTATAATTTTATGCCGGTAGTTGCGCACCCGCTCGGAATTTGTGGTGACTTCCCAATCCTGACGCGGATAGGTAGCGCACGACGGCAGCAGGCGCGGCATGCCCTTCACCTCGACTATGCAGATACGGCACGCGCCCCGCTCCGACAGCCCGGAGAGGTGGCAGAGCGTGGGAATGTTGATTCCGTTCTCCCGAGCCACGCTGAGAATCGTTTCGTCTTCGCGCGCGGTCACATCCTTGCCGTCAATCTTGAATGTAAGAACCTTGGTCGGGTTCAGATCGCGTTCGACTGCGGTTTTTTTATAGAGACTCATGCGTGTTTTACCTCCTTGTGTTTATTCATGCGACACACGCCGGCCGAGCAAGTTTTATTATGGATATGCTCCATGTATTCATTGCGGAAATACTTCAGCGTGCTCAAAGCCGGATTTGGCGCGGTCATGCCGAGACCGCACAGGCTGGCATTCTTAACAAGATCGCCGAGCTCTTCAAGCTGCTCAATATGAGCGACCTCGCCGTTTCCTTCGGTAATCTTGCACAGGATGGTATAGATCTGCGCTGTGCCGACACGGCACGGGACACACTTTCCGCACGATTCACTCATCATAAACTCGATAAAGAACTTGGCGACATCGACCATGCAGGAAGTTTCATCCATCACAATCATACCGCCCGACCCCATAATCGAGCCGACAGCGGCAAGCGATTCATAGTCGACCGACATATCCAAGTGCTGTTCTGGGATACAGCCGCCTGAAGGGCCGCCGGTCTGAACGGCTTTGAACTTCTTGCCGTCCGGAATGCCTCCGCCGATATCAAAAACGATATCACGAAGCTTCGTCCCCATCGGGACTTCAATAAGCCCGCAGTTGTTGATGCGACCTGCGAGTGCAAAAACTTTGGTGCCCTTGCTTTTCTCGGTGCCGATGCCTGCAAACCAGTCGCCGCCCTTCACAATTATAGGCGCTATATTGGCAAATGTTTCGACATTGTTGATGAGCGTCGGATATCCCCAGAGACCATACTCTGCCGGAAACGGAGGACGAGGACGCGGCATGCCGCGGCGGCCTTCGATGGAAGCAATCAATGCAGTCTCCTCGCCGCAGACGAATGCACCGGCGCCGAGCCTGATCTTGATTGAGAAGCTGAACGGTGTGCCGAAAATCTGGTTTCCAAGCATGCCGTTTCGTTCTGCCTGCTGAATTGCTATTTTTAAACGTTTGATGGCAAGCGGATACTCGGCGCGAATATAGACGTAGCCAATCTGTGCGCCAACCGCGTATCCGGCAATGACCATTCCTTCAATAACGCGATGCGGGTCGCTCTCCAGCACACTTCTGTCCATAAATGCACCGGGATCTCCTTCATCCGCATTACAGATAACGTACTTTGTTGCATTTTCAGCCTTGGCGACAGCCTGCCACTTCAAACCGGTCGGGAAACCACCGCCGCCGCGACCGCGCAGGCCGCTCTTGGTAATTTCCTCTGTCACCTTGTTCGGGGTCCCGGCACGGAGAGACTTGAAAAGACCTTGATATCCACCGACAGCAATATACTCTTCAATCCGCTCAGGATCAATCACGCCGCAATTCTCAAGAACTATTTTCTCCTGGCGTTTAAAGAACGGCGACTGACTGTCGCACTCAAGACGCTTGACCGGTATATTTCCGATAGCGTCAACAATATCCTTCGCATCTTCAGGTTTGACCCCCTGATACATCACGCCCCCAGGCTCAATAACCATAAGCGGGGCGACCGCACAGAGACCGAGGCAACCGACACCTTTGACCTGAATTTCCGCCTCAAGCCCTCTGCTTTTCACCTCTCTGACAAGAGCGTCCTTCACTTGAAGGCTCTGACACGATACGCACCCCGCGGCAACGCAGACAAGAATGCTGTGCTTGAACTGCGACGCCTTTTCCTTTTCAACCTTGGCTATTTCTAGAATATCCTCGAGATTCATTACGCAACCCACCTCCCTAGTTTTTCGAAGACAGCATCAGGCTTCAGTTTTCCGGCAACATCTCCGTCAAACACAGCCGCCGGCGCCAAACCGCAGGAACCGATGCATCTCGCGACGAGCAGCGATATCTTGCCGTCCGCCGTCGTCTCGCCGGGAGTCACTCCGTATTTCTCTTTGATACCGTCCAGTATCGCCGGAACGCCTGCAATGTAACATGCAGTGCCCATGCAGACAACGCAGGTATGCTCGCCGGCCGGCTTGAGACTGAAGAAATGGTAGAAGGTGGCGACGCCATAGACCAGGCTGAGCGGAAGTCTGAGTTTTTCGGCAACATACTTGAGGGCATCCATCTCGAGATACCCGAATGTCTCCTGAACTGTGTGCAGTGTCTCGATGAGCGCATGCTGAGAATGGCCATTCAGGCGCATTGTCCTGTTGACCTGTTTCCAGCGTCCGTCCTCAGCCGCTACTGGTGCTTCTTTCGCAGCGCTCTGCGAAAGTTCTTGCGAGGACTCTGTCGTCTTGGTTTCCATACCCGTGTCTCCTCTCAGAATTTAGAAATATACTGAGGCGTTCAATGCTCCGGGGCTTTTCCCTGTTCGGACTCCTTCCCCGAGTCCCTATTTTGAGGATGTCATGCAGAGCAGCGCCTCGTTCCGCAACTCTCTTGCGTTTTCTCGATTCGCCTCCTTTTCTCAGGATTTCGCCCGTTTTCATACAGCAATAATAAATGAATTGCAGCAAGCCTGTGTTCGACTACGAACAGAAATAAATATATCGAGACTCTTCACGCATATACTTCGGCATGATAAATGCCGAACAAGCAGACTGACGATGCAGCGATTCGATCAGGAACATCCTGACAGAACGCGCCCAGTTCGAAGATATTTAAGCACGTTGCTTTCAAAAAAAACAAGGAACTAATCAGCGGGGAAAGCATCATTTTATTGCTCCTGCGCGGCAGAGGAAAAGTATTTTAAAAGACCCCATAAAAATTATTAATAGCCTGATATTTCAGCTTTCTTTTATTAGAGCCATCATGCGTCAGTCTTCTTGCACTCAGAAAGAACTGTGCGCAAAAAGCTAAATAAAGATTGGTGCAACAATTTATTGCAATGCTTTTTCCGGATCGATTATTTCGCCGTAATGCCGCCAGAAACAATAAAAGCCATCACCTGTCCGCTGTCGACAGTGAGCGGAGTGACCTGATTCTTCGGCACAATAATAAGATTCCCTGCAAAATTGTATGACTGCGGAAGATAGACGGCAACGCTGTCGGTCATGCCGAACTGCTGGAGCGATTCCTGTGTAATGAAGCCGAGAACAAGCACATTACTTCCCGGCATCAATTCGATCATGACCGGCTGCTGAAAGCTCTTCTTGTCCCCGACAAAAGCGGCCACCAAATCCTTCAGGGCTGAATAGATCATCTTCACCAGAGGAACGCGGCGGAAAAGATTATCTACAATCAGAATAATCCATCGGGTGAAGAAATTCGATGCAATAAATCCAACGGTCGTAATGGTTGCCAGCGTCACGAGGAGTCCGAGCCCCGGCAGGCTGAACTGGAAAAGACCGTCAATCTTCTTGAACACGACCCAGAGAACATACAGCGTCACAACAAGGGGAACAAGAAATAGCAACCCCTCAAAAAAATAGCGCGTCAACTTCTTCATGGCATCCCCCCCTATAACAATCATCTCATTTAATCTTTACGATCGGAATAGATATCCGTCAAGAAGCATGTGCGGCTTATTTCTATTGTTCCTCAATATTATAACCATAAGTGTCCATGATAATTGTTACTAATCTTGTCAAGCAGTTTGGAAGAACAGCCATCGCAGACGGGGGTTTTTTTGCGATTGAGCCGATACTCTTTTCGGCTTCCTCGTTCCAAACGGAGCAGGCAAAACAACGACAGTGAATGTTCTCTGAACGCTTATTACGACGTCACTGAGCGGCCCCGAGGACTCTACACTTCAGGCACTGATTATCTTGCTGGTATTTCCTTTTGCCGGGCTGGTTCTGTCTCTCATGCAGGCTATTGCCATTCTATACCTGGCGTTCTTGGAGCAGCATCCCCTGACATATGATTCTCCTCATGGCGCTGCACCTTGCCGCACTTGCGATTTGTTCGGTTGTTTTTGTTATAATAACGTGCATGTCGTTTGAGCGGCGCAAGCAGCCAAGAGAAACGCCGCCAAAATGCTTGACAACGCTGGGCGCCTATGTTAATAATTAATGCTAACATTGCCCCAATCTTTGGCATTCCCATATTTGGAAGGAGGTGACTTACAGAATGAAGAAGGCACTTGCACTCGTACTTTCGCTCATGCTCCTCGTAGCATTCACGATCGGTTGCGAACAGAAGCCTGCTCCGAAGGCTCCTGAGGCTCCGAAACCGGCAGAAGCCCCGAAGGCTCCTGAGGCTCCGAAACCGGCAGACGCTCCGAAGGCTCCTGAGGCTCCGAAACCGGCAGACGCTCCGAAACCGGCAGACGCTCCGAAGAAGTAGTTTTCTTGCAACACCATGGAGGAGCCAAACTCCTTCATGGTGTTGCTTTTTTTTTGATGCACTGGTAATATTAAGAAATCATTCCAATTACTTGCGAGCAGTACCTTTTGAAAGAGTGGGAATTCCCACTCTTTTGTTTTAGAGAGGAATTTAAGGAGAACAAAAACACCATGATAACCGCACATGAACGAGTACGCGAGCTGGCAGCTCAGGCAGCGGACGATCTGCAGCTTGAACTGGTCAGCGCCGATTTCATCGGCCGTGGCAGACGTTCGCTTGTGCGCATTGTGATAGATAAGGATGGCGGCGTCACCATTTCAGACTGCGAAAAAATGAGCCGCGCACTGGAAGCTCTGCTTGATGTAGAAGATCCGATCCCCGGCGCATACATGATTGAAGTCGGCTCTCCCGGTCTTGACCGTCCACTGGCGACACAGCGTGATTTTGAGAAGAGCGTGGGCAAGCTGGCTCGTATTGTTACGTCGGAGCAGATCGCCAATCAAACTTTTTTTGTCGGCAGAATTACAGATGTCGGCGAGGGATGGGTTCGCATCATGCCTGAACAGCGAGCCAGCGGGAAACCGACCAGGTCACCCAAGCGAGCCGGATCGGTGCGCGGGGAAGAGGCTGAAGATATTTTTATTCCGCTTGTAAAAATAACAAAAGCACGACTCGAAATCGAATAGAACGGAGAGGTGCATATGTCGAAAGAATTGTGTTTCGTCATAGACCAGATAAGCAGGGAAAAGGGCATTTCGCGCGATGCGCTGGTAAAAGTGCTCGAAAGCGCCCTCTTGTCGGCGGCCAGGAAGAAGTTTGCAAACCGGGAGAATATACACCTGACGATCGACCCGAAGAACTGCTCGATCGAACTTTATGAGACGAAGACCATAGTTGAAAGCGTCTCGGATCGTGACCTCGAAGTTACTCACGCCGACTTCCCAGGCAGAGTCCTTGGAGATACTGTTGATTTTCCGCTCCAGTTGCAGGACTTCGGACGCATTGCCGCACAGACCGCAAAGCAGGTGCTCTTCCAAAAAGTTCGCGAAGCTGAGCGTGACATTATTTTTGATGAATATAAGGATAAAATTGGCTCAATCGTCAGCGGGACGATTCTGAGAAAAGAGAAAAATCTCTATTTTGTCGGGCTCGGCAAGACCGAAGCCGTCCTGCAGCAGCGCGACACGCTCCCGAGCGAAACTCTGAAGCGCGGCGATATCGTCAAAGCATACCTTGTCGAGGTGCGTCAGACATCGAAAGGCCCGGTTCTCATCCTTTCACGGACAGAACCGAACTTTGTTGCCGGTCTTTTCAAGATGGAAGTGCCGGAAATTCATGACGGCATCGTGGTTATCAGAGGGATTGCCCGCAAACCGGGAGAGCGCACCAAGATTGCCGTTCTCTCGAATGACCCGGTCATCGATCCGGTTGGGGCATGTGTCGGCATGAAAGGCACACGTGTGCAGTCAATCGTCAGGGAGCTGAGGGGCGAGCGAATCGACATCATCCACTGGAATGATGATCCGCGCATTCTCATTGCAAGGGCACTCACGCCGGCAACCGTGGATCGTGTCGGCATCAACGAAGCGGAAAATCTCGACAAGACCGCCATGGTTATTGCTGCGGATTCCCAGCTTTCACTCGCCATCGGAAAGCAAGGGCAGAATATCAAGCTGGCCGCAAAACTGACCGGGTGGGAAATTGATATCCTAAGCGAGACTGAATACTCGAAGATCAAACTCGAGGAGACCGACAAAGCCCTCGATGAGACGCTTCGCAGGGAAGCTGAGGCGGCCGCCTCAGAAGCAGAGAATGAGGAGACAAAATAGCATTGCTGTTCCGCTGGTAGACGGGTCGGTCGGGAAGGTCGGCCCGGTCCCTCTATGAACACTATCGCGCAGAACCTCGCATCGCCGATTCAGTACCTCAAGGGTGTCGGCCCGCACAAGGCGGCCCTGCTCGCACGACTTGACATCAGCACGCTTGAAGATGCGCTCTTTTTTCTTCCTGTCCGGTATGAAGATCGCCGCTCAATGGCGAATATCGTCAAATTGCTGCCTGAAACAACGCAGGCGGTCATCGGGAAAGTCATTGCTGCTGAGGTCATAAGCCCGAGCCGGAAAAACCCTCGTTTGAAAATATTTCAGGTCGTCATTGCTGATGGAACCGGTGTGCTCAAGGGCAAATGGTTCAACCAGGCATTTCTCCAGCGGGTGTTTAAAAGCGGGCAGACAGTCGTTTTGTATGGCACCGTAAAACGTGACTTCTACGGCGCCGGTCTTGAGATCATGAATCCGGAATACGAAATCATCGGCACTGGAAAAAATGAGCCCCCCGAGAGCGGCACGGACCAGATACATACCGGGCGTATTGTTCCTGTCTACCGGCTGACCGAAGGGCTGAGCCAGAGACAGATGCGGGCGATGATGTTTGCTGCCGCAGGTGCATGCTCTCAGATGATTCAAGAGATGCTACCTCAGAACATGCTCGATCGTTATCAGTTTCCCGCGCGCCGTGATGCCCTCATGGCCGTGCACTTCCCCCCCGATTCAGCTTCAATTGATGATTTGAATCGCGGAATAACTCCATATCATCAGCGACTCTCCTTTGAAGAGCTGCTCATGTTCCAGCTCGGTGTTGCAACGCTCAGGAGGCGCCAGTTGACAGAACACGGCATTACGCTGAATGCTTCCGGCAAACTCGCCGGCAGACTTGAACAATCGCTCCCCTTCACGCTGACTGCCGCACAGCGCCGGGTCATCAGCGAGATACGAAACGATATGCAGGCATCTGCTCCGATGCATCGTCTCGTTCAGGGCGATGTCGGCTCCGGCAAAACACTTGTCGCATTGATTTCCATGCTCGACGCTGTTGAAGCCGGATATCAGGCCGCTCTCATGGCCCCGACCGAAATTCTTGCCGAGCAGCACTATCTGAACATTCACAAGCTTGTTGAGCCGCTTGGTCTGAGGGTTGCCCTGCAGACAAGCAGCACAAAAAACCGCTTCCTGGACGATATCGCAGCAGGAACCGTCGACCTGATAGTGGGAACCCACGCCCTGATTCAGGAAGGAGTTGTTTTTCATCGTCTCGGGCTCATCGTCATCGACGAACAGCATCGTTTCGGTGTCATGCAGCGTGCACAGCTCCGGAAAAAAGGCCGCATGCCCGATACGCTTGTCATGACTGCAACGCCGATTCCCCGAACCCTTGCACTGACGCTGTATGGCGATCTCGACTATTCAGTCATCGACGAACTGCCGCCAAACCGAAGTCCTGTTATTACAAAACTGCTCGGGGAAAAGCAGAAAGACCGGATTTATCAGGACATAGAATCGGCATTGCGAAATGGCAACCAGGTGTATGTTGTATACCCCATCATCGAGGAGTCGGAAAAGACAAGCCTCAAAGACGTCCAGACAGGAGCCGAACTGCTTCGGGAGAAGTTTCCGAAACACAAGGTCAACCTCATTCATGGTCGCCTGAAACCGGCTGAGCGCGATGCCGTGATGCGAGACTTCACGATGCGCCGTATCGATATCCTTGCCTGCACGACTGTCATCGAAGTGGGCGTTGATGTGCCGAATGCGGCGCTTATGATTATTGTTCATGCCGAGCGGTTCGGATTTGCCCAGCTCCATCAGCTGCGCGGACGCGTCGGCAGAGGCAGCGATCAGTCGCATTGCATCCTGCTTGCCTACGGTCACGGCGACGATGCCCGGCAGCGGCTGAGCGTCATGGTGGAAACGACCGACGGATTCCGCATCGCTGAAGAAGACCTTGCGCTTCGGGGACCAGGAGAGTTTTTCGGAACCCGGCAGTCCGGTCTGCCCGATCTGAAAATAGCAAATATCGCAAGAGATGCTAAAATAGTAGAACTTACGAGAAAGGAAGCCTTCACCCTTCTTGAGCAGGATGCCGGTCTTGCAACTGCTCCGCGGCTTCGCGGCGCGACCGAGCGATTCTGGGGCAAGCGAATCGAGCTTTTTACGACAGCATGACGGACCAGAAAGAATGATCGGCAAAATCAAACGGGACTATGATACGGGTCTGGAAAAGACTCACCGGGTTGCACAGCTTTTTGCAGAGCGCGAGCAGGTGGAGCTTTCTGTGTTCAATCTCCCCTGCCGGGCCGGGGAAGTCAAGCGCCCGAAAAATGAACTGCTCAGACAGGTTGGCGAGGAAGTCTATGCCGTGCGCGGCAAAGACAAACAAGGGTTTGCGAACAAGGATGTTGCGGCGGCGCTGCGCGAGATTGAGCAGCTTGAACCGGAGATCCAGGCCACCATCAGGAAAACCTCCGGCAACAGCAAGATAGTTGCATGATCATGCCTGAAGTCATCATCATTGTTTTCGGCCTCCTCGTCGGTTCGTTTCTGAACGTCTGCATTCACCGGATTCCTCGTGAACAGTCTATAGTATCTCCGCCCTCTGCATGTCCCGGCTGCGGTAGCCGCATAAGACCGTGGGACAATATTCCGCTCATCAGTTATTTCATTCTCCTGCGCGGAAAGTGTCGAGCCTGCGAAAGCCCGATATCCCTCCGGTATCCCCTGGTCGAGGCAGCAAACGCAGCCCTTTATTTTTATACGTTCATGCACTTTGGTCCAGGCTGGCACCTGCCGCTGCTCTGGCTGTTCGTCTCGGCGATGATCGTTATCATATGTATCGACATCGACTTCCAGATAATTCCCGATGTCATTACCCTTCCCGGAATGCCGCTGGGTCTTTTTGCAGCGTCTTTTTTGCTGCCCGATCCGTTTCTGACGTTCAGGACTACTGGAGGAGGCGCTGCATTTGAAATTGTCGGCATCAGCAATTCGCTCATCGGTCTTGCGCTCGGCTTCGGCCTTTTCTATCTCATTGCGTTGCTCAGCAGGGGCGGCATGGGCGGCGGCGACATCAAAATGATGGGCATGGTGGGCGCATTCCTCGGCTGGAAGGGTGTGCTGCTTACGACGTTTATCGGCAGCCTCACCGGGGCTCTCGTCGGCATCGCCCTGATGGCGGCCAGCAAAGCCGGAAGAAAAACAAAAATACCGTTCGGTCCGTATCTCGCACTCGGCTCTCTCATCTCGCTCTTTTTCGGCGCACCGATTCTCCGGTGGTATCTCGGAACGTAAACAAACGTACATCGCAAAAGTCAAAGCTCAAAACGTTCGGGGATTTGCCTTCAATGTTTTGACTTGTAAGTTTAAACTTTTGACTTTTTTATCGAAGGAGTAGTTATGAAACGCACAGACTTACGCAACATCGCCATTATCGCGCATGTTGACCACGGCAAGACGACGCTTGTCGATGCCATGTTGAAGCAGGCTGGTATTTTTCGTTCCAATGAGAAAATACAGGAACGCGTTATGGACAGTAATGACCTTGAGCGCGAGCGCGGCATTACCATTCTCGCCAAGAACACTGCGGTCGACTATGACGGCATCAAGATCAATATTGTCGACACCCCCGGCCACGCCGACTTCGGCGGCGAGGTTGAGCGCATCCTGAAAATGGTTGATGGAGTATTGCTGCTCGTCGACGCATCGGAAGGCCCGCTTCCGCAAACCCGCTTCGTCCTGAAAAAGGCGCTTGACCTTGGCCTGCCGCCAATCCTGGTTGTCAACAAGATCGACCGTCCTGATGCCCGCATTCAGGAAGTATTGAACGAGATTTATGATCTCTTCATCGATCTCGACGCCACCGACGACCAGCTCGATTTTCCGATTGCATACACAAATGCAAAAAAAGGCACCGCAACGCTCGATCTCGGTCAGCCGGGCGAAAACCTGAAACCGCTGTTTGATCTCGTGGTGAATAATGTTCCCGCGCCGGACGCTAACCCTGAGGGGACACTTCAGATTCTTGTTACCAACATTGATTACAACGATTACGTCGGCCGCCTCGCAATCGGCCGCGTCTTTTCCGGAACAATTCATGTCGGCGATACCGTCGCAGTGGTAAAGCAGAACGGCGACACCGTCAGGACAAAAATCACGCAGCTCTATACATTCCAGGGCCTTGAACGCATTCCTGCAACCACAATCTCTGTCGGCGATATCCTCGCCATTGCGGGCATTGAAGGCATCAATATCGGTGATACGATTGCCGATGCCGAGAACCCGAAGCCGCTGCCGCGCATCACGGTCGATGAGCCGACCATCTCAATGGTCTTCTCAGTTAACACCTCCCCGTTTGCGGGACGGGAAGGCAAATACGTCACATCGCGCAACCTTCGTGAGCGTCTCGAAAAGGAACTGCTTTACAACGTGGCGATTCAGGTAGATTTCAGCCAGACCGACGCATTCAAGGTCATGGGGCGCGGCGAACTGCAGCTTGCGATTCTGATTGAAATGATGCGTCGGGAAGGGTACGAGCTTGCAGTCTCGATGCCCGAGACGATCACAAAAGAGATCAATGGCAAGGTTCATGAGCCTATGGAATTGCTGGTCATTGACGTGCCGGATGATTTTGTCGGCGTTGTCACCCAGCAGATCGGCATGCGCAAAGGCCGTATGCAAAAAATGCAGAATAACGGCCATGGCCGCGTCCGCATGGAGTTCCGCATTCCGTCTCGCGGTCTCATCGGCTTCCGTTCGCAGTTCCTGACCGAGACGCGCGGCACAGGACTGCTGAATCACCTCTTCGATGGCTATGAACCATGGCATGGTGCGCTTACCAAGCGACAGACCGGCGTACTGGTGGCCGACCGTCAGGGCACTGCGACTATTTATGCCCTCTTTCATCTCCAGCCGCGCGGTGTGCTCATCATCAAGGAGAACACCTCGGTATACGAAGGTATGATTATCGGCGAGAACTCGCGTGAAGCCGATCTTGATGTGAATGTAACCAAGGAAAAGAAGCTTACAAACATGCGTGCCTCGGGTGCAGATGATGCTCTGCAGCTCATCCCTCCGCGCCCCATGAACCTTGAGCAGGCGCTTGAATTCATCAAAGAAGATGAACTCGTCGAAATCACCCCGCAGTCTGTCCGCCTGCGAAAGCGGGTGCTGGAGGCAAACAAAAGACCGAAGCGTACTGAAAAGGCTTGACTGATAAGGAGCGTTCACCCGCTTGGCTGAACGCTCCTGCTTTGCCCTGACAGCAACACCTGTACTACTATATCCGGATGCGCAGAACGAAAAAAAGAAAACTCTTTCGCCTGAGAACAATCGTCATGCTGTGCCTGCTCGCAATGGTCGGCAGCGTAGCGATCTATTTTGTCCATCCGCGCGTTGCAAAGCTGGCAAAGGAGAACCCGAAAAAGTCGGCCTTCATGGAGCATCGCGAGGCTGAATGGGCAGGGCAGGGAAAGAAAATAAAGATTACACAATACTGGGTGCCGCTGAACCGCATTTCTCCCTATCTGGTCAAGGCTGTTCTGATCGGGGAGGACGACAAGTTCTACCAGCATGAAGGCTTTGATTTTGAGGCAATGCAGACGGCGATCGAAAAAGACATTGCCGAAAGAAAGTTCAAGTTCGGCGGCAGTACCATCAGCCAGCAGCTTGCAAAAAACCTCTATCTGACGCCTTCGAAAAACCCTGTTCGCAAAGCAAAGGAAGCCATTCTGACATGGAGGATTGAGAATGCCCTGAGCAAAAAACGCATTCTCGAACTCTATCTGAATGTGGCTGAGTGGGGAGAAGGCATCTTTGGCATTGAAGCCGCAGCGCGTCATTATTACGGGAAATCGGCTGCGGGTCTCAGCCCGTACGAAGCAGCGCGCCTTGCATCAGTGTTGCCGAATCCTCGCAAATATAATCCGCTCGGACAGTCCCGCTATGTGGAAAACCGCTCAAAAATCATTTACAGCGTCATGCAGCGTCGTGGCATAGCACCGCCGGATTTGTACGAGATTAGCGAGGATAAGACAGAATCGCCGGATGCCGAATTCCCGGCACCTGCAATCAAAGCCCCTGCCGCCGAAGGTTCTGACGCAAAAACTGTCTCTCCTCCTCAGTAAGGATCCACTATGAGCCATAGCCGGGATCTCTCATAAAATTGTTTTCACCCGCCCTATCTCACCACTCTGCAGCCGAACCTTGATGCCATGCGGATGCGTGGCCGCCTTTGTAAGGATATCTTTAACAACCCCCTCAGTAAGGGTCCCTGTCCGCTGATCTTTCTTCAGCACCATTGCCACTCTCACGCCGGGTTTAATATCCGAACGTCTTGTCCCATCCACAGTTCAGCCTCCCATGTTCGCTATCAGATAAACAGCAGGTAGAGCGCTGCCGTAACTCCCGTGCCGAGCAATGCCCCGATAATCACTTCAATAGGCGAATGCACTCCGCTGACCACTCGACTGCGTGCAACAAGAAATGCAAGCAGAAAGCTGGAGAGGGATGCCGTGAAGTTCTCCGTCATCAGTGTAACCATCGTCCACAGCGAAAAGGAAACCGCGGCATGACCGCTCGGCATCCCCCCCCTGAGCGGATGCCCTGTGCCGAACCAGGCTTTCAGCATGATGACCAAAATGAGAATGGTGATAAGCGAAATAAGTGCGATCTCTGAAGGAGAATGCTTTGCAACGGTTATCCCGCTTTTGAATACATCAGCAAGATACGGATAAAGAATAATATAGCCAAGCACTGCTGCGCCAAAGGCGGTGATCAGAACGCCGCCTGCCGCGACATCTTTTGCAATGCGGGCTTTTTCGTGCTGCTCGGGAGAGACCAGATCGACAACGTGCTCAATCGCCGTATTCAGCATCTCGGCCAGAAACACCAGAATAACGATAATAGAAATAACAATGAAGTCGTCCCGCGAAAGACCGAGCACATAGCTGAGCAGCAAGACACAGAATGCAGTAACAAGGTGGTACTGTACATGACGTTCGCTTCGGGCAGCATGGAGAACGCCCTCAATTGCGTTATGGACACTTTCAATCCATTGTTTCAGAGAGGATTCGGGCATGGAGTCGCAGCGCTAAAGAGTACGAATGACTTTGAGCATATAGGCGTCTACCGGGGCATGGTCATCCGTCAGAATCGGCATGTCATCGGCAACCGGCTTCTTCCAGAGATGCGACAGATACCGATTCATTTCAGGATTTTCGTTCCGGAATGACGGAGGTGCCGGGCTTTTGAGCGCAACGAGCATGATGTTCTGCACCCCTTCGACGTCCTCAGGGTTTCCGACAGGAAAGAGGTACACCTGCGGGAAAACAGACTTGAATGTTGCTACCTGAGCCCGGAGGAATTGACCGGTTTCACCCTCTATTGAAGAGATGATATTCATCAGCACGACTCCGTTATCGTTGAGAGCGTGATAGATGCGTCTGACGGTTTCCAGTGTGGTGAGCTGATATGGAACAGAGTAGAACGAGCTGAATGCGTCGCCGAAAATGGCGTCGTATTTTGCTGTCGTGCGGTTCAAATACGTCCTGCCGTCTTCGTGATATACCGTCAACCGCGCATCCTCCCGGAGCATGAAATGTTCGCGGGCAAGGCGCGTAAAGTCGGGGTCTATCTCAACTACATCAAGCCGCGCATGTGAAAATGAGGCGAGGTAATTTTTTGGGTATGAGAACCCTGCTCCACCGATCATGAGCGCAGTCTGCGTGTCAGGCCGGAAGTGGTGGATCAAGCGATAAAACCGCGTATACCGAAGCACCAGATCCGCGGGATCGTCCAGATACATTGCAGATTGCGTTTCTTTCGGATTGGTTACCATGGCACGTGTCCGGCGCCCCGATGTTTCATCAACGCTCGGATACACCTTCACATGACTGTAGCGGGTCTCCACCGAATATATTCCCTGCTGCTTCTGCCTCTGCTCATTGACATCTGCAACAACAAACATAAGCACCAGAAAAACAAGCAGAACTGCCCGGACAGCCATAAATCCGCGTGCACAGGCGAGCGCTGATGTCAGCAAAAGAGCACCGGCAAGTACGAGGAGAATCTTCGTACTGCCGAAATAGGCAATCAGGTAAAAGCCGGCAAGAAAGGTTCCGGCAATGCTTCCAACGGTAGAAATGGCGTAGAGCCTGCCGACGGTCGAACCGGAAGTCCTGAGGTCCTGCATGCGGAGTCGGACTGCATAGGGGGAGACCATACCGAGCGCTATGCTGGGCGGCGCAAAAAGAATAATCGTCGCCAGGATTGCATTGACGGAAAAGCTCGCAACCGTGCTCTGCAGCCAGTCGAGCACCGGCTCTTTCAGCAGAGTAATTGCCGCAACCAGCACCGCTGAAATCAGAATGATTGCGGACAGCGAGCGGTCGCTGGGATTGCGGTCTGCAAGTTTGCCGCCGTACCAGTATCCGATGCTGAGACTCGCGAGGATAATGCCGATAAGGCTGGTCCAGACGACAATTGAAGTGCCGAGATACGGGGCAAGAATGCGCGAACCCGTCAGTTCAAGAATCATGACAACGCCCCCGCAGAGAAAAACAATCAGTTCAAGCATAGCGGTTCCTTCCCAACTCTCCTCAGAATTGCATTTTCAAGCAACTGCATGGCGCGCGCATCCGCACTGCTGCGCTCATGATCGTACCCGACCAGGTGAAGCGCCCCATGGATAAGAAGCCGCGCAAGCTCATCAGACAGCGGCACTTTCTGTTCAGCGGACTGCCGGATCGCCTGAGGGATGCTGATGACGATATCCCCCAGCGGAATCTGCTCAGACCCGAAGCTGCCGCACGCATGCACAAGCGCGCGGATATCGTCAAACTGCGGGAATGAAAGCACATCGGTGGTTGTGTCTTTTGCACGATAGGTGCGGTTTAACACACGCATTATCCTGTCATTGACAAGCATGACACTCACTTCAAACGGTATGTCCGCAACGGCAAGACGCACCTGCGGAGCAGCCTTCGCAAGAGCGGCACGCAGTGCGGTGTCGACGCATTTGCTGATCGCGTCAGAGAGAACCCGAACCGCTCTTTGCCGATTCCTTACCGCTGCCACCATTTTCCCTGGCGCCCCCGCTCAACGGCTTCTCCTGCCGTCCGGCAAACTGGCGCATATCGACTTCCGGATATTTAATACGCTTATGAAAAATACTGAGCAGCACATGGGTAAAGCTGTTCTTGATGGCCGACAGGTCCCGCAGGGTCAGTTCGCACTCATCGATCTGCCCATCCAGAAAGATATTATTGATAATCTTCTCGACCATCGCCTCTATCCGCGCGGGGGTCGGTTCGCTGAGCGACCTGGTTGCCGCTTCAACTGCATCAGCCATCATCACAAGCGCCGCAATCCGCGACTGTGGACGCGGACCCGGATACCGGTACTCCTCATGATTCGGCGGAGGACCATCCGCCTGCTCCAGAGCCTTCTGATAGAAATACGTCATAAGACTGGTGCCATGGTGCTGCTGGATAATATCGAGCACCGGCTTCGGCAGTTTGTTCTGCTTCGCCAGCTCCACCCCCTCTTTCACATGCGAGACAAGAATAATGCTGCTCATGTGCGGGGTCAGCTTCTCATGTTTGCTGACTGCTCCGGCCTGATTTTCGACAAAATATTCCGGCATTTTCAATTTTCCGATGTCATGATAATAGGCCGTTATCCGCGCCATCAGCGGGTTAACTCCGATTGCTTCTGCAGCCGCCTCTGCAAGATTGCCGACCAGAACACTGTGATGATAGGTCCCCGGCGCGTTAATCATAAGCGTTCGGAGCAGCGGCTGGTCATGGTCAAGCAACTCGACCAGGCTGATATCGGTCCGCAGGCCAAACGTGTGTTCAATAATCGGCAGCATCGATAAAACGAGCGCGATAACGCTGACACCGGCAAGTATTGCAAATAAAATACTTGACGGCGCGACAGCCGTGAAAAGCAGTCCCTGCAAAAGCAGTATTATGGACGCAGTCACAACATTGGCGATACAGACATACAGTCCGGCAAGAATAAGCGTCGAACGCCTGCGGCAGCGCAGCACCGCAAAGGCAGCGGTGAGGCTGCCGACAAACGCATAAACCGCAAAGTAGGGATTGCCGAGCCATACCCCCGACAACAGACTCATGACGAATGCAAAACTGATGGCAAGGTGAAAGTCGAAAATAAGGGTAATCAGCATTGCTCCCGCTGCAAGCGGAATCCCGTAGATATAAGAATCGCCGATCGGCAAACTGAAGCCGCGGTGAAGTCCCGAAAGCAGGAATTCAAATGTGCGGCTGATAAGCAGGATGCCGATCACCAGCAGTGAGAGCAGCCACATCATCTTCCGATCGTTGTAGAAAAGCGGTTTATACCGCTTGATATCCTTGAAGAAAATAAAGAGAATCATCATTGCAATCAGCAGGCTGCCGAAGAAAAGCGCAGGGCCGCTTTGTGCATGTCCGGCTATCGACGTGTCATGAATAATCAGGGCAACAAAAAAGGAGATCACCGCCAGCTTGCCGAGGGTTTTCAGCTCGCTCCGATGGGCAGCGGGATATTCCGCAACCTTCTTCTTGAGTTCGTTAATCTGCTGGGATTTAGTTTTCGTCGGCACGTTTTTCATACCGTTCGTAGGCCACGACAATCTCCTGCACAAGACGATGGCGAACGACATCATTTTGGGTAAAATGAATAACCCTGATGTCCTCCACATTCTTGAGAATACGGAGAGCCTCGATAAGTCCCGACGATCGGCCCGTGGGCAAATCAATCTGGGTGATGTCACCCGTAATGACCGTCTTGGAGCCGAACCCCAGACGCGTCAGATACATCTTCATCTGCTCGGACGTGGTGTTCTGAGCCTCGTCGAGAATAATAAACGAATCGTTCAGTGTCCGGCCGCGCATGAAGGCAAGCGGCGCAATCTCGATACTGCCGCGTTCCATCAGTTTTGATGCCTTCTCGATATCCATCATATCATACAGCGCGTCATATAAAGGCCTTAGGTAGGGACTCACCTTTTCAGCGATATCGCCCGGCAGAAAGCCGAGTTTTTCGCCTGCCTCAACCGCAGGCCGCACCAGCACGATCCGTGATACCTGTTTGGCAAGATATGCCGATATAGCCATTGCCATGGCAAGATAGGTCTTTCCGGTGCCTGCGGGCCCGATACCAAAGGTTATGTCATAGTGTCCGATTGCATCGATATACTCGCGCTGTGTTTCAGTTTTCGGGATGATAAAGCGCTTTTTTGCGGCAACCGGAATGCTTCCGGAAAAGAGATCCGTCAGCGACACGACCCTGCCCTCGCCGAGCGATTTGACCGCATACGCGACATCTTCAGGCTTCAAAAGATAGCCGCTCCGGTTCACTGCCCGAATCTCCTGAATCAGCCGGTCCGCCTGAGCCACCCGAGCTTCCTCCCCCTGAAGCAACAGCTTGTTGCCGCGCACGGAGATGGTGACATTGAGCGATTTTTCGACCATCCGGAGCGTCTTGTCGAGTCCGCCGTGCAAAAAAGGATACTCGCGATCTTCATCAAGTTCAAATTCTGCGGTCTTCGTAGGAGCCTCCGGAGGGGATGTCTGATGCGAGGACAGAAACTATGTTCATCGTTTTGCTACAACACCGGCAACCCCGGTTTTTGCCTCAGCTGCGGAGGCATATTTCGCAGCCTCGGCATGCGTTGCGAAGCCACCGGCCCGGACCCGTGTGTAGCGCGTATTCTTGTCTTTGGAAACTATGTATGCCTTTATGCCTTTTTTTGAAAGCTCCGACTTCAGTGCAGCTGCCCTGGAGGCATCAGCAAACGCGCCGAACTCCACGACATATGCTCCGTTTGCCGGAGCAGCCTTCTTCGAAGCCTTTGTTGCAGAAGCTTTCTGAGGCTCGGATGCTTTGAGCGCTTCGGCTGTGTTCTTCTTGTCCTCTGCGGGCAGGGTCAGCTTCTGGTCAAGAGCGGCCGGAGCATTTGCCGCGACCTTCGTGTCCGGCTTTCCCGGCTCTTTTGCGACGGGCTTCTCCTGAAGCTGTGCGAGCTGCCCTTCTTTTGCGGCTGCTGCTTCAGGGGCCGATGAGTTAATCGACACAAGCGGAGCCGGCTGTTTTTCTGCCTGAGCCGCTTGTTGCTGCTGTGGCACTGCTGAAGGAGAGGTTGGCTCAAGCACCCTTTTTTCATCGGGCGGAACCACTATCCTTGCATCCTGCTTGCCGAGCACCGGCTGTTCCCCCGATGAAAGCGGCGTCACCTGATACCCGACAAGATAGCCGACAGCAAGGCTGAACGCTGCGACGCCAATCACTATAAGCGCAAAAGTAGTCCTGCCGAGAATGATCAGCGACGGCTTATGGGACCCCGGGAATTTCATAAAATGAGCATAGCATCGCCATACGAGAAAAATCTATACCCTAAAGCTATAGCTTCACAATAGGCCTTATGTATGGCAGGGAACCCCCGAAAGGCTGAAGCAAGCATGAGCGGCGTGGACCGGGGCAGATGGAAATTGGTCAATAATGCGTCAGCAATCCTGAATTCATATCCAGGGTAAATAAAAATATCGGTGCTGCCGTATACCACACCGTTTTTCACCTCTTCATTTGTGTACCGACCGCTTGCAACTCCTTCAAGCGCACGGGTTGCGGTCGTACCGACCGTAATGACCCGATGCCCTGCCTCCTTTGTCTTTCTGATGTCTTCAAACAGCGCGTCAGCAATGGCAAAGGACTCGGCAGCCATTGCATGATCTTCGGGCGCCTCCGCACGCACCGGCTGAAACGTTCCAACGCCGACATGCAGGGTCAGTTCTCCAATCCGGACACCAAGCTCACGAAGCTCTGCAAGCAGCGCGGGCGTAAAATGGAGTCCTGCGGTCGGCGCAGCTATCGAACCGGTATTCTGAGCATATACAGTCTGATAACGTTCTTTATCAACAGCATCCGGCTCTCTGCGGATGTAGGGCGGAAGCGGCATGGAGCCGTGCTGCCAGAGCGCGCCGTCAACCTCATCCTCCCGCAGCTCATGAAATCGGAGAATTCTGCGCATTTCCCCACCAGCGGATGGAACTTCCGCTATGTTGGCAAACAGAGCTCCGTTGACCGTGATACGTCCTGTATAGTGGCCCCGGAAAAGCACTTCCCACTCCAGCATCGAACCAGCCGGACGCACCAGAATAATGTCCAGCCTGCCGCCCGATGGCTTACTGGCGAGGAGCCGGGCAGGAAACACGCGCGTGTTGTTAACGACAAGCAGATCCCCGGGGGTGAAATATGCCGAAATGTCGCGGAATTGCTTATGCTCGCATGAGCCATCCTGATGGAGAACCAGCAGACGCGACTGGTCACGTTCTGCCGTCGGCCTCAGAGCAATCAGATGCTCAGGGAGCGTAAAATCGAAATCAGCGGTTTTCATACTGCTGCAACGTTGTTCCGGAATAGAAATACGAAAGAATTTCGCGGTAGGTCTTTCCCTCTTTGGCCATCTGAAGCGCACTGTACTGGCACATTCCGACCCCGTGGCCGTATCCCCGGCCTTCCATGACAAAAACGTCGCCGTCGCGCAGAATCCCCGTAATGAACGTGCTCGGCAGTCGATCCCACCCCAGATTTTTCCGGAGATCTTTTGCCACAACCCTCACGCTCTGCTTCCCGTTTGTAAACGCAAGATGACGCACCCGTCCGGACACCGTAAGCGACTCAACAGAAATATCATTCAGCCCTTTCACGCCGGACGCTTTCTCCAGCTCACGAATCGGGATTTGCTTCTGCCAGATATAAAAAGGGGAGAGTTCCGGGTTCGTCTCCACGGGGCGAAGATACGGATAGCTTTTGCCGAACACTTCGGCAGCGTCCTCGGTCATGCCGCCGCTGGTCGAATGATAAAATGAAATAATGGGTTTGCCGTCATATGTCAGGATTTCGCCGCGCGTCCTTTCCACCGCAGATGCGATCGACTCGGGAATATCTCCTCCCTTGTATACCTGATCCAGAACCGTTGACGTGAGATCATAACGCATTTTACCGGTGCCGCCCTCAGGCTTCCGCTGCGCCACCGTGTATGTCCGCGCCACGACCGCCTGGGCTTTCAGCGCATCAGCATCCCACGATTTGCCGACCTCTCCTGCAACCACTCCCTTCACATACTCTTCCAGCGGCAATTCGTTAATGACATACAGGCCGTTTTTCCCCCGCCATATTTCGAGCGCACCGGAGTAGCGCAGGCCGCCAAGCAGCACGTCCCCTTTTGCCGAGCCAAGCTGTTCCAGTTCCTCGCCTTTCTGCGGCGGCTTTGTCGCAATGCCGTTGTTCAGCAGAAGCACCCGGACCATCTGATCCGCAGCACAGGCTGCGTTAGACCAGAGCAGAACAACGAGGAAGCTGCATAAAATGTGAACGACTGTTTTCATGAGATTATGCGGCAAGGATACCCGGTAATTTATTGCCGAGAGGAATTGCCTCTCCTTTCAGATAGCTATATCCATCAGCCCTGTGAAGCACAGAGCAGTATTTGTAACTGATACCTTGAATAACACCAGCCAGGGTTGAGACATTGAAGCTACCGGACGACCTGACAGCAACCTTCCCGCAATGCAATCCCGCCTTCTTTCCAGAGGGCACGATAGCCCTGACGATATCTCCCGTCCTGAAGCCCTTAACCACTCGTTCAGTCTTGGCCGAAGTCCTCGGAAACCCGAACTTGTCCATTCTGCACATCTGCCGTGTACCCTGCCCAGCCGCTTTGACCTGAAGCACTTGCGAGTCCGGATTGAGCGACACAGATACTCCCGACTCCCCAACGCAAGCCGCATCGATCCAGTGAGCTTTCGCATAGCCCTGCTGCACACGATTGAACTTTGTACGTCCACCTGACCAGAATTCAATGGGCAACCCCAGAATCCTGAGCATATCGCCAATCATGTAGCGGGTGGCATTGACAGCCGCAGCATCTTTGAGCGGAGACTGAGCTTGTCTCTGGATATTCTGGAACCCAAACTCAGCCGCTGTCATGTTGCCCTTCTTCAGATTGCAAGGCTCACAAGCTAACGTCAGATTGGAGACACGATCCGAGCCACCACGACTTCTCGGTACAATATGCTCAACCTGGAGCGGGATGTCCCGCTTCTTGCAGTAAGCACATGTCCTGCTCCATTTCTGCAGCAAATACTCCCTGAGCTCGTATCCCGCCAGAGTTCCCTGCTGATACTCCACTCCAGAGATGTCCGGATTGACCATCAGTTGGGTATCGAACCTGACTGTTTCCACGGCAATGCCTGATAGCGGAGCGAACCTCTGTAACCGAAGCGCCCATGTGGTCACGTTAAAGACCCGTGACATGAGCGACGGCGGAAGCCATCCGATCTCTCTGGTGCGGTTGTCAAACCGAGGGGCACGATACCGAGTCTTGCGGGTGCGTCTGCCTCTGCGGATAGCGCGTCTTGAGTCCAGCGCGTCTTTGACAGCCTGCCCTCTGTGCTGGACTTCGGCGGCAAAGACGACGGTCTTGCCACGCTTTGCGTAGTCTGCTGCCAGCGCGATCCCTGTGACCTTGCTGCCGGGATCGACCTTGAGTTCGACGGACTGCGTGTCGCCTTCAGCACGATCCTTGAGTATAATGGTGAAGGGATAACGTCTGAGGACGGCAGCTTTGTGTGACCGCAGCAGTATCCTTGCCCGTGCCGGTGAGCAGGGCATAAGCTGTTGCCTTGTGCTGCTGACGACCAAAGCGTTTTGCATTGTTACCTTTCTCTCCCATTTCTGGGGTAATGTGTGCCTCGGCAATGTTATCCGGCGGTTTGATGTGGATGGCACTGGCTTAACCCTTACACCTGTTTAACCATCCACCGCAGTGCCTGGGACTGGCGTGCATCCCAGGGTGCCTATGTATTCGCCGGTAACGTAGTGTGAATACACTGAGCCTGGTCAACTAAAGCATGCCGTTAAGCTGACATGCTCGGGTTTTTAAACCCGAGTGGTTGACGTTATTTCCTTCCAAAAAACCACAAAATCAGCGAAAGAATCATACTCAGCACAATGCTCGTCGCAAGCGGAAACCAGATGGTGAAATTCTTTCTCTCAATCACGAGATCTCCCGGCAATTTTCCCAGCCAGGGCAGCTTTCCGGAAATCATGAGCAGTCCGCCGACCGCCGCAAGGACGAGACCAAGAATCAGAAGAGTCTTGCCGAACTGTTCCATCTTTTCAGGCAGAGAGATTTCAGGATGCTGGGGGCAGGAATAGCGGTTTCATGCCTTGCAATCTTTACCCCCTGGGTTCCTGACCCTGCAGACTCTCTTCATATCGCTGCATCTCTGAATAAACACATCCGCAGTACTTCTGCCGGTAAAGCCCGAGTTCACGCGACATCTGCATACCCTTGCGATAACCTGGCCTGAAGTCTTCATCCAGAAAAGCTATATCATGACGTTCCTGAAGCGCACGTCCCATTTCCTGTATTGTATCAAATTTCTGATACGGGCTCACCAGCAATGATGTCGTAAAACCGTCCAACCCGAGCTCCCGGGCCCTCAGCGCGGTCGCTTCAAGTCGTATGCGATAACAGTAAGAACAGCGGTCTTCTTCGCGCCCTGCAACATGCCGGAGAAATTCGACAAGACCATAGGTATCATCGTATTCCACAGAAAGACGACGAAGCGCGGCAAGCTGCTTAACCGCCGCCAGTCGGCTCCGGTACTCCAGAAAAGGATGAATGTTCGGATTCCACCAGAAGCCGGTAACAGAAACTGCGCGGTCATCGAATACCGACAGGGGATACAGAGCGCAGTTTGCGCAGCAGATATGCATCAGCACTCGCATGATTATGAAAAAAGCGTTTGCGGCACGGTTCTTCCAAGATGCTCGTATGCGCGCCGAGTCGCAAGCCTGCCCCGGGGGGTGCGCTCTATAAGCCCCTCCTGCAGCAGAAACGGCTCGTACACGTCTTCAATCGTTTCTTTGTCTTCACGGAGCGTCGCCGCTATGGCCTCGACACCCGCAGGCCCTCCGTTGAATTTCTCGATAATGGTCAGCAGCAGCTTGCGATCAACCTCATCAAGACCGATGTGATCGACGTCAAGAGAAGCAAGGCCCTGCTGTGCGATTTCGATGGTAATGACACCGTCACCCTTCACCTGCGCAAAGTCGCGAAGACGTTTCAGGAGACGGTTCGCAATCCGGGGCGTTCCCCGGGAACGGCGTGCAATTTCTTCGGCAGCAGCTTCTTCAGTCGCAATGCTGAGCAGTTCCGCCGACCGCTTGACAATCTCTCCCAACTCCGAATTCGTATAGAACTCAAGGCGGCAGATAACGCCAAACCGGTCGCGGAGCGGAGAGGTAAGCATGCCGGTGCGCGTTGTGGCGCCGACAAGGGTAAATCGCGGGAGATTCAGCTTGAGTGTCCGGGCATTCGGCCCCTGCCCGATGATAATGTCGAGCATGAAGTCCTCCATTGCAGGATAAAGCACCTCTTCGACTATGCGCGGCAAACGGTGTATCTCATCGATAAAGAGGATGTCACTGTCCGACAGGTTGGTCAGGATTGCGGCGAGGTCGCCGGGGCGCTCCAGCACAGGCCCCGAAGTCGTCTTGATATTCACCTTCAGTTCATTGGCAATAATCGTGGCGAGCGTTGTTTTTCCGAGTCCGGGCGGCCCGAAAAACAGCACATGGTCGAGCGGCTCCTTGCGCAGCAGGGCAGCCTCGATAAATATCGCGACATTCTCCTTGATACGCTCCTGCCCGATAAACTCCCGGAGCGATCTCGGGCGAAGACTGAGTTCATACGTCACCTCTTCGGGGGTGGCAATCGGCACTTGCTGGCCGGTTATGTCGCGATCATCCACTCTCATTTTTCCACCGTCAGATATTTCAGAGCCTCACGCAAAAGACCTTCAAGATCGCCCTGCCCCCTGGCGTATGCTTTTTCAAGCGCACCCTGCGCAATATTTTTCTTGTAGCCGAGATTTGTCAGCGCGGAAAGTGCGTCGTCGTAAAGAACGTCGCGTTTTTCGTGCATCAGCGCGGGAAGTTTCTCGCGAAGCTCGAGAATGATACGATGCGCCGTTTTCTTACCCAGCCCCGGCACGCGGCAGAGCAGATCGACATCTTCGCTCTGCACAGCCACATGAAACTGCTCAGGCCGGATTGTTGAAAGAATGCTGAGCGCAATCCTCGGACCGATGCCCGAGATGCCGATCAGCGTCAGGAAAATCCGCTTCTCATCCTCCGAGAGGAACCCGTAGAGCTGAAGGATATCTTCACGCACATGGGTGTAGGTAAAGATAAACACCTCGCGGCCTTCGTCCGGCAGCGACGAAAGCGTCGCAAGCGGAGTAAGCACGCTGTAACCGACGCCATTCACGTCGACAATCAGGCCGTCCGGCCGCTTCGAAAGCAATTTGCCTCTGAGCGATGCAATCACCGTATTAGTATACCTTACAGGTGAAATAAAACGCCGCCGAAAGCCCCCTGCATGATCTCGCTGGTCAGAATGGCAAATTCCTGATTATTCCAATATCGCCTGGGGATGCTGCTGTCCGTCAGAACCTCTACAACGTCAATTATCGAAACCCGCCATTCCCCTTCATGAAGGATTTTCCTGCTATGCTTTCCTTCAAAGGCCGCAAGTTTGTTGTCTTTTTCCGCTTCAGCTCACTTCCGGTTAGAGTCCAAGGGAGTGGTGTAAGAGTCGCAGGCACTTGAAAAAGAGAAGCCATCGTGTCAATCTCCAAATCTGTATCGACCAAGAAACAGAAA
>WSNO01000050.1 GCA_009773415.1 Nitrospirota bacterium | reverse complement strand
TGAATATATCCTGGGCCATGAAGCTGAAATCGCGGGCAGGTGGGAAGAGGCGATTGGCCATTACAGTGCGGTACTGAAAGCGGACCCGAACTCGCCTGATTTGAGAACGCGCATTGCGCACCTGCTCGTCAAGAGCGGACGGATAGACGAAGCTCTTGCCCTGCTTGAGAGCATTGTTGCGGACAATCCGACATATATTCCGTCGCTCATGCGTTTGGGTGAGCTGTATAACGCCCGGAAGCAGAGCGACATGGCGGTAGCAATCTATGAGCGCGTGCTGGTAATTAACCCTGAACTGAAGGAGCCTTATCTCTTCCTTGGTGTTCTGTATTCGTCCAAGGGCGATGAACGGAAAGCGCGCACGATTCTGAATCGCCTTATTCAGAAAGACCCTGAAAATATTATGGCCTATTATTATATCGGGTCTCTCCATCTGGAAAAGAAGGAGTATGCGAAAGCGCGTGAAAATTTTAAAAAGGCCATAGAAATCAACCCCCAGTTCGATGCAGCGTATGCCAGTCTCGGAATCATCGGCGAGCTGACCTCCAGCCCGAAGGTCGCTGAAGAGAACTATAAAAAGGCCATCGAACTGAATCCGCACAACCTCTTTGCCCGCGAACGGCTCACGCAGCTTTATCTTTCAGGGAATGCTTACAAAAAGGCTATTGAGGAACTCGAAGCTATTCTGAAGGATACCCCTAAAAATCTGGATCTTCATCTTCGTCTCGGACTGCTTTATATGCAGGAGCGGGAGTTCGACAAGGCGGTTTCCGAGTTGCAGATTGTATCGCGGGCGCGCCCCGGCGAGATAACTCCCCGGTTCTATCTCGCCATTGCTCTTGAAGAGTTGAAGCGATATCCTGAGGCGGTTGAGCAGCTGAAAAAAATTATCAGCCTCGATCCCAAGCACTTCAATTCGTTCATGAATCTGGCGTTCATTCAGGCAAAGATGGAGCGGCTTGACGAAGCTGTAAAAGTGTATGAGGAAGTTCTGACCTTCGAGACCGGCAAGCCGGAAGTGTATGCATATCTGGGGAATGCGTATACGCAGCTCAAGGAATATGAGAAGGCGGAGGTACTTCTCAGGGGTGCTCTCAGCCGTTTCAAGGACAATGATGAGTTGTATTTCACTGCCGCCATTCTTTTTGAAAAAACCAAACGTTTCGACGAAATGATCGACTATCTGCGGAAGACCATACAGCTCAATCCGAAACATGCCGATGCCCTGAATTATCTCGGGTACAGCTTTGCAGAAAAAGGCATTCATCTTGATGAGGCCCTTTCGCTGATTCAGAAGGCTTTGGCTCTGAAGCCCGACAGCGGCTACATCCTCGACAGCCTCGGCTGGGTGTACTTCAAGCTCGGGCGCAAGGAGGAAGCATTAAAAGCGCTGCAGAAAGCCCTGAACCATGCGAAGGACGACCCGGTGGTTTTTGAGCACCTCGGCGATGTTTACGAAGCGCTTGGGAAGATCGACGGCGCGCTGTCCGCGTGGCAGGAGTCGCTGAAGTTTGAGAAAAAGGAACCGGGGTTGAAGGAGCGAGTCGAGGATAAGATGAAGAGGATAAGGCTGAAAAAGGAGTGACGGAACATTTTTGCGGGGCAAAGAGCCGTCTGCTTTGCGCAGAAGGCTCTTTGTTCATGCCGGCAGGTCGCATCAATCGCCCGGTATTTTCTGCCCATGCGGCAAATAAATCCGACACCGTTTTGAAACACAAGTTGAAATATAACGACAATGTTTTGGCATGACTATTGCTATTTTACAGCCAGAACGTGACGAGGGGGGGGGTGCCTGTGAATATCATGCCGATCATTCCCGGACAGTCGGCGCTGCCGGCATCTTATGCACGCTCGGTTGAGCGGCCTTCAGTATCTTTCTGCCGGATGCTGTCCGCGGAATTGACTGCCGGCCAGACTCATCGGCATGACCTTCAGCAACTTATCGCGCCGCAGACCATGCGGACAGATACTTCTGCACAGCTTGAGGAATCTCACAAGAGAAGCACCCCGAGCGTGCCGCTTTCAGAACAGAAATCTCAGGATCTTCCGGGACAACGCACAGCGATAACGGTGCGGAGTTCTGTCGATGTTGCCGCGGTTCTTGATTTCATGCAGGATGCATCGCATATCCGAAACGTGCAGACAGCCGAAAAAGGTGGAGCAGTCAAGCTGCCGGGCGGCAAAACAGAAATCATCGCAGGTATCCGGCAAAAGGGCGGTTCGGCATGGGACCGATACCACATGTCATCATCGGGCAGCAATCAGAATGTCGGAGTATTCATCGGACTCAGAATAGCCATCGGATAGTCGCCGGATCCGGCGACGGCACGCTTGCATAAAGACCATGAGCATAATCGACAGTGACGCTCTATACTTCGTTATGAGGAAGGTCGCTGAAACGTCTTTTGGGAGCTTCGGGTTGCGGAGCTTTGCGAACAACATCAACGTCCGGCAAGATCCAGCAGTTTTCCGAATTGCGAAAGAATGCCAGGATTCTGTCCTCAGCGAGCTTTTGATCCAGCGTGAATTTTGGAATCGTCTCGATCGTGTAGTCCCGATAACACACTCTTATCATCATTATTCCTGCACTCCTATCATAAATGACGTTAATACTGGAGTCGCTGATCGTATTTGTAGCATTTTCAGCGGCATTTTTACAAGAGTGCTTCTGTGCTTCAGGCATTTTTGCAAAAGCGGGGATAAATATGCTGAACTTATCAATATCATATTTGCAGCATTATGGACTATAATTGAGCTAACAGGAGTAATGGAGTATTAATTACAAGTATGGAGGTTTCTATGAGCAAGATTCTTTCCCTGCTGTTTCTCTTTGTTCTTCTCCTTGCCCCCGTTGTCGATTCTGCCGAGGAGTCTGC
>WSNO01000049.1 GCA_009773415.1 Nitrospirota bacterium | reverse complement strand
CACGATATTCGCTGCAAACGTGAGCATGGTCCACGAAGTTTCTGGCGAGGACTATCTTATAAATCTCATCGACACACCAGGACACGTGGACTTCGGCGGCGACGTGACGCGCGCCATGCGCGCTGTTGATGGAGCTGTCATTGTTGTCGATGCAGTGGAGAGCGTCATGCCCCAGACAGAAACAGTGATTCGTCAGGCATTGCATGAAAGAGTGAAACCAGTACTTTTCATAAATAAAGTAGACCGTCTGATAAAAGAACTGCAGTTGACGCCGCAGCAGATGCAAGAAAGATTTCTAAGAATAATCACACAGGTCAATGGATTGATACAGAAATATGCGGAAAAAGAGTTTGCTGAAAAATGGTTTGTCAAGGTCGAGGATGGAAGCGTGGCGTTCGGCGCTGCGTATCGCAAATGGGCGATATCATTCCCTATAATGAAGTCGCTCAACATCTCTTTCAAGGACATCATAGATTTTTCTACTCAGGGCAAAGACGATGAGCTGGCAAAAAGATCGCCACTTCACAAAGTTGTTCTCAACATGGTCATACAGCATCTGCCGAATCCGCTTGATTCGCAGAAGTATCGATTGCCAAAGATATGGCACGGGGACACAGATTCAGAGATCGGAAAGAGCATGCTTGGCATGAACCCGAAGGGCCCGCTTGCGATGATAGTCACAAAGGTTACGCCTGACCCGCACGCGGGTCTTGTCGCGGCTGGCAGGATTTTTTCCGGCACTATAAAGCGCGGGCAGGAAGTGCGGCTGGTCGGCCAGCACAAGAACGTGCGCGTGCAGCAGGTGTCGATATACAAAGGGCCGCAGCGAATACAAATGGAAGAGATACCATGCGGCAATATCGTTGGTATTGTCGGCTTGCAGGATGCATTCTCTGGCGAGACTGTCTGCAGCTCAGAAATAGAAATACAGCCGTTTGAAGGCATCAAGCATATTTTCGAGCCAGTGGTCACGAAAGGCATAGAATGCAAAGACCCAAAGGACCTGCCAAAGCTCATCATGTTTCTGCGACAGATATCGCGGGAAGACCCGACACTGGCTATAAAGATAGACGAGGAGACTGGCGAGTATCTTGTGTCAGGTCTGGGTGAGTTGCACATAGACGCAAAGATAGAGCGGCCCCTGCAGGAAAAGGGCATAGAAGTCACGACATCGCCGCCTATTGTTATTTACCGCGAGACTGTAAGGGCTCTGAGCCCTGAGATGGAAGGAAAGTCATCGAACAAGCACAACCGCTTCTACCTGACTGTCGAGCCGCTTGAGCAAGGCGTGCTTGCCGCGCTCAATGAGGGCAGGATCCCTGAAGAGAATATACAGAAATATCTGAAGAATTTTATACAAGAATTTGTCAACTCGGGCATGAGCCGTGACGAGGCAAAGAAAATAAATGACATTCACAACAAAAACATTCTTGTTGATGCGACAAAGGGTATACAATATCTCAACGAGACAATGGAGCTTGTCATTGATGGTTTCAGAAAGGTTGCTGAGCAAGGCCCCCTCTGCGGAGAGCCGTGTACAGGCATAAAAGTGTGCCTGACTGATGCAAAGCTGCATGAAGACGCCATACATCGCGGACCTGCACAGGTCATTCCAGCTATCAGCGACGCGCTAAGGCAGGCGATATTCAATGCGAAGGCCACGCTGTTCGAACCGCTACAAACTATCCGAATAGACGTGCCAGAAGAGCTCTTGGGTTCTGTGATGAGTCTTGTCCAGAATCGCCGCGGCTCAGTGATCAACACCCAGATAGAATTAGGCGCCGGCATTGTGCAGGCAAAGCTGCCAGTCGCTGAGATGTTCGGCTTTGAGGCGCAGCTCAAAAGCGCCACAGGCGGCAAAGGATTTTATTCGCTAATAGACGTCACATTCGAGCGCATACCAGAAGAACTGAAAATGCAAACAATCACGCGCATCCGCGAACGCAGAGGGTTGTCGAAAGATTTGCCGGCGTTCTAGAAGAGCCTTATCTGGACGGCCGGCTTCGGAGGCTCGATAGGCTTCCCGAACCTGCCGACTTCCTCGATGGTTATGACATCAGTCCTGCTGTTTGTATACAAAGCCCAAAGGTCTTCCTTCCTGCCAAGGGCATTATACTGCTTGCATAGCCAGCCAAGCGCCTGCTCGGGGGTGTAGCCTGCTACCCGCTCATACACGCCTACAGGCGGGCCGTTTGTGTAACCTAACTTTATAGTAATATCATACTTGTTCCTAGGTCGCCGGTGCGTCCGCATCATAATTAACTACCTATTAGTGGTCAACTAGTATATATACTTTGCCCCTTTATAAGTCGGGCCAGATGCTGCAGCCTTTCAGGCTTTCCGGGAGGTCTGCCCTGGTGATCGGCGTATAGCATGCAGCGTCTGTTCCGGCAAAAAGCCCTTCAAACAGGGACCTGAATTCAGCCATCGCAGCATAGGTCCTTATATCCCTGTATGCCCTGAACCTGCGGGAAAGCGCCTCGAACTCGCTTTCCCGCATCTCGCGGTAAGGAAACGGCCCGGCATGCGCAGACGGTATTACAAACTTGCATGCAGGGTCGTAGAAGGCTGCTACGTACAGCGACGTGCCAAACCCTGTTATGCCAACAATACCGTTCAGGGTGTATGCGTTCTCTGTCCCCATTGCTGTTGAGCCGCTGCGCTCGCCGAAATCGAGCGTCATGTCGCCGAATATGCCGCCTTTGCCAGAGAATTTTCCCGGGCTGAACACGAGAATATTGATGTCGTTGTGCAGGACCCTGACCTGCCCGTTCTTGACGACTGCATTGGAGCCGACAACAACTGCGTACAGGTCACGCCTGCCGTCTGTAAGTATTGCAGTGTAGCCGCTCAAGGGGTCACTGTTTCTGGCATCTGGTGCATCTACATCAGAGTCTGCAATCGGCGGTCTGATAGCAGGGAACCTTCT
>WSNO01000001.1 GCA_009773415.1 Nitrospirota bacterium | reverse complement strand
CAGGAAACAACCCAAGCTGCACCAGATCTACTGGTGGCAGCTTAGCAGAAACAGGAGATTGCACGATCGTTCGTACACCACTTGACTGGACGTGACCTGGTGCCGCCGTCGCAAGGCCGAATCAGCTCCCGATTCGGCCTCAGGCTGGATCCCCTTGATGGAAAGATACGCAAACATTCGGGTATCGATATCGCTGTTCCGGAAAATACGCCGGTGCAGTCCGCAGCAGAAGGAAAGGTTGTTTTTAGCGGATTCTCAAATGGATATGGGAATTGTATCGTTGTCGACCATGGCAACGGACTCACGACGCTCTACGGCCATAATTCACGCAATCTTGTATCCGTCGGCGACAGCATCAAATCTGGCACTGCAATTGCATTATCAGGATCAACCGGGCGAACGACCGGTCCCCACATTCACTTTGAAGTCCGGATGGACGGGGTGGCGGTTGACCCGTCAGAAGTACTGGGAGCTATCGGCTAAGGTTTGGCGGCATTCCTCCGATATAGTACATTACAGGCAATAGCCTATTCTATCCAGGAGGTGCCTCAATGGACGTCAGGAAAGCAGACGGGCTGAAAAGCCCTGACCTGAAAAAGCCGGAGTTCTCTGTTTCCCAGAAGAAAGCGGCGGAATCGGGTGATATCCCGGCTGGCGGAGATCAGATTACGCTTTCACGCGGTGCCGGGGAGATAAGTCGGCTGACTGCGGCGGTGAGCGACCTGCCGGATGTCCGGACCGATAAAGTAGAAACCATCAGGAATGCCCTTGAGTCGGGGACGTATTCGGTTCGGGGAGAGATGGTTGCGGACAAGTTGCTGAAGGAGGTTATCTTTGATGCCATTGTATGATGAACTGATTGGGGTTCTGGAGAAGGAGTTTGAACTCTGCGCTCAGCTTGTGGGTCTGTTGCAGAAGGAAAGGGACGTGATCGTCGGTCTCGATCCTGCTGCGCTGGAACTACTGCTGCGCGAAAAGGAAACCATGATCGCCGGTATTCGCCTCTGCGATGAATCGCGCGAGCGGGTTCTTGCTTCTCTCGGGTTTGCCGGCAGAACCATATCAGACGTTGCGCAACTGGCCGATAACGACTACCGGGAGCGGCTGACCGCCCTTGCCTCGAAGTTCAAGGCGATTGTCGGCAGCATCGCCGAACTGAACCGCTTCAACGGCGTATTGATAGACAAATCGCTTCACTATGTGAAAACGTCTTATAATTTCCTCGATTCATTCGGCATTCAGCCCAAGCAGCAACTCTCTGTGGAGGCTTAAATGTCTATACTCAGTCTTTTTGATATCGGAAGGACTTCCCTGCTTACTACGCGCCGTGCGCTTGATACAACCGCGCATAACGTGGCAAATTCTGCTACTCCGGGGTACAGCAGACAGAGTGTCGTTCTTGAGAATATTCCGAACGGAGGCTTTGTGGTGGCAAGCGGCGCAAGCGGCCGCGGTGTCACCCTGAGCGGCGTGCAACGGATGTATGACTCGTTTACCAGCCTGCAGATGATTACCGAGAAGGCGAACCTGTCCTATTGGGAAACCTATAAATCAGGCATGATCAACGTGGAGAATATTTTCAATGAAGCCTCCGATACCGGCATTTATCCGGCAATCGCAGATTTCTTCAACGCATGGCAGGAAGTTTCCCAGTATCCGGAAGCGTACGCACAGCGGACACTGCTTATCAATAAGGCTGAATATCTGGCAACGAGAATAAACAGGGCTTCCATTTCTCTTGATGAGGAACGGACCAGGATATTCCAGGGAAGTCAGACGATGGTGAGCAGCGCAAATACTATTGTAAGCCGTATCGCAAATCTCAATGAAAAAATCGCTTCAAATCCGGGAAGCCTCGATCTGAAGGATCAGCGCGATTTGTTGCTTGAGGAACTGAACCAGATTGTTCGCGTTACCACATTTGAAGACAATCAGGGGCGCTATTCCATATTGATTGGCGGAACTCCAATCGTTGACGGTGGTACAGCTTACAGCATGAGTGCCGGCATTGATCCGTCATCCCAGAATATGCGGATTTATGTGAATATAACCGGGGAACCGGTCCCCCGCGACGTCACCTCCCTTGTGCAGGCAGGCGCCCTGAAGGCCAATCTTGACTTGCGCGACACCACTATTGTAGGGGTGCGGGAGAGACTGAATACCTTTGCAATCTCGCTGGCAGATCAAGTCAACTATTACCACCGCATCGGGTACGGGCTTGACGGCTCCACGGGGAACGACTTTTTTTCATCTGCGATCAAGACGACTGATAGCGTTGCGGGCGGGCTTTCGGTCGCGTTCGTTTCGCTCGGCAGCACCCCGATTCCTGATTATACGGTCTATACAATCCAGTACACTGCGGCGACCGCATCCTTTTCCGTATCGACACCGGCCGGCCCGGTTGCGAGCAGTTATGATCCGGCAACCCAAATGCTGACATACAACGGCATATCCGTGAAATTCAGGGGGGCTGCAGCCGGAGATGAACAGTTCACCGTATTCATGAATCAGAATGCAGCGCGAGACATTTCCGTTGCGGTGAATGACCCCAGAAAGATCGCTGCTGCAGCCGGAGATCTCATTTCAGTAACAAACGCGAATAACATCGTCCGCTTCAGCGAGGACGGCGGTGCGACGTATACGACGGCAAAGATTTCTCTCGATGCGAATCCGGCCACCCCGGAGATCGAACCGTACACCCGTCAATCTCTTGCCGCTGCTTTAATGCAGGCTATGGAAGCAGCGGGTGCCGGAACCTATACCGTGTCTTACAATGCGGCATCGCATCAATACAGCATCACAAATGCCGGCGTCAACACGGTTGTCATCGACTGGGCAAACATCACTACGACGGCCAAGGGTCTTTTCGGCTTCAGCAGTATCACGACGCTTCAGCCTGCAGGGACCGTCACGGGTTCATCGGTGTACCCGAACGTGCCGGGCGACAACGTGAACGCGAGTCTCTTGGCAAATCTCTTCAGCCTACCAATCATTGCGGGAAGCAAGCCGGCGGACTATTATCAGTCAATCGTATCCGATGTAGGGGTGAAAGCCGGTTCTGCAAAAACGAGTCTGCGCGCTCAGAATACCTTGGTGGAACAGCTTGAGTCGCGCCGACAGGAGCTTTCGGGCGTCAATCTTGACGAAGAGGCTGCCAATCTTATCAAATTCCAGAAGTCGTATGAGGCCGCTGCCAAAATGATATCGGTTGCTGATGAAATGCTGGCAACGCTGCTGAACATGATAGGTAAATAGCCATGCGCGTTACAACAAAAATGTTTTATGACCGTTTTCTGTCGGATCTGCAGAAGAATCTGAGCGCGATGTATGACGCCAACGAGAAGCTTTCAACCGGAAAGCGTATTAACCGTCCGTCGGATGATCCCGCCGGTATGGCACGCATTGTCGGATACAAGGCAACGCTTCTTTCAATCGGACAGTATAACCGCTCCATCGATTCGGCAAAGAGCTATTTGGGGGCGCTCGATGGAAGTTTTGTCAATCTTACGGATGTTCTTACCCGAAGCAGAGAACTTGCGGTGCAGGGCGCAAACGCAACGGTCGACGCAAGTTCCCGGATAGCTATTGGCAAGGAAGTAAGGGCTTTGTTCGAAACTTCAGTGGGAATAGCCAATACGAAAGTCGGGGACCGGTATATTTTTTCGGGATACCTGACAAATAGTGCGCCCATAAGCGCAAACACCGGAGAGTTCCAGGGCGACTCCAATCTTTTTGAGCTTGACATCAGCCCGAGCGTGAAAATTGCGGCCAATATTCCTGCAAGCGCTCTCTTCAGTTTCTCCGGCACGCCAACACAGGTTCTACCGCCCTACAGCAAAGAAATAACCGATCCCGACCCACATGGTGGCCTCGTCTCCGGAGGGCCTGCGTTCGCTAATCCTGCAGCGGCGTTCGTCGGGACCGGTGGCGGAACATTGTCGATTCGTGTCGGATCATCAATGGCTTCAGTGCCGGTAACCGTTGCTCCAAATGCTTCTCTGAATGATATTGCTGCTGCGATTAATGCGACAGCGAACAGTCCGGTGCGCGCGCAGGTTGTGGACGTGTCCAATACCAGGACGGACTACCGGATTGTTATTGCTCCGGTGCAGGTTGGGTCTGAAGATCAGGTGTCAATTACTGCAGCAGGCGATGCAAGTCTCATTTCTTCACTGAACTACGATTCTGCTGCGAAAAGCATGTCGCGTCAGAACAATATTGTGAATTATAATTACATCACGGATACGGCGAACGGGAATTATTACAACTTCAACAACAACTATCTGAATGAGAATAATATCATTCGAGCGCTGCATTTCCTGAATGAAGCGCTCAACAACAATGATCAGGCGCGTGTTCGCAAAGGAATAGATTACCTTTCGGCTGTCTCTGAGAAGGTATATCAGCTGCATGCAGAGGTCGGAGCCCGTCTCAACAAGCTGGATGCTGAAAAGAACTTTCTGGGTGCTCGGGAGGATGACACGAACGTTACTCTCAGCAACGATCAGGACGCCGACTATTCCCGTGTTGTTTCCGAGATGCAGCAGCGCCAGACGGCTCTGGAGGCATTGAGGACGGCATCACGCGACACATTCCGCACCAGTCTTTTTGATTTTATTCGTTAAAGGATTATGCATGCTCGTTCTTACGCGGAAGCCTGATCAGACGATAGCCATCGGCGATCAGATTAAGGTCAGGATTCTCGAAATTGGCAATGGATTTGTAAAAATCGGCATTGATGCTCCGCGTGATATGCCCATTTATCGTGAGGAGTTGTTCGACAAGCTGAAGCAGCTGAACAGGGAAGCCGCAAGGCTCGATATGGAGCGCCTGAAGGACTTTCTGGAAATAAAGGGGTAGCAAGGGAACCTATGCTGAAAATTCAGACAACCCGTTTTGGCGAGCTTGAGGTTGAAGAGGAGCGGATTCTTTCCTTTCCGCTTGGGATCCCCGGTTTCAGCGCGGCAAAGCATTTTTTTCTCATTGAACATAAAGAGAATGTCTGGTGGCTTCAGGCTGCCGACGATGCGGATCTTGCGTTTATCGTGACGGAGCCATTCTCGCTTTTTCCGGAGTATTCATTCAAACTGAGCGATGACCTTGAGGCCGTGCTGCAGATAGACGATCCGCAGTCTCTTGTTGTGTTTGCCATTGTCTCCGCAGATTCTTCGGGGGCCTGTGCGAATCTGCGTGCGCCGATAGTGATCAACAGTGCCAAGCTCCTCGGCGCGCAATTCCTGAGCGACGACGAAAGGCTCTCGTTCAGGACTCCTCTGCCAATTCAAAAAAAGTAATTTCCCAAAATACCTGTCTTTTAAAATAACCGCCTGTAGTGGTATCGTAAGAGTGCTGTTTTTCGAATGAGGAGGATATCTTTCTGCATGAAACGAGTTCCACTTACGCCGGACGGCTATCAGAAAATCAAAGATGAGCTTGACCGGCTGCTGCGGATTGACCGACCTAGAAACATACGGGACATTGAAGAAGCCCGGGCGCATGGCGATCTGTCCGAAAATGCAGAATATCATGCGGCAAAAGAGCGCCAGTCTTTTATAGAGGGCCGTCTTCAGGAACTGCAGGGCAAACTTGCTGTTGCGGATGTCATTGATCCGGCAACAATCAATCAGGAGAAGATTGCTTTCGGAGCAACCGTCAAGGTGCTTGACGTCGGGACTGATCTGGAGTACGTCTTTATTCTTGTCGGCATGGAAGAAGCCGATGTGAAGAGCGGCAAGATATCCATTACCTCGCCGGTCGGCAGGTCGCTTATCGGGAAGAAACTCGGAGATACTGTTATTGTGAAGGCTCCTGCCCGTACTATCGAATACGAGATTGTCGAGATCAATTTTGTCTAAATTGTTTCACGCCTCCGTTGCAGAACACCGGGATGTCAATGCAGGTTTTCGCATGCTTACGGTGCAGCCTCTTCAACCCGCAACATTTCCTGTTCCGGGCCAGTTTTACATGCTTCAGGCGGGAGCTTCGTACGACCCGCTTCTGAAAAGACCTTTCAGCTATCTCTCTGCTGAGAACGGGTCAATTACATTTCTTTACCGCATTCGCGGAAAAGGCACTCGTGCCATAGCTGCGCTGCGTGAAAAGGAGACCATTTCCCTTATCGGACCGCTGGGCAACGCATATCCGGTGCCGTCGGGAGAGTTCATTGCGGTAGCCGGCGGCATCGGCATCGCATCACTGTTTTCACTGTTTGGCGCAGCAACCGGAAGGGCAACTCTGTTCTGGGGTGGTCGCACCGCCGGTGAATTGTTGATGACCGAGACCGTCCGGGGACTCGTCAGGACAGCGGTTATCACGACAGATGACGGGTCCGCAGGCAGAAAATCCTTGGTAACAGAGCCCTTCAGGGAATATCTTGCCGTCAATGCTCACCTGCCTGTCTATGTGTGCGGTTCCACTCCGATGATGAAGGCCGTTGCTGCACTCTGCTCTGATGCGGGCGCCCGATGTTTTGTATCCCTTGAAGCATATATGGCGTGCGGGGTTGGTGCCTGTCTCGGCTGCGTTGTAAAGATAAGGGACTCGGAGAATCACGAAGGCAGATTCAGAAGCGTCTGCAAGGACGGTCCGGTGTTTGATGCGTCGACGGTAGTATGGGAGGGTCAGTGATGCCGTCTCTTTCGGTAAATATCGGCGGGATGATTTTGAAAAATCCTGTCATGACCGCTTCCGGAACGTTCGGCTATGGTGAAGAATATGCGGAGTTCATCGATCTGAACAGACTCGGCGCTGTTGTTGTTAAAGGACTCTCTTTAAAGCCGAAGGAAGGAAATCCGGTTCCGCGCATCGTTGAAACAGCCTCCGGCATGCTGAACGCCATCGGCCTGCAGAACATCGGGGTTGACCGGTTTATTTTAGAAAAAATGCCCTTTCTGCGCCGCTTCGATACAAAAGTGATCTGCAACTTTTTCGGCGATTCTGTCGATGAGTATGTTCATGCAGCGGATGTTCTGAGCCGGACCGATGGGGTTCATGCCCTCGAAATGAATGTCTCGTGTCCCAACAAGCAGGCCGGATGGTGCGTATTCGGGACGGATCCGGCCGTTCTTCATAATGTGGTCACTGCTGTCCGAAAAGTCTGCCGCATTCCGCTTATCGTAAAGCTCTCGCCCAATGTGACGAGCATTGCGCACATGGCGAAAGTCGCCGAAGGATCAGGAGCGGACGCTGTGTCGCTGATCAATACCATTACAGGTATGGCCATAGATATTCGCTCGCGCCGGCCTCTTCTTGCGAACAAGATAGGAGGATTGTCGGGACCTGCCATCAAACCCGTTGCCGTGCGCATGGTCTGGGAAGTCTTCAATGCCGTAAAAATCCCGATTGTCGGCATGGGCGGAATTATGACCGCTGCCGATGCGCTCGAATTCCTGATTGCCGGCGCGCGCGGCATAGCTGTCGGCACCGCAAATTTCGTAAATCCGGCAGCAACCGTCGAGATTGTCGAGGCACTTGAGCAGTTTCTTGTTGACGAGCAGGTGAATGACGTAAACGAACTTGTCGGCAGTCTGCGTCTGTAGTCATACCTTGCAAGCGTTGCCACTCTCTCCTGCTGTGGTATAATTACGCTATAAATACATAGCACAAGAAGGCGGTTTTCTTCCTATGTTTCAGGCTGTTCGCGGGGTTGGAGCTATGTTTCTCGGGTTGCAATGGCGGCTTGGGCATATGTTTCTGTTCCTTCTGAATGCTGCTTCCCTCTGTTTTATTCCGCCATTCAAATTCAAATTATTCGTGCGGCGCATCCGTTTCTTTGGTACCCGCTCCATGGTCGTGGTTATTATTACCGGCGCATTTACCGGAATGGTGCTTGCGCTTCAGGTATATTATTCGCTGAGAAAAGTCGGCTCTGAGGCCTTGCTTGGACCGCTGGTTGCGCTGAGCCTGATTCGTGAACTGGGGCCGGTTCTTTCAGCGCTCATGATCACCGGGCGTGCAGGCTCCGCCCTGACTGCAGAAATCGGGATTATGCGCATTTCGGAGCAGATCGATGCACTTTTTTCGATGGCCTTGAATCCGCTTCGCTATCTCGTGGTTCCGAATCTGGTTGCCGCTGTTCTTGTGTTTCCCCTTCTTGCCGCCATTTTTGATATTGTCGGAATTTATGGCGGCTACCTCGTTGCAGTCAAGATGCTCGGGATGAGCGAGGGAACATATTTTTCGCAGATGGATCATATGGTCGAATGGTCGGATGTCCTTATGGGTCTTTATAAATCACTGAGTTTCGGCGTTATTGTTTCCTGGATTTGCTGTTACAAGGGATACCATGCCGACAAGAGCGGTTTTGGCGCCGAGGGCGTCAGCAAGGCGACCACGGATGCGGTCGTCACCTCTTCAGTCATGATCTTGATCTGGGACTATTTCCTCGGTTCGGTGCTGCTCTGATATGATCGACGTCGTCAATATAGCAAAGAGCTTCGGCGACCAGCAGGTGCTTCAGGGAGTCAATCTCAGCATCCGCGACGGAGAGCTGATGGCCATTATCGGCCGCAGCGGCGGAGGAAAGAGCGTTCTGCTGAAAACGATAACCGGGCTTCTGAAGCCTGATGCCGGAAGCGTTATTATAGATGGCATTGATGTAACTCGAGCGCGAGGCAGGGATCTGCTCGATGTGCGTCAGAAGATCGGGGTACTCTTTCAGGGCGGTGCGCTCTTTGATTCACTCAGCGCCTTTGAAAATGTCGCATTTCCGCTTGAGGAGTGCACAAAGATAGGCAAAGCCGAAATATATAAGCGGGTTATCATGGCACTGGAAGATGTCGGTCTGATCAACATCGAACATAAATATCCCTCGGAGATGAGCGGCGGGATGCGGAAGCGGGTCGCTCTTGCCCGTGTGCTCGTTTCAGAGCCGAAAGTGGTTTTTTTTGATGAGCCGACTACCGGTTTGGATCCGATTCTGCTTCATACAACGCACTTGCTGATTCGTCAGGCGCAGAAAAAGCATGGGTTCACCGGCATCATCATCAGCCACGATATCCCCGAAATTTTTGAAATAGTCGATCGCATAGCATTCCTGCACAAAGGGGCGATCCGTGCCGTCGGAACACCGGAGGAGATGCTCTCAACGAATGACCAGCTTGTCTGGGGATTTCTGAGCGGTCATGTTGACGATCCGGATAACATACTGTGTGAAAAGGACAGTCAAATCTGCCGGTTTCGGACACAAGGGAGGCAATTATGAGAAAAATGGATCTGGAGCTTGCCGTCGGGTTCTTCCTGATTATCGGGATTCTGGCACTTGGATATCTCTCGATTAAGCTCGGCAAACTTGAGGTTATCGGAGACAAGGGATATACCGTATCAGCGACCTTTGCGAAGGCGGGCGGCATCAAGGCAGGCGCCGTGATTGAGATTGCCGGCGTGGAGATTGGAAAGGTCCGCAGCATCGGACTTGATGAGCAGTATCAGGCATTTGTCCAGATGGTGATCAAGCCGGATGTCCGCCTGCAGGAAGATGCGATAGCATCCGTCAGGACAAAGGGGCTAATCGGTGAAAAGTATATACAGATTAGCCCGGGAGGGTCTGATATCATGCTGTCACATGGTGGTAAAATACGGGAGACGGAGTCGGCAATCGATATTGAAGAAATTATCTCAAAATATGCATTTGGCTCAGTACAATAAGGAGGAAGCCATGAAAGCGCAGAGAAGCATGCTGGGACGTTCCGGATTGGTTGTTCTTGCATTAGTTGCCGCTGTGTGCCTTTGCGGAAGTGCGTTTGCGCAGGGGACGGCGCAACAGGCCGTCACCGTGTATACGCTTGACGAATGCATCCGCAAAGCGGTTGCGGCGAGCCCCGAAATAGGCGAGGCTCGTTATGACGTTGCCGTGTACAAGGCAAAAAAGGAACAGGCTGACGGTGCGGCGTATCCTCAGATTGAGGCGCTTGCTCTTGCCGGACCGTCTCCTGAGGCGCGCAGAGAGGATATTTCGCCGTTCATACAAACCGATGTCGGCACCAGAATAAACGGCATCTTCGGCCGGGCGGACATTCAGCTCATTCAGCCTGTTTATACATTCGGCAGGATTTCATCGTATAAAGAGGCGGCGGAAAGCGGCATCAGAGCTGCGGAAAGCGGTGCCGCAAAAAAGACCTCTGATATCATCCTCAGAACGAAACAGCTCTACTACAGCCTGGTCCTCGCCAAGGACTTTAAAAACCTCGTGCTTGAAGTCAAGGACGATCTCGATCATGCGGTGAAGAATGCGCAGAAGCAGATAGATACCGGCTCTCCTTACGCCGATGAGATGAACCTTTTCAAGCTCAGAACGTTTCTTGGCGAAGCCAATCGCAACCTGAATGAGGCCGAGAAAAACATCGCCCTTGCCCGCGACGCACTGGCAACCAGCATGGGGCTTCCACGGGGAACGATTCTCGACGCAGCTGATTCTTCCATCTCTCCTGAAGCGCGCAAGCCGGGCGGATTGCAGGATATGATGACCGCTGCAACATTATATCGCGCTGAAATGGCGCAGCTGAAGGAAGGGCTGCAAGCCCGCCAGGCATTGGTGGATGCGGAAAAGAGCAGTCGGTACCCGATGCTTTTTGCGGGACTCAAGGGCGTGCTGTCCGGTGCGACAAACCGCGACCGCATAAAGAATCCTTATATCAATGATGCGTTCTCATCGAGCTACGGCGCCGCATTTCTTGGTGCGCGCTGGTCATTTGATTTCGGCACCACCAAAGGACGCATCAGCGAAGCGCAGGCTGAATATAACAAGCTTGTCGAGAAGAAGCGATTTGCCGATGAGGCGATCCCGCTCCAGGTGAGAAAGGCATATCTTGAATACGATGAGGCATCGAAATCCATAGCTGACACGGACGTTGCAGTGCAGAGCGCGAAAAAATGGCTCGTTACCGCGGTTGCCAATTTCGATGTGGGAGTGGGGGATGCAAAGGATGTCGGCGATGCGGCAGCAGCGTATGCCATGGTGAAAGCGAATAATCTGAAGTCAAAGTACAATCAGCGCATGTCCTATTCCAATATTCTGTATGCGACAGGGCTTGATCAGCAGGGAAAGTAGGAGGAGGGAAGCAATGAGTCGTTTTTTTCTGGGCATTGTCTGTGTGCTTGCATTCTCTCTGTCGTCGCCGATTGCAATGGATGCGCATGCCGGCGAAGCATTGGTGCAGGCGAAGACAACAGTTGATAAAGTTATAGAACTGACGAAAGACCCGAACCTGAAGAAGCCGGGCAAGGCGCGTGAGCGCCGTCTTGCAATTCGCAAGGTGATCGACGAACGGTTTGATTTTGAGGAGATGGCGAAGCGATCGCTGTCTGTTCACTGGCAGCAGCGCACGGCGCAGGAGCGAAGGGAATTTACCTCGTTATTTACCGATCTGCTGGAGCGCTCATACATGAGGAAAATCGAGGGATACAATGAGGAGAAAATTATCTACATCGATGAAAAAACAGACGGCAGTTATGCAGTCGTCAGGACGAAAATCGTCACAAGGCGCAATGTTGAAGTGCCGATAGATTATCGCATGTTGGCAAAGGGTCCCATATGGGAAGTGTACGACGTTTCTATTGAGGGAGTCAGTCTTGTGAACAACTATCGCTCCCAGTTCAGCAAGATAATCCGGACAAATTCCTATGCGGAACTCGTGCGTCGCATGAAGAACAAGCAGGAAGAGGAGCTTTTACAGGAAAAAAGCAAATAGGCAGGGCGAGGCATACGGTGGCGAGGCCGTATGCCTTTTTTTCGCTGAATACTTGACATAAACAGTAGGCTATTTTTAGCATAAAACATGCTTCGCCTCTCCACAAAGGGACAGTACGGCGTGCGCGCAATGTTTGAAATAGCCCGTGGCTATCCGGACCGCCCTCTGACGATTAAAGAGATTGCGGAACGCCAGGATGTGTCGGTCGCCTATCTTGAGCAGATTCTCGGCAAACTTCGCAGGGCCGGGCTGGTAAGGAGCATCAGGGGACCTGGAGGCGGTTATCTTCTGGCCAGGGAACCGCGGGAAATACCCATTGCAGCTGTATTGGGCGTTCTGGAGGGTCCGGTGGCGATTACGTCGTGCGTGGACCCCCGTGAAGGCTGCATTCGTATTGAGCACTGCGTGACACATCTTCTCTGGAAGGAGCTCGGCGCCCAGATAGAAGGGTTTCTCAACACCATTACGCTCGGCAACCTCCTTGCCGGCGATGTCGGCAGCCCGCATAAGGTCAGGACCGTGCTGAAAAGAGCCTCAAAGGACCAGAACTCGCAATGACGCTGAAATTCGTTGAAGGAATCAAAGCTGATGTGACAGCCGACATCGTCTATATGATGTGTCCGATGCATTTGCTGAAGCTCGATGAGCTTATCAGAGAGCTGGACAAGGGTCAGGTTCTCGAGATTATGACAGATTACGACGGCGCGATGGAGGACATCCCGGCGTGGTGTTCGCGCACGGGCAACGAATTCATCGGAATAGAAGAAACGGAAGAGTATTATAAGTTCTATATCCGCAAGCTGACTGACTGATTCTGATGTTCAGGCAAGCCTGCTTTTTGAGGGGGGAATGGTATGAAAATGTGTTATTTTGATCACGCGGCGACGAATCCGCTCCATCCGGAAGTGCTTGAATCGATGATGCCCTTCTTCAAGGAGGAGTTCGGCAATGCATTGAGTGTGTACGACCTCGGCATGCATGCTCGCGAAGCCGTCGAGCATGCCCGTGCTGAAGTGGCGGCATTGATAAATGCGAAGCCGGGAACTATTGTTTTTACCTCAAGCGGAGTTGAGGCGAATAATTTTGCGCTTCGCGGCGCCGCGATTGCCCGCAAGCAGCAGGGCAATCATGTTATCGTCTCCAAGGCGGAACATCATTCCGTGCTCAATTCCGCCCGCTTCCTCGAAAAGCAGGGCTTTGTCGTAACGTATCTGCCCGTTGACAATCACGGGCTGGTAGCCCCCGATCTGCTCAAAAAATCAATCATCAATGAAACAGTGCTCATCTCGATTACTCATGCAAGCCGCGAAATCGGAACGGTTGAGCCCATAAAGGAGCTTTCAGCTGTTGCAAAGGAACGAGGCGTCGCGTTTCATACTGATGCGATTGCTTCCACCGGCAATATTCCGGTCGATGTGCAGGATCTCGGCGTCGATATGTTAAGCATGACCGGACATCAGATGTATGGTCCAAAGGGTATCGGAGCTTTGTATATCAGGGAAGGAACCAGGATTGCGCCGCTAATTTACGGAGGCATTCAGGAGGGCGGACGGCGGGCAGGAACGGAAAACGTTGCCTATGTCGTCGGCATGGGCAGGGCGGCACAGCTTGCCCGGGAAGAAATGAACGACCGCATGGAGCATGTGAGAAAGCTTCGCGACCGGCTTGTGCAGGGCATTGCAGGCATCCCGAATGTCTACCTGACCGGGCATCCTGAAAATCGTCTGCCCAATCATGCAAGTTTTGTAGTAGAGTTTATCGAGGGAGAGGCAATGTTGCTGATGCTGGCAATGAAAGGGATATACACTGCCAGCGGATCGGCCTGCTCGTCGAAAGCCCTGAAGTCGTCGCCGGTTCTCCTCTCTCTGGGGGTTCCGACCGCGCTGGCTCAGGGTTCGATCGTCTTCACTCTTGGCCGCGGGAACACGGAAGAAGAGGTTGATTTCGCTCTCGCCGAGTTTCCCCAGATTGTGAGCAAACTCAGGGCTATGTCTCCGTTTGCGAATAAAGGCTGGGATTACGGGACAAAGAACGATACCTGTTATGTAGGAGGCTGACTATGTATTCTGTGAAAGTTATGGACCATTTTGCGAACCCGCGGAATGTGGGTGAGATGAAGGATGCCGACGGCGTAGGCATGGAAGGCAACCCCACCTGCGGCGATGCAATGGAGCTCTTTATTAAAGTCGAAAACGACGTTATAGTCGATGCAAAGTTCCGTACGTTCGGATGTGGCGCGGCCATTGCCGTGAGCAGCATGATAACCGAAATGGTGAAGGGCAAGACACTTGATGAAGCCCTCGCGATTTCGAAAGATGCGGTTGCAGCGGAACTTGGGGGACTGCCGCCGCAAAAGATGCACTGCTCGAATCTCGGCGCTGATGCATTGAGAAAAGCCGTCGAGGATTACCGTTCACGCCGGAAGAAGTAGCGGTCTGGATGCGAACAGCCTGGGCACGATAAGGGGGATTTATGGCACTCAAGGTGGTGCTTGCAGACGATAGCGAGACGATCCGGAAGGTAGTGGAACTGGTTCTTCAGCCGGAGGGCTATTCGGTCACTACATATCGTGACGGAGCTGAGGCCATGCGTGCAATTACCGCGCAGCCGCCAGACCTGGTGCTGGCGGATGTGGGTCTTCCTCATATGAGCGGAATTGCTCTCTCCCGCAGCATCAGGGACAGTGCCGGGACATTTGGAGTACCTGTAATTCTGCTGGTCGGAGCTTTTGAGCCGCTGGCTGAAGATGCTTTTCTGCAATCCGGGGCGGATGACGTCATTATCAAGCCGTTTGAATCCAGAGAGCTGGTAAGCAAAACAAAAGCGCTGATCGGCAGGCGTCTTTTGACGATCGACCCCGCCCCTCTTCTGAAAGAATCCGCGCAGGAAGCTGCTGCAGAAGAGGAAGAGAGCCTTGACGCAGAGCTTGCCCGCCAGTGGGCCACTTCCCTTGACGAACCTGAAAAGCCGTTGATTTTCGACGTGGAGAACTTCGCAGCGCCTCAGCAGGGTGCTTCTGCTCAGGGGGCTGTGTCGTCCGGAATTTCAGCATCGCTTCCGGAGGAGCAATCACTCACCGATGAAGAACTCGCGAGACAGTGGGCGGCTGCCATGGGCGGAGATGAGGAATCCGATGCAACTCCACCTCATGGGGTTGTGGCTCAGAACGTTCCGGATCCCTCCGGGTTGCCGGATGATGACCTCTCCCGTCAGTGGGAAGAATCCCTTGGACTGAAGGCTGATGAACCAGCCGCCGCCCCTGCTGAATCGGAATCTCAGTCATCATCGGCACTAACCGCAGGCGGCGCTTCTTTTGCCGAAGTTTTGAGTGCGCAGCTTGATGCATCTGCTCAGGCTGTTCAGTCTCCGGTAGAGCAGAGTGTTGCAGAGTCTCTGCTGTCGCCGGACGAGCTTCGCGCTCTGGTGCGTTCAGCGGTTGATGTTGCACTTGCTGAATTGCTACAATCAGAGCGGTCTCGAATCCAGAAGGAGTTTGAGAACACTGTCCGGAAAGCTGTCAAGGATGTTGCAGAAGCGATTCTGCTGCGGGAGCTGAACCGGTCAGTTTCCGCCGACTAGGCTGGACGCCAATACTAAAGAACCGGGAATGCGCAAGAAAGAGGTTACTTTCTTGCGCATTCCTTCTTTCTATTGAGGAGTGGGAATGGAAATCGGCAAGTCGTATAGTCCTGAGGAAATAGAAGACAAATGGTATGAATTCTGGGAGCGGGAAGGCATGTTCCAGCCGCGTCAGGACATGCAGGGAGAACCCTTCAGCATCGTTATCCCTCCACCGAACGTAACCGGCTCGCTGCATATGGGCCATGCGCTCAATGCAACAGTGCAGGATGTACTGAGCCGCTGGAAGCGTATGCTCGGTTATCGTGTTTTGTGGCTGCCGGGAACGGACCATGCGGGCATAGCTACGCAGAATGTTGTCGAACGTGAGCTGGCGAAGGAGAGCATAGACAGACACCGGCTCGGCCGCGAAGAGTTTATAAACCGCGTGTGGCAGTGGAAAGCAGAATACGGCGGCAAGATTATTCATCAGCTGAAAAAACTCGGCGCGTCGTGCGACTGGTCGCGGGAGCGGTTTACGCTTGATGAAGGACTTTCTCAGGCGGTGCGGGATGTTTTCGTGCGGCTGTTTGAAGAGGGACTGATGTATCGCGACAGCCGTCTTATCAACTGGTGTCCGCGCTGCCACACCGCGCTGTCTGATCTCGAGGTGGAATATGAAGAGACAGACGGCCGGCTTTACTACATAATCTATCCTCTGGCAGACGGACCGGGCGCGCTGACCGTGGCAACGACGCGCCCTGAAACAATGCTTGGCGACACAGCAGTTGCGGTTCATCCGGAAGATGCTCGCTATAAAAACTATATCGGCAGGATGATTCGCCTGCCGCTTGCCGGACGTCTCATCCCTGTCGTTGCAGACGAGTCGGTGGATATGCAGTTCGGCACCGGTGCGGTGAAAATCACGCCGTCCCATGACTTTAACGACGAAGCGACTGCGCGCCGGCACAACCTGCCGTTCCTGAACGTGATGACTGAGGATGGCCACATGAACAGCGAGGCCGGCGCTGTCTATGCCGGCCTTGACCGGACGGCATGCCGCAGGAAGGTCGTGGAAGACCTGAAGCTGCTTGAGCTTCTGGATTCTGAGAAAAAACACAAGCATTCTGTAGGGCATTGTTACCGATGCAAAACGGTCATTGAGCCGTTCGACACGATTCAATGGTATGTGAAGATTGAGTCCATCGCGAAAGAAGCAATCGCGGCGGTTCAGGAGAAGCGGATTCATCTGATACCGGAAGGATGGGAAAACAACTATTTCGGCTGGATGCGTGATATCAGGGACTGGTGCGTGTCCCGGCAGATCTGGTGGGGACATCAGATTCCGGTCTGGTACTGCCCCGACTGTGCAACATCCGAAGGCCACCTTCAGGGAGAGCTTATCGAACATATCTTCTTTGAGCCGTTCGGTTTGAGAGATGGTTTGGAGATTGCGGGAGGCACCTATGCGGAGCTTCGGCGCAAGGGCATGAGCCACGCCGACATTGCAGCGAGTTCCAAAATTATCCGCATTCCCCGTCAGGTGAAGCCGCTCTGCAGCAGAACGGATCTTACGGCATGTCCATCATGCGGGAGTGGTCAGATTCTTCGCGATCCGGATGTGCTTGACACATGGTTTTCCTCTGCGCTCTGGCCTTTTTCGACTCTGGGCTGGCCTGATGAAACTCCCGATGTAAAGGCTTTCTATCCGACAAGCGTTCTGGTGACCGGGTTTGACATTCTTTTCTTCTGGGTCGCCCGCATGATAATGATGGGCTTGAAATGCACGGGGGAAGTGCCGTTCCGCGATGTCTATATTCACGCACTGGTCCGGGATGCAAAGGGACAGAAGATGAGCAAATCGAAGGGTAACGTTGTTGATCCGCTGACTATGATAGACAGGTTTGGGGCGGACGCGTTCCGTTTTTCGCTTGCTGCCTTTGCCGCCCAGGGGCGCGACATCCGTTTTTCCGAGGAACGGGTTGAAGGCTACCGGCACTTCATCAACAAGCTCTGGAATGCAACGCGCTTTATGGTCGGCTATACGGAATTCCGTTCCGTTGTCGCACCGTCTGCAGCTGAACTGGCCGCTGATACACGGAACAGTTGGATTCTCAGCAGACTGTCGCACTGCGCGGACGATGTGAACCGCAATCTCGGCGCGTACCGGTTTAATGAGGCGGCAAACAGTATTTACCACTTTATCTGGCATGAGTTCTGCGACTGGTATCTTGAACTCGTCAAGCCGGATCTGTATGGAGATGATGCGGCAAAGAAACGCGTGGTCGCAGATTGTCTTTTCTTCGTTCTTGAGCGCGTAGTATTAATGCTCCATCCTTTTATGCCCTTTGTGACGGAGGAACTCTGGCAGCGCGTGCTTGAGAAAAAAAAGAGCATTACGCATGCAGCGTTCCCGTGCGATCTTCCGTGCTATCCGGAGGCGGAACGCCGCATGACTCTTGTCCTTGACATCATATCGGGGATTCGCAGCATCCGGGGCGAACTGAACATCAACCCATCGCTGGAAATAACGGTTCAGATGAAGACGCTGAACGATGATGCTCTGGAAGCAGTGGAGGAAAACCGCGCTTCCGTAATAAAACTGACCCGCTGCAGGGATCTGCAGACCGGCAGGAACGTATCGCGCACAAAGGGGTCTGCCATGTTCGTTACGGATTCTGTTGTAGGCTACATTCCTATTGAAGGACTTCTGGACCTTGATGCCGAAATCGCCCGTCTTGGGAAGGAAAAGGCAAAGGTCGAAGAGGCGATAGCGTTTTTTAACAAAAAACTGATGAATGAGGATTTCCTCAAAAGCGCCCCGAAAAATATTGTGGAAAAAGATAGGGCGAAGTTTGAGGAACTTGCCAGAAAAAATGATAAAATAGCCGACAACCTGAATCTGCTGAAAACGATTCAATAAGGGGGCAATGCATGGAAAAGGATGTTCTGGACATCGAAGGCGGTAATCTCGATATCGTCGAGGCGGAGTTTGCCAATATCCGCCAGAGTACGGTCAGGGCAGTGGAGGGCGGGCATATCGAACTCCAGCAGGTGGCAGCGCTCAGTATTGACGGCGACAGGATTGAAGTTACTCAGGGCGCAGCGGTTCTCATGAAAGGGGAATCTCTCACGCTGAACCAGAGCGTAAGCATGATTGCAGCGGGCACAACGTCGAATATCAACTTCTCCTGCACCCCGGTTACTGTTTCGGCGGAGGGAGCGACGGTCAACCGAAGCGCAGTCGGTGTTCTTTTGGCGAATGAGATTCGCGCAGAAAACAGCGCGTCTATCCTGATGATTGGCCGCACGGTGCAGGGCAACATAACCACCTTGCTGGACTGGCGTTCCGCAGCGGCAATCGGGGCTGTGGCAGGCGGCATTTTTGGTCTTTTCACACTCTTCCGGCGGCGATAGCCATCCATGTCGGTCGATCTGTTTGTCGCCGGGACCATTCGCCGCGCCCTCATGGAAGATGCGGGCTGCGGCGATATAACGTCTCAGCTCACGATTTCCGAAGATTCACATTCGCTTGCCGACTTCGTGGCAAAAGAGTCATTTGTTCTTGCCGGCATGCCGTATGTGCAGGAAGTTTTTTCACAGGTGGATCCCGCAGTAGAAATAAAAGTCTTCAAAAAAGAGGGCAGCAAGATCAAATCCGGCAGCGTTCTTGCCGAGCTGTCCGGCAGAACCCGTTCGCTCCTTCTTGGTGAAAGGGTGGCGCTCAATATACTTCAGAGAGTTTCAGGAATAGCCACATTAACAAGTAGTTATGTAAGCAATAGTAAATCGAAGTCTGCAAGAATAACCGATACGAGGAAAACGTCTCCTGGGCTCAGAGCTTTAGAAAAATACGGTGTGCGAATGGGCGGCGGATGGAACCATCGCTTCGGCCTCTCTGACGGGGTCTTGATCAAGGACAACCATATTGCGGCGTCAGGCGGTATTGCGAAGGCTGTTGCTCTGGCCCGCAAGGCGCATCATCTCCTGAAAATTGAAGTCGAGGTGACGACACTTGACGAACTCCACGAGGCTCTCGGTGCCGGCGCCGACGTAATCATGCTTGACAACATGGGACTTGATGAAATCCGCAGGGCTGTCGGTGTCAACCGGAAGAGAGCGCTGCTTGAAGTCTCCGGCGGTGTTTCGCTCGACACAGTAGAACAAATAGCCGCAACCGGCGTGGACATCATCTCGGTCGGCGCCCTCACGCACTCGGCCAGAGCAGTCGATATCAGCATGAAAATCAGGAAGAAAGGATAGCTCCGTGAAACCTATCACCTATAAACAGGCAGGCGTTGATATCGATGAAGGAGAGCGTCTTGTCAAACTTATCTCACCGATTGTCGCGCGCACCTTTCGCAAGGAGGTCCTTGCTGATATAGGTTCATTCGGGGCTCTTTTTCGTCTGGATCTGAAGAAGTACCGTCAGCCGGTCCTTGTGAGCGGTACCGATGGCGTCGGCACGAAGCTGAAAATCGCATTTCTGACCGGAAAATACGACACCGTCGGCATCGACCTGGTTGCAATGTGCGTGAATGATATCCTGACGCTCGGTGCTGAACCGCTTTTTTTTCTGGATTATTATGCCACAGGCGCACTTTCTGCAGAAAAGGCACGTGATGTGGTCAAGGGCATAGCTGACGGTTGTCTTGAGGCCGGGTGTTCGCTCATCGGAGGCGAAACTGCGGAAATGCCGGGCTTTTATGATGTCGATGAGTTTGACCTTGCCGGGTTTTCTGTCGGCGTCGTTGATCGGAAAAAAGTTATCGACGGGAAGTCCATCAGGCCGGGAGACGCGGTGATCGGGGTCCTCTCATCAGGGATTCACAGCAACGGATACTCGCTCGTCCGCAAGGTGTTGTTCGACCATGCGAAAATGAGTGTCGATACGTTTGTGCCTGAACTCAATCAGACGCTTGGTGAGGCACTGCTCACGCCCACGCGCATCTATGTAAAAGGAGTTGCCGCTGTCGGCAGGAAAGTGAAAATAAAGGGGATGGCGCATATAACAGGCGGCGGCATTCCCGGCAATCTGCCGCGCATTCTTCCCTCGGGACTCCGGGCTTCGATTTTCAGGAACTCTTGGGGGGAGATGCCGGCACTTTTTTCGCTCGTCCAGAAGCTCGGTTCGGTTCCTGAGAATGACATGGAAAAGACCTTTAACATGGGGATCGGATATGTTATAGTAGTCTCACCAAAAGATGCCGACGCCTCGGTAGCGCACTTGAAGAAATCCGGATATCCCGCGTATCAGATCGGCTTTATCGAACAGGGAGGCAAACAGCGCGTCCGCTATGTATAAGGCCAAGCGTTTCCTGAAAAAGCTTTTTACGCCGGTGAGTATCATGATGATTCCGCACGACAGCAAGCGGACCATCAATTTCCGGGTGCCTTCTATCGGCATACTTGTCGCTGTATTTCTCTGGCTTGCCGGAACGTTCTATGTCGTAACCGCAACCGTCGATACCGTCGAATATTACCAGATGAAGAACAGGGTTGCCTTTTATTCTTCCCAGTTTTCCGAACTGCAGACAGCGATGAACATGATCAAAAAGGCTGATGCCGAGTTTCAGCGTCTTTTGTCCTTCGGCTCGAAGGAGCGGATTCTGGAGAACGTGGATGCGAGGAAAACAACCGATGATGCCGGCTCTCTCGATATTGAGCAGTTGCGGGATCAGATTCGAAAGACTGCCGATACCGTTACCGCAGTCGGCGACTATCTGAAAGAACAGAAAGATCTTTACAGCTCTCTGCCGAAAGGGTGGCCGGTCGCCGGCAGGGTAACATCGCATTACGGTCATCGTCAGGATCCGAAGTACGGCGGTCCCGAGTTTCATTCCGGCATCGATATATCGGTGCCCAAAGGAACGCCGATTCGCACAACGGCTGACGGCGTCGTGAGCTTTTCCGGTTGGAGCGCCGGCAATGGCAATCTGGTTGTCGTAGAGCATGGCATGGGCTATTCAACGCTGTATGCGCATAATTCCGGCAACAAGGTTTCGGTGGGAGATCGCGTTAAACGCGGGAATGTAATCGCTCTTGCCGGCGCGACCGGGTACACAACCGGGTCGCACCTCCACTATGAAGTCTGGGTCAACGGCAAGGCAGTGAATCCGCGCGACTATATCTGGGAGGACACCCGTGTTTCTGAAAAGAAATAACAGCAGCAAGCTTGAATCAGTTATCGGTCCTCAGTCGTCTGTTGAAGGCAACATTGCGGTACAGGGAACGCTTCGTATAGACGGAACCGTCGCCGGTCAGATTAAGGCCGACGCTGTTGTTCTCGGGGAGTGCGGATCGATTCAGGGCGATGTGGTTGCCCGAAGCGTGCTTGTCGGGGGAAGAATCGACGGCAACGTCCGCGCCGAAGAGAGCGTGGAGATTAAACCCAAGGGCAAGTTGTTCGGTGACGTTTTTACCCGAAAGCTTGCGGTCGCCGAGGGCGGCATTTTTGAAGGACGCTCCCATGTCCACCGGGATGAAGATGATACCAATGTGATTGATTTTCCGGCCCGTGAGGCCTCGCACCAGTAGTCGCACGCAAAAATCCGGATCAAAAAAAAGGCGCCGCTCTGAAGCGGCGCCTTTTTTGCATGTTTTTTCTTATTCTTTTGGCGTCAACTGCAACTCCAGCCCATCCAACTCAGCTTCAGGGATCAGTCGCTTGGCGCCGATGTATCGTGAAACATAATAAGGATGATTCAGATTGTCTATGGTGACTCGCTTTTCTCTGGATGAAGCATGAATAAACAGATTATTCCCCATATAAATGCCGACATGCGACGGGAAGGACGCATACGTCTGGAAGAATACGAGGTCGCCGACATTCAATTCAGACTTGTGAACAGCCTCACCGACCCTGAACTGCTCGCGAGCGCTTCTTGGAATCTGTATTCCTGCAATACTGAAGACTTTCTGCACATAAGACGAGCAGTCCACCGCCGCTATGCCGTTGCCCCCGAACCGATAAGGGAGGTGGAGCATTTTCCGGGCAAACAGCAGTAGCCTGTCCTTGAGGCTCATGTCCGCAACTTCTTCTGTCTTGGAGAGCTCCTTCACTTCTGCAATTTTTGCCGAAGCGATTATAGGCGTGGTTTTCGGATCGAAAACTGCTTGTTCCGCATGGTCATCATCGGCTTCTGTTGAGCGGGTTCTTTGCGGCTGCTCTTTTATTGCAAGAGCAAGTTTCTGATTCACCTTCAGATTGCTGTCCGCAAGCCCGTTGATTTCCTTCAGTTGTTCGACAGACATATTATGCTTTCGCGCAATAGACCATATGTTGTCGCCTTCTTTAACCGTATAAACTGACTGCACCGATTTCTTTACCGTCAGTTGCTGTCCAATCTTCAATTTGGCAGTCTTCAACCCGTTTACCGCCTTCAGCTCCGCTTCAGACATTCCATGCAGCCTGGCGATTGATGCGACGGTATCGCCTTTCTTTACCGAATGGGTCGATTTTTCCGCGTTGGCTTTCAGCGCGGATTTTTCCTTGCGGGCAGTAGCGGCCTGTGATGCGGAAGCCGCGCTTTTTTCAGGGATAACGATCTTGTCGCCGAGAGCGAGCTTGACAGAGGAGAGGTTGTTTGCTGATTTCAGGTCGGGGATGGATACGTGGTACCGCTTTGAAATTTTCTGCAGCGTATCGCCTTTTTGCACAGTGTGCACCGTCTTTGCATCTGCATCGGCAGAAGAGCCCGCGCAGATAAGTGACGCAAGGGAAACCGCGACGATCCAATTTCTCATCGCCACCTCCGCTTCGATTTTTCTACGCTGCCTCGTCCCGAAGAATATCCGGAATCGACGGCAGTTCGCTCAGACTCGAAAGCCCGAAGTACTGCAAAAAATCCTTGGTCGTTGCATACAGAAACGGTCTGCCGGGCACTTCCTTTTTCCCGACTATTTTAATCAAACGCTTTTCGAGCAGCGTTTTAATCGCACCATCGGAGTTTACCCCACGGAGCTGGTCAATTTCAACCCTTGTTATGGGTTGCTTATAGGCAATGATGGCCAGAGTCTCGAGCGCCGGCTGGGAGAGCTTCGTACTGACGTTGACATTCCTGAAGCGTTTTACCCACTGACCGAACTCGGGGTTTGTCACAATCTGGAAACTGTCTTCAATCTGGCGGATAACGAGCCCGGCACCCCGCTGCCGGTAGTCAGCAGCAAGCTCCAAGATGAGCTGGACAACTTCTTTTTCAGAAACGTCGGTGCTTTTCGCAAGACTGGCCGCCGGAACCGCTTCTCCCGCAACGAACAGCAGTGCTTCAAGAACAGCTTTGCGCTGCGCGGCAACGTTTGCCGCGTCATGCGGCGTTTCTGCTCCCTGATGGGTAAGGTCTTGAGCAGTTTCCATGTTCGTGAGTATAGCAAAAACAATCCTTAAATGCAAAAATAAAAACATGGTATAGTTATAACACTGGTCATGCACGATACTCTATTAGTCGTTTTAACGGTCGGCATCCTGTTCGTGGTTCTTGCCATCGCGCTTGTACTGCTTCCCCGGCTATTGCGGGAAAAGGAAAAGCCGCAGCGGGTGACCGAAATGGATATGATGCTTGCATCCTTTCAGACGATGGGGAGCGAGCTCAAGGCTCTCAAGGAGCAGCTCGTCGTCAAGGAGCGGCTTGCCGCACTCGGCGAGGTATCTGCCGGCATAGCCCATGAGTTCCGCAATCCCATGAGCGTTATTTCCGGCTATGCGCGGCTTCTGCTGAAGAGCCTGCCCGCAGAGGATGACCGCCGGGAGCTTGCGGAGGGCATTCTTCAGGAAATCGGGAGCATGAACGGCGTCATGACGGAACTGCTGAGCTTTTCCCGCTCCGAACCCATCCAGAAAACGTCAGTTCCTGTTCAAGCCCTGCTTATTGAAACAATGCGCGGTTTTCCCGATCGTCAGCGGATACATAGTGCTGAAACCGGAACCCTGCAGTGTGCCGGCGATGCCACGCTGCTGCGTCAGGCATTGAAAAATCTGGCGCAGAATGCGCTGGAGGCAGGCGCTCGGGATGTCTGGTTACGCGCGGCGTCCGGAGAGATGTCCGGGAAGAAAGGCGTCTGGCTTACGGTGCAGGACAACGGCCCCGGACTGGATGAAGCCGGGCAGGAAAAGATATTTACTCCGTTCTACACGACGAAAGCCGACGGCACCGGAATAGGGCTTGCCCTCGTGCAAAAAATAGTACTGGCACACGGCGGGACGATAACCGTTGAAAGCCGCAAAGGCGAAGGCGCTCTCTTCAGGATATTTCTGCCTTCCGATGGCGCATAGACAGGGAGGTTCTCTGAATACCGTTCTCGTTGTCGACGACAAAAAAAGCATGGTAGATGTGCTGAAGCGTTCTTTTGCCGGCGCGGGCTATGCGGTTCTGACGGCGCATAGCGTGAAGGATGCATTGGACAGGCTTCGCTCTGCCGCTGAGCTTGACATGGTGGTTACCGACCTGAAGCTGCCTGACGGCGACGGCCTGCAGATACTCGCCGCGGCAAAAGAGCGTTCGCCTCTCATGCCGGTCGTGGTGATGACCGCCCACGGCACCATCGAAAATGCTGTGCGCGCAGTAAAGCAGGGCGCGTATGACTTCATCGCAAAGCCTTTTGACCCTGATCACCTGCTGCTCCTTGTTGCCCGCGCTCTCAGCGAAAGCGGCTCGCGCAGAGAGAACATCGTGTTGAAGAAGGAGTTTTCCCGATATCTGCGCATGCCGGAGCTGATCGGCGAGAGTCCGCACTGGCAAAGCGTTGTGGAAAGTGCGAGAAAGGTCGCGCCGCTCAAAACAACGGTGCTCATTCTCGGAGAGAGCGGAACCGGCAAGGAACTGATTGCCAGAGCAGTACATTTTTTCAGTCCGCGCGCAGAGCAGCCTTTTGTCGCGGTCAACTGTGCGGCGATTCCGAAAGACCTCATAGAAAATGAACTCTTCGGCCATGAAAAGGGCGCTTTTACCGGCGCAACAGAGATAAAGCAGGGCCGATTCGAGCTTGCAGACAAGGGCACGATTTTTCTCGATGAAATCGGCGACATGGATCTTTCCCTTCAGGCAAAGCTTCTGCGGGTGCTTCAGGAGAGCGAGTTTGAACGGGTTGGAGGCGCACGGACTCTCCATGTTGCTGTGCGCATCGTTGCGGCAAGCAACAAGGATCTTCATAAGGCCGTAGCGGAGGGATCGTTCCGTGAAGACCTCTTTTACCGCCTGAATGTATTTCCGCTCGTTATCCCCCCGCTTCGTGAGCGAAGGGCAGACATCCTTCCCCTTGCGAGGCATTTCGTGCAGGTGCACTGCCGCGAGATGAACCGTCCGGAGATGGCAATTGATGACGATGCACTGCGGGCACTTGAAGCCTATGCATGGAAGGGAAATGTACGCGAGCTGAAAAACGTGCTGGAGCGGGCTGTTATCACGGCTGAAGGCGTGCGGATTGAGCGGCGGCACGTTGCGCTCTCCGCTCCTGAAGCGCCTCCGTTGCCGACTGCGGAAGGTTCGCTCCTTGCTGTCGGCGACGCTGCGTCGCGGGCCGCGGAGATAGCGCTCATTGAGCAGGTGCTCCGCGAAACCGGAGGCAACAAAAGCAGGGCTGCGGAGAAATTGCAGGTAAGCTACAAGACGCTGCTGACGAAGATAAAGGATTACGGTTTGGAAAACCTTGCCTGACTTGTGAAGCATGAGACTGATAAATGGGTAATGCGGTTCACAATGATACCGGAAGGTTCGAGGCAACAGGTTGTTTGATAAGGATATTTTGATATTGATGCAACTGGCACAATCCGTGCATATTAATTGCTCACTATGAAGATGAAACTTATGGACGAAAACGGTGTATCGCTCGTCGAGCTTATGATTGTCATCACCATTCTGATGATTTTACTGACTATTTCCTCTATCAGCCTGCTGCGCGCCAGAGACAACGCAAACCTGCGCTCCGCCGCGCTGGAAGTGGAAGGCGATATTACAGAAACGAGAACTCGGGCGCTTGCGCGGAACAGGCTGCATCGCATGACCTTCACCGTAAACAGCCCGAATTATGTTATTGAAGAGTGTACCGTCGCATCGCAAACCCCATGCGCTGCTTACGCCGTCATTCAAGCAAAGGATTTGACGAATTTTGGAGACGCCGGAACTTTTATCGTAAACGCCGATTTCGGCGGAGCTGCTTTTTTGCTGTTTCAGATGAGGGGAACTGCCGATCCCGGCACTGTCGTCATCCAGAACATTCGCGGCTCTCAGGCCACGATTACCACAAATTTCAGGGCGAGGACCTATGTTTCATATGCATATTAAAAACAACCGGGGCATGACGCTTATTGAGGTGCTCATCGCGGTAGCACTGCTTGTTGTCGGTATTCTGGGGACGCTCACTGTTTTTCCTCTCGGGTGGACATCTACCACAAGGGCAGACAGGATCGGGCAGGCGGCTGAAATACTGCACCGGGAGATGGAGACCGAGCAGCTCAGAATCCAGAATGAATGCAACGCCGTGGCGGCAGGCATAGTGATTGTTCCTGTTGTTCGGTCCAGCGGTCGGGCAGCCGATCAACCGGGAGACATGCAATATATGGTTACAAGGACAATTCAGGCGCTGCCCAATGATTTTTATCTCGTTTCCGTGCAGGTTACCTGGACGGGAAACGCAGCGGGCATCCGCGATTCATTTACGGTTACCCGCGACCCAAACTATAAGCAGGGGTGCTGAGTGAGACCGGTAATGAAAATTAATCGGATTCCCCGCCAGGCCGGGTTTACTCTTGTCGAGCTGCTTATCGCCATAACGGTTGGCATGGCTTTGCTTGCCGCAGTCTCCATGACGCTTCGTTCCGGTCTCCAGGCATCTACCGGCATACAGCTCAAGGCGTCGGCACAGGAAGACGCGCGACTCGCACTGCAGATAATGACTGCTGAAATAGGCATGGCGTCCTACAACCCGAAATTTCGATCTGATGCGGCTTTCTGGGTTACACCTGCATGCGCGGCAAGCCCGAACCAGAATTACCGGGGTATTCAGGAGGCAACCGCCACTGCGCTGACGGTAGAGATGGCAACCGGTCCCGGCGCAGGAGGCTCAGATTGGATCGGCGATGACCCCAACGAGGTCATCCGTTATGTTTACGATGCAGCGAATCAGCGCATTACGCGCACTGCAAATTGCGCAGGCGGTGCGCAGCCGTTTTTGGGCGATACTGCTCTTTCCGGCCGCCCGCGAGAGGTGCTGGTAGTGAACAACAATCTCGTCATACCCGCTGTTTTTCGCTATTTTAATGGTCAGGGAGTGGAGCTGGCTTCGCCGGTAACAGCGCAGATTCCGAACATTCGCCGCATCGAAATCACGCTGGCGGTTCAGACGAGCGAGATTGACCCGACGACGAAGACGCGACAGAGCATGATCTATTCGACGAGCGTCCTGCCCAGAAATCATATGGTGGAATAAGTGCTTATGAGAACGATAGCGGATGAAGAAAAGGAAGTCGCGGCTATGCAGGAATGCAAAAAAAAGATGAATGCGCACGCTTATGCAGCTAATGAGCGCGGATTTGCGCTGGTCGGCGCGCTCATGGTTCTCGTCTTGCTGCTTGCGGTGTCGTCGATTGTTTTCTTTGTCTCCACAAAGGACATGAGAATCAGCACCAGAATAGCCGGAGAGAAAAAAGCCTTTTCCGCTGCCGAAGCCGGCATCGGCGAGCTGAAGAGATTCATAGACAACTCCAAGAGAGGATCCACAGACTTGCTTGCCACCAGAGCGTTAATCGACAATTTCACGACGGGTTCGACACAGGTGAATGCGGCGAACGATCCTGCCGCCACATTCACGGTCGCAGCTTTGAGCGATCCGAACATACCAATAGACGCGTGTGCCGACATGCCCGGTTATGACCCTGCCGTATGGGGGGAACTGAGAACGGCCAAAACAATAACGGGTGAAAATGCCAACTATCAGTCGAGAGTGACGATAGATGTAGGCATCGCGTACGGGCCTTCTCCGTGCAAATAGCGGTTTCAAAAAGAAGATTTTTCAGCGCTCATGGCGCAGCTCACAAACGCACTGTTTAGAAACAGTCATACACGGCTTTTCAGGAGGTTCACCATGCAATATCTATCCCGCACATTTATGCGCATCCTGGCGCTTCTGCTGTTTTTGTCTCTGCCGAGCGTGCCCTTTGCGGCGGATGAGTCGGGGCTTTTTTCATCGAACGTGCCTCCCGATGCCCTTATCGTGCTTGACCTTTCCGGCAGCATGAACTGGACCCCCGTCGGTGACACTATGTATGTCAGCACCGGCAACTGCAACACAACCTATAACGGCCCTTTCTTCGGGGTGCCCGGCACGGGGCGGGTTTCGTGCGCTATCCCTTTGGGCAGTGTTCCCAGATTCAGCACAGCTTCCTGCCGGGCGGTCGATCCGATCACCAGCGCGCACAATCCGTTTTACCGCGCCATCACAGGTACGTATGAGACCAATTGCAGCCGGCTCGAAATTGCGAAGCGCGCTCTGTTTTCGGTGCTTGATGCCAACAAAGACGGCTTGGTTCGCAGCACTGGCGCGACCGATGACGCAGCCATGAATGTGCGCATCGGCTATATGCGGTTTTACAACTGCGGCTCGGACGACATCGGCGGGAATTATTCCGCAGGCTGCAACAGCCTTATATATGATATCGGTAGCTGGTATTCGAGAATATACTGCGGCGCCAACCCCGGCACCTGCACACTGGCAACGGCGCCCAGCGGCACCTGCATACGAGGGGAAGCGGCGGGGGGAGGCACACCTCTCGGCTCATCTTTGCGCGAGGCGAAGCTCTATCTCGACGCTCATAAGGCAGCGGATACGACGGCTGGGACCTGCCGCAAGAAATTCGTCCTTTTCGTGACTGACGGAGCAGATACCTATTCGTGCGGCGGCAGCGGCGCTGAGACGCAGGCAACCCAATACCAGCGCCGCAGAGAGACCGTAGCCATGGCGAAGGCTTTGGGTGACGCCGGCTATAAGGTGTTTGTCGTCGGCTTCGGCGGCGACATGCCCGCTTCTCTGCAAAACACGCTGAACTGGGCGGCATATTACGGCGGAAGCGACAATCCTAATGTCGCCAATGCCGGAGTCCCGGCTGGTTACGATATCGCAGCATCGCCGGCACTGTATCCTGCCGGCATTACGCAGTGCAGCCCATCACCAACAACGGGAACCTGCAACGGAACGTCAACAAACTGTTTTGCGACGGCAAACGACCCCGGCACCGCCGCCCTTTCGGGCTATGCGTATTTTGCGGCAAGCGCAGATGAGCTGACCGAGGCGCTGCAGGACGCCATCAACCAGATTACGGAAGGAACGTATTCCTTCACAGTCGCCTCAATTGCGACCGCACGAATTACCAGTGAAGATCACCTGTACGAGGCGTCTTTTACGCCAAAAGATGACGACCCGTTCTGGCCGGGATTTCTGAAGAAATACAACATCAATGCCGATGGCAGTGTCGGTAGCAACGTATGGGAGGCCGGTGCAGTTTTGGATGCCATGCCTCATGGTTCACGGAATATCAAGACCTGCACGACCGGATGCGCGTCAGGAAGCCCCACAATGACCGACTTTACGACCGCGCTTGATCCTCGCTACCTTGGATTAACCTCTGCTCAGACAGCCGAACGCACCAATGTGGTCGGCTATTTTCGCGGAGATCCCGCATATAATCCAGATGACTGGAAGCTTGGCGACATATGGCATTCAAATCCGGTTGTCGTAGCGACACCGTCGAGATTTTTTTCAGACGTTCTTGATGCGTCCATTCCAACCGCCTTTTCGCTCTTCAGGGACGCCAACGTGCGGCTCTCAGATGCAACAGGCACCCGCGTTGTGGCGGTCGGCGCCAATGACGGCCAGTTTCACGTATTCAGGACATTCAACGGGGCTGAGGTATTCAGCTTTATTCCGCCGAACCTCATGCCGAAGCTGAAGCTCGTCGCTCATGTTACCGATCCTTCGACGCTGGCTCATCAGTACTTCGTGGACGGCCCTGTTTCCACCGCCGACGTATGGCTCGGAACAGGCAGCGGAACAACGAAAAATGCGGCTGACTGGCGCACCATGCTCGTCTTCGGCCTCGGCAGGGGAGTCAGCCCGAACTATACGTGGAGTTCGTCTCCGAACTGCGCCGCGTTTGACGGTGTTACGCCACAGACATTCAGCCAGACCTACTCGGCAGGCACTCCTCACTATTGCGGGTATTACGCATTCGACTTCACCAATCCGCTCTCGCCCGCGTTTAAATGGCGAATCAATCCGACGGCCGCGCAGGCGCCCTATTTGAGCGACCCGTGGTCCAAAATGACAATCGGAAGGGTAAAAATCGGCGGCAATGAAAAGTGGGTCGGCTTCATCGGCGGCGGCGGGTACGAGTACTCCTGCGGCTCCACTCCCACGGAGCCTGCGAACCGGGGCAAGGGCTTTTTTGTGGTAGATATGGCAAACGGAAACATTCTCTGGAGCTATACGCAGGCGAATAATTCCCTGATGCAATACAGCATTCCGGCGCAGCCTTTTATTTATGATTCGGATAATGACGGATTTATTGATATGGTATATGTCGGCGATCTCGGCGGAAACATGTGGCGCTTCCGCTTGTGCGGCGCGGCAAGTCCGGCAGCATGCAATACAGGTTCTTGGGCCGGATCGCTCCTGTATGAGCAGACGAGCACAAGGCGCCCCGTCTATACCAATATAACGCTCACCCGGGACGCAAACCGCAATGTCTGGCTGTATTGGGGCACCGGAGACAAGCAGTGCCCGACGTCTTCGGGAGCGGTTGATCGTTTTTACGCCATAAAGGATACGCCCAACATCTGTACCTCAAGCGCCGATTGCGGCGGTGCTCCGTGCCAGACCGGCAGGTGCTCCCCTACCTATCAGTTCAGCCATTTGCAGAACATGACATTGGCATCTCAGCAGTATAACAACATCAGCCAGGGATTTTCGTTTGAGTTTGCCAGCAATGAAAAAATGCTCGGGACCCCGGCTGTTTTCGGCGGAAAGGTCTATTTTACGACCTATGCGCCAGCGGCAACCGGCGCCAATTTATGCACGCAGGGCGGAACCGGCAGACTCTACGCATTTGATTATCAGACAGCACTCGGGCGCGATACGGTTCTGTATACCGGAGTCGGCATCCTGTCGGATCCTCAGATTTCGCTCAATCCGGCCGGATCAAGCGCGGGCGTATATATTACAGCCAGCGGCGCCGGGACGCAAAATATGCGGACAGTCCAGGGCGCCACAAAAGATCTTTTGGAAAAACCGAAGGTGATTTTCTGGCGCGACAGAAGGGTTCAGTGACGCAGAGATGACTGTGCGAGTGCGTAGCTTTCTTAGTATGATGTGCCGGGCGAGAAATGCGGGCGGGCAGGCCGCGATTAAGGTTGCTTTTGGTGTGCTCCTCGTCGCGGCATCCGCTCTTGCTCTGTATGTGATGACGTCGCCGAAAAAGGACGTAATCGCTGAAAAGCCGGATGCCGCCTTTCTTGAGGCAATGCGGGGAGCAAAGCCCGAATCTGTTTCGCCGCTTCCGCCTCTGTCCGGGACTGAAGCGCCTTTGGTCAAATCCGTCGTCTTCACCCCGGCCCGGTTTTCGAGCCTGGATGCTGTTCAGGCAGAGGTCAGACTGACAGGAGCACCAGGAGTCCCCGTTTCATATGAATATGAATGGATAGTCAACGGAACCCCTCTGCGCGATGTGAGCGGCAATAGTTTGCCTGCGGGCAGGGTCAGGAAAAATGACCGGGTGAGCGTAGTAGTCACGCCGATAATCGGCGGCAGCAAGGCAACGCCGTTTCAGAGCATGTCTGTAACAGTGCAGAGCGCACCGCCTTCGCTTGACATGAAGGTGCTGACTCCGCAGACAGAGAAGACGGCTGAGCTTCAGCTTGTAGGCGCAGACCCTGAGGGCGGTAGCGTAACCTATGCTTTTGAATCGCCCGTTCCCGCGGGAGTATCGATTGACAAGAACACCGGCAAAGTGCTCTGGAATCTGCCCTCGCAGGAAAAAAGGGTTATTCATTTCAGCGCATCTGCAACCAATGCCGATGGGGTCAAGACGGTCAGGACGTTTGAAGTCACCGTCGGGCCCCGGTAGCAATCCCGAAATCGCTCTTCTTGTAAAGCAGTTATTCCTGACGATATACTACGGTTTACAATCATGTTGTCAGGAGATATCCGCCAATGGCTTATAAAGACCTCCGTCACTATCTGTCCGTCCTTGAGCAGCAGGCTGAGCTGCACCGCGTCAAAGCCGAAGTAGATCCGATTCTCGAAATCTCTGCCGTCACCGACCGCATGTGCAAGAGTCCGGGCGGCGGCAAGGCGCTTTTTTTTGAAAAGGTGAGGGGCTCGCAGTATCCTGTCGTCACGAATATTTTCGGCTCTTATTCGCGCATGTGCCTCTCGCTCGAAATCAATCATCTTGACGATGTCGGCAAGCGCATCGAAGAGTTATTGAATCAGGCGCCGCCGAAATCAATTCTCGAAAAGATTGCCATGTTGCCGAAGCTCTTCGAATTTTCGAAATATCTGCCGAAGACCGTAAAGTCTGCTCCGTGCCAGGAAGTGATCGAAAAGGAGAACCCCGATCTTTCAAAGTTCCCGGTGCTGAAAACCTGGCCTGGCGACGGACAGCCGACCGATGAAGGGCGCTTCATCACCTTCCCTATGGTTTTTACGAAAGACCCTGAAACAGGCCGCCCGAACTGCGGCATGTACCGCATTCACATTTACGACAAGAAGACGACCGGCATGCACTGGCACATTCATAAGGACGGCGCGCGCCATTATGACAAGTACAAGGCGCTCGGGCAGCGCATGCCTGCGGCCATAGCGGTCGGGAGCGACCCGGCGGTTATCTATGCCTCGACCGCGCCGTTGCCCGAGGCGGTGGATGAGATGATGTTCGCCGGCTTTCTGCGGCGCGAACCGGTCGGGATGGTAAAATGCATTACCTCCGACATCACTGTTCCTGCCAACAGTGAACTGGTCATTGAGGGTTATCTGGAGCCGGGAGAGCAGCGCATTGAAGGGCCGTTCGGCGACCATACCGGCTTTTATTCTTCGGCAGACAACTATCCGGTTTTCCATGTGACCTGTATAACTCACCGGAAAGATCTCGTCTATCCGGCGACGATTGTCGGAAAGCCGCCGATGGAAGACTGCTACATGGCGAAGGCGACTGAGCGGATTTTTCTGCCGCTCATGAGGCTCGATATGCCGGAGATACGGGATTTGACGCTGCCGATGGAAGGCGTGTTCCACAACTGTGCCGTTATTTCTATCAGGAAGAGTTACCCAGGCCATGCGAAAAAGATCATTCACGGGCTCTGGGGCAAGGGGCAGATGATGTTTGCGAAGCTGCTCATCATTGTCGATGACGACGTTGATGTTCAGAATCTCTCATACACAGCCTGGCGCGTGCTCAACAACGTTGACTGGAAGCGCGATGTGGTTATCGCCGACGGTCCGCTTGACGATCTCGACCATGCGGCGAACTTCCCGCGCTATGGGTCGAAAATGGGTATTGATGCCACTCGCAAAACCCGTGAAGAGGGTATGATGCGCGAATGGCCTGATGAGCTCTTCATGTCGCCGGAAATTGTGCGGCTTGTGGATCGCCGCTGGAAAGAATACGGATTTTAGCGATAGATAAGTAAGAAGGGGTTTTCCGGTTGAATGATTCGGATGTAAGATATATGCTCCACGCACTGAGGCTCGCCGCACGCGCGCGTGGCAAGACCAGCCCCAACCCGATGGTCGGCGCGGTGCTGGTGAAAAGCGGGCGAATTATCGCCGAGGATTACCATAAAAAGGCCGGTGAGTCGCATGCCGAAGCTCTCGCCATTCAGTCTGCCGGCACGGCGGCACGCAACGCAACCCTTTACGTTACCCTTGAGCCCTGCTGCCATACTGACAAGCGAACCCCTCCCTGCACGAAAGCCATCATCTCCGCGGGAATCAAAAAAGTCGTTGTCGCGATGGAGGATCCGAATCCGAAAGTTGCCGGCAAGGGCATTACGGAGCTGCGCGACCATGGTGTCGAGGTCATTGTCGGCGTTGCCGAGCAGTCGGCGCAGAGGTTGAATGAGTCGTACATGAAATTCATCGCATCGCGCCTTCCGTTTGTAGTGCTGAAAGCTGCCATGACGCTTGACGGAAAGATCGCCACGCCGGACGGCGAATCCAAATGGATAACAGGTGAGAAGGCGCGGCGGTGCGTGCATCAGCTCCGCAGCAGTGTTGATGCGATTGTTACCGCCATAGGCACCGTTGCGGCAGACAATCCGCAATTGACCGCCCGCATCAGGGGAGGGCGCAATCCGATGCGCGTTGTACTTGATCCGAATCTCGAAACACCGCTTTCCTTTCATGTCTGCACCGTGCCGCCGGCAACGCTTTTTGTTGTGCGTGAGCAGGCGCGGAAGCTTTATGCCGACAAGGCGGGACTGTTGAGCGCCCGCGGCATCGAAGTGATTTCCTATAGTGGAGACCGCCTTGACCTTGCGTGGCTGATGTCGCTTCTTGGCGGCCGCGGCATCACCTCGGTTTTGATTGAGGGAGGCTCGTCGCTGAATGCCTCGGCGTTTCAGGCCGGCATCGTTGATAAAGTCATCTTTTTTGTCGCTCCGAAAATAATCGGCGGCGCACAGTCGCTCACGCCGGTGGGCGGGGTATCCTTCCGCGCAATGAGCAGTCCGTATCTGATTGAACGCATGCGTGCCCGGAAAATCGGCGGCGACATCATGATTGAAGGGTACGTCAGCCGGGAGGTATAGCAGCCGTCTCATGCAGAAAGCCGGAGCGCTTTATATCCACATACCGTTTTGCGTGCAGAAATGCTCGTATTGCGACTTCTGTTCAGAGCCAATAGGCAATTATGATGCTGAACGATTTGTGCGAGCCCTCTGTGCTGAAATCCGACAGAGAAACGATGAGTTCGGCATGGTCGACTCGCTTTTTCTCGGAGGAGGAACGCCGAGCCTGCTTTCTGAAGCGTCGATTCGCAGCATTATGCAATGCCTGAAAGATGTCTGTATCTTCTCTCCCGACCCTGAAGTGACCATCGAAGCAAATCCGGCGACTCTCGATGAGAAGCGGCTGCGTTTTTTGCGCGAGGTCGGTTTTAACCGGATGAGCATCGGCATACAGTCAATCCATGCCAATGAACTGCGCGTTTTGGGCCGCATTCACGATTGGGCAGAGGCAGAAGCCGCCGTTCATGACGCCGGGAGGGCCGGCTTTGACAACATTTCCGTCGATGCCATGTACGGCATTCCTGGTCAGGATGCGGGAGCGTGGATAGAAACGCTCCGCCGGCTGATTGAGCTGAAGCCGGTACACATCTCGGCGTATGAGCTGACTGCCGAGCCCGGAACGCCGCTTTTTGCAGGAGTGCAGTCGCGGCGGTATGAGCTGCCGCATGAGGAAAGCATTGAAGAGATGTTTTATTGCGCTGATGAAATGCTTTCTGCGCACGGCTACGAGCATTACGAAATTTCCAATTATGCGCTGCCGGGGCGCCGGTGCAGGCACAATATGACTTACTGGCAGCGACGTCCTTATGCAGGGCTGGGACCGGCGGCGCATTCATTCAACGGGCTTGAGCGTTCCTCAAACATTGATGACATCGGGCGGTACATATCGTTGATTGAAACTGCTCAATCTGTTGCAGCCGAGACGACCGTTCTCAGCGATGACGACATATGGAAGGAAACGGTTTTTCTCGGCCTGCGGACGATTGACGGCGTTTGCCGCGCCGCCCTTTCGGCGGAGATATGGACAGCCATGGAAAAGGCCCTGCAGAATGAGCGTCTGCAGGGCCTCGTGGTGACTGATGCCGGCAGCCTGCGCCTGACTCAGCGCGGCCGGCTGCTCAGCAATGAAGTTATCGCGACGATATTGTCAGGTATTGAGAAGCACCTCCGCGCACAATCAGCAGCAGCACATCCTGATTCTTGCCGATTTGACTCACCACCTGCGCGTAATCGCCCTGCGCAGCAACAGCCTTTCGGTTTATCTCAAGAATAATGTCGCCTCGTTCGAGCAGGCCGAGCGCAGGGCTCTCCTCGCTCACAGCGGTAATCACCACGCCCTTCAGTCGCCGCTTTATGCCCTGCTTCTGAAGGTAATCATCGGTCACATCGCGGACCGCAACGCCTTTCAGATTGTTGTCGACAACCTTCGGGGCTTCGGCTGCTGATGTCGGTTGCTCCTGCGCAGGTGCCGCGCCAGCGAGTTCTCCCATAACCACTCTGAATGAAGCTGTTTTCGCATCACGAACAACCTTCACCGGCACTGTTTTTCCCGGCGGGGTTGCTGCGACCCAGTTTTTCAGCTCGGGAAGGCTTTCGATCTTCCTGCCGTCATATTCGATCATCACGTCGCCGCGCTCAAGGCCGGCTTTTTCGGCAGGGCTGCCATCCGTAACGTCTACAAGCAATGCACCGTTTTGATCCTTCAGCCCGAACTGCTTCGCAAGGTCGGCAGTGAGCGGCTGGATGGAGATGCCGATGTATCCGCGAACAACCTTACCCTTGGTGAGCATGCTTTCCATGATGGAACGGGCCATTTTCACCGGAATGGCAAATCCGATGCCGAGAGATCCGCCGCTCGTAGAAAAAATGGCGTCGTTGATGCCGATAAGTTCTCCCCTCGTGTTCAGCAACGCGCCGCCGGAATTGCCGGGATTGATCGCCGCATCAATCTGGATGAAATCTTCATATTCGGTAATGCCCATTCCGGAACGCTTCAACGCGCTCACAATGCCCATTGTAACCGTGTGATTCAGGCCGAAGGGATTCCCTATGGCAAGGACGATTTCTCCGGAACGGAGCTTGTCGGAGTCGCCGAACAGAGCGGCCGGAAGGTTTTTTCCATCAATTTTTATGAGCGCTATATCGCTTTTGGCATCAGTGCCAATGACTTGTCCTTTGTATTCCTTGTTGTCCGCGGTCTTTACGATAATGTCTTCCGCACTCTCGATGACATGGTTGCAGGTGATGATGTAGCCGTCGGATGAAACGATGACGCCGGAACCGAGGCTGATGGCTTTTTTCGTCGCCGGGGTTTTCTGCTCACCGAAGAAGCGCTTGAAGAACGGGTCGTCGGCAAAGGGCAGTCGCGGTGTTTTGACGGTGCGGGACGTAGCGATATTGACCACAACCGGACGGGCTTTTTCGGTGATGGCGGCCATATCGTTGCTCAGCTGTGCCAGTGCGCCGGAATCCGCACCGGCAGGAACAGCCGCACATGCCGCCAACAAGACAAACAGAGTGAACACGATGCTGCTTGGTGCTGCTATGCGTGCTTTCTTCGTCATTGTACCTCCAGAAGTCAAATTTGCAATGGTTTGATAAGGATCTGCAGCAGACTTTCGGTCGCTTCGCCCACAGCATACCGCGCATCAATGCGATACCCGGCCACCCAGGCAATCGCATCACCGCTCAGCAGCAACGGCACAGCATCACGTTCGTCGCGGGCAACCTTTTCGTCTACAAAAAAGTCCTGCAGTTTTTTGCGTTTTCCAAATCCGAAGGGATAAAAGAAATCGCCCGCAACCCGCGAGCGTACCGTAAGCGGCAGGGTCAACTTGCCTGCATCAAATACAGCCGACGTTTTGGCATCGCCGAACGAGCCGTCCCACTGCTGACGTGCAATCAGGCGGGGAAGCAAAACAATGCCCGCCTGCGGAATCGGCAGGCTCCGCGAACTATCGAACGCTACTGGTTCGATGGTCTGCGGAATGTCGGACGTAATAAGCATTGTTGCGTATTTCCTGATGGCTCTGCGGCCGCCGGGAAGATAGCTCCGGTCACCGGCAGCGCCCGAACGGATAAGGCGCATAATTTCTTCAATATGGACAAGCCCGATCTCGCGCAGCCCCCTTGTTTCATCAAGCGCCCGGCGGAGGACTCGGCGCAATATCACCTTATCCATCGCTTCCAGGGGTGACAAGAAAAGTTCAATAGCGGTGTCCGTCTTCCTGGTAATCAGCTTCATCAGGGTTTTTGTCACCTGAACTTCAAAGTACCGCTCCTCGTCGCGACATATCTCCGCGGTTCTGCTCATTGTTTTTATTACATCGCAGTTCAGCTTTTTTATGGCAGGCATGATGTGATGACGAAGCTTGTTGCGCATGTAATCATCCCGGAGATTCGATGAGTCGACCATAAAGGCGATGCCTTCAGCATCAAGGAATGCCTCAATATGCTTGCGTTCGATATCTATCAGGGGACGGATTATATTTTTTCGCACCGGACGGATTCCGGCCATTCCGGACGGCCCGGTTCCGCGAAAAAGCCGCATCAGAATTGTCTCCGCCTGGTCGTCCGCATGATGACCGATAGCGATTCGATGCGCGCCGACCAGTGCGGCAATGTCCTGCAAGGCGCGGTAGCGGAGTTCGCGGGCGCTCTCCTGCGTGCTCAGCTTTTCGGCCTTTGCATGGGCACGGACATTGAGCTTTTGCACATGAAACGCAATGTCGAATGCGCCGCAGAGGTCCCGGCAAAAATCGGTTTCCTGAGGCGTTTCCTCAGGTCTCAATCCGTGGTCGAGATATGCAGCCGTAATCCGAAGATTCATTTCCGGCTTCAGGCGGTCAAGAACCGTGAGCAGGCAGACCGAGTCGGCGCCGCCCGAAAGCCCGACGAGAACATGCTCTCCGGCATGGAGCATGTCATGTTTTTGCAGAGTCAGTTTCACTTTATCCAGTATATGCATAGTGTGTTCATTTTAGCATATACGCCGTTGAGCCTGAAAAACCTGATTTTGTCTCATGACGTTTCTAAACGGCTTTACAAGAGCGCCGGCCGGCTGATAGTATAAAAGGCTCTTGGAGAGGTGGCCGAGTGGTCGAAGGCAGCCGCCTGCTAAGCGGTTGTAGGGGTAACACCCTACCCAGGGTTCAAATCCCTGCCTCTCCGCCATTTTTTTTCACAACGTTACATCAATCAGGGGGCTTCCATGAAAAAAGCATTGCTCCTCCTTCTTGCCGCAGCACTTGTGGCGTCTGGCGTTGCGTGTTCAGACAAAAAGGAAGAACAGATTATCCCGCGAACCGCAGCAGTACCGCAACAGCAGCCTTCTCAGCCCGCTCAACCGGCTCAGCAGCCGCAAATGCCGGCGTCGCATCCTCCCGTGGAAAAGAGCGCCGGTCCCATGACGGGCTCCCCGCACGGAGCCGCCATAGAGAAGAGCGAAAAAAGAATTGTCGTCCCCGATGCGGTCAGGAAAAGCTGGTCTAAAGTTCGCCTGCAGCTTGTCGAGAAAGCTACCGGTGCAAAGAAAGACATAGTTGCATCTCTTGGCGCGGAAATGAGCATTGCAGGAACGCCGCTTACGATAAAGGTCGGAGAGTTTCTTCCTGACTTCACCATGGCCGGCGGTGAGATTACCTCTCGCAGCAATGAGCCGAAACAGCCTGCTGTACGCCTGGAGATTTATGAGCAGGGCAGGCTCGTGCACAAGGGATGGATCTTCGCAAAGATGCCGGACGTGCACCCGTTTGAGCATCAGAAGTACGGCTTGCTGCTGAAGGACGGCGTGAAGTAGGCGGCATGGCGGAATATTTCGACCTCGGGAAAGCGCCGGAATCGCCGGAAGAGCGGCAGGAACTGCTCGGCAAGCGGGAGTTTATGGACAGCCTCATCGAGAAGCAGGCGCTCACGCAGGTGCAGGCCGTTGTCGTTGATTTTCTTCTCACTACGAAGGGCTACCTTCCTGCAGACCTCAGAATAAATCATACCGCTGAACTAACTCTTGCCGACGGAAAGACGTTTCAGACACCCGCCGATATTCTCGTGGTCATTGATGATAAGCCGGCTCTTTTTGTGAAGTGTTCGATGAGTTCGCTTGTCTCATGGGACCGCCATGCGGTAGCTTTTTGCAGAGTGGGGGCAGGAAAGCCGATTCCTTTCGCATTGGTGACCGACGGAGCTGATATCCGCCTTATCAGCGGACTTGACGGCTCGGTAAGCGAAGGCAGGCTGGAAGACATTCCTTCTCGGGAAGAGATGATTCGCGTGCTTGCCTCCATGACTGTTTCATGCTATCCGGAAGAAAAGTGCGACAAGGAACGCCGCATCCTGTATGCATTTGATGCCATCCGTTGTCCCATCCTGGCTGAAGGATATCCGAAGAAGCCCGACGGGCAATAGTTCAGTCTTTTCCATAGCAGGGCCGATTCCCGGGCATCTCTTTCAAGTTATTTTCATAATATATCTGCATCACAGCTAAATAGCCGCTGCAGAGCTTTTCTCCCGTTTTTTTTGCAATTGCCTGCCGACCTGTGATATCTTATTCCTACCTTTAACGATGAGCCCTGTGAGGCTGGCAAGGTGAGGAGATTCGGTGAACGCTGTCAATAAACATATTCGGCCTTTCCCTGCACGCGGGGAAAGGCTTTTTTATTGCGGGGAGCCATGGCAAAAGAACTTTTGAACAAGAAGGACATCGAGCGCGTTTTGTCGCGGATTGCCTACGAAATTATCGAGAAGAACAAGGGGACGGAAAACGTCTGTCTCGTCGGTATTCAGCGCGGCGGGGTGCATCTGGCTCGCCGTATTGCAGAAAAGATTAAAATTGTTGAACATGCTGACGTTCCGGTCGGTTCGCTCGACATCTCGCTCTATCGCGACGATTTGAGTCTCCGCAGGGACCATCCGGTCGTGCGGAAAACAGACATCCCCTTTGACAGCAACGGGCGAAAAGTTGTGCTGATAGATGATGTGCTCTTCACCGGCCGGTCTATCCGCGCCGCTATGGACGCTCTGATGGATTATGGACGTCCGGCATGCATCCAGCTCGCGGTTTTGATCGACCGCGGGCATCGCGAATTGCCCATCCGGGCTGATTATGTCGGCAAAAACATCCCGACTGCAAAGAAGGAAAAGATAGACGTCCAACTGCAGGAGGACGGGTTCCAGGACTGCGTACAACTGGTAAAAGCAAAGGAATGAGACCATGAACCTGAAACACCTTATCAGCATGCGGGATCTGAGCAGGGCGGACATCCATCAGATTCTCGACACTGCGTCATCGTTCAAGGATGTCCTGAAGCGTGATATCAAGAAGGTCCCGGCGCTCCGGGGAAAGACCGTGGTAAACCTGTTTTATGAGCCATCCACCCGCACCCGCACGTCGTTTGAAATTGCCGAGAAACGGCTCAGCACCGACGTTGTGAACTTTGCGGTTTCCTCAAGCAGCGTGACAAAAGGAGAGTCCCTGTTCGACACGATTAAAAATATTGAGGCCTACGGGGTGGATTTTGTTGTTGTCCGCCACGCGTCTTCCGGCGTGCCGAATTTTATAGCCGAGCATATGGATGTTTCGGTCATCAACGCTGGAGACGGCATGAATGAACATCCGACGCAGGCATTGCTTGATGCGTTCACAATCCGCGATCACAAGGGTTCGTTTGAAGGGCTTGAGGTTGCAATTGTGGGCGACATCATCCATAGTCGCGTTGCCCGCTCCGACATGATCGGCCTGCTCATGCTCGGCTCACAGGTCCGCTTTGTCGGCCCGCCGACGCTGCTCCCCCCGCAGCCGCCTCCCGGCGTCAGAATGTATTATTCTCTTGAAGAGGGCTTGACGGGCGTCGATGTGATTATCATGCTTCGCATTCAAATGGAACGGATGAACAAGAGCTTTTTTCCGACGACGGCCGATTATTTCAGCCACTGGGGACTGACGAAAGAGCGGCTCGCACGTGCAAGGAAAGATGCGATAGTGATGCATCCCGGTCCGATGAACCGCGGCATCGAGATTTCGTCCGATGTTGCAGACGGCCCGCAGAACGTCATCCTGCAGCAGGTAACCAATGGCCTTGCGGTGCGCATGTCGGTTCTGTACCACCTGAGCGGAGGTGAGTACCATGCCTAAGAAACTGTATATTCAAAACGGTCACATTGTTGATCCATCGCAGAATCTCGACGGACCGGGCGATATTCTTGTCGAAGACGGAACGATCGTCTCGGTCGATGTCAGCTCCGCAAAGAGCAGGACAAAGGCGAGGCCCGCACCCGGGGAAGCGCACGTGTTCGATGCCGCCGGGATGTATGTTGTGCCCGGGTTCATCGACATGCACGTGCATCTTCGTGAGCCCGGCTTTGAACACAAGGAAACGATTGAAACCGGCACGAAAGCTGCGGTAAAGGGCGGCTTTACATCTGTCTGCTGCATGCCGAACACTTCGCCGGTGAATGACAGCCATGTTGTTACGGGTTTTATACTCAACCGGGCGGCAGAGACTGCTGTATGCCGCGTATTCCCTATCGGCTCGATTACGAAGGGACAGAGGGGGGAGGAGCTTGCAGAAATTGGCTGCATGCACGATGCCGGCTGCGTCGGCTTCTCTGATGACGGCAAAACGGTAATGAACAGTCTGATTATGCGCCGGGCGCTCGAATATGCGAAGGCATTCGGATCTATACTGATTTCTCATGCCGAAGATAGTGTGCTTGCGGAAGATGGTGTAATGAACGAGGGCTCTGCTTCTGCCCATTTCGGCTTGCGGGGAATTCCTGCTGCGGCTGAGGAGGTCATCGTTGCGCGGGATATTATTCTGGCTCAGATGACGGGAGGCAAAGTTCATATTGCTCATGTGTCGGCGAAGGGCAGTGTTGAGCTGATCCGCCGGGCAAAAAAGGATGGCGTGAACATTACTGCGGAAACCTGTCCTCACTACTTTACCCTTACCGATATGGCGGTTGCAGGATTCAATACCGCCGCCCGGGTGAACCCGCCGCTCCGGAGCGATGAAGATGTTGCGGCAATGAAAGCCGGCCTTGCCGACGGTACGATTGATGCGATTGCAACCGACCATGCGCCGCATCATCGCGATGACAAACTGGTGGAGTTCGACAAGGCAATGAGCGGTATCTCGGGGCTTGAGACTGCGCTTGCGCTCAGCCTGCAGCTGGTGCGCGACGGTGTGCTCACCATGTCGCAGCTTATTGCAGCGATGTCGTGCGCACCAGCGCGGATTCTGGGACTTCCGCTCGGAACGCTTTCCGCGGGCGCTCCCGCGGACGTTACGGTGTTTGACCCGAAGCCGTGCTGGACAGTTGATAGTCAGCAGCTGATTTCAAAGGGCAGGAATACCCCGTTTCATGGAATGACGGTGCAGGGGCTGCCGGTTATGACTATTGTTGGAGGAAATATCGCTTATTCTCTGTAAGCGCAGTTTTTTGGAGGCTGAATGAAGAAAGCATTGCTCGTCCTGCATGACGGAACGGTCTTTGAGGGCAGAAGTTTCGGCGCTGATGCCGAACGTATCGGTGAAGTCGTCTTCAATACCTCAATGACCGGTTATCAGGAAATTCTGACGGACCCGTCATACCGCGGACAGATCGTGACTATGACGTATCCCCAAATCGGCAATTACGGCATCGTGCCGGAAGATGTCGAATCGCTGAGCGGACCGAAGGTTGAAGGGTTTGTCGTTGCCGAATACCAGGACTGCTACAGCAACTGGCGCGCTGTGCAGTCGCTCGGCTCTTACCTTGTTGAAAACAACATTCCCGGCATCGAGTGGATCGATACGCGCGCCCTGACAAAGCATCTGCGTACGCATGGCGCCCAGATGGGCATTCTCTCGACGATTGATTCTGACCCGAAGAGTCTTCTGGCGAAAGTGACAGCGCATCCGGGCATTTCCGCATTTGATTTTGTCCGGGAAGTCACGACCGCCAAGCAGTATGCATGGACCGAAGGCTGCTGGCAGTGGTGCAGGACCGAAACGATAACGCATGAGAAGAAGCTCATGGTGGTGGTCTATGATTTCGGCGTCAAGTTCAACATCCTGAGAAACCTCGTCACTGCCGGATTTGAGGTTGCAGTCGTTCCAGCTCAGACACCGGCTGAAGAGGTGCTCGAAATGAATCCGGACGGCATTTTGCTGAGCAATGGTCCGGGCGACCCGGTAACGGTTACTTATGGCATCGCGACTGCACAAAAGCTTCTGAACAAGAAACCTATTTTCGGCATCTGTCTCGGCCACCAGATTCTTGGCCTTGCGATGGGTGGCCGTACGTACAAACTGAAGTTCGGCCACCATGGCGGCAACCACCCTGTGAAGGATCTGGTGAGCGGGCGGGTCGAGATTACGTCGCAGAATCATAACTACTGTGTAGATGTTGGAAGCCTGAGGGGACAGGTGCGGCTTACGCACAGAAACCTCTATGACGGTTCCGAGGAAGGCATGCAGCACACAGAACTGCCGGTTATGTCGGTCCAGCATCATCCTGAAGCAGGACCGGGGCCGAATGATTCAACACATATCTTCAGCCGTTTTGTGCGGATGATGAAGGCGACTGGGTGAGGAAGGGCAGGATTCAGTTTGTGGAAACAGAAGCCGCTGTTGAAAGACGACGGTCCGCTGACCCAAGGATAAATTACAGCAATATGGGGAGAGAATGCCAAAGAGAACAGACATCAAAAAAATACTTTTAATAGGCTCCGGGCCGATTGTTATCGGTCAGGCATGCGAGTTCGACTACTCCGGTACCCAGGCATGCAAGGCACTTCGTGAGGAAGGGTATGAGGTCGTTCTGGTCAATTCCAATCCGGCTACCATCATGACCGATCCGGACACCGCCGATGTTACCTATATCGAACCGCTGTCTGTCGAAGTTCTGGAGTTGATAATCAAAAAAGAGCGGCCGGACGCGCTCTTGCCAACCATGGGCGGCCAGACCGCGCTCAATCTTGCAGTGAATCTTTCTGAGGCGGGCATTCTCGACAAATATCAGGTTGAGCTCATCGGCGCGAAATTGCCTGCGATCAGGAAAGCCGAGGACCGAGCTCTCTTCAAGAAAGCGATGCAGGGCATTGGCCTTGACATGCCTAAAAGCTTGATCGTCACCTCGATGACTGAAGGCATGGCAGCCATTGAGGAAATCGGATTTCCGGCAATCCTTCGCCCCGCTTTTACGCTTGGGGGTACCGGCGGGGGAATTGCATACAATATTGAAGAATATGCCCAGATGCTCGATAAAGGGTTGAAGCTGAGCCCGGTGTGTCAGATTCTGGTCGAGGAGTCGGTGATCGGGTGGAAAGAGTATGAGATGGAAGTGATGCGTGACATGGCGGACAATGTTGTCATCATTTGCTCGATCGAGAACTTCGATGCCATGGGCGTGCATACCGGCGATTCGATTACCGTTGCACCAACACAGACGCTTTCCGACAAGGAATATCAGATGATGCGCGATGCCTCGATAGCAATCATTCGCGAGATTGGAGTCGAGACCGGAGGTTCGAACATTCAGTTTGCCCTGAACCCGCAGAACGGCCGCATGACGGTTGTCGAAATGAACCCGCGCGTCTCCCGCAGTTCAGCGCTCGCCAGCAAGGCAACCGGCTTCCCGATAGCAAAAATTGCGGCGAAACTTGCTGTCGGATACCTGTTGGATGAAATCCGCAATGATATTACCCGAGAAACGCCGGCGTCGTTTGAGCCGACAATCGACTATGTTGTCACGAAGATACCCCGCTTCACGTTTGAGAAGTTTCCTGATGCCGATGCAACCCTGACAACGCAGATGAAGTCGGTCGGCGAGGTCATGTCCATCGGCAGGACGTTCAAGGAGTCGCTCCAGAAGGCGCTCCGCAGTCTTGAGATCGGCACGGCCGGACTCGATCCGGTAAAGCAGCCGCATCTGACGAAAGAAGAGATTGTCGCAAAGCTGAAAACCCCGAATGCCGAGCGTATCTGGTACATTGCCGAAGCATTCCGTCGCGGGTTTTCGATTGAAGATGTTCATGTGCAGACCTGGATTGATCCGTGGTTCCTGAACAACATGAAGCAGTTGATCGACATGGAGAATGAGATTGCGGCTCATTCCGGCAAGGATGCTGATCTCATGGCTGCTCTCAGGTCGTATAAGCAGGCGGGCTTTTCGGACAAGCGGATAGGAGATCTGACCGGAAAGAGCGAGGCAGAAGTCAGAAATCTCAGAAGATCACTGGGCATTCTTCCGGTTTTCAAGCTGGTCGATACGTGTGCAGCCGAATTTGAAGCATACACACCATACCTTTATTCGACGTATGAGAATGGATATTGCGGTGCGGAATCAGGAGGCGGAAAAACAGAAGCAAATGTGTCTTCGAGTTCCGGTCTCATATTTTCCTGCGATGCGAATCCGACCGACAGGAAGAAGATCGTCATTCTCGGCTCAGGCCCGAATCGGATCGGGCAGGGCATTGAGTTCGACTATTGCTGCGTACAGGCAGTCTTCGGACTCAGGGAGATTGGCTATGAAACCATTATGGTCAACTGCAATCCCGAGACGGTCAGCACCGACTATGACACTGCGGATCGTCTCTACTTCGAGCCTCTTACTCTGGAGAATGTCCTCAACATTATCGAGAAAGAGAAGCCCGTTGGCGTTATCGTGCAGTTCGGCGGGCAGACGCCGCTCAAGCTGGCAGTGCCGCTCGAAAAAGAGGGCGTAAAGATTCTCGGCACATCGCCGGACTCAATAGATCGCGCTGAAGACAGAAAGCGCTTTAAGGAGCTTTTGCATAAACTGAACCTGAAACAGCCTGAAAGCGGCACCGCCCTGACGGTAGCTGAAGCCGTAACCTCCGCAAGCCGCATCGGCTATCCGGTCATGGTTCGTCCCTCATATGTGCTCGGTGGGCGCGAAATGAAGATAGTCTACGATGAAAACTCGCTTGTCAATTATATGGAACGGGCGGTGATGGCGTCGCCGGAGCATCCGATTCTTGTAGACAAGTATCTTGAAGATGCCGTTGAAGTCGATGTCGACTGCATCTCAGACGGTGTTGATGCTGTTATCGGCGGCGTCATGGAGCATATTGAAGAGGCCGGCATTCACTCGGGAGACTCTGCCTGTTCATTACCGCCATACTCCTTGCCGCAGCCGATTGTCGATGAAATCAGGCGCCAGGCGAAGGCCATGGCAAAGGAGTTGAATGTCCGGGGACTGATGAACGTGCAGTTTGCGGTGAAGGACAATGAAATCTATGTTCTCGAAGTAAATCCGCGCGCTTCCCGGACGATTCCGTTTGTCGGCAAGGCAACCGGCGTGCAACTTGCGAAAATGGCGGCGAAAATCATGGGCGGAGCGACGTTACAGGATCTTGGATATACCGAAGAACGCGTTATCAGGCACGTTGCCGTCAAGGAAGCGGTGTTCCCGTTTGATCGGTTCCCGGGGGTCGATACGATTCTTGGTCCTGAAATGAAATCGACGGGCGAGGTTATGGGCATTGATGAAGATTTCGGGCTCGCATATGCGAAGTCACAGGCTTCCAGTTTTAACCGCATTCCGACGAGCGGCAAAATTTTTCTGAGTGTTAAAAACCGGGACAAGGCGAAGTTCGTTGATGTCGCAAACATGCTTGTCGAGCTCGGCTTTCAGCTGACCGCCACACGTGGCACTGCTTTGTACCTTGCGGAAAAGGGCGTCGCTGTCGAAGTCGTCAACAAGGTTACGGAGGGGCGTCCGCATATTGTCGACCTCATCAAGAACCGTGAAATCAGCTTTATTATCAATACGGTCTCAGGAGCGCAGGCGCAGAAGGACTCGTTTTCGATCCGCCGAAGCGCCCTCCAGTACCGAATTCCGTATACGACAACCCTGTCAAGCGCGCGGGCTGTTGTCAGGGCTATCGAGTCCCTGCAGAAAAAGCAGTTGAGCATCAGGTCGATTCAGGAGTATCATACGAGTATCCAGAACGATTATTCTGCTTCACACACATAATTTTCGGGGAGGGAAGCATGGCAGCCATTAAATGTATCGGTGTTATCACAAGCGGTGGTGACTGCGGCGGTCTGAATGCCGTAATCAAGGGCATTTCGCGTCAGGCGTTTTTTCTCGGGATAAAAACGGTTGTCATTCCCAACGGGTATGCCGGCCTGTACAATCTGGTCGAGCTTGAAAAAGTGACCGAGCTGAATGCAGAGCGGGTCAGCAAAATCGAAGCCTCGATTGCAGGGTCAGAGGCCGGACACTCGCGTGTGAAAATCAGCAAGATTAACGACCCGAATAAATACGATCGCATCAAGGAAGGCCTCAAAAAGTTCAGTATCGATGCCCTGATCATCAGCGGCGGCGATGATACCGGCAGCGTGGTCGTCGATCTCTCTTCACAGGGGATTCCGTGCATCCACGTTCCCAAGACCATGGATCTTGACCTTCAGTCCTATAGTGTCGGCGGGGACTCGGCAGTCAACCGGATTGCGAACTTTACCCGCGACCTCAAGACGACCGGCCTGAGCCATAACCGCTTCATGGTCATAGAGGTCTTTGGACGCTACTCCGGCCATACCGCTTTTCGCGGCGGCATCGGAGCGGAGGCGGACTGCATTCTCATTCCCGAGATTCCGGTTGATTTCGACGTGGTATATCAAGATGCCCGTACCACCTATGTCAACCGCGTGAGGCGAAGCGACGTGAAAGCAGGCACATACATAATCGTTGTTGCCGAAGGACTTACCAACGCAAGCGGAGAAATGCTGTATGATGAGTCGGTGCCGGCTGACGCTTTCGGACACAAGAAGCTTGCCGGCTCCGGGAAGTATGTTAGGCAGCAGCTCGAAAAAAGGCTTAAGGCTGATCCTGAGATCAAACAGTTTATGAAAGAGACCGGTATGTATGCTCCCGGAATCTACGAGTTTCCGGAGGTCCGCGAAGTTGTGCCGGGGCATCTGGTGCGCTGCGGTGAATCGTCTGCCTATGATGTGAATTTCGGCTATAAGACCGGTGCGGCTGCCGTCTATCTGCTGTTGGAAGGCAAAAGCGGCAATACGGTTGCCGATGTCAACGGAAGCACCATCTGTTACCAGCCGACGGATGAACTGATCAAGCGGCGCGAAGTGGATGTAAAGTGCATAGCTCTCTGGGAGAACCTCGGCATCTGCTTCGGCAGAAAGCCGGCGAAATTTGAATATTCGCTGCAGGAGCTTTCCGGACCGGTACACCGGCATCTGTAATAATATCAAGGTCCGAAGATACAGAAGCAAAGATAGAGAAAGGCGGCAACCTGAAGGGTCGGCCGCCTTTTTTTGTGCCGGATATGCTTATAATACGGCTATGATGAACATGCAAGATATATTTGCACAAGAAGGGTTTGGTGTTTTTTCTACATCCGGGCGAGACGGTTTGGTAAACGCTGCCGTTTATGCGCGTCCGCATATTGTTGATGAATCAACCGTGGCATGGGGCATGACGGACGGGAGGACGTTTGCAAATATCCGTGAAAACCCGCATGCCTCTTTTACATTCCGGATGGGCAGTCATGGCTATTCCGGCGCGCGACTCACTCTGAAACTCTTGTATATTGAAGATGAAGGGCAGATGCTTGCAGCTGTCCGAGAGAAGACCGCTTCAATTGTCAGTCCCGCAGCAGCGCTTGGTGTGAGACATGTTGCATTCTTTACCGTTGTTGAAATCAGGACTCTTGTATGATTACAGCATGATCGAAAAAATCAGACTCGGCATCAGCTCCTGTCTTCTGGGCAACAAAGTCCGCTATGACGGCCAGCATAAGCGTGATCATTTTCTGGTCGATACGCTCGGTTCTTATATTGACTGGGTGCCGGTCTGTCCTGAGGTTGAGTGCGGTCTTCCGGTGCCGCGAGAAGCGATGCGGCTTGTCGGCGATCCAGGCAATCCGAGACTGCTCACGATCAGAAGCGGAATTGACCACACCGAACGCATGCAGGCATGGGCCGCAAAGCGAATTCGTGAGCTTGATAAAGAAGGCCTCTGCGGGTTTGTCTTTAAAAGCCGTTCTCCCAGTTCCGGCATGAAGGGCGTCAAGGTTTACAATGATTCCGGCATGCCGGTCCATGCTGGGACTGGCCTCTTTGCAAAGTCCTTCATGGACAGATTCCCGCTCCTGCCGGTCGAAGACGAAGGGAGATTAAACGACGCTCCGCTCCGCGAGAATTTCATCGAACGCATCTTCGCATTTCACCGGTGGAAACAGTATCGCCGTTCCGATGCCACTATCCGCGGTCTCATATGCTTTCATACAGAACATAAACTGCTCATCATGGCCCATAGTCCCAAGCATTATCAGCAGTTGGGAAAGTTGGTTGCAGATCCGCGGGCTCTGCCGAAGAACGCCCTGCTCGACGAGTACAGCTGGCTGTTTTTCGAAGGGCTCTCGCTGTTAGCCACCAACCGCAAGCATGCCAACGTGCTCCAGCACATGATGGGTTATTTCAAAAAACAGCTTGTGCCCGACGAAAAGGCAGAACTGTCCGATCTGATCCGCTCGTACCACTCAGGTCTTGTGCCGCTTATTGTGCCCATTACCATGCTTAATCACTATGTCCGGAAATACGACGAGCCGTATCTGAAGCAGCAGGTCTACCTCAACCCACATCCGTCTGAGCTGAAGCTGAGAAACCATGTATAACCTCATGCTCTGCCTAACAGGAAAAATCGACCGGTGAGCAGCAATCTCATGTGCTATTGCTTCGGTTATTCCCATGAGGATATTGAGCACGATGTGATGGCGCATGCCGGAACATCGACCATACTTGAACGCATTATGGCGGAAAAGAAAAGCGGCGGATGCTCATGCGCTCAGAAGCACCCGCTCGGCAGGTGATGCATTGCAGACGTCCGCCGTGTCGCGGACGAGGCAAGAAAGAAATGGCCGGCTCATGAGGATTGCCGCCTCAGAGACAAGCTGCCATAGGCATGTGTTCGTTCCGGGAATTTGCTGTTGCGGCGGAACATTTTTATAATCGTTGTCTTTCCGAACACCAAAATCCCCGCATGACGAACCAGGCAAAGTGAAATCAGGCACTTCCCGGACGATATATGACTCTGCAAGGGGTTTGTTCACCGTTCGCTTTGCATACGTTCACTGCAGTTCCTGAAACAGATCGATGTCTTTCGGTTCGGATTTGCCGGACTCTGCTAAAAACATAACAAGCATTAGGATACGGAGCGGTTCCGGCATTGATTCGGGACTGCCCCCGGGTGTCGATGCCTGACAGGTTATTTTCGAGTAAACTTAACAGGATGTTTACATGAGGATATGTTATTTTTATGGTATGAAAACCTCTCTGAAGAATTCATACGACTTTCCGTCGCTTCTTGAAGAATCCTCCCGCATCCACGGTCATCTCTGTCCCGGACAGGTGCTTGGGGTGCGCATGGCGATTGCGGGACTGATGGCAGTCGGTATTGATGATCCGAAAGGGAAAGATCGCAAGAACATCATTGTCTTTGTCGAAATGGACCGCTGCGCGACTGATGCAATTCAGTCGGTTACCGGCTGCAGCCTCGGTAAGCGCTCAATGAAGTTTCTTGATTACGGCAAGATGGCTGCTTCGTTTCTGAATCTGAAAACCGGCAAAGCAGTTCGCATCATTGCGCGAGAAGAGGCGCGTGATCTTGCTAAAGCATGTTTTCCCAAAGAGAGCGATAAATACAAAGCGCAGCTTGAAGCGTATAAAGTACTTTCTGACGCTGAGCTGTTTATGGTGATGCCGGTTACTCTTGCCGTTCCTGAAGAGGATATGCCGGGTCGACCTCTCAGCCGTGTTCAGTGCGATGCCTGCCGTGAATTTGTGCAGGACCGCCGCGAGGTGAATATCGGCGGACGCCTGCTCTGCAAGGCATGCGCATCTGTTCAGCATCATGATGAAACGATTTTTTTTTCGCCTGCCGTTATGCACAATAGCCATAACGATATGACCATTCGTTCAAAGATATGGATTGATGTCGGCGGAGAACCCGTGTTCGGAAGGGGCAGGCGGTTTCTGCTTGAAGCAATCGACAAGCATGGATCAATCCGGCAGGCGGCTCAGGAGATCAGCATTTCATACAGAAGAGCCTGGGGCTATATCAAAAGCATGGAAGATCGTCTCGGGTTTGCCCTCGTAGACCGTCATGCAGGGGGCAAGAACGGCGGCGGTGCCAGCCTGACGGAAAATGCGAAACAGTTTCTCAAAAAGTACCGCATGCTTGAGCAGGGCATCCATGAACTTGTCGACGACCGTTTCAGCAGAATATTCGGCGGAACTGAAAATAATGTGTCTGCATTGTCATGCAATCGCAGCACCGGCATGACGGTGCCGGTGAGCGAGGCCGTCGGCATGGCGCTTGCTCATGACATCACCGAAATCCGCAAGGATGAATTCAAGGGTTGTGCCTTCCGGAAGGGCCATATCGTGCGTTCCGATGATGTCGAGCATCTGCGACGTCTTGGCAAGGAGAAGCTTTTCGTGCTCTCGATTCAGGATGACGAGATGCATGAAGATGAAGCGGCGCTTCTGATTGCGGATGCGCTGAAAGGTGAGGGCGTTTCTGTTCCGGGCGAACCGAAGGAGGGCAAGCTGAACCTCGTTGCTTCCCGCAGGGGGCTTTTGAAAATCAACGCCGAGTCGCTTCGCCGCTTTAACCGCCTCGGTGATGTGATGTGTGCCACACTGCATGGCAATACCGTCGTGCGCGAAGGCCAGATAATCGCCGCCACGCGAGCAATTCCGCTGATTGTCAAGAAAACCGTCATTGAAAAAGCACTTCAGGCGGTTCATGGACGACCTCGAGCCGTCGAGGTGCTGCCCATGCGGCTGCCGAAAACCGGCATTGTCATTACCGGCAATGAAGTATATCATGGCCTGATTGCTGATGCGTTCGGCCCGATCATGTCGCGAAAAGTCGCTGAGCTTGGAGGCAGCATTGCCGGCATTCATTATGCTCCTGACGACGAAGCAGTGATTGAAGACAAGCTTCGCTCGCTGCTCGCGCAGGGCGCAGACCTTCTCATCACCACGGGAGGCATGTCGGTTGATCCGGATGACGTGACCCGGTTTGCGATACGTAAGCTCGGCGCGAAGGATCTTACATACGGATCCGCGGTATTGCCCGGCGCGATGTTTCTCATTGCGTATCTTGACGGGTCATCCGGAACCGGCTCGATTCCCATTCTCGGCATCCCGGCGTGCGGCATGTATCACAAGACGACGATTTTTGACATCGTTGTGCCGCGGGTTCTTGCGGGAGAACGCATCGTTCGCGACGACCTCGCAGCCCTGGGTCATGGAGGACTCTGCCTTCACTGCGCCGAATGCCGGTATCCGGTCTGTCCATTCGGAAAGTCGTCATAAGGAGCAGTGCCGTTTCTGCTAATCTATGAGTATGTTTTCTCATCTGAAAATCCCGCTTGTCATTAAATTTCATCGGCATTGCCGGAACGCTGACGGCTGCACTGCTCGTTTCATTCTTTGTTTTAGCACAGCAGCAGGAACGGCTCATCATGGGGCAGATCGAACGTGAAGCACGGGTGCTGTTCAAACAGGTGGTTATCACACGTGCATGGATTGCCGACCACGGAGGAGTTTTTATCGAGAAAAAGCCCGGTATGAAACCAAGCCCGTATCTTTCGGAGAACCAAACTATCGAGACCGGCGGGAAAAAATATCTACTCAAAACACCCGCGATGGTTACAAAAGAACTCTCCCGCTATTCGGAAGAGCAGGGGCTTTACTGGTTTCATATCACCAGCATCAAACTGACCAATCCTGAAAATGCACCCGACGACTTTGAACGATCTGCCATCGCGCTGTTCGAGCGGCGCGATGCGCACGAGCTGTTTTCTGTGGAGAAGGTGAACGAGAAGCCGTTTCTTCGCTATATTGCTCCCCTGTATGTTGAAGAAGGCTGCCTGAAATGCCATTCCCATCAGGGATACAGAATTGGCGATATCCGGGGTGCGATCAGCATAACGCTGCCGATTGAACATACCTGGCAAGAGATTGCCCGCAGCAAGCGCGATATGGCGCTTGCCGGTTTCCTGACCATTTTCGCAATGGCAGGAGTGCTCTTTTTTATGATGAGGCATCTTGTCTTAAGCCCCATGCAGTCCATGAAAAAATCAATTCATGATTTTTCATCAGGCAGATACTCCCGGGGAGATGTCCTCAGGACAGGCGATGAGTTCGAAGAACTGTCTCGCACATTTTCCGACATGGCGGCCACCATTCATGAGTATCATGATTCATTAAACGACAAGATCCTTGCCGCGACGCGGGACATCGCGGAAACAAATGAGAAACTTCTGGAAGCAAACCGTCTCCTTCACGAAGCGAATCAGCGCAAGTCTGACTTCGTCGCGCGTGCTTCCCATGAGTTGAGAACGCCGCTCACATCGATAAAGGGAGCGATGGATTACATAGCTATCCGCATGAAAGCGTCCTCCGGAGCGCCGGCAGCATCGCCGTCCTCCGTTGATGATCTGATGGTATTTTTCGAACTCATACGCAAAAATTCCGACAGGCTTATTCGCATGGTGAACGATATGCTCGATATAGAGCGGATTGAAATCGGCGCATCAGAGCTGCGGTTCTGTGAAACGGATCTGAGCGGACTCATGGATGAGGTCATTGCATACTTTTCTCTGGACGCTGAATCGCGGGGTATCCGCCTGGAACTTGCCAGTGTCGGGCCGATTCCGGTCTGTGCCGATGAGGATCGTATGCGGCAGGTGCTGATAAACCTTTTTTCCAATGCCATGAAGTTTTCTCCCGACAATGCACGCATTGCTGTCCGCGTTGTCAGGGACGAGACTTCTCTCCGCGTGAGCGTCTGCGATGAAGGGCCGGGAATTCCTGAAAGCGAACGAGGCCGCATTTTTGAACGTTTTTATCGTATCGGAGAGAAAGAAGGAAGCGGTCTCGGCCTGGCCGTCTGCAAGAGCATCATCGAAGCGCATGGCGGTAAAATCTGGGCATCTGCCAATACGCCGGCAGGTGCCTGCATCACATTCACCCTGCCACGGAAACAGGTTTATTGTAAAATAGACGAGTTATGAAAAACGCTCACATTCTTCTGGTAGATGACGACGCTGATATCCTGAAAGTTCTGAAAGCAAACCTCGAACTTCACTCGTTCACTGTGCTGACTGCTGAAACGTGGGAGGGCGGTCAGAAGCAGCTTCAGATATCGCCGGACCTCGTGGTGCTGGATGCCATGCTGCCTGACGGAGATGGATTTACAATCTGCCGGCAGATTCGCGAGCAGCACCCGTCGCTCCCGATAATCATGCTGACTGCCCGGGACAAGATCTCGGACAAGGTTATCGGCCTTGAGAGCGGGGCTGATGATTATATCGTTAAGCCATTTGAAACCCTTGAATTGATCGCCAGAATCAAGGTCTGTCTGCGTCGTCTGCAGCCGACGCCTGCCCAGAGTGTTCACGTGGGCGATATCGCGGTTGACTTTGAGCGGCGGCAGGTATTAGTAAAGGACAAAGGTGTAGTCGTTACGTCAAAGGAGTTCGATCTGCTCAGTCTTCTCATCATGCGCCGCGGAAAGGTCGTCAGTCGCGATGAAATACGGAAGCATCTCTGGAAAGAGTCGGATATTTACTCATGGAGCCGTGTCATTGATGTGCATATCCAGCACCTTCGTCAGAAGATAGAATCAGAATCGTCCTCCCCGGAATATATTCTGACGGTGCCGGGCGTCGGATACCGCTTCAGGGACTGAGGGTGCATGCATGAAGCTGATAGCCCGATGGCTGTGGTTCAGTATTGGCGCCTGTTCAGTTGTTCTCGGCGGTCTCGGGGCATTTCTTCCGGTTCTCCCCACAACGCCCTTCATGATTCTTGCGGCATTCTGCTTTACGAAAAGTTCGCCGCGGGCACATGCATGGCTCATAAACAACCCGTATTTCGGGCAGCAGGTTCGGGACTATTATGATGGGAAGGGCATTTCGTTCCGGACAAAACTTATCGCGGTAGCAATGGTTACGGCATCAGAAGCATATGTTTTGCTGACGGCAGACATGCCGGCTGTCAAGGTTGTCATGACGATAATATGGATTGCAGTATCCGGATATCTTCTCGTCGGCATTCCCACCAGGTGCAGGGAGGATGATGTGCCTGTATCCGGCCGCACTCGCACATGAACTGATGAAAGACTTCAACAGGGAGGTTCTATGAATACATTCAAGTACATGAATAGGTTCATGTATTTTATAGTCAGTGAGGTCGACGCTTCATGGCTTTATTGCTCCGGCGTTTCCCTGTCGCAGTTTCTTCCCATTACACGTGGCCGCCACGGGCTGGCTTCAAATCCGGCAATGCGTGGTCTGCAGCTGAGCGATTTGCGCATGCGGCAGCAGTTGCATGAAAGCGGCGCGCAAACGAAGAATGTGAAGGGAAATCCGTGCGATATTCTTGTCCCCAAATCCGGCGACTGGTACCGGCAGTTGCTGTTCATCGACAATGCCGCGGAAGATCTTGTTCGTGAAGTGGCGGCAGCCGGTCCTGCGCGGCTCGTCACGAGTATTTTCAGTGCATGCAGGGTGCAGGACAGTATACCGCTGTCGGCATCGATTTCGTCTAATGCAATGGAAGAGTTTCTTGCCGTTCTTTGCCAGGAATACGGCAAACAGGCGGGCTGGCCGACCTGCGCTTCGGTAAAAGGATTCAGAAAGTAAAGATATGCATGACCTGCACGGTCAATTGCTGCAGAAGCTGTGCCGAAGGAAATTCAGAACCGAAAACGCAGCGGATTTTTGTCCTTTGTAGACATCTCACACGCAGCGATGCAGTCTCCGCAGTTATGGCACATCGGGTAGATTTTTCCTTTTGTCGGCTTAAGGTCTAACTGGCACGCCTTAATGCATGCACCGCACTGGATGCATTTCCGGTCTGCGTCTTCGCTGAAAACGACCTTGAGCGTTTTGGAGCATCGGAAGAAGCATAGAGTTGTGCCTACGGCACAGATATACTTGCACCAGAATCGGCGAAGAATAAAAAATTCACCGATGAGAATAAGTCCGATGATGCCGGCTTCAAGACCGACGGTGCTTTCGAATGCCGCTGTGCTTATCTGCGCCTGCGGCAGCCTGATCCTTTTCCGGAACCGGGAATTCAAGCCCGATTGCCGATGCAGCCGCCAAAGCAGCCGAAAATTCAAGAGCTAACGTCTCGTAAGCTGCATATTTCAGGGTGGGGCGGTGCATTGCACCGCCCCGATGCGGCTACTTTGCTGCTGTTTTCTTTGGAGCCATGGCATCGTTCAGCATCTTGATGCCCTTCTGTGAAAGATCGATGGAGCGGGTAAGCGACTCTCGGGCTGCTTCGGGGTTATGGAACCCGTCAGAATTCTCCGCGGTCCACCACTCCCAGTATATATGCGCTTGGTCGTGCATCTTGCGGACGTCCCTGAGAACATCTTCCGATACTCCCGCCTTTTTTGCCTCTGCGAAGGTGTCTATCAGCTGACCGAGCCAGAATTCAGCCTTGGTCAACTTCCCCTTGACATAGTTCTGGATTGCGTCGACCTGATACTCAGCGTCTTTGGCTGTCCAGCCTGTATGGCACTTTGTGCATGTGTCTTTCAGCATATAGCGCGAACTCTTTTGTCCGTGCCAGGTGTAGCTCTTGCTGCCTTTCTTTACCTTCGGCATATGACAGTCCTTGCACTCCACGCCGGCACGCTCATGCTTGGACATCCAGAATGTTTCCACTTCCGGATGCTGAAGCTTGTTCAGGGATGCGCCGGTAACGGCATGCCTGAAATCCTTGAACTGATACTTTTCGGTCATGGCCTTGTTGTAATCAAAGACGTTGACCCACTGAATAAGGTTCGTGCGGCGGTCAGCCATGCCGATGGCCTCACCGGTCGCTGGATTGTGTCCCGGATTGCAGTTGTACTCAACGTGGCACTGTGCGCACATCAGGTTGGAATCCTTCTTGTTCAGGATGCCGATAGAGCGGAAGTCGCGAAATGAAACTTTCTGCATCGTGATTTTTTTTGATTTTTCCTTGTCGTACGGATACGTTCCTTCGCCGCGATCAACGACAGCCTCAATCAGCGCATCGCGCACTACCCGGGGCTGCGCCGAGTGAGGATCATGACAGGTAAAACAGTTCGCGGGATGATGCATTGCTCTGGCGAAATCAACAACTTTTGAAGTTCGGTCCCACTTTGCGCGCGGGTCATTGTCCCCCATATACTTCCAGTCGAGAATCATGTCGGCGGTTTTACACTGATAGCAAACCGGATTGGCCGCCAGTGCAGTCTGGGGAATGAATATCTTCTGATCCGACGTATTAGGCTCCTTGTCGAACAGAACGCTCCATGCGGACTTTTCGATGCTTTTCGCGTCGCTAATCTTTGTCCAGTCTTTGAGCTGGAATCGGCCGCCAAAAGCGCGGTCTACGATGAACTGGTCAACAAGCATAAAGACATGACTGCGCGGCTCCCCGTGTTCCTTCGTAAACCCATGCGGAGCCATCAGTTTGTCGAACAGCGGCGACCTGCTCTTGAAGCTCGACTTTTCGACCTTGGCCTTTGATTCGTGGTTCACCTCGACATACGATTCATACTGTTCTTTATGGCATTTTCCGCATGTTGCATGATCCATCTTGGTGACCGGCTTCTTGCCCGGATCCTGCATGTGTTTGTCGAGCATTTCGTGGCAGGTTATGCAGCTTAGCTTGGCATGCTTGCCTTTCTTTACAAATTGCTTGATCTCATCATGACACTGAAAACAGTCCTCTGACTTGACCGCTTTCGGTGCCAGGCCTGTCTCTTTCTTTGCCATTGCCGCACTGCCGATCAGCGAAACAGCAACAACAACCATTATGAGCAGACTCCATGTTTTTAAGCGCTGCATTCAAACACCTCCCTTCACAATGTTTATACAGAGTACAGCACGGTATTAAACTCTGTTGTTGCTCACCTCCTTTATCACGATCCTGATGCAATTCTACCGCTCTTTGAAGTAAATATGAAGTAAAAGCAGCGTTAATTTTTCGTAAATTAAACCATGTAAAATAATGCTTGAAAATCAATATGTTCCTCGCAGTTGATGTGTTTCTTTCCGCTGAGAAGACCTTCCCCCGTGTTATTGGTGATATCCGGCACTGTGCTATAATGAAAATTATGTTCGATCTCGGCATTCAGGAACTCATTGTTATATTCATAGTTGCTCTTGTTGTGTTCGGCCCTGACAAGCTGCCGGAGGTCGGAAAGGTACTCGGCAAGGGAATCGGCGATCTGCAGCGCGCCCTGCGCGGCGCAAAAGATGAGCTTGATACTGAAGTGAACAAAGTCAAGGATGAACTGAAAGACATCAAGGACCCCCTTGAGCTGAAGAATCAGCTGTTCAGCTCAAATGATCTTTTTGCGAGCGACACGAAGAGAACCGCTCCGGCGGAAACCGCGGTCAGTGAAGAGAAGCGCCCGGCGCAGGACACGGAAATTGACTTGAGCCGGGACGCTGAAGAAGCCCGACTTGCTGAAAAGCAGCGGGTCCTGAAACTTATGAACGAACGGCGCAGGGGAACAGGGAATGTCTGATGAGAAGCAGCCGCTCACTCAACATCTTAAGGAACTCAGGAAACGCATTCTTTTTTCTCTCATCTTTATTCTCGGCATTTTCTTCGTAACGTTTTCCTTTGCGGAAGACCTCTTCAGGTTTGTCATGTTTCCGATGAAGTACCGCCTGGATTTTGCGTTGCCGATTAAGCTGCATCTGGACTTCTCCCAGAAGATTTTCGGGATTGTTTCCCAGGACATGTTTGTGAGATTTACGCCGCAGGAAAAGCTGCACGGTCTGAAACTCGTATTTCTCGCTCCTGCAGAGGCGTTCTGGATGAGCATGAAAGTTTCCTTTGTCGCAGCCCTTTTCCTTTCAATGCCAATGCTCTTTTACCAGCTCTGGAGCTTCATACGACCGGGACTGCATCAGAGCGAAAGAAAGTACGTTGTCCCATTTGTATGTGTGGCAACGCTGCTGTTTCTGTTCGGTGCCGCCTTCTGTTTCATCCTGGTGCTACCGTTTGCGCTCGAATTTCTCCTGACATACAACGTCGGGGACTTTCTGACTCCAATGCTCTCGGTCGGTCAGTTTGTCGATTTTTCACTGAAGTTCATCCTGGCGTTCGGCGTTGTCTTTGAGTTGCCTATAATAATGATTTTCCTCGTCAAGCTCGGACTGGTAAAGCCGGAGACGCTCGCAAAAAACAGAAAAGTTGCGGTCGTGCTTTCATTTGTTTTCTCGGCGTTTCTGACACCGACGCCTGATATGTTCAACCAGACACTGATGGCGGTGCCGATGATTCTGCTGTATGAGCTCGGCATCTGGATAGTCCCTTTTTTCAGAAAGAAAACCCCTGATGGCGGAACTCAGGAACTTTAAGTCAATAGCAACTGATGTTGCGGAGGGAATGGTTTCGATCAATCCGATATTTCTGAAGCACTTTCAGGGAGACGATGTGGTCAAGCTGTTCAAGGCCATTGACCGCCGCCTGATGGAGGTTCGGTCCGAGCCTTTCCCATATGGGAAAGCCGATCCTATCCGCCGGAGAAACATCCGCATACAGCGCCTGCACAGCGCAATGGTCATCATCAGAAATCACGCCCGCGACAAGAAAATAGTCATTTATTAGGAGGCAGTGTGAAATTAGGCATCATCGGTCTGTCGAACTCCGGCAAGACCACGATATTCAACGCGCTGACAGGTCAGAACATAGAGACCACATTATACGCAACGGTAACGGGAGAGCCAAGCTACGGCGTCGTCAAGGTGCCCGACAGCCGCATCGACGCCCTGGCCGCGATCTATAAGCCGAAGAAGACAACGCATGCAACGGTTGAATATGTTGACTATCTCGGACTTACGAAGGGTGATGCTGCCCAGAACCGGAAGGTCTTTGATCTGATAAAAGATGTTGATGCAATCGTTCATGTGGTCCGCGCATTCCAGGACGATACGGTTATGCATCCGATACAGTCGGTCGATGTGATGCGCGACCTTGAGACGCTTGAGCTTGAGCTGATATTCGGCGATCTCGAGTTTATCGAAAAACGGCTTGAGCGGCTGGCAGAGGCGGCAAAAAAAGGCAAGAAGCCGGGCGAAGATGAGAAAAAGCTTCTTGAAAAATGCAGGGAGTCGCTCGAAAAGGAGATTCCGCTCAGAAACGTCGAGTTTTCTGACGAAGAGATAAAAGCCATGCGTCACATGCAGTTTATCTCGATGAAGCCTGAAGTTGTTGTTCTGAATATCGCTGAGGACATGTTGAACAGCGGTGCAGCGGTGCAACTGCAGGCGGAGGCATATTTTGCCGACAGGGGCTCGGCGAACACGACAAGAGTTGTGGCGCTCTGCGGGAAGGTCGAGATGGATATTGCGCAGCTGGAACCGGACGAAGCGGGGGCTTTTCTTGAGGATCTCGGCATTTCGGAGCCTGCTTTGAACAAGCTCATCCATGTGAGCTATAAACTGCTTGGATTCATCTCATTTCTTACCACGGGCGAGGATGAAGTGCGTGCATGGACAATCAGAAAAGGGCTTGCAGCACACCAGGCAGCCGGAAAGATTCATTCTGATATCGAACGCGGCTTCATTCGGGCAGAAGTCGTCGGTTATGACGACTTCATGGCCGCCGGCAGCACCGCTGCCGCACGCGACAATGGCCACTTCCGGCTCGAAGGCAAGACATACGAAGTCAAGGACGGGGATATCATTAATTTCAGATTTAACGTCTGATCACGAGCGAAATCCAGCGGCCGTCTGACAGTTTCTCTTCAACTGCTGTGCCCAGAGCTGAAAACACTTCAATGACCTCATCTTCCTGACCGGTCAAGATGCCGGAGAGAAGTGCGAGGCTGTGCGGCTTCATGCGGGCTTCAATTTCATGCGCCAATGCTTTCAGTGTCTCGGACAGCAGGTTTGCAGCGACCAAATCAAAATGACCTGTTGTTTTTTCAATACTTCCCTCATAAATAATCACATTATCAAGTTCATTCAGACGGACATTGCGCCGCGCTGCATCAACGGCGAGCGGGTCGATATCGACTCCAGCCGCCTCGGCAAAGCCGAGTTTTCGGGCGGCAATGGCGAGTATGCCGGTGCCGGTGCCGATATCGCAAAACCGCCCGTGTGATGCCTGCCTGCAGAGGCGCTCAATCGAGGCAAGGCAGAAACGGGTCGTCTCATGATGCCCTGTGCCGAAGGCCATTCCAGGATCGATAATAATGGCGGTGCGGCCATCCGGCGCGGTCTCCCATGGAGGAATGATCGTAAGCGTCTCGCCGACATCAATGGGCTGATATTTCTTTTTCCAGGTCTCATTCCAGTCGCGTTCCGAAAGATAGGAGTATGAATACGAAAGATCAGACTGAAGCCCGGAAGTCATGATAGCGAGTGAGGATTCAGCAACCATCTTCCTGATACGCTCAATGCCCATGGAATCCGGAAAGTAGGAGAACAGGCGATGTTCGCGCTCGTAGACTCCAAGGCAGCCTCTGTCCGAAAGGAGTTGTGTCAGCGTTTCGGCAGCTTCGGGAACAACCTCAAATATGAATTCATAATAACTCATCATCTCCTCCAATCGTGTAATATAGCTCTATCTTCGCAATGATGACAAACAGCCATGAAACTGCGCATTCTTCTGATCAATCCATGGATCTACGACTTTGCCGCATACAACATGTGGGCGAAACCGCTCGGCCTGATGAGGGTAATGAAGTATCTCGCCCGGTTTCATGTGGAAACGCATCTCATTGACTGCACCGACGCATACACGCCGAAACGATTTGCAGCAGGACAGTATCTGAGCACACCGGTTCCGAAGCCACCGGTCTTGTCTCATGTGCCACGGCAATACCGACGCTACGGAAAATCACCGGCTGCTGTCGCCAGAGAAATACATTCGTTCGGCCATGCAGACATTGTCTGTGTCGGGTCTACGATGTCGTACTGGTATCCGGGGGTCCAGCACGTTGTGTCGCTGGCAAGGGAGATGCTCGGAGATGTCCCGATTATTCTCGGCGGCATTTATGCGTCCCTTTACCGGGACCATGCCGCAGCAGTGAGCGGTGCAGACGCCGTTTATGCAGGCAGCATTGACGACGGTTTTCTTCATCTTCTCGGAACCTTCGGGCTTCGGTTGAAACGAAGTCGGCGGCACACACCTCAGTCGCTCAAGCATGTTGCGCGGGAATCGCGCATTGCCCCCATACTGGCTTCAACAGGCTGCCCGTTTCGCTGCACTTATTGCGCATCTCCGCTCCTTGCTCCGCGCTGGCAACAGCGGAGTCCTGAGGAGGTTGCCGATGAAATATCCATGTTGGCTGGCGCGGGTGTTTTGGATTTTGCCTTTTATGATGACGCTTTGCTGGCAAACGCTGAAACGTTGATTAAGCCCTTGTTGCGAAAGCTCCTTGAACGCGGCGTCGGTGTGCGCTTCCATACTCCGAATGGCCTGCATGCGCGTTTTCTGGATGACGAACTGGCGGTGCTCATGCGGAAGTCAAGATTTGCGACGATTCGCTTGAGTCTTGAAACGGCAGATCCAGTTCGTCAGGGCGAAACAGGCGGAAAGGTTTCCTGCGAAGATTTGCAGCGCGCGGTCGCTGCCTTGCTGCGAGCCGGATTTCCCCCGTCACGACTCGGAGTTTATCTCCTGTATGGACTGCCCGGGCAGTCGCTCGCGGAAGTGAATGAAGGAGTGGAGCTTGTTAGTTCGCTTGGTGTGCGTATCTGCCTGACGGAATTTTCGCCGGTGAGGGGCACCGCCGCATGGGACGCACTGGTGAAGCATGAAATCATTCCCGATACCCTTGATCCGTTGCTGACCAATAATTCAATTTTTGCGGAACTCTTTTGCGGATATGACACTGAAAAGCTTCGGGCGCTCAGGCTTTCAGTCAAGCGATATAATGAGGAATTATCGTGATAAGTCTTGCACAAACGCATGCGGCATTGTGCGAAGCATTCCGGTTAATTCCTCCGCGCTTATCGGCTTGCTGAAGTAATAGCCCTGCGCCTGGTCACATTCGAACGTCTTCAGATACTCAAGCTGCGCGATGTTTTCGACGCCTTCTGCGCACACGCTCAGTTCAAGACAGTGCGCAAGGGTGATTGCCGCCTTGACCACCTTCGCATCATTTCTGTTTTCAGGGATTTCCCTGACAAAACTCCTGTCTATCTTAAGACAGGAAATGGGGAGGTTTTTCAGCGATCCAAGCGAAGAATAGCCGGTGCCGAAATCGTCGATGAGAATCTCGATGCCGAGAGCGGTCAGCCCGTTCAGAACCCTGATGGTGTAATCAAGGTCCTTCATTATGGTCATTTCCGTAATATCGAGACGAAGAAGGTTCGTATCTGCCTGCTCTTCGCGGAGTATGCGGGTGAATGTTTCAAAGAACGCTCGGTTTTCAAACTGCCAGGATGAGATGTTTATGGCTATGTGCATCCGGTGGGACCATTCTTTTTGCTGCAGAAGGACGCGCTTCAGAATCCATTCGCCGATGGGGATAATGAGCCCGGTTTCTTCTGCAACCGCAATGAAGTCTTTTGCTGGAAGCAGACCGCGCTCCGGATGATGCCAGCGAATCAGCGCCTCGACCCCGGCAATCTTCATCGTATCGAGTCCGACGATAGGATGGTAGTGCAGGACAAATTCTTCGCGGTCTAGAGCCTCGCGCATATCTTTTTCAAGAGCGCTTCTTTTCATCGCGCGCGCGCGCATGGTTTCATCGAAAATTTCGCACCGATTTCGGCCATGCGCCTTTGCACGGTACATCGCCATGTCTGCGTCACGAATCAGATCATCAGGATTTTCGTAGTGCTGCAGATTCGCAGAAATACCAGCACTGGCTGTAACCGTTATATCCAGTCCGTTGACCCTCACCGGTTTTGCTAGCTCTTCGATAATGCGCTCAACAGCATTCAGCGCTCCGCTTACTGCGTCGATGTCGTCAAGCACCATTCCGAACTCATCGCCGCCGAAGCGTGCGACGGTGTCTCCTGGACGCAAAAAAGCTTCTATGCGGCGCGCTGTAGCGATGAGCACCTGATCTCCTGTGTCATGACCGTGCGTATCGTTGATGATCTTGAAATGGTCGAGATCCATAAATACCACGGCAAAGGCATGACCATGCCTCCGGCGGGCGCGCACAAACATGCGGTGCACACGATCCCGAAAGAGGCCCTTGCTCGGAAGCCCGGTCAGCGAATCGTGCAAGGCGCCTTTCAGCAATTGCTCTTCGACCCGCTTCCTTTCCGAAATGTCTCTGACCATCGCGACTACAGAGCCGTTGCCTGCCGAAAGAGGAGATGTCCGGATCTCACCGGCAAAGTATTCCCCGTTTTTCCTGCGGAAACTTCCTTCGAAGAATTTTGTACACGGACGATCTCCGATTAAAAAAGCCTCCCTGTGCGCGCGTCTGAACGACTCATCATCAGCGAAGAGCATGCGGCAGCTCTGCCCGACAACGTCGGATACGGCATAACCGAAAACGTCGGCGAGCGCTCCTTCGTTGACATCAATAATTGCAGTGCTGGAATCAATGACAAGGACGGCGTCGGCGAGACTGTTATAAATATCCGAATAATACGTGTCGTTTCTCGTCATCTGCTCTAACTCCTTGCTGAAATCTGTATATTGTCCTCATTATAGCATTTTAGAGAGTTTCATACGTCGCGTTCTGTGAAAGATATGTATAAATACATTGATTTTGATGGAAATAAACGGCATGGATGTGATAAATTATAACTCTGTCTATATTTATTTAGTGCTTGGTATATCAATGAAATTCGACATTATGGGAGAGTTGCAATGAAGATGACAGGCGCAGAAATCATTATCGAATGCCTCAAACGCGAAGGCGTCAGGCATGTATTCGGGTATCCGGGCGGCGTTGTTCTCAATTTGTTTGACCGGTTGTACGATGAAAAGGATCTGCAGGTTATCCTTACGCGACACGAACAGGGAGCCGTGCATGCAGCTGATGGATATGCCAGAGCGTCCGGCAAAACGGGAGTCGTCCTGGTCACCTCCGGACCGGGTGCTACAAATACGGTCACCGGGCTGGCAACTGCCCATATGGACTCAATCCCGCTTGTGGTGATGACCGGCCAGGTGCCGACCGGAATGATCGGAAACGATGCATTCCAGGAAGCCGACATTGTCGGCATCACCCGTTCCTGTACGAAGTACAATTTCCTTGTGAAAGACATCAATGACCTTGCGCGTATCATGCGTGAAGCTTTTTTTATCGCAACATCCGGGCGGCCCGGCCCGGTCCTGATTGATCTTCCCAAGGACGTCACGGTCGGGAAGGCGGAATTTGAATGGCCCGAAAAGGTGTTCATCCGCAGCTATAATCCGACGTACGATGGAAACCGATGGGTGATAGAAAAGGCGGTCAATGAAATCGTTCGAGCGAAAAAACCGCTTATTATTGCAGGTGGCGGCTGCATAATGTCCGACGCTGCTGACGAAATCAGGGAACTTGCCGAATATGCGAATATTCCGGTTACGACTACACTCATGGGACTCGGCGCATTTCCGGGCTATCATAAGCTCTCCATCGGTATGCTCGGTATGCACGGCACATTCTGTGCAAACCGCAGCGTCCAGAATGCAGACCTTCTCATCGCTATCGGCATGCGCTTCGATGATCGCGTGACCGGCAAAATAGAAGGATTCGCGCCGCATGCTCGCATAGTGCATATCGATATTGACCCGACCTCAATCCGCAAGAATGTCCGTGTCGATGTCCCGGTCGTCGGAGATGTAAAGCGCGTTCTCGTACAGCTGAACAAAATGCTCAAGGAGAGCGAACAGTCTCAGTGGGAAGAGGTAAGCAAGTCCTGGCTGAAGCAGATTGATGAGTGGAATCAGGAGCATCCGATGACCTACACGCCAAGCGCCGATGTCATCAAGCCGCAGTTCGTCGTAGAGAAGATTTATGAAATCACAAAGGGCGATGCCATTATCGCGACCGAAGTCGGCCAGAACCAGATGTGGGCCGCCCAGTTCTTCAAATATGACAAGCCGCGCCGCTGGCTCTCGTCGGGAGGACTGGGAACCATGGGATACGGCTTTCCGGCTGCCATTGGAGCACAGTTGGCGCATCCCGACAAACTTGTGATTGATATTGCCGGCGACGGCAGCATTCAGATGAATATTCAAGAACTGGCTACGGCAGTGATCAACAAGCTTCCGGTGAAGGTTGCCATTCTGAATAACCGCTATCTCGGCATGGTGCGCCAATGGCAGGAACTCTTCTTCAATGAACGTTACTCGTCGACCAATCTTGATACGGTGCCTGATTTTGTGCTCCTTGCACAGGCGTATGGAGCAATCGGACTCCGGGCGACAAAGCCTTCTGAGGTTGAGCCTGTCCTCAGGGAAGCTTTCAAGGTGAAAAAGACGGTCATGATGGACTTTGTCATCGACTGGAAGGAAAAGGTCTATCCGATGGTCCCTGCCGGTGCCACGCTTGACACCATGCTGTTTGAGGAGAAAGAGAAAAAATCTGAAAAACGCCTGAAAGCGGTAAAATAGGGGGCGCCATGCGACATACCATTTCTATTCTCGTTGAAAATAAGTTTGGTGTTCTTTCCCGGGTGGCGGCGCTCTTCAGTGCGCGGGGCTATAACATCGAAAGCATCACGGCCGGAACGACCATTGATCCGCAGTTCACGACACTTACCATCGTAACGTTCGGTGATGATGCGATTATCGAACAGATTACCAAGCAGCTGAACAAGCTGATTGATGTGATCAAGGTTGTCGACCTGACTGAACTTGATCATGTTGAGCGCGAAATGATGCTGATCAAGGTGGCACCCAAGAAAGAAAACCGTGTAGAGGTGCTGAGAACCGCTGAAATTTTTCGCGGGAGAATCATAGATTCCAGCCAGAACACCTATACCATTGAAATTACCGGCAACGAGAGCAAGCTTGAGGCATTTACCGAATTGATGAAACCGCTCGGCATCAAGGAAGTCGTCCGCACCGGCAAGGTTGCAATCGCGCGGGAGATTGCGCGAAAGAAGTAGTTGCGTTCTCTGCAGGGCATATGGTTCAGGCGTTTTTTTGCGAGCAGTTCAAAAGTCTATCTCGTCGACGTCACGAACCGGGACGGCGTTCAGTCACCCGTATCTTGCGTTTACAGCAAGCCCGGCATCGAGTTTGCCGGTGATGCTGAAGCGAAGGCTGTGCTCGAATTGGCGCAACTTGCCAACCTGCGCACGCAGAAGCCGCTTGCCGATGATAAATTGCGCTTTCCTGCCCGCCCGCCGGGATCTGCCCGGAAGCATCCTAAGGTCGTTTTCGAAGAAGAGAGGAACAGCTGAGGCGAGCGTCGATATGCACTCCGCGCTTTTTATCCTCTGAAAGCATGGTATAATGAACACGAATGGACTCTGATGAAAGCACGAATTATTCGTTCCGGCGCGTTCTCTTAACCTATATAGCCGACAGCCGATGACACTGGACATTATCCTCATTTCCATCTGTATTGTAATCAACGCGTTTTTCTCCGCATCAGAGATTGCCGTTGTCACATCGCGCCGCTCAAAAATCAAGCAGCTGATTGACGAAGGGCGTACACATGCGGAAACTCTGCTTCGTCTCAAGGACAATCCTGACCGTTTTCTTGCCACGGTGCAGGTTGGTGTGACGCTGTCAGGCGCTCTGGCATCGACAATCGGTGGCGCAGCGGCGATTACTGCTCTTAAACCGCTTATAGAAACGGTCCCCTTTCCCATTATTGCAAAGTCAAGCGAAGCGATTGCTATCGGGGCGGTTGTTCTGGTGATTACCTATTTTTCCTTGATCTTCGGGGAACTGATTCCCAAGTCTCTGGCAATTGCAAATCCTGAAGGAATAGGGCTTCGCACTTCGCCGATTATCGATCGTTTTTCGCGCATCGCCACCATTTTGGTGTGGCTTCTGACAGCAAGTACGAACTTCCTGCTCAAGCCTTTCGGGCGAAAGGCTTTTACCGAGCGGGGGTATATTTCTGAGGAAGAAGTGAGGCTCCTGCTTGAAGAGGGCGGCAAGCAGGGCGTTTTTGAAGCCCAGGAGAAAGAGCTCATTCACAGTGTGTTTGAGTTCATCGACACCTCCGTCCGCGAAGTCATGATTCCTGCAACGCAAATGGTCACCATCCGGATTTCAATGCCATGGGATGAAGTGCGGAAACTGATAACGGAAGAAAAGTTTTCCCGCTATCCGGTCATCGGTCGGGAAATGAACGATGTGAGAGGCATTCTTTATGCAAAAGACTTCTTTTCGGCCAGCGGACTCTCAGATATCCGCAAGATTGTAAAACCTCCGATCTTTGTGCCTGAGACGATGAAGATCAGCAACCTGCTCCGGGACATGCAGAAACGCCGTGTCCATATGGCGATTGTTATCGACGAGTACGGAGCAGTCGACGGTCTTGTGACTCTGGAAGACATGATTGAAGAGATTGTTGGGGAGATTCGGGACGAATATGATACTGAAAGCCCGGTTATTCATCTGCCGGACGGTTCCATGATTATTGATGCGTCTCTGAGCATCCGCGATCTGAATGAAGATCACGGCATGGAACTCGCTGAATCGCCGGACTATGATACGCTCGGAGGCTTTATCCTTGCGCAGTTGCAGCGTATACCGAAAACTGGCGATCTGGTCGAACTTGAGAGCATGAGGCTTCGCATCGTCGAGATGGTTGGTCAGAGAATTTCAAAGGTCAAGATGGAAAAGGTGGAGCGCGACGCGTTAGAATAATCGAGAACATATCAAGGAGGGACATATGGAAAAGTATAAGTGTAGCGTTTGTGGCTATGTGTATGACCCTGAGCATGGCGATCCTGACAACGGCGTTGCTGCCGGAACGCCGTTCAATCAGGTTCCTGATGAATGGGCATGCCCTATTTGCGGGGCCGGTAAGGACATGTTCGAAAAAGAATAAGTAAAAATCATGGCTTTTTTTCGGGAGGAGATCATGAATTCTGTTGAGATTTCTGTGAAAATGGAGTCTGATGCTGTTGAATTCTATACCAAGTGTGCCGAAAAGGTGCAGAATCCGGTCGGCAAAAAGATGTTTCTCTCGATTGCTGAGGATGAGAAGCGGCATATCGAATTGTTGGGCAAGCTTTTGAAGAAGCTCGACATGACGGTTGAGAAGGCAAGCCCGATAAAGGCCATCCAGAGCATATTTGCCGAAATGAAAGATGCGATGGTCTCCCGCATTGCTGCAACGACTGATGAAATGGAAGCCTTCAGGGTAGCAATGGAAATGGAAAAACAGGGCCGAGATTTTTATCGGAAATCTGCTTCAGATGCCCCCACGCCGCTTGAGAAGAAACTCTTTGAAACCCTGGCCGAAGAGGAAGAAGAGCACTTCAGGGTATTTTCCAACACCTTTGAGTTCATGCAGAACAACAGCGGTTGGTATTTGTGGGAAGAAAGAGGAGTTATCGAAGGCTGAAAGAGGTCTGCATATTTTTTTTAAACACCGGGCAGCGAACGCTGCCCGGTGTTTTTTTGTATTTAGCCGGAATTGTCATTGCAATAGTCCAAAACGCTCAAAGCACGGCGGGGCGGGCAACAAAGCGGATTTATCCGGCGAAGCGGCGCAGGTGACAAGCGAATGCCTCGGAGGACGGCTGGATGCCGTCCTCCGAGAATGAGCGGCGTTGCTCGTCCTGTCGGACAAATGACTATTCCGGGTTAATAGAAGGCATCAGTAGTGTCCCAATGTTTAACTGGATACGCAAGAGAAAAGACCGCGCATCCTTAAACTGCGCGGTCTTTTCCGCCAGCAGTTATTTCAGGCCCAGCATATCCTGCATATCGTACAGTCCCGGCTTCTGCCTGACGATCCATCCCGCAGCGCGTAGTGCGCCACGGGCAAAAGTATCGCGGCTTGAAGCCTTGTGGGTGATCTCGATACGCTCGCCAAGACCGCAGAACATTACGGTATGTTCCCCTACGATATCTCCTCCGCGAATTGTTTGTATGCCGATCTCCTTCTGTTTCCGTTCGCCGATGATTCCTTTCCGAGCATAGACACCGACTTCATCAAGATTCCGATTCACCGCTTCGGCAACAACCTGAGCCAGCTTGATCGCTGTTCCGCTCGGTGCATCTTTTTTGAGCCGGTGGTGAGCTTCGATGACTTCAATGTCGTATTCATCTCCGAGGACGCGGGCAACGTCCTGAAGTACCTTCAAAAGGAGATTGACGCCGACACTGTAATTGGGAGCGAAGATTATCGGAATCTGCCGCGAAGCATTCCGCACGAGTTCGATTTGATCTTTTTCAAGGCCTGTCGTGCCGATAACCATCGCTTTGTTATGTGCCGCCGCTGTTGCAACATTCGCCACAGTTGCCTGTGGAGCGGTGAAATCGATAATAACATCTCCGGCATCCAGGACAGCTGCAATGCTGTCAGCAAGCTTTATCCCGCTTTCCCCGACGCCCAAATTTTTCCCGGTATCCTTATGCCCTGCGCGCTCAAACGCTCCAGCCAGTACAAGTTCAGGATACTCAAAGGAAAGTGCCGAAATCCTGCTGCCCATTCTGCCGGTTGCTCCGGCCACGATAATTCTCGTCATGTCAGACCTCCTTGGGTCAGGACGCATCCTGATCCGGTTTATTTTCGGGTTTATCCATAGCTGCACCTTCGATGCGATAGTCTTCCAGAGCCCATCTGCCTAAATCAATCATTTTGCAGCGCTCCGAACAGAACGGCCTCCACGGATTTTCTTCCCACGTTGTCTTGCTTTTGCAGCACGGACACGTCAGCAGCATTTCGGCTCCTTCAGTGCTTTTGCAGCCTGATTTTGCCCTGGAGTCCTTCTGACATCAGGATCTTACCATTACAGTCAATGAACAGGGCATCAAATCCTGCCTTCTTCGCAATCTGCAATCCTTTTTCAGGGCCGAGCACAAAGATTTTTGCGAAACCGTCTGCGGTCACGCCATCTTCGGCAACAATCGTAACGCTTCCGCACTGATCAGCCGGATACCCGGTCCGGGGATTCAGCAGATGATGATATCTTGAGCCGTCCTTTTCAAAGAACCTGATGTAATCTCCGGATGTGGAGAGCGCCTTGTCGGAAACGGCAATCGTCGCAACGACTTCATCAGACTGATCTTTCTGTCTCGGGTTCTGTATCCCGACTATCCACGGGGTTCCATCAGGCTTTGTCCCGAATGTACGAACTTCACCGCCAACCGTGACAATGCCGGACAGGAATCCGTTCTTCTTCAGAATATGCGTTGCCTTATCGGCGGCATACCCTTTGAGAATGCCTCCGAGATCCATCTGTGAGCCGCTGTTTTTGAGATATACCGTGCCAGCTGGTTTGTCCAGAACTATATTCTTGTAGCCCACGCGCTTCAGGCTCTCCGCTATGGCGGCTTTTTCAGGGATAACGCCTTTTTTGAAGTCCCAGAGCTTCACCAGCGGGCCGATTGTAACATCAAAAGCACCTTCCGTCATCTCTGATGTAAAGGCTGCCTTTTCGATGACTTCAAAGGCCTCAGGGGAAACCTTCACCGGTTTTACCCCGGCATTCCTGTTGATTTCAGACAGCTCGCTGTCGTCAGCGTAAAAGTTGAGAAGCTGTTCCAACCTTTCAAGTTCTTTATAAGCATTCTCTATCGCCTGCTGCGCTTTTGCTTCATCATTTGTCACGACAGTCATGCTTACGAGGGTGTAGAGTGAAGAACGGGTAACCTTAACCATCCCTTCGGGCTTCTTGCCGCATGCAGCGAGCAGTATAACCAAAACCATCAGCAGCATTACCGCATGCAGGCGGCGCTGTATCCGTGTCATTGTGAATTCTCCTTTAGTGTATAATTCCTAGTTTTTTGGCAAGATACTGACCGGTATAGGATGACTTGATTCCTGCTACCTGCTCAGGGGTGCCCGATGCAATCAGTTTGCCGCCCTTCCTGCCGCCTTCAGGTCCTAAGTCTACAATATAATCCGCTGATTTGATAACATCCATATCGTGCTCAATCACAATGACAGTATTGCCCATTTCGACCAAGCGATTCAAGACATGCAGAAGTCGCTGGATATCTACAAAGTGAAGACCGGTCGTCGGTTCATCAAGGATGTACAGGGTTCTGCCGGTCGCTGTTCGCGCTAGTTCCTTTGAAATCCGGAGGCGTTGAGCCTCACCACCCGATAACGTGGTTGCAGGCTGTCCGAGCTTCAGATAGCCGAGCCCAATCTCTTCCAGAACAGCGAGCCGCTGCCTGAGCGGAGGGATGGCATCAAAAAACTCCCGTGCTTCGGCGACTGTCATGTCGAGTACGCCGGCGACAGTGCGGTTCTTGTACCGGATGTCCAGCGTTTCCCGGTTATATCGTTTCCCCTTGCAGGTGTCACAGGTTACATAGACGTTCGGGAGAAAATGCATCTCTATTTTTTTCAGTCCGTCGCCGGAGCAAGACTCACACCTCCCGCCGGAAACATTGAAACTGAAACGTGATGCCGTATATCCTCTGGCTTTGGCATCCGGCAGCAATGAAAACAGATCGCGAATAATGGTAAAAATTCCAGAATAGGTCGCGGGGTTGGAGCGAGGGGTGCGGCCGAGGGGCGATTGATCAATGCTGATAACTTTGTCTATGGCATCTGCTCCCTCAATAGATTTGTGTTTTCCAGGACGGGTATGCGCTTTGGCAATCTTCCGTGCAAGGGCCTTGTACAGGATTTCATACACCAGTGTGCTTTTGCCGGAGCCGGAGACTCCTGTAATACAGGTCAGCACTCCGAGCGGAAGAGCAACGTCGATGCTCCGCAAATTGAACTCCGAAGCTCCGCGAATCGAAAGATATTCCTGCGGAGTCCTGCGTTGTGATGGGACGGCAATGGAAAGCAGCCCGGAAAGATATCCGCCGGTGAGTGAACGCTCATTTTTCTGCAATTCTTCGGGAGTGCCTTCCGCAACGATCCACCCCCCATTTTTCCCGGCTCCAGGACCCATGTCGATGACATGGTCAGAAGCCAGAATCGTATCTTCATCGTGTTCGACGATGATGACGGTATTTCCGGCATCGCGAATATCTGCAAGACTTTCATTGAGGCGGGCGCAGTCTCGATGATGGAGCCCAATGCTCGGCTCATCAAGTACATAGAGCACACCGGTCAGCGAGGAGCCGAGCTGAGTTGCCAGACGGATACGCTGCGCCTCGCCGCCTGAAAGTGTGAGAGAAGGGCGATTGATCGTGAGGTATTCAAGTCCGACCTTTTGCAGGAAGGAGAGCCTGTCCTTCACCTCCTTGAGAATGCGCCGCCCGATGGCGAGTTCCCGAACAGAGAGCTCAAGAGACTCTATGAAGGATTTCGCTTCGGCGACGGACATGCGCGAAAAATCGCCGATGCCGGTATTCGCTATTGTGACATTCAGGGCTTCTCTTCGCAGGCGTTGCCCCTGGCATGCAGGACAGATCTTCAAGTTCTCATAGTCATGTCCTTCAAAGGTATCCTGCAGAAAGTCGATACCGTCACCCGGCAGTTCAATCTGCACTCCCAATCCCCTGCAAGCAGGACATGCGCCGTATTTACTGTTGAAAGAAAAGAGGCGCGGGTCAAGCTCAGGATAACTTATGCCGCACTGCGGGCATGCGGACTTTTTGCTGAACAGGATATCTCTGGCTTCATCAATTATATTTATGACGACGGTCTCCGCATGTCTGAGCGCTGCATCTATGGCGTGGCGAAGCGCCTTTTCTATCGAGTGCTTGATGATGAATCGGTCAATCACAATCTCTATGGTATGTCGCGTCTGTTTTTTCAGCGGAATGTCCTGCGTGAGGTCAACCATGACTCCGTTGATTCTTGCCCGAACAAACCCTTCATTGCGCATTTTCTGCAGTTCTTTTTTATACTCCCCCTTGCGTTCGCGGACAATGGGTGAGAGCACCTGAATTTTTGTTCCGGGCGGCAGATGCATGACCGATTGAATAATATTCTGAATATCCTGGGAGGATATACCGACGCCGCATTGATAACAGTAGGGGGTGCCGATTCGAGTATACAGTACCCTCATGTAATCATAGATTTCTGTAATGGTTCCAACGGTCGAACGTGGACTTCTGCTGATTGTTTTCTGATCTATCGCTATTGAAGGAGACAGCCCTTCAATAGCATCGACCTCCGGCTTCTGCATCTGATCAAGAAACTGGCGCGCATATGCGGACAGGCTTTCCACATAGCGTCGCTGTCCTTCGGCATAAATGGTGTCCACTGCAAGCGACGACTTTCCGGAGCCTGAAGGACCGGTAATAACGGTGATCCGGTCGCGGGGGATGACGACTGTTATGTTCTTCAGATTGTGTTCGCGCGCGCCGCTTACAATAATCGCATTCTGCACAGTATCATTAACCTCCTCGCAATCGATAACTTTTAATGTAACCTATGCTGCTCTTTCCTTTCCAGCCACTTTCAGTGCCTTGACACTCCTATATGCGCAAATGATAGATTGTAAACATGCGATGCGAGCCGGACTGTTATCAATGCGGTCATTTTTACATAACGCACAGGCAACAGCGGCCTTATGGCTGCAAGGCGCTGGGATTTGAATCGCCGGACATGCCTGCCCAGGATGTTGTGCGCATATCCGGGACATCGTGCCTGGCGTTCAGTCTAAAGAACTTTAAGAAGCAGGGTGAGGGTTGCCGATGACAAGAGACGACAAGAACCGCAGGGATTTTTTCCGGGTTTTCGGATACGTGCCCGCATCAGTCCGGCGTCTAGACCCTGCTGTCGAGACGGCCCACTTACAATCACGACTGCTTTCGGAAGCTGATCTTGCTACCTGGCATGAACTGAAGGTCAAGAAGGTGAATCTCAGCGGGAGAGGTGTTTTTTTTGAAGCGTACGAACGCTATCAACTCGGCGATATCCTCGAAATAAAACTCTTTCTTGAACAGGTACAGGCGGATATTATCCTGGCCTATGGAGAGGTCGTCCGCGTTGAGAACTATCCGAATCATTCCGGCGTTGCGGTGAAGTTTTTCGATATAGATGAGCGGGTTCTCGGTATCATAACCGCGTACGTTCTTCACCGCGAGCGGGAACTCATTTCCGAAAAGCGGGTGGGGTGGCTGTAAGAGCACCATCAGAGAGTTATGAGTACTGTTTGTCCGGTTAAAACAACCCCTTCACCCTCCCGGTTTCCACATCTACATCAACTCTGCGATAGGCGGGGTCTGACGCTGTTCCGGGCATGAGCTTGATTGCTCCGGCCACAGGAACAACAAAGCCGGCACCGTTATATGTCAGGATGTCCCTGATGTTTAGTCTCCAGCCTTTGGGCACACCTTTGATGTTGGGGTTGTCCGACAGGCTGAGATGCGTCTTCACCATGCAGGTTCCGAGCCTGGACAACTCCGGGTCGTTTTCGATCTGCTTTGCCTTGGCAATGGATTCGTCGTTGTAATCAACCCCGTCTGCACCGTACACTTCTTTTGCCATTAATTCAATACGGGTGCGGAGCGGCATGGCCAGTTCGTACAGATACCGGAAGCGGCCCGGTTCGCTGCAGGCATCGATAACGGCATCAGCGAGATCTGTTGCGCCGTCGCCACCCATAAGCCAATGCTTCGAGATTGCAACGCGCGCTCCTGCGAACTCTGCGATGCGCTTTGCGGCACTGATCTCGTTTTCTGTGTCGGTGGAGAAAGCATTGATGCACACAACAGGATTGATACCGGCTTTTTTCACGGTCTGGATGTGATGGACAAGGTTTGCGCATCCATGTTCGACCCACGCAATATTTTCGGAACCGTACTCTTGCGGCATCGGCTTGCCCGGCACCGGTAAAGGCGCGCCGCCGTGGCACTTAAGCGCCCGAATGGTGGCGACAATGACCGCGGCGTTCGGCACAAGTCCGGAGAAGCGGCACTTCAGATTCCAGAATTTTTCAAAACCGATGTCGGCTCCGAAACCTGATTCAGTAACCACATAATCGCTCAGCTTCAGCGCAATGCGGTCGGCGATGATGGAGGACTGACCGATGGCTATGTTGGCAAACGGTCCGGCGTGCACAAAGACCGGCTGGCCTTCAATTGTCTGCATCAGATTCGGATTAAGCGCTTCGACCATCCATGCGGTCATGGCACCGGCTACTTCAAGGTCTTCGGTGGTAACCGGGCTGCCGCTGCGATCGTATGCAACGACTATCTTGCCCATTCGTTCCCGCATGTCTTTCAGATCGTTTGCCACCGAAAGAATTGCCATGACTTCCGATGAAACCGCAATCGCAAAACCCGACCCCATCATGAAACCGTCGCTCTTTCCGCCGATTCCGATAACGATATCGCGGAGAGACTGCGCACAGAAGTCGATGATCCACTTCATCTGCACGTTGCGGGCGTCAATGTCCAGGCGCTTCAGGTTGCGCTTTGCGAGCTGTTCATTATTGTAGTTATATTCATGCTGCATCCGCGAGGTCAGGGCGACCATCGCAAGATTATGTGCATTCATAATTGCATTGATGTCGCCCGTGAGGCCGAGCGAAAACGGCGTGAGCGGTATGCATTGCGAAAGCCCGCCGCCTGCCGCGGATCCCTTGATATTCATGGTAGGACCGCCTGAAGGCTGGCGGATAGTGGCAATAACGTTTTTGCCGCGCTTGCCGAGGCCCTGCGTCAGGCCGATTGTCGTGGTCGATTTTCCCTCGCCCAGCGGCGTCGGGGTAATTGCTGTTACATCGACATACTTTCCGTTCTGCCTCGAACCGAGGCGCTCAAGCACGGACTTGAAGTCTATTTTGGCGATATGGTGGCCATGCGGCAGAAGCTCACGGTGTTCAAGTCCAAGCTGTTCTCCCAGCTGATAGACTGTTTTCATGTTTCTTTCAGCAGCTTCCGCAATCTGCCAGTCGGCGTTGTTTATCGGATCAAGCGGCATATATCCTCCAAATGAAGTAATCAGAACGCGGCAGTTAGAAGAAATATATATGCAAAAGCATGTTTCCGCCGCCAATGCATCATATAAGGTCTGAGTTTTTATGATGGGTATTCACTGCTCCCGCATGCCTGATGCTCACCGCACAGGTCTTGAATGAAGGGGTTTTCGTTGAGCGATCAAGAGCGCAGCTGGTCAGCAGATTCACCGTTGCCTCGCGGTAGTGCATCGGGATGAAAACAACCCCTTCTGCAATGCCCGGCGATATCCGTGCCGCGATTTCAATCTGTCCTCTGCGTGAGGACACCGTCACCGGTTCCCCGTTGCTGATGCCGAGGCGGGCGGCATCCACGGCATTGATTTCAGCATAGGGGGATCCAGCCCGAAGCTCGATGGGTTGGACCCGCCTTGTCATGCTGCCGGTATGGTACTGAAACAGGTTTCGCCCGGTTGTAAGAATAAACGGGAATGCTTCATCAGGCTCCTCGGCCGCATGAGTCTGACTAGCCGCAGAAAATTCTGCTTTCCCGCAAGGAAAGCCCCGAGCATAAAGATATTGGGTGCCGGGGTGCTGAAGGTCAGGGCAGGGCCATTGAAGCCCTCCCTTTTCAAGCCGATGATAGGTAATTCCGCCAAGTGCCGGCCAGAGGGAAGCGAATTCCGCAAAGACGGATTCCGAAGAATCAGCACGCATATCAAAGCCAAGATGCCTAGAAAGATCGATAAGAATCTCGAGGTCGCTTCGTGCCGAACCAGGAGCATAAACCGCCTGACGGATGAGCTGCACCTTGCGCTCTGTATTTGTAAAGGTGCCGTTTTTTTCCGCAAAACAGGCCGCAGGCAGGACAACATCTGCAATCCTTGCCGTCTCAGTCAGAAAAATATCCTGAACAACCAGAAATTCCAGCGCATGCAAGCCTTGGACGGTATGCGATGCATTCGGGTCGGAGATAACAGGATTCTCACCCATAATATACAGCGCCTTGAGTTCGCCCTTGATCGCGGCAGGCATCATTTCCGTCAAGGTCAGTCCGGGACGGGCTGAAAGAGGAACGCCCCATGCTTGTTCGAATTTCTCCCTGATTCTGGGAGCCTTCACGCTTTGATACCCGGGGAAGACGTCCGGCAATGCGCCTGCATCTGATGAGCCCTGCACATTATTCTGGCCGCGAAGTGGATTGATGCCGGCATATGGCCTGCCGATATTGCCCGTCAGAAGTGCAAGGTTGGCGATAGCCAAGACGTTGTCGGTGCCGTTTGAATGCTGGGTAATCCCCATGGTGTAGAAAATTCCGGATTTGCGCGAACTGCCGTACAGTCGGGCTGCTGCGATGATTGATGCCGCGGGAACTCCCGTGATGCCAGCAACCACGTCAGGGGTGAAGGCTTCGACCGATGTGCGAAATCGCTCAAATCCTTCGGTGCGTTCGCCGATGAACCCGGCATCAAAGAGTTGCTCTTTCAGAATGACATGTGCAATGCTGTTCAAAAGTACTGCATCAGTTCCTGGCTTCAGCTGCAAATGAAGGTCGGCAAAGCGAACCATCGGAACGCGCCTGGGGTCGGCAATCACGATTTTAGCGCCGTTGCGTCGCGCCTCAATCATCCGGTTGGCAACGACCGGGTGGGTTTCCTTAGTGTTGGATCCGATAATGAACAGCATGTCCATTCCCGGAATCTCCGCGATGCTGTTTGTCATCGCTCCTGAGCCGAAAACGGCGTCCAGTCCTGCCACTGACGGCGCGTGACAGAGACGCGCGCAGTGGTCTACATTGTTTGTGCCGATTGCCGCGCGCATGAATTTCTGAAACACATAGTTTTCTTCTGTGGTGCATCGCGCTGAAGCGAGTCCGGCAATCGAGTCGGCTCCGAAACGTTGCTTGATGTCGCGAAGCCGCCCGGCGACGACCGAGAGCGCCTCATCCCAGGACGTTTCCTGCAACTCACCATTTTTGCGGACAAGCGGCAGCGTGAGGCGTTCCGGGCTTTCGACAAATCCATAGCCAAACATTCCCTTGACGCAGAGCCAGCCGTCATTCCACGAGTCGGACGGTGACGTTATCCTGACGATCCGATTGTTCGCGACATGAAACGTAATTTCACATCCCACCCCGCAATAGCCGCAGACAGAACGAACTGCGAGCACATCGATGGTGCGGCCGTTTCCAGCCGATGCTTTGCCGGTAAGCGCTCCGGTCGGACAGACCGTGATGCACTGACCGCAAAACTCACAGTCAAGATCGCGCTCAAACGGAGGGCAGATCTTCGATTTGAATCCGCGATAGGTGAAATTGATAGCACCGACTCCCTGAACTTCGGTGCAGACCTTTACACATCTTCCGCAGAGAATGCACTTTTCCATCTCGCGCTTGACAAAGGGATTGCCGTCCTGTTTCTCATATTTTCTTCTTTCTCCGGCATGCGGATTTTGGCGAATGCCGAAGTCGTATGCAAAGTTCTGGAGGTCACATGAGCCGGCACCTTCACAGGTCATGCAGTCATTTGGATGGTCAGAGAGAATCAGCTCAAGAACGGTTTTCCGGAGCGCTTCGATTTCAGGCGAAGCTGTCGTGACGACCATCCCCTCGGACACCGGGGTTGTGCATGAGGAGACGGGTCGCGGCACCCCTTCAATCCGAACTATACAGAGCCTGCATCCGCCGGACGGAGTGAGTTTGGGATGATGGCAGAGCGTCGGTATCCTGATATTCAGCCGGCGGGCAGCCTGAAGCACGGTCGTGCCGGGGGGGACGGTGATGGAAGCATTGTCAATGCTGAGGGTTATCATATTTTCGCAACCGCCTTGAATTTGCACGCATCAAAACAGGCTCCGCACCTCACGCACCGCGTCTGGTCGATGCTATGGAGCTTTTTCCGTTCGCCGGTGACGGCATTGGCCGGACATGCGCGAAGACAGGCCCCGCAACCGTTGCAGGGTTCGGTAAGAATCGAAAAGGTCACAAGGTCCTTGCAGACATGTGACGGACATTTTTTATCGCGTATATGTGCCTCGTATTCATCACGGAAGTACCTGATTGTACTAAGAACAGGATTTGGAGCCGTCATGCCAAGACCGCAGAGAGAGGTCTGGCGGATATCATTTCCGAGCTTCATGAGATGGTCCAGGTCGCCTTCACAGCCGTCACCGCACACAATCCGCTCCATGATTTCGAGCATCCTCTTGGTTCCGACTCTGCAGGGAACACACTTCCCGCACGATTCGGTCTGCGTGAACTGCAGAAAGTACTTCGCCATGCTCACCATGCAGTCATCTTCATCCAGAACAATCATGCCGCCCGACCCTATAATAGCTCCTGCTTTGCTGAGCGATTCATAATCAACACTCAGGTCGAACATCGAAGCCGGAATACAACCACCTGAAGGGCCGCCTGCCTGCACCGCCTTGCACTGCCTGCCATGTTCGATGCCGCCGCCTATTTCATGAATAATCTCGCGGAGCGTAATGCCCATCGGCACTTCAATCAGACCGGTGTTCCTTACCTTTCCCGTGAGCGAAAACACTTTGGTGCCGCGTGACTTTTCGGTTCCGTACGATGAAAACCATGCGGCTCCGTTTTGTATAATGTGCGGAATATTGGCAAGCGTCTCAACATTATTTATGACGGTCGGCTTGCCCCAGAGGCCTTTAAAGACCGGGAACGGCGGTTTCGGACGCGGCATGCCGCGTTCGCCTTCAATTGAAGCAATCAGCGCCGTCTCTTCTCCGCAGACAAAGGCTCCAGCTCCGAGTTTGATGCGCACATTGAAAGTAAAGCCGGTTTCGAGAATGTTTTCCCCGAGATATCCCCGATCAGTTGCCTGCCTGATGGCGATAGTAAGACGTTCGACCGCCAGCGGGTATTCAGCCCGAACATAAACATACCCGATATGCGCTCCTATTGCATATGCGCCGATAATCATGCCTTCCAGCACTGCGTGCGGATTACCTTCGAGTGCTGCCCGGTCCATGAATGCACCTGGATCCCCTTCGTCGGCATTACAGATAATATATTTTGTGTCGGAAAGAACGGTTCGGCATGTTTCCCACTTCACGCCGGTCGGGAATCCGGCGCCGCCGCGACCTCTCAGGCCGGATTTTTTAATTTCCAGCGCGGTCTCTTCCGGAGTAAGACTGGACAACACCTTTTTTATTGCCTGATATCCGCCAGCCTCAATATATGAATCAATCGATTCAGGATCGACCACGCCGCAGTCGGCAAGCACAACCTTGACCTGTTTGCTGTGGAAAGCCGTGTAATCGTCTTTTACCGCCCACTCTGCAACAGCTGTTCCGCCGACGAGATGCTCTGTGACTATTCGTTGAACCATCGCAGGATTTATGTGTTCATAGGTGGTTTTCACCCCGTCGATGATGACGTCGACAAGGACATCCTTTGCGCACAAACCGCGGCAGCCGACTTTATGCACAGTACATTTCTTTTCGACTGTCGCAGATATCTGTGCAGCGGCGAGTTCAGAACTGAAGGCTTCGAGCACAACGACTCCTCCTGCGGCGATTCCTCCGGTTCCCATGCAGACACGAACAATCAGATTAGACATTGTTCATTTCCTTCAGCCGGGCGATGGCTTTGCGAAGCTTGTCAGGTGAGAGCTTGGCATTGACCGACCCATTGAGGAGGACGACCGGAGCCAGGCTGCAGGTTCCGAGACAGGCAACTCGTTCAAGGGTAAATTTGCCGTCAGCCGAGGTCGGTTCAGCTTCAGTTACGCCGAGTTCACGCTCTGCCGCACGGATGAGACGCTCAGCTCCCCTGACATGACAGGCTGTTCCGCAGCAGGCTGTTACGATATTTTCTCCCCGCGGGGCGAGGTGAAACTGTGTATAAAACGTTGCCACCCCGAAAAATTGGCTCGCCGGAATATCGAGGGCGTCGGCAAGATCAAACACCGCCTGTTCCGGAATATACCCGCATTTCTGCTGAATATCCTGGAGCAGAGTGATGATGTTGCCTTCGGTATCGCGATACCGTTCGAGAAATGGCTGGATATCGACCTTCATAACGTTTTAGAATGTTTATTATAGCAGAAAGCAGCCCGATCGTCGATACACTGATGGCAGGCGGCAAACTCAACGAAACTGCTTGAAAATGAAAGATACTATTAATAATAATCTCTGCTCGGTTGCTGAAACCATCCTCTCCCGTTTTGCTGACGGACGCCTGATAGCTGCGTCTTTAAGCGATCATGTCGATCAGATTGTGCATCAGCGCTATTGCGAAACGCTCGGAACTGACACGCCTGGCCTTGCCCTGCTCGCAGTCGGAGGGTACGGGAGGCGCGAACAGGCCGCTTTCTCTGACGTAGACATACTGCTTCTGTGCATGCGGGACGACCGTAAGTCGCGGGAGGCCGCAGAGAAAGTCCTGTACTCCCTGTGGGATCACGGTATCCAGATTAGTCATGCGTTTCGGGATCTCAAGACATGTGCTGACGATGCGCTGAAGGACCTCCAGATTCGCACATCGCTGTTTCATGTCCGCCTGGTTGCCGGAGACGCTGTTGTCTATGAGCGTTTCCGGCAGGATGTCCAATCGCGAGTTCTTTATAACGACAAGCGGAAGTTTCTCGGAGAGTTGCTCAGGGAAATTGATCGCCGTCATAACAAATACGGTAACTCTGTCTACCTGCTCGAGCCGAACGTAAAGGAAGGGCGGGGCGCCTTACGGGACGTGCATTCAGCGTCATGGCTGGTGCGTTCGACTCTTTCCGTCGATCTCTTTCGCGAATATTCGCGTCTTTTCCCGCACCGGAACGACCGGGAATTCTTAGACGCTTTTGCCTGGCTTCTCCGCATCCGTTCCGCACTTCACTGCGTATCGAGACGAAAGAACGAGGTCCTTTCATTTGAAGTGCAGGGCAGCGTAGCAGGCCTGCTCGGATTCCGTGACACCCGCGACTACCTTGCGGCAGAACTTCTGCTCCGTGTTTATTACCGGAAGGCCCAGGTGATTGCTGAAGTCCTGAACGGGGCGATGCATCTCTGCAGCACGAAATACTTTCAGGTACCTTTCACCTTTACTATCAGGAGACTGAGTGAAAACTTCGCTCTCGCAAGAGAGGAAATAATTGTGAGACAACAGGTTCCGTCTCTATCGCTGGAAATGATGCTTGAGGCGTTCCAATTTTATGCGATGACCGGGAAAAACCTGAGCCATAATCTCATCGAACAGATAAGACGGTCTGCGATGCATACAAAGCCGCCCGCTGTTCACTCCCGAAACGCACTGAATCACTTCTGGAGCATTCTGAAAAGCGGACGCGTTTACGAGACTCTTGCGGCAATGCACCGGATTCGTCTTTTCGAGAAGATACTACCTGAGTTTGGACGGTTGCGAAACCTTGTGATTTTCGAAATGTATCACCGTTATACGGTCGATGAACATACCTTAATGGCAGTGCGGAATGCCGAGGCTGTCCGCCTGAGCAACGAAAAGCGTCTTTCGGATTTACGCGAGCTCTTTATGACTATTAAACCGGAGCTCTTTTTTTTCGCTCTTCTTGTGCATGATATTGGAAAAGGAATCTCCCGTCGCCACGAAGGTATCGGATACCGCATGCTGAAAGGGATTATTGAGCGCTTTTCAATCGGCGCAGACGATGGAAGCAGAATTGCTTTTCTGGTCAAAAACCATATCTATTTTTCCCAACTAACCCTTCGTCGGGATCCGGAATCGCCCGAAACTATCAGGCAGCTCGCTGAACTCGTCGGTACAGAGGACAATCTGAATGCGCTCTACCTGATGACCTATGCCGACATGTCTGCTGTGAAGCCCGGCTTTTGGTCAGAGTGGAAGGCGTATTTGTTTCAGGAAGTCTACAAGCGCACCAAGGATATGCTGCAGGGAGTGCATAATGACATTCCGAGGATAGAGGAACCGGAAGTTCTTGCCTTTCTGAATACCATGCCGGAACGATATATCCTACTGCAGGCTGCCGATGCAATTCGGAATGATTATGTGCTGAGCGTGCGCGCGCGGCGGGAGCGACTTGTGAGCAGTTTTTCAGGTCGTCCCGACGGGACGATGGAACTAACGGTTGTCAGCTTTCAAATGACGCGGCTTTTTTCGAAGATAGTCGGCATTCTGTCCTGCCGTGGGCTGAATATAGCCAGAGCCCGCCTTTACACATCGACTGAGGGTCTGGCCGTCCGCAAGATTATTATTTCCAACTGGTCTGAGCTTCACTGGGAAGGTCTTATCGGTCGGCTTGAGCATGACCTGCATGAAGGAATACTAGCATGTCGTTCTCTTATGCTCACTTCGCACCGGAGTTCAGCAGACCTCGTTGCCCGCCGCTTTGAGGTCTTCGCCGAGGTCGATAACGAGGGTTCCGAAATATTTACGATTCTCGAGGTGCATTTTCCAGACCGCATCGGCTTGTTGTATGATATTACGAATATATTAAGTACTATGAATCTGGATATCGCATCAGCCGTAATCAACACCGATGACGACATGGCTGAGGATGTCTTTTACCTGCACTATGACGGGAGGAAACTGCCGCCGCAGCTCATTTGCAGTTTGCTTGCTGCACTCTGGCAATCTGAGCTGTCGGCTCATCAGGATTGAGAGCATGAAGATTCCGAACAAAAAGAAGCTCCTCTATTATGCGGTTCTCGCAGTTTTTCTGGCGATCATCTTCTATGTGCTGCGCGGTCCCAATATCTCGAATGAACTCAAGAAGCTTATACTGCCCGAGCTTGAGGCGGCAACCGGCAAAAAGTTTGTCGCTCATAAGATATACATCAATCTCGTGCCTTTTTTTATTGAGATAAAAGAGTTAAAGGCATTTGACGAGGCCGGCACCAAGGTTTTGACCGCTGAGCGTGTAAAAGGCTACATAAGCCTGACCGGTTTTCTGGATAAGCAGATTGTCATCAAGCGTCTCTCGATACAAAGAGCTCAGGTATATGCCGATGATCAGCAGGTTGAAGCAACGGTGAAGCACATTACCGCCTACCTGCAGCAGGAGAGCAAATTCCCGTTCAAGCTCGTCATTCAGTCTGTGCTGATTGACAATGCGGAGCTTCAGCATCAGTCGGGAGGGGCTGAATTTGCAGCGAGCGGTCTGCATGCCGATATCATGCTCGGAAAGACTCCCCGTTTTCGTATAACGGCAGACAAGCTTGTGGCCCGCCTGCAGAATTCCTCTTCATTTCAGTCTTCGCTCGAAACCATTTTTACCCTCAAGGACAATACGCTCGATATAAAAAAAATTCGTCTTGTTTCCGGAAAAAGCGACATCACAGCAGAAGGCTTGGTCGATACGCTAAAACAGGCAGCTTCCTTGTCGACGGAAATCAGCCTTGCTCTTGATACGATTAAACACTCTTTTGGCCTGAAACGGAGCGGCGACGGTCTTCTGAATGTCAGCGGCAAGGTGGCGCTCATGGAAGGCAAAACGCTTTTGGATCGTATAGTTCTGGATCTCAAAGTTCGCGGGGACTTCTTTCTTGAAACGCTCATGGAACTGCTCAAGGTTAAGGAAAAGCTGCGCGGATGGCTTCATGCCGAAGGAACCGTGACCGGGCCTCTTTCCGACCTGCGCGGAAGCGGACTGGCTGAACTCAAAAAGGGAAATCTGTTTGATGTTGAAGCAGAATCGATTAAGTGCGGAGTTTCCTATGCCCGCGGGGAAATGCATTTTACAAAAGGGGTCGCCGAATTGTACGGCGGCACGGCCACGGCGGAAGCGACGATAATGTTGCCGGTAGTGCATACTTTCCGGCTGGCGGTCCATGCACATGATGTCGACAGTTCCGGCGTTTTCCAACTTATTCGATGGGATCCGGGCATTGCTCCGGGAAAAGTGTCGGGGGAGTTGATAACATCTGGACGCCTGTTCCAGCCTGACGGAAAATTCGACTTCCGCAGTGTTCATGAAGGCAAGGATATTCTCGGCCGGGTCCGTGCTGTTTCCGGCGCCTTTTCGATGAGGGGGCAATCGATCACATTCCCGGAAATGCATGTGTCTACTGCTGAATCCAGGGCTTCGACAGCAGGCACTGTTGATCTCGAAAAGAAAAAAATCGAGTTTGCGGCACATGGATCGACAGGGAATCTTCGTGATTTCTTTGCTCCGTATTTCACCTCTCTTTCCGGGCCCGCATCGTTTGAAACGACGCTGTCAGGCGATCTGGATAACCCGGTGCTCTCCGTCAGATTCAGAGGGCAGAACGACGCCTTTGTTACGACCGGCCCGGAGATACCCGATTTCCTGCATACCGTCGTCTACCCAATCGACCAGTTCAGCGGTTCGGTTCGGTATCAAAAGAATGTGCTGACACTCCATGAACTGTCTACGAAACGGGGAGATGAAACAATAAAAGCAGCCGGAACGGTGGTGTTTCGCAATGCGAAACACCTTTTTGATATCAGAAATCCGGACTACGCTCTGACCGTTTCAGGCAAGAATCTCGGCGTGAGCAACGTTGCCGGCGCTTTTCGGCATGTGCCAGCCTTTGGCGGCACCATGGATACGCGGTTTACAGTGTCGGGATTGCCGCGCACCTTGCGGTTGAAGGGCAACCTGTCTGCCTCCCGCTTTGCGTTTGATCCGTATTTTTCTGTTGCCGAAGCCGAAGCTGCCTTTGTGTATGAAAGGAATCGCTTTTCACTTTCTGCATTCCACCTGAAAGACGGCCTCTCGGATGTTCGGGGGGAGGGGAGTGTTTCATTTGACGGCACCTACGCATTTTCAGCGACCGGGTCGCAATTGAATCTGATTGAACTGCTCCCTACTGCTCAACGCACTGCTCTGCGGAATAAAAACTTAAAGACAGTAATGCTTTCTTCGGTGGATGCCTCCGGTAGCGGAAGCTTCGATAACCCGTCAGTATTGCTGAAGGGAACCCTGTTCACTACCGCCGTGCGCGGGCAGTCTCTCGGGAGGGGGATTTTTTCGGGAGCGCTTCAGAACAAATCGCTTGCCGTCTCTGCAAAGCTCATCGACAACCGGGCGCTTCTTGAAGGGGAGGTTTCTCTTGCAGACCCCTATCCGTGGCGAGCCGTTCTTGATCTGAACTCTGCACGTGCCGATTTTCTTCTTACGAGTTTTTTCAGAGGAACTCCTGATGATTTGATTGTAAATCTGAAAGGTCGCCTTGAGGCAGCCGGAACCAAAAACTCGATGGACGGAAGGCTGTTGCTCGACAAAGCCCTGCTGTATGCATTCGGCACGAGTCTGGTCAACACTGCTCCGGTACATGCGACGCTGAAAGACCGACATCTCGCTGTATCGCCGATGACGCTGCGAGGAGATCTTGCGGAGTTCAGTGTTCGCGGCACCGCTCTGCTTGGCAAGCATCTTGATTTCTATGCCGAAGGGACTTCTTCTCTCGGACCGCTCAGGTTTGTTTTCCGCGAACTTGACGCCGCAAAGGGCAACAGCAGTTTTGTTATGACAGTCAGCGGCACTTGGGATTCTCCAAGAGTCAGCGGCGGCATTGAGATGAAGAATGCCACATTCGGCGCGGTCGGCATTCCTCACAGGATTACGGATGTCAACGGCTATGCATATTTCGACGAGGACAAAATCATACTGAAGAATGCCTCTGGCAAACTGTCCGGCGGGCACCTTACCGCTTCAGGCTCAGCAACTCTCAGGGGCTTCGGACTGGACAGGTTTTTTGTTGAAACCAGACTTGCCGGAGCGACATTCGCATCACCGCAGCGTCTTGTCGTCAATCTGGACAGCGATCTGATTTATCAGGGGACGCCCGAGAAACAACATATCACCGGAGATGTCCGGATACGGCGGGCAAGCTATACCGAACGAATTGACCTGATCGGGCTCCTTCTGAAAACAAAGCCGCGCGATGTTCCAAACCGCGAACTTTCGGCGATTGAGCGGGCTCTGCTTAACATCAAGCTGTCGGGAGAGAATCTTTCCGTTGACAATAACATGGCCCGCGCGACTCTTCTTCTGGACGCCTATCTGCGCGGATCAGTCGCCCAGCCGGTTCTTCTTGGCCGTGTTGAGGCAACGCATGGGCTCGCGTTCTTTCGTGGAAATGAATTCAGAATACAGCGCGCAAACCTCGATTTTGCGGACCCTGCAAAGAACCGGCCCTATTTTTCGGTTCTTGCCTCGTCCCGTGTCAGCAACTACCAGGTCAGACTGCATCTCGACGGCTACCTTGATCAGTTTTCTCTTGCGCTCTCGTCTGACCCACCTTTAAGCGAAAATGACATATTCAGCCTGCTCGCTTTCGGCCAGACGGGGCAGGGCGGCAAGGAATCCTCCGCTACGCTTGGCGCCGGGGGGGCAACGTCATTTCTTGCCGGGCAATTGCAAAGTACCATTGAAGAGCGCATCAGGACCGTTACCGGCATCGACCGTATTGTCGTAGAGCCGGTAGTATCGCGAACAACAGGGACAATGACCCCCCGCGTATCAGCGCAAAAGAGACTGCTTGATGACAAACTGGTCGTCACTTACAGCGCGGCTGCAGGTACAGGAGAGGAGCAGGTCTGGAAACTGGAGTATCTGCTTGGAAAACATATGTCACTGGTTGGGCAGCGCGACGAAAAAGGCGGCATTGGCGGAGATATAAAATTCAGGTTCGAGTTCAAATAAATGAGGCAACCTGCATGAAACGGGCACTGTGCATGATTCTTTTTTTTGCTTTTGCAGCTCTGCTCGCTATCGGAGGGGCTTCTGTCGCCTATTCTGCGGAAAAGCCGCCGGTCATTCATTCCGTAACGGTTGAAGGTCTGAGTGCAACAGGGAAGGAAGAACTGCTCCGGCTGCTGGACATCAGAGAAGGTCAAGCATTCAATGCGGCAAAACTCCGTTTTGGCATTAAGCGTGCGTTTCTGAAGGGTCTTTTCGATGATATTCGCATCGAACGGGTCCAAGAAATACCTCTTTCGTTGAAAGTCATCGTGCTGGAGCGGAAAAAGATTGGAAGTATTCGTTTTGCCGGAAACCGGCGTTATTCTGACACAGAGCTGATAACCTGGATGGGTCTGCGGCGGGGGGAGCTTTTTCGTCCTTCACGCACGGAAGCGGGCATAGCGTTAATTCTGAAAGAGTTGAACCGTCGGGGATACAGAAATGCGCAAGCCCGTTATGACGTCGAAGAGCGGGCAAATGAAATTGCTTTGTTTATAACGATATCCGAAGGATCGCCTGAGCTTGTCTCAAAAATAGTCGTCGAGGATCCGGAGAACCATCTGCCGCTGCATTTGGGCTTATCAGAAGGAGATGTATATGATGCTGCAGTTCTTGAGCAGGCGCTTGCCAAAACAAAAGCGCGCATGGAAAAACAAGGCATCGTTCAGTCCCGGATTAGCTCGAGATTTGAAAACGGCGTTCTTAGCATTACTGTTCTTCCGGGTCACAGGCTTTCTCTCTCTTTTTCGGGGAATAGGGCATTGGGCAATGCGGTCCTCAGGGGAGAAACCAGTTTTTTTGTCGTCAACGGGTTTGATGACAACCTGATTGAAGAATCCATCTCAAGGATGCATGTGCGATACCGTGAAGCCGGCTATTCAGGAGCTCAGATAGTTCCGCTCATTGAGCAGTTGCCGGATCAGACTGTATTAACTTATTTTATAGCGGAAGGTGAACAGCAGCTTGTAAAATCAATACGTTTTTCCGGAAATGCCCTGTCCGAAAAAAAGCTTCGGGAGCAGATTTCCTATGTCGTGAAAGAACCATTTAACCCCGACATGCTTGAGCCGAATCGTGAATCTCTGGAGCGCTATTACCGCAATGCAGGCTATCTCTCTGCAGTTGTGCAGACGACCGCTGCTTCTCGTGATGATGGGGGGGTCGACCTTCTGTTCACCATGGAGGAGGGCTTCGTAACCTCTGTCGAAAGCGTAAAGCTCAGCGGCGTTGATCCTCTCCGGCATCAGGAAGCGCTGAAGGCTGTCTCGCTGAAGCCAGGCGATGCATACAGCGATGCCGCCCTCGCGTACGCGAAAATCCAGTTGGCAGAGTGGTATCAGCGTCAGGGATACAGCAATGTCGATGTTGCGGCAATTCGCGAGCTTGCCGGAAACTCAGCCTCCGTTGCATTTACTGTAAGGGAAGGCGCCTTGAACCGCTTTGGCAAGAGCGTAATTGTGGGGAATGAAAAGACGAAAGAAATTGTGCTAAGACGGGAATTTCTTCACACTGAGGGGGCTTCGTTCGACCCGAAAAAGCTTCTTGATGAAAGGGTTGCTCTCAGCAGGACAGGTCTTTTTTCTTCAATCGACATTGAAACAGATGTTCTGGAAGGCGACGTCCGGGACGTTATTTACCGTGTCCAGGAGAGTCCTGCCGGGGCTGTAGAGTTCGGGTTCGGGTATGCCGAATATGAGCGCTTCAGGGGTTTCTTTGATGTCGGGTACCGAAATGTAGGCGGGGTGAACAGCCAGGCTGCATTTCGCATCGACGTGAGTTCGCTGCTGAAGCGGTCAACGCTTTCCTACTATCAGCCTTGGGTCTTCGGAGAGCGGGATCTTGCATTGAAGGCTCTTTTGATCGGCGAGACGAAAAGAGAACTGAATGCTGCTGATCATTCTACTCTTTACCGTTCCGACCGGTATGGGTTCAGTGTCGGTTTCGAAAAGCGCTTTTCAGATGCACTGAAGGGCGAGGCCGGTTATGAGCTGTCAAATGTGCATACCTATGATATGAAACCTGGCATTGTTTTATCAAAGGAAGATACCGGAACGCTCATTATCAGCAGCCTGCACGCAAGCATGACTTTCGACAAGCGTGATAATACAGTTGATCCAAAAAGCGGCTATCTTCTGGGAGCGACCTGGAAGTCAGCTGCCCCCTGGCTATTCTCTGAAACCGGTTTCAATAAACTGAGCCTCTTTTCGAACTTATATGTCGGCCTGAATAAACGCATTATTGCTGCGCTCTCGCTTCGGGGAGGGGCGGCTGGGGGCTTTCGCAGCACAAAAGACCTTCCGATTGTGGAACGTTTTTTTCTCGGGGGCCGGACAACGGTACGTGGGTATCAACAGGATCTGCTCGGACCGAAAGACGCGGACCGGAACCCCGTCGGCGGGAACGCCTATTTTATGGGAAATTTCGAATTCCGGACCAGCATCTGGAAGGAGTTGGGGCTTGTCATGTTTCTGGACTGGGGGAATGTATGGAGCAGAGCAAACGATTTCTCGCTGAATGATCTGAAATATTCGACTGGTCTCGGGATCCGCTACAACACGCCAGTGGGACCGGTGCGGATTGACTACGGCCTAAAACTGCAAAAAGAGGAGGGCGAGAGCCGTGGGGCGCTGCATTTCAGCATTGGTCATGCGTTTTAGACGTTTTCTGTTCGTTATGACAGTGACGACTCTGTGCACACTATTCTTTTTTCTCTCCTGTGCAGACGGCGAGATTATCGACAGGGTTGTTGCTTCTGTAAACGATACCGCCATCACGTTGTCCGAGTTGCGTGAAAAACACGCTGCCATGAGAAAAAGCATTCCCGCGCTAACAGAAAATGAAGCGCTTCAGTCAATGATACATGCTCAGTTGCTGCTCGAAAAAGCCCGTCATATGCGCATCGAAGGGGATACTCCGGACGAGCTTATCGCAACATATATTGATCTGAAAATCCGGACTTCAGTTGTTGTGCAGGAGGATGCAATTCTCAGTTACTACCGGGAAAATCGTGAAAAACTGGGCGGGGTTGAGTTCAGGCTGGTTCGCGAGGAGATTGAAAAATACCTGACGGAACAGGAAACAACACAGCTTCTGAAAGAGCACATTCAGCGTTTACGGGAAGTCGCCGATATTGCGGTTCTTTTCTAAAGAGAAAGAATCACGCCGTGTTCGTCGCATTCGGGAAACTTGTGGCATTTAATGCAGTCGCTCCAGATCTTTTGCGGGAGTTTTGCCTTGTCGATATCGCGAAACCCGAGTTTTTTGAAGAAAAGCGGGTGATAGGTAAGTGCAAATACTCTTTTCAGTCCGAGTTCGCCAGCCTCTTTCAGGCAGCGCTTCACCAGTTTTTTGCCGATACCCTTTTTTTGGTGCTGCGGACGGACGGCAAGAGAACGTATCTCACCAAGATCATCCCACATTATCCGCAAGGCACATACGCCGACAAGCGAGCCTTTTTCTTCGTAGACAATAAAGTCTCGTGCGCTTTCATATAATTCATTGAGCGAGCGGGGCAGCATTTGATCTCTCTTTGCGAAGTCATTTACCAGTGCCTGAATCGCCTTGATATCAGCCATGCGGGCTTTCCTGATGGGCATATCCGCAATGTCCTTTCTTAAAGAGCAGTCAGTGCGTCAACCTTGCAACCAGCCCGGAGCAAGGTCGCTGAGATGCAGTTCGGGTGTTTCACTCTGATTCGTAATAAACCTTAAATATCTCGCTTACCGCCAGGTCCAGAGGAACCTTGACCGCCTGTTTTGTCCGACGGGTCTTTAGTTCAATAAGGTTGTCTTTCAGTCCGCGCTCACCTATGATAACATGAAGCGGAATGCCAATCAGATCAGCGTCCTTGAACTTTACGCCCGGTCGTTCATTCCGGTCGTCCATAAGAACTTCAAAGGACCTCTTCGACAGGCTGTTATAGATGGCAGACAGGTTCTGATGAAGATGCTCAGCCACTTCCATAGTGCGTGCATCCATCACATTGAGCGGGATAATTTCAATGTCGAACGGCGCAATGCTTTTCGGCCAGATTATTCCGTCTGCATCATAACTCTGTTCAATAACTGCGGCAGCGATACGTGCAGGACCTATGCCGTAACTTCCCATAATCATGAGCTGCTCTTGGCCTTCCTTATCCAGATACACAGCCCGGAGCGGTTCAGAATACTTTGTTCCAAGCTTAAATATATTTCCAATTTCAATGGCTTTTTCAATTAACAATGAGGAATTACATGAGGAGCAGGTGTCTCCCGGCTTCACACCTCTTATGTCATGCCATTCTGCAGCAAAATGCTTGTCTGCTTTAATGCCTGTCACGTGGTAATCTTCCTTATTTGCACCCGAAACGAAGGTGCCAGTTTGAACCGAAGGGTCGGCAACAATTCTGAAAGCGGAATGACCGACCGGTCCGATGAACCCTGGCTCAACCTGAAGATGCTGAAGAATTTCGTCCCTGCTGGCTGGTCGAAACGAGCCGATAATCTTCGCGAGCTTTTTCTCATGAAGTTCGTAATCGCCCCTGAGAAGAGCCAGTACCGGACCGCTCTCCGCAATCACGAGGATGCTCTTCAGGAAAGAAGCGGGGGTGAGATTAAGAAATTCAGATACTTCCCTGACCGTTCTCTTTCCCGGTGTATGTACCTCTTCAAACGGCATTTCATGCCCACCGGAAGAAGCAAACTGTGAATAAGCTACTTCAGTGTTAGCCATATAACCACATGATTTACAAATAACAATTTCATCTTCACCGGCAGGGGTAGGGGCCATGAACTCATGAGACATCGCACCGCCCATCATGCCTGCATCCGACTCAACCTGATAAAACAAAAGGCCGCAGCGCTGAAAAATCCTGTGATATGCCTCCGCGTGCTTCTGATAGTTTCGATCCAACCCCGCCTGATCAACATCAAAACTGTAACTGTCCTTCATGATAAACTCGCGGGTGCGGAGAATGCCGCCGCGGGGTCTGGCTTCGTCCCGAAGCTTTGTCTGGATCTGATACCATATCTGAGGGAGGTCGCGATAGGAACGCAGCTCCTTTGCAGCAACCCAGGTCATAATTTCTTCATGTGTCATGCCGAGGCACATGTCGCGCCCATTTCTGTCTTTGAGGCGGAACATTTCCTCCTTGATAGAGAACCAGCGACCTGTCTGCTGCCATATTTCTGCCGGATGGAGAATCGGCATCGATATCTCCTGCGCTCCAATCTTTTCCATCTCTTCTTTGAGGATTCTGTTGATTTTATTCAGAACTCTCCATCCGAGAGGGAGAAATATGTACAATCCGGCTGCAAGCTGCCGAACATATCCAGCACGCAGGCTGAGCGCCTGACAGACTGCAGTAACATCGGACGGTGTTTCCCGAGTGGTTGGAATGAATAGTTGAGTAAACTTCATTTCTTTATTGCCTCCGAAGCGTAATCTAAATAAAAGGTACCTAACATAATAGCATGCCCGATGCGCATATCTGCAATGACCTTCTATTATTTAACATAATATACATTATCAGACTCTTCAAGTAAACAGAAAATGTTGAAAAGCTGTTACTTTACCCGTGTGCTGTCGGCGCAAAGCTCCGAGCAGTAACGGATGCATCAAACACGTCTAATGTGTGGGCATTAAAAAAATACAGCAACCTGAATGTGTTATCGTCCATTTGCAACATGTGCACGACAGTAATCACTGAAGCCCTCATCAAGCCTAACTGTAACAAGGCTTCCCTTGATAAGACGTTCCCTCGACTCAAATATAACCTTGATATAATTTCCCGTCGTCGCGCAGCACTCTCCAAGGCGTACTGATTCGACTAGAGCTGTCTCGATCTTCCCGGCCTGGGACCGGATAAAGTCTTTTCTCATCACTGCTCCTGCCTGCCTGAGTCTCTGAGATCGCTCCTTCTTTATGGTTTCCTGTATCTGACCCGACATTTTAGCCGCAGGCGTACCTTCTCTACGCGAGTAAGGAAATACATGAAGATAGGACAAAGGCAATCTCTCTATGAACGATTCCGACTCGTTAAATGATGCATCGTTTTCACCGGGAAAGCCGACAATGACATCAGACCCAAGGCAAATATCCGGACTGCGATTCCTGATGGAAAGTAAGCATGCCTCGTAATCACGAGAAGTATAGCGTCGATTCATAGCCTTTAGTATCGCATCGTGACCACTTTGCAACGGCAAATGCAAATGGTTACAGATACGTTCCTCAGAAAGCACTTCAAGAAACTCATCGTTAATTTCATTCACCTCAAGTGAACTAAGGCGAATTCTCGGAATCTTTGTTTTAACAAGCAACTCCTTCAGCAATTGCGGCAGATCTGTATGGCCGCCGGTATCTTGTCCATACATGCCTAGATGTATGCCGCTCAGGACTATTTCATTGAACCCCATGCTCTCGAGTTCTGCAACTTCAGAGACGACTTCGTGCATCGATCTGCTTCTCGACCTGCCGCGCGCATATGGAACAATGCAGTATGAACAAAAGTTATCACAACCATCCTGTACTTTTACCACAGGACGGTGGCGAGTCGGCGGCGTTATAATTTCATGTAATATCTTGGAAGATCGCCCGATAACATTGATTATATTCTGTTTATCATCATTTCCAAACAGCTCAATTTCAGGGAACACCTGTAGAAGTCTTGCCCTGTTCATTTCAGCTGAACAGCCGGTGACAATGACGCGCTGACCGGCGTTAACCGCTTTGCGTATCATCCGGCGGCACTGAGCGTCAGCCTTAGCAGTTACAGTGCAGGTGTTTAAAACGCAGATATCAGCTTGCTCAGATGCATTGGCAAGGCTATGTCCAAGACGAAGCAGGCCTGCTTCAATCTGAGCACTTTCAGCCTGGTTTGAGCGGCACCCCATCGTCACAACAGCTATTTTCATCTCGAAGAAATACGCTCTCCGATCAGGGAGTGGCGATGAGCCCGTACTATACGCACAGAAAGAATTGTGCCGGGAGGAATTGACGCGGCATTGTTTACTAGAACGATTTTGTTTGTTGTCGTTCTTCCCGTCAGCTGTCCGGGCTTCATTTTTGCATCGGGTCGATCTATAAGTATAGTCTGAACTGTTCCTTCCAACTGCTTGTTTTTCTTATCTGTAATGTTGTTTTGTAAAGTTATAATGTCGTTCAGTCGCTTTGATTTTTCAGATTCGTCCAGATGTCCGGAAATGGCTTCTGCCTTCGTGCCAGGCCGTGATGAATACTTAAATGCAAAGAGTCCGTCAAACCCTATGCTGCTAATCGCCTGAAGTGTGGCCTCATGATCGAGATCATTCTCTTGGGGAAATCCGGCAATAATGTCTGACGTAATGGCGATGTCTGGAATGTTTTCTCTTAATATTTCTACTTTTTCCCGGTATTCATTAAAGGTGTATCTGCGATTCATGAGCTGCAGTATCCGCGTTGATCCCGACTGGAGCGGCAGATGGATATGTTCGCAGACCTTATCAAGACATTTTATCGCATGGATCAGTCCTGAAGAGAGGTCTTTCGGATGAGACGTCACAAAACGAATACGTTCAATCCCTTTAATGTCGTTTGCATGCCTTAGCAGTTCAGGAAAATCGCAATCGCTTCTGTACGAGTTTACATTCTGTCCCAGAAGGGTCACCTCTTTATAGCCCTTCCCTGCCAGATCTCGCAATTCCATGAGAATGTCCCTACTCGGCCTGCTCCGCTCGCGTCCGCGAGTATATGGCACAACACAATAACTGCAGAAATTATTACAGCCATACATAATATTTACCCAAGCCCTTATGCCATCTTCGCGCAACGACGGAAGCGCTTCATCTGTGAGAGCTGGGTTTTCGGAGAGCACAAATTGCTCCTTCGCTACTTCCGCAGCGATATCTCTTATATACTTGAGGTTATCAGGCCCGAACACAAAATCGACATAGGGTGCCCTTGCAGTCAGTTTTTTTCCGTCCTGCTGGGCGATGCACCCGGCAACCACTATTTTTGCGAGAGGGTTCCGAGCCTTAATCGTTTTGATTCTCCCGAGCCTGCTGTAAAATTTCTGTTCAGCCTTTTCGCGAATACTGCAGGTGTTGAACAGAATCAAATCAGCAAGTTTTGGCTCAAGAGTTCGCGTATATCCTTCATGTTCAAGAATGCCGGCCATTTTTTCCGAGTCATGAACATTCATCTGACAGCCGAAGGTTTCCAGGTAATAGGTTCTCTTTATCACGAGATGTCCTGCTGATAATGCTTGATATATTTGCGAAGATAGGTCTTTGCGGCATGAAGTTCCTCTGATGATGAAGCAAAAGGCTTCGAAATCAGCCGCGCACACTCATCAAGAACGTGATGCAGGTCGGTTAAAGCCAGGCCCTTCCCGCTGTTTGCAACAAATATCTTATGACGCCTGCTCGCGCTGATGCCTTCTTCTGCCGTCAAAATCTCTTCAAAAAGTTTTTCTCCGGGACGTATGCCGGTAAAGATAATATCGATATCACGATATGGTTCGAGTCCATGAATCCGGACGAGCTCCTCAGCCAGTGATACAATCCTGACCGGATCCCCCATGTCAAGCACCATCACCTCGCCGCCCTTCCCTGCAACTGAGGCCTGCAACACCAGCGATACAGCCTCAGGGATAGTCATAAAATAGCGCTGCATATCTTTGTGTGTAACCGTAAGCGGACCGCCCTTTTTCAGCTGCTCCATAAAAATCGGAAGCACACTGCCTCTGCTGCCGAGCACGTTTCCAAATCGCACTGAGAGAAAGGCTGTATCGCCTGTTTCGTTTTCAGCCCGGCAGATTTCCTCTGCAAGGCGCTTCGACGCCCCCATGATGCTCGTCGGTCTGACTGCCTTGTCGGTCGATATCATGACAAACGTGCGCGCATCAAACTCTTTTGCGGCCCGGCTCAGTATGTTTGTGCCAACAACGTTCACTTTGAGCGCTTCCAGAGGATTCATCTCCATCATGGGAACATGTTTATAGGCTGCTGCATGAAAGACTATTTCAGGACGAAACCTGCTGAATACCTCTTTGATACGCAGGTGGTCGCGCACATCTCCGGTAATATACTGGACGGAAAAGCCCTGCGTTGTGTGGTCCTTTTCGAGCTTACGCTGAAGAGCATGCAATTCCGTTTCATCGATATCAAGCAGAACCAGCATTTGCGGGCGAAAAGCGCATACCTGCGTCACTAGTTCCGAACCAATCGAGCCTCCCGCTCCGGTGATGAGCACAACTCTGCCGGAAAGGAACGATTGAATTTCTTCACGATCAACCTCGACCGCCTGTCGCCCGATGAGATCTTCAATAGAAATTTCTTCGAGATTTTTAAGCGAAACGCCGGGCTGCCCGAGGTCCGCAACCGCAGATACCGACTTGATAGTCGAAATGCCGCTGTTTACGGCCTGTTCATAGATAGTTCTCAGCGTTCGGTGGTCGAGTTTCTGATTGGCAATAATAATCGCTTCAGCATGCAGCGTGGCAATCAGATGCGGAAGGTCTCTGACCTGCCCCTTTACCGGCACTCCATGAATATACTGCCCGTTGCGCTCCGGATTATCGTCAAGAATGGCAACCGCCGTGTACGCGGAAGCAGTGCGCATTAGATCGCGTATAATCATCTCCCCTGATACGCCGCCGCCTACTATCAGCGTTCGCTTGCCTCCCTTGGTGCGGGCCTTATGCCGGAATGCCTCAAGATAGAGGCGTTTGGAGATGCGCAGCGAAACGATAAATAACCCGGAAATGAAGAAATCCATAAGGAAAACACTTCTCGGAAAGCCTGGAATATGCAAAAACGACAACGCGGGAAGTTTATCGCCCAAAGGCACAAGAACTCCGACAGCAAGCAGCAGCTGCGCTGTCGCCATCGCGTTCATAAGATTAAAGAGATCGTGAATGCCGGCATGCCGCCATGTCATGCGATAAACACCAAAAAGAATAAAAACAACAAGCTTGACGCAGATAAAAAAGGGAAGCGCATTCAACAGCACCGCATCATATCCATCAGGAAGCTGAAAATCGAAACGCACGAAAAATGACAGCACAAGGGCGCACGATATCAGCACCGCATCTCCGAGCATGAAAAAACCAATCCTCTTTTCACGTGTCGGCTTCAATATTCGACTGCCCAGTGAAAGCGGTTCAGGCATCAGTGGCTAACCCCTTCTTTTTTCATTACTTTTAAAAAAGTGAGGAAAAGTATTTTGAGATCAAACAGAAAAGACCGGTTTTCAAGATAATACTTGTCATAGGAAACTTTCACCGGAATCGGCAATTCGTCCCTGCCGTTTATCTGAGCCCACCCTGTCAGTCCGGGGACAAGGCGATGAATGCCCTGCTCTGTCCGCAACACTACCAGATCATCCTGATTGAACAGCGCCGGTCTTGGGCCCACAAAAGTCATATCACCTTTTAGTATGCTGTAAAGCTGGGGTAATTCATCAAGGCTTGTTTTCCGCAAAAAACGGCCTGTCGGTGTAATAAAGGCTTCCGGATTCTGCAATAAATGCGTCGCAACCGACGGGACATCGCAGCGCATCGTGCGGAACTTCGGCATGAGGAAGATGGAATTGTTCATCCCGATACGCTTTGACCAATGGAGTGCCGGACCATGAGAGGTGAGACGAATCGCCGCTGCAATCAGTAGCATTGGAACGGCAAAAACCAAAGATAATAACAACGAACACGAGAAATCAAACAGACGCTTCATCTGCCGGATGACCTAAGAAACCACTGAACAGTCTTTCGCAATCCTTCTTCTGCGGTATGCGGCGGAATCCAGCCTAATTTATTTTGTATGAATGAGGAATCAACTTGCAGAGACTCAGTTAATCTGCCAACAATATCGCCTTTGCCGAGCATTTTTCCACCAAATCGCAGAAGGTCTGGAGGAACCGGAGGCAAAAAAACGCGCACGCCCATAGCTTTCGCTATCATACGAACAAGGTCGGCAGTCGATAGGTCTTCACCATCGCTGACGAGGAACGCCTCGTTTGCTGCCGAGGGATGTTGTATGCATGTCATCACCGCATCGACAAGATTGTCCAGATAAATAAGGCTCCGTGCATTATGAATCGCCCCGAGCGGTAGCGGAATCCGGCGATGTACGAGCTTCAGCAGCTGTAAAAAATTCGCCTTCACTCCCGGGCCATACACCAGCGGCGGCCTGATAATTACAATCTCCATACTGCTGGCCTGCCCTATTCGTTTCAATATAGCTTCTGCCTCGGCTTTTGAACGCGAATATGCATCCTGCGGGGAAAAAGGCGACTGCTCGGAAAAAGGTTGTTCCTCTGTCTGTTCACCATGCACCTTCACAGTACTCAGATAAATGAATCTTCTGACGCCAGAAGCGGCGGCGGACTCGGCGAGATGACGGGTGCCTGCAACATTAACCTCATTGAAAAGTCGCTCATCTTCAGCTCCTGACTTCATGACGTGGACATGAGCTGCAAGATGCACAACCGCCTCGACCGATTCAAGCGCATCCGCCCAGTCGGTCTGCGGATCAATACCCGGAATGATTACCTGCTCTGCCGGAAAATCCTGTTGGAAGGTGCGAAGCGCGGCGCGCACCCGGATGCCGTCAGTGGATAGACGTCTGCAGAGCGCACTTCCGACAAAGCCGGTTGCGCCTGAGAGAAAAACAATCATTTGCGGTAAAACTCCAGAAATTTTAATGGGTACTTGAGCAGGATTTTGAACCAATTGGTCGATATGCCGTTTTCGCGGCAGGCGCGAAGAACTTCCTGATTGAGCAGGATTGTATGAGAAAACCCTCTCGTGCTGATTCCCCCGGTTCGCATGCGCACCAGCACTTCAGGCACATATCGGTATTTCAGACTTCCGCTCTTGAAAATTCTTGCCACTAACTCGAAATCGCCGGCAATTCGATAGTCGGGTTGAAACACACCGAAACGCTCATAGACGCTGCGCCTGAGGAAAAGCGCCGGATGAGCCGGCATCCAGCCCCAGGCAATTTGTTCGGGAGAAAAGTGCGATGATGAATAACGACGTACTGTCTTTGCCGGATCTTCCTGACGGAAAAACTCCACATCGCCGAACAAGGCGTCCAAGCGTTCACGCTTCATTACCTCAGCCACCGCAGCGAGAACGTTCTGATGGGCATAAACATCGTCGGCGTTAAGAAATCCTATTATATCGCCGGTGGCGACATTTAAGCCCTTGTTCATTGCGTCATAAATGCCGATATCGGGTTCCGAAATAACCTGCGTGAGTTGCGAAAGATGTTCATGTAAAATTGCCAATGTGCAATCTGTAGAAGCTCCGTCCACAACTATATGTTCTCTTTCTCCCCAGGTTTGAGTGGCGACGGAGCGCAGTGTGCTTTTGATAGTTTGCTCACTGTTAAAGCAGACGGTGATGACCGAAATCTTCATCTGACCAAACCCGAACGTCGCATGATGCCCCGCAAAACATACCCAAAATGGCCATTCCCAAGAGTCAAGAACATTCTCCTTGCCCGATAGAGAGTCTTTTTCCATCCGGGCAACATCTTTCCGGCAAGAATACTGCGAAACTCCGCATCAAACAATCTCTGGCTGAGACTGGTCTTGCTCGCATCGTGATAACGCAAGGCTGCCAGACATCTCGGCACATGCACCACTTGATCGGTTTCCCTTAATACACACAGGAACCATTCGTAGTCGAAACCATAATGCAGCGATTCGTCCAGCCACCCGATTCGACCATGCAGGGCTCGCTGCCAAAAAGCAGCCTGATTGGCTAACACCATGCCCTCTGCAAGCAGGGATTCATACGTCGGCCGCACATAGCGCATTTCCCGGATAAGCCTGTCATGCTCGTCGATGAGTTGCATGTCGCCGATGATAAGTTCCGCGCGCGGCCAGCACCGCGCGGCTTCGGCCAGTTGCGCGAAGACTCCCGGAAAATACACATCGTCCGAATTCTGCCAGCCCACCCACTCCCCGGTCGCCCGTTGCAAGCCCTTGTTGATGGCGTGCGATTGCCCCTGATCAGGTTCGCTCACCCACCAAGCAAGGCGATCCGCGTAACGGCGGATGATGTCCACGCTGCCGTCCGTAGATCCACCATCGACGATGATGTATTCGAGATTGGGGTAGCCTTGGTCGAGCACCGAGCGGATGGTGCGCTCCAAAAACGCGGCCTGATTGAAGGAAGGGGTAACGACCGTGATGCGGGGGAGGTCACTCATGGCTCAACCCCCCCCGCATGGGCGCGCAGGCTGGCGGCAATTCCCAACATCAACCATGTGCCAGCCGCCATGAAGTAATTGCCATAAACCTGATCTATCGCAAGAAACACCGCAAACAGGGCGAGAACAAACGCATGTGTTGGCTCGTTCTCGCCCTGTCTAGCGGCCATGAGTGGCCGCACCAGCGTCACTGCGGCAAACACAAAAAGCCCAAGTAGCAATCCGCCGCCAACCATGCCCAATTCTGCAAGCCCTTGCAGAATCGTACTGTGGGGATACCACCCCGGCCCGGTGCAGGAACATTCACCAAACCGGGCCGCGCCCACACCCCAAACAGGATTATCTATAAACATGGTCGCAGCTTCACGGTACATCACCCAGCGTATGGCCACGGAATTGACGCCGTCCCTGAATGGCTGGCAACTCGCCTCGCCCAGAATGGGACAAAACTCCGTTACGGGGGCAGGGGCGGGGGCGGTCAAAATCAAGGAATAGAAAGAGGATGCAGGCAGAACCGCCAGAGTTAACGCTACAACGGCGACAACATAGGCAAAAAGCCCCGCGCGCAGTGCAAGTGGTCGGGTGTACATCGACAAAGACACGACGGCCACACCCGCCATGCTTGCGATAACCCATCCACGCGCCATCAGCAGCACGAGAAACACCGTGACCAGGCCGGTCAGCCCCAGCCAGATCAACGGCCACTGGGTGTGATTTTTCGTGCTGGTCTGTTGCCGATCCAACACCCGCACGCATAGCGCCAGCAACAAGGGCGCCAACAGCCCTCCCACGAGCAGCGGGCCATGATCTAGCCCAAAGATCGGCAAACGCCACGCGCGCTCAGCAGCCGAAAGGCGATCGAAGACCAGCAGCGGCAGCAGTGCAAGACCTGCAAACAGGGTGATGCGCGCGAATAAATCAAGGTCCGGCAAATCCATCAAACGCCCAAGCATATAGGGCGTGATCATCATGAAAGGCAAAAAGCGGATGTATTTCGACACGGCTCCGTTTTCATCCGGCCCTGGTAGAAAGGTCGCGCTAATCAGTACGGCGAGAACAAAGGCAGCAAAACCGACATCGATGCCGTTCAGTTTACTGAGCAATCCAATGCGGTCACGAAGGATTATCAGGCACCATACGACCGGAACCGAATAAATGGCCACCGTTGCCAACCTATGCCAAGGTAAGGACAGAAAATGGGCTGCTGCCATGGCGAACATCAAACCGAACAGCAGCCATGCAGACGGATAGGCGGGGCTCATGGCCGAAAAAACAAGCCATCCCATTGCAGGGTGCGCCCATTCACCGGATCAACGAATACCGGTTGCAATGACCATAACACGAAACCTTCTGCTTCCAGGCGATCAATACAATCGCGCCAAAGGCGCTGGCCTTCATACAGCGGAACCAGTGAAAGTTCCATCTGGAGACCGCGCAGCCTGGGCAATGTGGCTAGCGCACCGTCGAGGACATGCCACTCATAACCTTGGGTATCGATCTTGAGAAACGGTGCTTGCGCACCTTCGATATAAGATGGCGCAACCGAGTCCAGTGTAATCAGCGAAACCGGCTCATGGCCAAGATAAGCAGATTCTGGGGCTGCGTTGCTATGCGTAGCGAGCATGGGAAGGATCGAGCTACTGACCGAGTTTCCCGCAATATTGAGTTCGATCTCGCCTGTCCGATCACCCAACGCGCACCGTGGGTGCACTTGCCATCTCGGATCGCTTTTACTTTTTTGCAGAAGGTAGCAATGGGCTGCCGTCAAGGGTTCGAAGGAAACAATATGCCCCGCATACCCGCCAGTCCGTAATTCTTTGGCGTATTGTCCATCGTTAGCGCCAATATCCAGAACTACATCGACGCCGAAGGCGCGTAATGCGACCATCTGCCGAGCTAACGGAGAAGTACCAGGATGAAAACGGTGAGCCTCGATGCCCATCGCATGCAATGCTTTTTTGATTTGTTGCTTTGCGTTATTCAACATGCCTGCCTCATCTTAACAGTTCAAGTGCCTGATAACGATCATCCTTTTTTACATCCGCTGTTCGTGACGTATCATTTCTCGCACGACGTCCGGCATTTTGAAACTGGCTTCCCATCGCAGAATGCGCTTTGCTTTTTCGGCATTTCCGCAGCTGTAAAGGATCTCTGCGGGTCGAAACAACCCTAGATCCTGAACGACATGGTGGCGCCAGTCCAGTCCAACTTCCGAAAAGGATGTCTGGACGAACTTTTCAAGTGAATTGGATTCACCGGTTGCGATAACGAAATCATCGGGGTTATCAGTCTGCAGCATTCGCCACATGGCATCGACATATTCCGGGCTCCAGCCCCAGTCTCTCGTGATGTCAGTATTCCCCAGCGCAAGCTTTTCATTGCTTCCCTTGGATATTCTCACTGCTGCCCGGATGATCTTTCTTGTCACAAATCGCAGCGGACGTAAGGGCGACTCATGGTTGAATAAAATTCCGGTACAGGCAAAGAGCCCGTATGCCGTCCTATAGTTGGCAACCAACCAATGCGCAGTCGCTTTAGCGACTGCATAAGGACTGCGCGGACGAAATGGCGTACCCTCGTCCGCAGCAAAACCACTGATGTCCCCAAAACACTCGCCTGAACCCGCATTGTAGAATCGGATGGGCAAGCCAAGAAAACGCATTCCCTCAAGAAGATTGAGAGTTCCGGTGGCAATACTTTCAAGCGTTTCTGCGGGTTGTTCGAAAGAGAGTCCCACCGAGCTTTGGCCTGACAGATTGTAGATTTCGTCAGGCTCGCTTCGGCTGATCGCCTGAAGCACGCTTCTGAAATCATTTACAGCCATTGAAATGGTTTTGACGCGATCCAGTATGCCCAGACACGACAGATTCGCAAAAGACGAAGCCTGCGCATCGCGTGACGTACCCCACACCTCATAGCCTTTTTCGAGCAAAAGTCGGGCAAGATAAGTGCCGTCCTGCCCCGAGACGCCGCATATCAGTGCTTTTCTCGTTTTCGACACCTTTCACACCAGCTTTCTGTAAATATCGAGAGTTTCAACAGCACAGCGATCCCATGAAAAACACTTCAAACGCTCACGCCCCTTTGCCACCAACGATTTCCGGTAGCTATCCGACGTGAGGACACGCTCAATAGCTGCGCGCATGTTTCCAGTATCGATAGGATCGAAATATTCACCGGCGTCGCCCACAACTTCTGGAATTGAACCTGTATTGCTGCAAACAACAGGACAATCATGCGACATGGCTTCCAGCGGCGGAATACCAAATCCCTCATACATGGATGGGTAAATAAACGCGCTGGCGCGCTGATAAAGAGCGGCCAGCAATTGATCATTGCCTCCAAACTGCATTACATGCGCATTGTTCAGCCCCAGGGATTGGATTGTTTGTAATTCGTTCGATTGAAATGCGCCACCGCCAAAACAGACCAGTTTATAATCGGTTCTCAATCCTGGCGAAGCAGCATATGATATAAGCAAAGATGTGAAGTTTTTATACCCGCCGCGATTGCCGACATACAACAAAAAAGGAGCATGCATAGCCAAAACCTTTTTATCGACATTCTCCTCTGCCGTGTTCATCAAATCAAATCCTAAATAAATCACAGAGGTTTTCTCAGAATTCAGCCCAAGAATTTCTATCGCGTCACGCTGTGTCGATTTGGAAATACATATAACGTGGTCCGCGCGAGCTGCCGCCTGCGCCTTGTATCGAGCGGTTTTATCAGAGTTTGGAAAACTTGATGAAAACTTTTCATGGATCATATCGAAAATAGTCAAAATTCGCCTTCCACGCCATGGCCCGATTCGAAAAGGCGAAAAGTACGTCTCATGCACGATATCCGGCGACTTCACGCGCAGCATCCAGTCACCAATCAGCAACCCCAATCCCCGCAGCGCCAAGCGCGGATAATTTCTGCCCGAACCGGTCTGGAAATGATCCGTGTTAAACGCACGAAACCCAGAAACAATACCCGACGGCACATACTCGAGATAGGCATTGATGTGCATCGGTGCGGTGATGGAAACCTGGACACCCGGCTCCTTGGCAATGCGGGAGGCAATCTCGCAGAAATATCTGGAAACACCACCATAGGACTGCGCACAGAATATTTGCGAGTCGTAAGCGATCTTCATCTATTCAGTACCCAGCAATGCAATCAAGCAATCTTCCGAAGCATCAATTGATGGTCGTCCATTGTTTTTGAACCAAGACGCCGACGAATCCACCACGGCGCGATACGCGAAACCCAACGCCCCGTAACAGCACTCAGCAAGCGCTTGTTAATCGCCGTCCTGGAAAGAACATGAATTCCGTTGGCGCTGGTGAACTGGAGGTCAAACCGCGCACCCAGGATCTCAAAGGTTCGCCGCTGGAAAAAACCGATATGCTGTCCGGCAGCAAATGCATAGTACCACCAGTCGTCTGGTTGCGGTGGTCTCCCTTCGTACAGTTCTGTAGTAAATATCAATACCTGTGCGCCGGAAAAAGCCAGCGTTTCTTCTATAAATGCGGCTGGATCGGTCAGATGCTCCATCACCTCCAGCGCCGTGACGGCCCTGCAAACCCCCAGAGCCTGACAGTATTCAAAGCCGGGGGCAAGCAGGTTATCACAATATTTATCCGACCAATAAAAGTCGAATCCGATGTCACGCATCAGCCGCGTCAGCATACCGTAGCCACCTGCGGCATCCAGATAGCGTCCTGCACCACGCTCGCCCAGCACCCAATAAAGTGTCCCGGCAAGTTTGCACGCGTTGGCGATATTTCTCATGACCAGACCGGTGTCAGCCGCCGCAATTGCCCGTGTGTATGCCTCATCAAGCCAATGGGGATTGGCGGCATGCAAATAACCGCATGTCTCGCAAACCTCGTACAACGCTGGATATTTGCCCAAAACATGAGCAGTAAAGCAGGGATTCATACCCCCAGAACAAATAGGGCACATCATCTCTTAACCCCTCAACACAATCAACGGCTTCATCGAAGCAGGCCAGCTAGCTTGTTCTGGACACGTTTGATAAAGGGGATGCGAAAACATTTTTTTTCTGACAGCATGTCTGCTTGGGCATTTTTGAACACGCCGGGCGGGTGAGCCAAAGGAAAGATTGTCGGAACCCTTGGCAAATTGGCCAATTCACTATCCCCGGTAGTGTGTGTAGCATTTCCGTCGAACCCAATATTGGAGATCATATTTACCGAAGGAAGGATAGAGACCCTGCCCTCTATCCAGTTGGCAAATACCCACTGATAATCCCATGTGTCGATCCCGCCACGATGCACGCGCTCGAATATCTTGTGCCAATAGCGCGCTTCGCGCTCATTGCCAACCATATCGGCCAGCCAACCCCCATCCCGAATGCGCGGCCATTTGGACATGGTCACATCGTAGCTTCCAGCCCAGCGATCTCGCCATGTTGCCCAACCCCAAATATGGACATATTTCGAGAAGTAATAGCAATCGCTGTTACGGCGTCGGCCAAATTGGAAGTTGTCGCCGCTGATCATGCCGATGCGCTGATCGTGACGATAACGTTCCAGAAGCTCTTGGCAAAAGCGGAAGAAAGTCGGATCAGGCAAGCAATCATCTTCCAGGATAATTGCTTCTTCCACCCGCTCGAATACCCAATCGATGCCACTGGATACCCGCCGCTTGCAACCCAGATTTACGTCGGAAAAGTTGGTCAACACCTCGCAATTCCAATCCACGTGCCGGATGATGGCGCGCGCGGCTGCGACCTTATCGGCCTCGCCTTGTCGACTGGCTCGCGGCCCATCACCCACTATCAGCAGCTTGGTCGGCTTTGCCCTGGCGATTTCCGCAAAAACCTGCTCGGTCGTGTCCGGCCGGTTGAAGATAATAAAGGCGACTGGGGTGGTCAGTTGAAAATCAGGCATCCAGCAACTTCCTGAAGTATGTAATCGTTTCTTGTAGCCCATCCTCAAGACAAACCTTCGGTTCCCAGCCCAACTTTTCCTTTGCCAACGTGATGTCTGGCCGCCGCTGCCGCGGGTCATCCGTTGGCAGCGGCTTGAAGGTGAGTTTCGAACAGCCGCCGACCAATTTCAGCACTTTTTCCGCCAACTCCAGCATGGTGAATTCGCCCGGGTTGCCCATGTTGACCGGTCCCGTAAAGCCGCGTTCGCTATCCATCATGAGCATGAAGCCTTCGATCATGTCGTCCACATAGCAGAAGGATCGTGTTTGCTGGCCATCCCCATAAATAGTGATGTCGTCACCGCGCAAAGCTTGTACGATGAAGTTCGAAACCACCCGGCCATCGTTCGGATGCATGCGCGGTCCGTAGGTGTTGAAGATGCGCACCACCTTGATGTCCATGTTGTGCTGGCGCTGGTAATCGAAAAACAATGTTTCGGCGCAGCGCTTGCCCTCGTCGTAACAAGACCGCGGGCCAATCGGGTTGACCCGACCCCAATAACTTTCCGGTTGAGGATGCACCTCCGGGTCGCCGTATACTTCCGAGGTGGACGCCTGGAAGATACGCGCCTTCAGGCGCTTGGCCAGTCCGAGCATGTTGATGGCCCCATGCACACTGGTCTTGGTGGTCTGTACCGGATCATGCTGGTAATGAATGGGTGAGGCTGGGCAGGCCAGGTTGAAGATGCGATCAACTTCCACATAGAGAGGAAAGGTCACGTCGTGACGCATCAACTCGAAATAGGGGTGACCGATCAGGTGGGCGATGTTGGTTTTACTGCCGGTGAAGAAGTTGTCCACGCACAGCACGTCGTGCCCATCCTTGATCAGACGGTCACAGAGATGCGAGCCGAGAAAACCGGCACCCCCGGTGATTAAAATCCGTTTCATTTGTTTATCCCGTTCATTCCTGGCAAGATATGTATTGCCAAACCGACAATTTAAAATAATCGCCTATTAGCCACGGTTCACATTTTCGTCTTTTGTCTCAACAATAATACATCCAGCGTATGCACATCAGCTATTCAGAATTCATTCGATTGCCTGCTCGCACGGTCTGCTGAGGGAGCAAAGACTGCAATCTATTATCCCTGTCTCCAAACATAATGAATCGGGAACAATGCCCTTAATTTAATTATGAATAGCTCCCGTGTGGTGCCGTCAAAGATATCATAGAGACAGTTTGCTATCAATTGACTGAGTACGGTTGCAACGGCAGCCCCGTTCACGCCGTAATGCGGAATCAAGGCAAGATTGAGCAATACTTTGGAAGCAGCGCCGAATCCCGTGCGATAAAGCGACTTCTTTGTGTAGTTCTCTACCGTAAAAAAAACACCAGAGGCAATGCCGAGGAACGCAAACACCGCCCCCCAAATATGGATTGCAAGTATGCTGCCTGCCTCCTGATAGGCACTTCCAAACAGCATGCTGACCATCGAATCTGCCAGGAATGTCATGGGCAGGGCGACGCCGATAGCAAGCCACGTCAACAGGGTGAAGAGTCTTTGCAGTCTTTGGCTGTAGAGCGCATGGCTGATTTTTTTTGCATTCACAATGGCGGAAAAGACGGATGCCGTGATAATCCCCGGCACGAAATTCCATGCCTCAGATAGTCTGACTGCGGCCGAATATACCCCCACCTCCCGATCCCCGAGCATCTCTTTGATCATAATCTGATCAATTCTCATGTAAACCATAACCGCGACGCCTGACAGGATGAGCGGCCATGAGTTTCTGAGCATTGACTTGGCAGTGCTCAGGTCAAAGCAACACAAAAAGCTGCCGATTTTCTGACGCCAAAACGCGAAAACCAAGGCAAGCGCCAAGCTTATCTGATCGATTAGGCTCACCAGCACAAACCAGATCAAATCAGCCTGAGTGAAGATGAAATACAGCTTGAGCGCGGAAGACAGCGACAGCTGGATCAGCTTGGCTATGGATACATATTTGGAAAGCACCTGCGACTGGAAATAAAAATCAACCACATCGAAAGATTGGAAAATCAGGCCGGCGGCGATGATGTAAATATAGAGATTGGTGGTGTCATCGTTTCCGGTAAATTGCAAGGCGCCTGCCAGAAGCACCATCGTTAGCAAGGCGCCTGCCAGCTTGAGCCAGAATGCCGTGCCCAGATAAACACGGCGTTTTTCCGGATAGTTGAGCAAGTCGCGCACCACAATGCTGTTGAGCCCCAGACCGGCGACGGCGCCGAACAGCGCCACGAAGGCCAATGCATAGCTATAGACGCCAAACTGCTGAGGCCCCAGATAGCGAGCAACGAAAATCCCGACAAACAGCGCGGCGATAATGCGCAGGACGTGTTCGCCAAACATCCACGAGGTATTGAAGAAATACCTGCGGAACCCCTGATGGGCGGCGAGTCGGACAAAGGCATTTCGGATCACGGTAAGCATGGTTGTGTCGACTGGCCTATATCTTAATAAAGAGTCTTCTTCATGGAGCCGCAGTCAGAAGCAGTGCTGCATGCACTATTCTCATGTTCGTCCTGATATTTCCTGATACTGTCGATATGCAAGCGCCAGACCGTCCTCCAGCCTGCTTGTGCTCTGCCAACCAAGGGATCTCAAACGCCGGACATCGAGCAGTTTCCTCGGCGTGCCGTCCGGCCTGGTGGTGTCATAAACAATGCCGCCGCGGTAACCGACAACGACCTTGACCAGCTCGGCAAGTTCCTTAATGGTAAGGTCTTCCCCTGATCCGATGTTGACAAGAGGCGGCAGACCGTCGTTGCGGTCTGCCGCAAGCAGGGGCTGAAATTTCTCATCTATCAGGTTCATCAGGTGGACGCAGGCGCCAGCCATGTCGTCGACATACATGAACTCGCGTTTAGCGTTGCCGGTGCCCCAGACAATGACATTTGGATCGTTGTTAACCCTACCCTCATGAAACTTCCGGATGAGGGCAGGAATAACATGGCTGTTTTCCGGATGATAGTTATCATCGGGACCATACAGATTCGTCGGCATTACAGCGAGAAAATTGGTGCCGTATTGCCGATTGTAAGCCCAGCACATTTCGATTCCGGCAATCTTGGCCACCGCGTACGGGCGATTGGTCGGTTCAAGAGAACCGGCCAGAAGATACTCTTCTTTCATTGGTTGTGGGCAGTCACGCGGGTAAATGCAGGAAGATCCGAGAAAAAGCAGTCGCCTGACACCATGCAGATATGCAGCGTGGATGACATTGTTCTGAATGGCAAGATTGTCGCGTATGAATTCAGCAGGGTAGGTGTTGTTGGCGTGGATGCCACCCACCTTGGCGGCAGCGAGAAAAACGTAATCGGGCTTCTCCCGGGAGAAAAAGGCATTCACTGCGGACTGCTCTGTCAAGTCCAGCTCGACATGGGTGCGGATCAAGAGGTTTGCAAATCCGTTCTTTGTTAAATTGCGTATCATCGCGGAACCGACAAGTCCCTTGTGGCCTGCTATATAGATTTTTGATTTCCTGTTCATCTTTATCTATTCGTGATAATTATAAGAATCAAAGCCATGTTTTTTCACAAGCTCGTCACGCGCTGCACATCTCAGGTCTTCCCGGACCATTTCGGCGACAAGCTCACAAAACGAGATTGTCGGATACCAACCAAGTTTTTCTCCGGCTTTTGTGGCATCGCCGAGCAACGTTTCGACTTCGGTCGGCCGAAAATATCGCCGGTCGACAGAGACGATGCATTTTCCGGACTGATCATATCCCCTCTCATCAATACCTTCCCCCCGCCAGTCTATTGCAATTTCCAATTCACGCGCTGCCGCTTCAATAAACTCCTTTACACTATGCTGCTCTCCGGTCGCAATAACCAAATCTTCGGGAGTTTCCTGCTGCAGCATCAACCACATGGCCTTCACATAATCTCTTGCATGACCCCAATCGCGCCTGGCAGATAAATTCCCAAGATACAAAGTATCCTGAAGTCCGAGTTTTATCCGTGCAAGAGCACGAGTAATCTTTCTTGTCACAAACGTCTCTCCACGTAAGGGAGATTCATGATTAAAAAGAATGCCGTTACACGCAAACATCCCGTAAGCTTCCCGGTAATTGACCGTAATCCAATATGCATAGAGCTTGGCAACAGCATACGGCGAGCGGGGGTAGAAAGCAGTCGTTTCCCTCTGTGGAGTCTCCCGCACAAGACCATACAACTCGGAAGTAGACGCCTGATAAAACCGTGTTTTCGCAGCAAGGCCGAGAATACGAATTGCCTCAAGTAAACGCAGGGCACCCAGTGCGTCCGAGTTGGCAGTATACTCCGGAGATTCGAAGCTGACCGCAACATGACTCTGGGCGGCAAGATTGTAGATCTCGTCAGGCTGGACCTCTTGAATTATCCGAATCAGATTTGTTGAATCAGTCAGATCTCCGTAATGCAGAATGAACCGTCGATTATTCACATGCGGGTCCTGATAAATATGGTCTATTCTCGCCGTATTGAAAAGAGAGGACCGTCGTTTAATGCCGTGAACCTCATACCCCTTCTGCAAAAGAAATTCGGCAAGATACGCTCCATCCTGTCCAGTTATGCCAGTGATAAGTGCTTTTTTCATCAAATGCTCCTTCTTGTGTAAATAACCCGGGGCAGAACCGTCAAAACACTTTCCACCCATATTTTCGATAGAAAAGATATTAGCTTAGAGCGTCCAGAGAGAGCACTGGCTCATCGCATGAGCCAAACCAGTCGGACGCAAAGGTGAAGCCGATGAGTCCTGCGCTGCCTGTCACCACTATCATTGCCTAATCATCCCGGACAGCTCGGCAACTCGCTGCTCCAGCAGTCGGGAATCTCCCTTCGTCTCGACGTTGAGTCGCAGGAGCGGTTCGGTATTCGACGATCTGAGGTTGAATCTCCAGTCAGAGAATTCCATGCTCAGGCCGTCCGTCCGGTCAATCTTCGGATGCTGATCGAAATAATACGCCGCAGTTTTCTCCAGCACTGCTTCCGCATCCGAAATCCGGAAGTTCAGTTCGCCGCTGCAAGGATAGGCGGCGATGCGTTCATCAACGAGTGAAGAAAGTGTTTGATTCGTCATGCTCATATACTCGGCAACAAAAAGCCACGGTATCATGCCCGAATCGCAATACGCGAAATCACGAAAATAGTGATGGCCACTCATCTCTCCGCCATATGCTGCATCTTCTTCGCGCATCCGCTCCTTGATGAAGGCATGCCCCGTTTTACTTTGAACGGAAATGCCGCCCCCCGCCTTCACCGTTTCTATCGTGTTCCACGTGAGACGGGGGTCATGGATTATCTTCGCGCCGGGATGTTTTGCCAGCATTTGTGCCGCAATCAGTCCCACAATGTAATAGCCCTCGATAAAGCGGCCTTTCTCATCAAAAAAGAAACAACGGTCAAAGTCTCCATCCCACGCAATGCCGAACGCCGAGCCGTGCTTTTTGACGGCTTCTTCTGTCGCACTGCGATTTTCGGGAAGCAGAGGGTTTGGAATGCCGTTCGGAAAGGCGCCGTCCGGTTCATGGTTGATACGGATGAATTCAAAGGGGAGATGATCTTCCAGCGCGTCAACGATTATTCCGGCGCTGCCGTTGCCGGCGTTGGTCACAATGCGCAGAGGCTTCAGCAAAGAAGCGTCAACATATCCAAGAAGATGTTTTAAATATGACGACTTGTCGCGGTCCGGATGCACGGACCCTTTCACGCGCGGAGAAGCAAATTCATTCAGCTCGGCACATGCCCTGATGTCGGACAGTCCGGAATCTCCGCTAATCGGTCTGCTCTCTTCATGAACCAGCTTCATACCATTGTAATCGATGGGATTATGGCTGGCCGTAACCATGATGCCGCCGTCAGACTTTCTGTTGAATGTATGGAAATAGACCTCTTCGGTTCCGCAGAGACCGATATCGATGACGTCACTGCCGGCATCGGTCAATCCCCGTATCAACGCATCGGTGAACACTGGGCTGGTCAGGCGCACGTCATGCCCCACAACCGTGCTTTTCGGCATCAGAAACGCGCCGTATGCCCGCCCTATCCTGTAGCAAATATCTGGATTGAGTTGATCCGGAATGCGTCCGCGGATGTCATAGGCCTTGAAACACGTAAGAGCCGCGGCAGGCGTCATGTCGATGAGTCCTTCCTGCGCCCGTACAGATCTTCAAACCGCACAATATCATCTTCGCCAAGATAGGAGCCGGATTGCACTTCGATAAGTTCCAGCGGAACCTTACCCGGATTCTCGAGCCGGTGACGAACACCAAGAGGAATATAGGTCGACTGATTTTCAGAGAGGAGGATGCTCTCGTCCCCCCTTGATATTCGGGCGGTGCCTCTTACCACAATCCAGTGTTCGGCACGGTGATGGTGCATCTGGAGGCTCAGAACAGCGCCAGGCTTTACGATAATGCGTTTGACCTGAAAACGCTCGCCTGCATCAACGCAGTCATAGGTGCCCCATGGGCGCGCCACCTTGCGATGCAGTGCCGCCTCGACGCGTTCGGTTCGCCTGAGTTCCACTACGATATGCTTGACGTTTTGAACCCGGTCCTTGCGCGCCACAAGAACGGCATCGGCAGTTTCTACCACAACAATGTCATCTAGTCCGACACATGCCACTAACCTGCCGCCGGCATGTACCAGTGAATTCCTCGTATCCTGAAGCAAGACGTCTCCGGACACGGCATTGCCTGAGGCATCCTTTTCGGCAGCTGTCCAGACCGAGTCCCACGAGCCGAGATCAGACCAGCCGGCATCAAGCGGAATGACGAATCCTCCGATGCCGAGGTCCGGACGGGACGGCAGCTTCTCCATGACCGCATAGTCAATAGAGTCAGCCGGGCAGGATATGAACGCATCGCTCTTGACACGGAAGAAGTCAATATCCCGAACCCCGTTTTCATGCGCGTGTCTACAAGCGTCCACCATGTCAGGTGCAAATGCGGCAAGCACAGTTAACCAGGTATCGGCTCGCACCAGAAAAATCCCGCTATTCCAGAAATAGCCGCTGCACGCAACATACTGCTGCGCCGTAACGCTGTCAGGTTTTTCAACAAACCGGATGATCGGTAAAGCCCCCCTCTCATCCGCCGAGCCGGCATTGATATAGCCGTAGCCTGTTTCAGGACGTTCAGGCACCACCCCAAACGTAACTATGCCGCCCTGGGCAGCGGCCGGAAGTCCTCGAATAACTGCATCGTGAAATGCAGCGAGATTTGCAATAACATGATCGGACGGCATCACAAGTAAGTGCCGGCGCGGTATTTCTGCCAGCGGGCTCAAGGATGATCTCTGCGCCGGCAAAACCGATTTCGCGCAATTGCTCGGCAATAAGAAAACGGTATTGCTCGTTGCATAAAATCAGAGTTCTCGGGGAGACATTGACTTGTCCTTTTATGCCCTCCGACCTGACAGCCGTTTGCTGAAGCAGCGAATTCTGGCCTGACAAAGGAAGCAGTTGCTTCGGATGCTTTTCGCGTGACAGAGGCCAGAGGCGCGTGCCGGCTCCGCCGCACAAAATGGTTGGAATCACGGTGATATGATTGTTCATGGCGCTCTTTCTCACGTTGCTCATTATAATGACTGAGTTCTTACTGCTCCGCCCTCCCGGTTACATGCCGCAACCAGAAAGGAGATAATTGTATAAAAATCGGGCCTGCAGGAGTCCGATGTCTGCAGGCATAAGCCTGCTCCGACTAAAGACATAAATCCCTATAATTCCACAAGGACCGAATATCAGTGGTGTCCCAAAGTTGAGTAGTCGATGTGCTGTAATAACCTGTTATTAATCCGGCAACCAAATAGGATTGTTACGCAGCATATCTGATTCTCGAATGCTCGAAGTATTTCCGGACGCGTCCGGGCTTTTTCTGCAGCATTCTCATATGGGAAACCAGCTTGCCTTTCAATTCTTTGGGGCGTGTCAATAATTTTGTGTAAATGCCTTTTCTATAGTAGTCATGCCAAGGGCAATCTTCCATCAAACAGGATCGCTAGTTGATTGAGGGCTGATTTCCAGTCCCGTACCGGCAGGGTCCATTTCTTTGCAATGTTTCTCAGTGCCAGATAGAGCAGCTTGAACGCCGTGGGGAACGAACCCCGGTTTTTCGTCACTTTCCGCAGCGACATGTTCAGCGACTCTATGGCATTGGTCGTATAGATGATCTTGCGGATTTCCGGCGGATACCCGAACAGCGGGATGATTCGCTCCCAGTTGTTGCGCCACGATGCACTAATCGTCGGGAACCGCTTATCCCACTTCTGGGCAAAGGCTTCAAGGTTCTCAGCTGCCTGTTCTGCTGTTACAGCGCTGTAGATGAGCTTCAGGTCTGCTGCCACGACCTTTCGCTCTTTCCAGGAGACATATTTCAGGCTGTGCCGGACCATATGCACCATGCACAGCTGAACCTGTGTCTTGGGATATGCTGCCTCTATTGCCTCAGGCAAACCCTTCAGGCCATCAACGCAGACGATGAAGATGTCCTGCACTCCTCGATTCTTCAGCTCCGTCAGTATCTGGAGCCAGAACTTCGCTCCCTCGTTGTCCGAGGACCACATGCCCAGGACTTCTTTGGTTCCGTCGGTCGTAATCCCTATGGCAAGATAGATTGCCTTGTTGATGATCTGATTACTGCTGCGCACCTTGATTCTTATGGCATCCAGATAGACGATCGGATAGATCGATTCCAATGGCCGGTTCTGCCATGCTTTGACTTCTTCTTCCACAGCGTCGGTTACCGTCGATATCAGGGCAGGAGAAACTTCCACTCCGTACATCTCCTGCAGATGGCACTGGATATCCCGTGTCGTCATCCCTCGGGCATACAACGAGATGATCTTGTCGTCAAACCCGGTGAAGCGGCTCGTTCCCTTGGGTACTATCAGCGGCTCAAAGTTCCCCTTACGGTCTCGCGGGACGGTGACGGCCATCTCGCCGTGCTCCCCGATTACTGTCTTGTCGTAGCTGCCATTGCGGCTGTTGCCGCTGTGCTTGCCCTTGGGGTCATTCTTTGCATAGCCAAGATGATGTGTCATCTCGCCCTGTAAACACCTATCCAGCAACGCCTTCGTCAGTTGCTTCAATATACCGCTCTCGCCCAGCAAGTCTTCAGGCTTCTGGTAGCCCTTCAGCAGCTCGTCCAGCAGTTCGTTCCTTATCGTCATGTCTCTCCTTCTTCGGGGCAGTCCGTTATCCTACCCCCTGAAGGCTATTTACACAAAATATTTTACAGGCTCATTCTTGTCGTTTCTTGCAGGGACTCCAGAATGCACTCCGTACTTGAGGTCGCAGTTCAGATATTCGTCAGGGTTCAGTTCCGGTGAATACGATGGAAGGTAGAAAACCTCAATCTGTTCTTTGTTCTCCTGGAGCCATTGCTTCACGATCCTGCTATGATGTGTCTTCAGATTATCCACTATCAGAAATACCTTACGCCCTGTATCTTTGATAAGCCGCTTCATGAACCGTATCATCAGGGCGGCGTTCATCGCCTCTTTATACACCATAAACCGCACTTTACCCTGATTGGTTATCGCGGAAACCATGCTCATGCTCGTACGGTTGGCGTTGAGCCGTATGGTAGGTGTCTTGCCTTTGGGTGCATATCCCTTTGCCCGCTTCTCATCATTGCGTATCCCTGTCTCATCGCACCAGTTGATTTCTGCTGATTCCT
>WSNO01000026.1 GCA_009773415.1 Nitrospirota bacterium | reverse complement strand
CGAAGAAGCTGCGTGATGAGGGAGAACAGTTGCAGAACCAGAAGCAGTATGCGGCGGCGGTTGCCAAATATCGCGAGAGTCTGAAACTGCTGCCTGACCCCGCGCTTGAGCAGCATATCGCCAAGCTTGAGGCTGAGGTCAAGAAACAGCAGGCTGTGCAGCAGACAAGGCCACCGGCTGCGCCATCAGGAGGTGTGGAGGGAACTTGGGAGGTTAGTTTCAACAACTATAAAGGAAAGATGGAGCTACAACGCAGTGGCAGTGGATGGGGCGGCCGCATATGGCTGGATGCACATCGGACATGGGAACAACTTACGAATATCCTGTTTGATGCTGCCGCAGGGAGGCTTCAATTCACGAGGCCTATTGCAGGCGCAACCCAGCGATATTCAGGCACCTTGTCTGGTGATAGACTTGAAGGGACTTTTACCCAAGAAAATTATGCTGGACAATTTTCTTGGTGGGCAAAGAGAACTCAGATGCCACCTACTACACCACAACCTCCTCAGTCTCATATTATATCTTCTGGAGACATGACTTCACAGGTCATTTTTGATGACACTTTCGACACTGAGAATAATGGACGAGGTATGCTGAACTATACAGGCTTCTCCAAATGGACAGTTAAAGATGGCTCAGTAGATTTAATAGGAAATGGATACCATGATTCTATTCCTGGCAGAGGTCTATATGTTGACCTTGATGGCTCTACCAATAAATCAGGTCTGTTTGAGACTCGACAGATTTTCTATTTGGAGCCAGGGATTTATCGTCTGTCTTTTGACCTTGGAGGATCTCAGAGAGGCGATACAAATACCGTGACAGTGAAGCTTGGGAATGTATTCAGTGAAAACATAATTCTTACTAGCAGCGAACCAATGCGAAAGATTAAGAAAAATATTACCATCTCATCTACTACCTCTGGCACATTGAGTTTCAGGAACTCAGGTGGAGACAATCTTGGCTTGCTTATAGATAATGTGCGACTTGAGAGAACATCTCAATCTCCAACTTCAGGCTCAACGCATTCAAACACTATTTCATCAGGCAAAGGACAAGTCATCTTCAACAACGGCAACATTGCAGGTGTTTACAACAATCCAACAAGACCAACTACATTTATTGTTAACCAGCCCCATGTGATTACACTCATTCAAAACTACCATTGGAACAATGCGAGAGGCTCAACGCCCGGAACGATAGCCTTACGAGACCAAAGCGGCAGAACCTACGGACCGTGGCAGGCAAAAGGCTCCCCAGGACAGGGAGGCGTGCCAAATGCTTATTGGACTGTTTATCCTAATATAACTCTGCCAGCGGGGACATATACTGTTATTGATTCTGAACCATCAACGTGGGCTCAAAACAGCGGATCTAATGGTGCAGGATTTACACGTGTTGAGGGATATCCCGCAAGGTAAGAACCATGCGGGATGATTTTTGAGCTGGCTCAGTTTTTTGCGTGCCAGAGATGACAAGACAGTGAGCGTCTGTTTGCCGAAAAGGAGCTGATGCCTGCCTGTGCCCTGCGGATTGGGTCTGGCAGGCTGATGCGCAATTGCGTATTCCCGTGTCCGGGATTCAGGAGTGTTCGAAGCAGGACACTTCTCTCTTCGTTAACAATTCTGGTCTGAAAATCAGAGCGAAAAAAATCTTGACAAATGCATTAAAGAGGACTAAATTAGTCCTATTTAGATAGTTCAAAATGCTTAGAGGGAGGATAGCGGATTATGGATGATGTGGTACTGCTCAGCAGAATCCAGTTTGCGGTCACGGCAGCGTTTCACTTTATTTTTGTGCCGCTGACCCTGGGCCTTTCGTGGCTGATTGCATACATGGAATGGCGGTATGTTAAAACAGGCGACGAGATGTATTTGCGTATGACAAAGTTTTGGGGTAAATTGTTTCTTATCAACTTTGCCCTTGGAGTGGTAACAGGGATAACCCTGGAGTTTCAGTTCGGCATGAACTGGGCGGAGTACTCAAAATACGTTGGCGACATTTTTGGATCGCTCCTCGCGATTGAGGCTACGGTTGCTTTTTTTCTGGAGTCAACATTCATCGGAGTCTGGATTTTCGGCTGGAACAGAATCTCCAAGAAACTGCACGCATGGTGCATTACTATCGTTGCCTTCGCGACAAATATGTCTGCACTCTGGATTCTCCTTGCAAACGGATGGATGCAGAAACCGGTAGGGTATGTCCTCAGGAATGGCCGAGCGGAAATGGTCGATTTCTGGGCACTGGTGACGAACTCATACGGCTGGACAAAATTTTTACATACGCTAACATCTGCTTACATTCTAGGCGCATTTTTTGTCATGGCAATAGCCGCATATCATATCCTGAAGAAAAGCAATGTACGGTTGTTCAAAGTGTCCTTTCGTTATGCAGCGGTGTTAGCGCTTGCAAGCTCGCTGCTGGTGCTGGGGTCCGGAGACTTTCACGGAGTGGAGATCGCCAAGGTCCAGCCGACGAAATTTGCCGCAATGGAATCTCATTGGGAAACTAAGAAGGGGGCAGGGTATCCTCTTATCGTCGTCCCGGACCCTGACAATGAAAGAAATGCGATTGAGGCGGTCACGATTCCGAACATGCTCAGCCTGCTCGCATTTCACGATCCGAATGCTGAGGTAAAGGGACTCCGGGATTTTCCGAAAGAGGACAGGCCGCCGGTCATGATTACATTTCTCAGTTTCCGGTTGATGGTAGCCATGGGCATGTTCTTTATTCTTGTTTCTCTGGCGGCGGTCTATCTGTCCATGCGGGATAAACTGGAAGCGAACCCCTGGTTTTTGAAGCTCATGCTCTATTCGCTCCCAATCCCTTATATCGGGGTGCAGATTGGCTGGATAGTTGCCGAGGTTGGTCGTCAGCCCTGGGCGGTATATGGTGTTCTGCGCACTGCAGACGGGGTGTCGAAGTCTGTGGAGCCGATACAGGTTATCATGTCGCTCATCGGGTTCACGTTGCTTTACGGCACACTTGCTGTTATTGATTTTTATCTCCTGAAAAAATATGCAAAAAAGGGACCTGACGAAGATTTGACAGAATTTGTCAAGATGACCAGGGTTTAGGGGGAAGACATGGAATATCAGATTATCTGGTTTGTTCTGTGGGCCGTTCTGTGGGCGGTCTACTTTATGCTTGACGGCTTTGATTTCGGCGTCGCGATGATTCAGCCGTTTGTTGCGAAAAGCGATGCTGAGCGGCGTGTGGTTCTGAACTCCATCGGCCCGGTCTGGGACGGCAATGAAGTCTGGCTTATTACAGCAGGCGGCGCTACGTTCGCCGCATTTCCGACCGCATATGCGCTCATGTTCAGCTATATGTATACGGCCATGCTTCTGATTCTTTTTGCGTTGATCGTTCGCGGAGTATCGCTTGATTTTCGAGGAAAAGGCGACGGCGAGAGATGGAAGAGTGCTTGGGACAGGGCATTTGTCGTAAGCAGTTTCCTCCCGTCACTGCTGTTCGGTGTTGCGTTCGGCAATATCTTCCGCGGCTTGCCGATGGATGCTGCCGGCTATCACGGCAATCTCTTATCTTTGTTGAATCCTTATGGTCTATTAACGGGAGTGCTCTTTGTTCTTCTTTTTGCAGTGCATGGCGGACTCTATCTTGCAATCCGCACCAAGGGTGACATTATGGTTCGTTCTCAGAATTTGGCAATGAAGCTGTGGTTTCCGCTGTTCGGCATTGCAGTCGCATTCCTCGTTGCCACGGCGTTTGCGACAAAGCTTTATGACAACTATCTCAGTGCGCCGGTGCTTATTGTAATTCCTGTGATTGCTGTGGCGGCATTGCTTGCAGTCGGGCATTTTGCCAGGCGGAACGAGTCGTTCAAGGCATTCTCGGCCTCCTGTGTCACGATTGTCATGGTCGTATTTACCGGAGTTGCAGGACTTTTCCCGAACCTGATTCCGTCAACTCTCGATCCGCTTTACAGCCTGACCATCTTCAACTCATCTTCCAGTGTTTACACATTGAGGATAATGACGGTGGTTGCTTTGATCTTTGTCCCTATTGTCATTGCCTATCAAATCTGGGTATACAGGATCTTCAGTGAGCGTCTTTCTGCGGAAGAGATAGCCGGGGACAAACATGCATACTAGGTTTTTATGCAGATAAAACGGGAAACCGACTATGCCATTCGGTGCCTATTCTATCTGGCAGGGCGTGAAGACGATCTCGTCATGGTTGAGGAAATCGCTCAGGAAATGGCGATTCCGAAAAGTTTTGCCGCCAAGATACTGCAGAAGCTTGCGCGTGGCGGACTGGTAACCTCCTGTCAGGGAGTGAAGGGTGGATTTCGTCTCGCAAAAGCGCCTGAAGAAGTCAGCTTTTATGATGTCATGGTTGTGACGGAAGGGCCTTTGGCATTGAATATCTGCACGGAAGACCGCAAATCGTGCGATCTGAGTCGTACCTGCAAGGTTCATCCGTTCTGGGTACGTGTCCGGCAGGAGGTCGAGGAGGTTTTTCGACGGGTTACATTTGAACGCATTCGTTCTTCATAAAAAAGGCGGGGTGGAGTTCCATCCCGCCTTTCCTGTCATGCGCGAAGTTTAAAGTTTCTTTGCTGCTTCCCTGATTATAGCCAGACCGATAACGTTGCGCTGAATCTGGTTTGTCCCCTCATAAATCTGGAGGATTTTTGCATCGCGCATCATTTTTTCGACCGGATACTCTTTCATATATCCTGAACCGCCCATCACCTGAAGCGCATTGGTTGTAACCTTCATGCCGAGATCTGTGGCGAAGGTTTTTGCCGCGGCGGACTCCTTCGAAACATCCTTGGCTCCACTGTCGATAAACCGGGCGACTGAATAGATGAGGGCGCGGGCAGCCTCAATTTCGATAACCATATCGGCAAGCATATGCTGCACCGCCTGGAAGCTGATGACCGGATGACCAAACTGAATCCGCTGACGGGCAAACTTGACCGCCTCGTCAAACGCGCCCTGTGCGACACCGAGGCCCTGTGCGCCAACGCCGGTGCGGGATGCATCGAGTGTTTTCATGGTAACTATAAAGCCCATGCCTTCTTTCGCGATAATATTTTCCTTCGGAATGCGGCAGTTGTCAAAAACCAGTTCTGTGGTGATTGAGCAGCGAATGCCCATCTTGTTCTCTTTTTTGCCGAAACTGAATCCGGGGGTTCCCTTTTCAACAATAAATGCCGACGCTCCGCGCGGCCCCTTTGTTTTATCGGTAATGGCAATAATGCTGTATACGTCGGCAACGCTGCCGTTGGTAATCCACTGCTTTGTGCCGTTCAGTACATAGTGGTCGCCGTCGAGTTTTGCAGTCGTCTGGATGCCGCCGGCGTCACTGCCTGCGTTGGCCTCGGTCAGGCCGAAGGCGACAAGTTTCTTTCCAGCGGCGATGTCCGGGAGATACTTTTTTTTCTGTGCTTCAGAGCCGAATAGCAGGATCGGAAAGGTTCCGAGAGCATTGGCGGCATACGATGTGGACACTCCGACACATGCAACGGATATTTCTTCAACGGCAATGCAGAGTTCGAGGCATCCTTTGCCCAGTCCGCCGTACTCTTCCGGAATGTAGATGCCCATCATGTCCGACTGGGCGAGAACCTTGATGATTTCCCAAGGGAACTCGCCGGTTTCATCAAGCTCAGCCCGCACAGGGACAATCTTTTCCCGGGCGATCTGCCGGGCAAGATCCCGAATTATAATCTGTTCTTCCGTCAAAAAATAATCCATTCAGTATCCTCCTTGGTTCAATTCAAACGCTATATATAGGTTGCAATGCTGCGGGAGAAAGAGATAGAGCGACTAACCGCTGATATCTATCCCTTCTATCAGGAGACTCGGCGCCCCTATGTTACCATAAAAAATCAGGTCGTCTCCAACCAGCGCAACGTTTTTGAAGAGGTCCAGAATGTTGCCAGAAATGACCGCCTCTTTCGCGGGCCTGACTACCTTGCCGCCTTCAACCCAGAGACCGGAAACTCCGACCGAAAACTCGCCCGAAATGGGATTGGCGGTATGCATTCCCATCGTTTCGTTTACAACCATTCCTTTATCGATATGCTCCATGAGCGAATCCGCTTTTTCTCGATCGGCATCGGAAACGGCATCCAGAAAAAGATTTGATGGTCCAACAGACGGCATCCCCTTGAACCCCCCGCGCACCGCATTGCCGGTCGATACGACACCATCCTTGCGGGCAGTATAGGTATTATAGAGAAATCCCTTTAAGGTTCCATGGTCAATAAGAGTTTTTTCGGCCATGGCAACGCCTTCGTCATCAAACGGGCGGCTGCCGAGCCTGCCGGGAATCAGCCCGCTGTCAACGATGCGGAGGCGTTCGGCGATAACCTGCTGACCGAGGCGTCCAGCGAACATTGATTTTTTTTTCTGCACCGATTCCGATAAGAGTGCCGATGAGAGTATGCCGAGAAATTCCGCAGCTACCGAATGCTCAAGAACAATCGAGCCTTTCAGCGATGCGATCTTTTCAGCGCCCAAGAGACTAAGCGCCCGGTCAGCAGCCTTTCTGCCGACGGCCACGAAGTCGATGTCCCGCAGAAACCTGCTTCCCTGATAATCCCAGCCCATCTGGCTTTCGCTCTGCTGTTCCGCGACTGCCATGATCTGGGCACTGCATGCGGTGGCGCGATAGGCAACATCGATGCCGAGCGAACTCAGAATCCGTGTTTCGGCTGTCGTGAAACTGCTTGCAGCTTTTCTGATTTTTGTGATGCGGGGATCTCTGTCGCGGGCAGCTTTTTCAATCATCAGAGCCGCGCGGATGGCATCCGTTTCCGGCAACATCGCAATAGCGTCGTCATAGACTGCTACATCGGCATATCCGGATGTTGACGCAAGTCCGTTATAGTCGTCAGGTTCCGCGTGGCGGGAAGCTTCCACTGCAAGCTCTACAACGCGTTGCCATGCCGCCGGTTCGGTGGCATACGAAAAACCGAGACGGCCGTCTCGGATAACCCGCAGGCAATATCCGGAGGTCGTCGACTTTTCCAGCGTCTCTATCGCCTGGTGCTTGGCTTCAATGCTCAGGTTTGTGGCGCTCTTGAGAAAGACTTCCGCCTGTTCAGCGCCTGCACGCCGGGCAGCATCGAGCAGTTGTGTCGCAAATCCGGTATCCACATTCGTCTCCTTAATCTTCAGAGTATGTCGCGGACGACGTATCAGACTCCCATACAGTAACCGCAGATGCCAATACGTTCGGACAGCCGCTGAGCCGTTTTTTCACGCCGTCAAAAATCCATTTCGCCAGGTTCTCTGAAGAAGGGTTGCGTTCGGTAAACGGAAATACATTGTTGATGCAGACATGATCGAACGGTGCAAGCACATCGCTTACGATTTTCTTGAGATCGTGAAAGTCAATCGCCAGATCTATCTCATTCAGCTCTTGCGCAGAAACATGTACCTGAACCCGCCAGGTATGTCCATGCAGATTCTCACATTTGCCCTTATAGCCACGGAGCTGATGAGCCGCAGAGAACGTCGACTCCACCATAAGTTCGTACATTGCTGCCTCCTTGTGTCAATGCTTACTACGATTGCTTTTTAATGAAAATGGCAATATTGGGAAGGTTCCGGTAATGGTTTTCAAAATCAAGGCCGTATCCGACGACAAAATGGTTCGGAATCTTGAAACCGACATAGTCGAGAGGAATATCGACTGCCCGTCTATCTTCTTTATCAAGCAGTGTGCAGATCTTCAGAGAGGCCGGATTTTTTGCACGGAGCTGGTCGCAAATCTGCCTTAGTGAAATGCCGGTATCCACAATGTCGTCGATCAGCAAAACATGCTTGCCGGCGACATCCTCCCGGACATCCGAATGAACGGTGACCGTTCCGGTGGAGGCTGTTTTGATATAGCTTGTTGCAATAATAAAATCTATTGAGACCGGGACCTGAACGGCGCGGATAAGATCAGCAAAAAACATGAATGATCCTTTGAGGATGCCGATGGCCAGAATCTCTTTTCCGGCATAATCATCAGAAATGCGCCGTGCAAGCTCTGTGACCTTATCCTGAATCTGTTCTGCGGAAAGCAGTGGTTTGCCGAAAATCATGGCGTCTCATCCTCCCAAATATGAAATCTCTCTATATTAACCGGCACTCCCAAGATTTCTCAAGGCAGACAAGCAGTTATGAAGCGCAGAACGGAGCATCGGAATAATTCTGACTATCAAATTTCAGCAGGAGTCGCAGCGCTGCAATCGTCCGGATGGTTTTTTGAAAACCTGCATCATGCGCAGAGAGCATTTCATGCGTATAGTATAATACATTACACCATGGCACACGACAGTGAATTCGAAAAAATTATTCTCGCGACGGGAGATATTCCCAGTCTGCCTGCTGTTGCCGCCAAGGTGCTTCAGATGGTGAAAGACGAGAACCTCTCTCTGGATGAGCTCGAAAAAACCATTGAAAAGGATCAGGCTTTTTCCTCCCGCGTCCTCAAAATGGCGAACTCCCCTTTTTACGGCAGAAACCGAAATGTGGATTCCATTTCCAGTTCGCTTCTGCTGATCGGGGTCAGGACTATGTTTTCGCTCGTTATGGCAGCGGCGATTAAAGATGTAAACCGCAGGTTCGGTCTTTTTGAGCAGAAGCTTTGGGAGCACAGCCTCGGTGTCTCGATGGCAGCCTCCATGCTGGCGAAAGAGACCCGGCTTGCAGCTTCTGATGAAGCGCTTATGGCAGGGCTGATTCACGACATCGGAAAGACCATCCTCAATAACAATATTCCGGATCGCTATTCGATGGTGGTCGAAAATGTCTACCAGGGCGCTGGTGCATTCGTTGAAGTCGAGGATGCGCTGCTTGGGTTCAATCACTGCACTGTCGGAGGTTTTATAGCGCGCAAGTGGAAACTGCCCAAAAACATAGAGACGGTTATAGAGTTTCACCACAGCACGGTGCTTCCTGACTATGCCGACACAACATTCGAGTCGCTCTGCCAGATTGTCGGCGTGGCTGACGCACTGGTGAACAGCCTTGGAATCGGCTTGGCCGGTCCCCATGCCGGGGAAATATACCTCGACAGTGTGGGATTGAGCAGGGGACGCTTCGAGGAAATTCAGCAGCAGTTCAGCGTTGATTTCGAGGCGCAGAAAGAGAGTTTAACGGGGTAATATCGGCTGGCGGATAGAGAGCATTCCTGACAGATCGGGGAAAAGAGCGACTGCCGGATTCGGCAGACGCTCTCTGTTTTTTTCTCCTGACGTTGGTTCCGGCTTCGCATCAGCCGTGTGGGTGTAAGTGCTTGTGATAAAATAATCAGAATACTGTTCCGGAGGTGTCATGTCCATAAATTTACTCGCAGGGAAAATACTATCAAGCTTTGCATTGCTTTCTCTTCTTTTTTCATTAACATCGTGTGCCCCAAGAGATATTGTCCAGCCACCGAAGCCTTCTGCCAAGATCGCGCTTGTGCTTGGTGCAGGCGCTGCGCGCGGGTTTTCTCATATCGGCGTACTCAAGGTGCTTGAAAATAATGGAATCCCGGTCCACATGATAGTCGGCACAAGTGCCGGCAGTTTTGTCGGGAGTCTTTCTGCATACGGTTTCAACGCGTATCAGCTCCAGAAAATGGCGATGGAGCTGCAGAAAGGCGATGTGATTGACCTCACGATTCCGGATAACGGCTTTGTGAAAGGTGAGCTGCTCGAGAATTACGTCAACCGCATGCTTCGCAACACTCCCATCGAAAAACTGCGGACTCCGTTTTATGCGGTGGCTACAAACGTCAGCACCGGCGAGGAGGTTATTTTTGCCCAGGGGAACACCGGAATGGCGGTTCGCGCCAGCAGCGCGATTCCAGGCGTGTTCAGGCAGGTCCGCATTAACGGGAGAGCGTATGTCGACGGCGGGGTGGTAAGCCCGGTTGCGGTTGAAGCTGCCCGGCGGTTCGGCGCTGATATAGTTATTGCAGTCGACATTTCATCGGATCTCGACATCCGCGTTCCGGAAGGCACTATCGACACCATTTTGCAGTCGGTCAACATCATGTATACAAAGATAGCTGCATCGCAGCTTGCCCGGGCAGATGTCATTGTGCGACCCAAGGTCGGCCACATCGGCTCTGCTGAGTTTGATAAGCGTCATGAGGCTATTCTTGAAGGCGAGCGTGCTGCAAACGAAGCATTGCCCCACATAAAGGCAACGGTCGGCAGGTTGCGGCACGAAGGAAGACTGTAAGAGATGCCGATGAAACATTACCGCAAAGAGCTCTGGTTTCATGTTCCGTCGCGCATGGCATTCATGAACATTACCGCCCAGGTAGACGAGTGCCTTAGCGAAAGCGGTGTTCGTGAAGGACTCGTGCTCGTAAACGCAATGCACATAACCGCATCGGTGTTCATCAATGATGACGAGCGGGGACTGCATCATGATTACGAGGTGTGGCTCGAGAAATTGGCGCCTTATGAACCGACAGGACAATATCGGCATAACGTCGGAGAAAAAAACGCAGATGCGCACATGAAACGCCAGATTATGGGGCGGGAGGTTGTTGTTGCCATTACGAGCGGGCGGCTTGACCTCGGTCCCTGGGAGCAGATTTTTTATGGAGAGTTCGACGGTAGAAGAAAGAAGCGTGTTCTGGTGAAAATTATCGGCGAATAAAGCAATTCGCATATCACATGGAGGTTTGTATGAGTAGTATGCAGAGTGGAGTTCAGATTGTCGGAAAGATGCATGAAGGTTTTGACACTATTCTCACCCCGAATGCGCTGGCATTTACCGCAAAGATTGTCAGGGCATTTCGCGACAAGCGGGTTGAACTGCTTCGCAAGCGCGATGATCGCCAAAATATGATTGATGCCGGAGTGATGCCGGACTTCCTCTCGGAGACAGCCCATATTCGTGCTGGCGATTGGACGATAGCACCGGTGCCTGCCGATCTGCAGGACCGTCGTGTCGAAATTACCGGGCCGACAAGCGACCGCAAGATGGTCATCAATGCGCTGAATTCCGGTGCGAAAGTTTTTATGGCTGACTTTGAAGATGCCAATGCCCCACTCTGGGAAAACATGATCCATGGCCAGATCAACATGCGGGATGCCAACAACGGAACTATTTCTTATGCGAGTCCCGAAGGGAAGCATTATTCACTGCAGCCGACGGTTGCGCTGAGCATGGCCCGTCCGCGCGGTTGGCATCTTCTGGAAAAACATGTGCTCGTTGACGGCGAGCCGATATCCGGTAGCATCTTCGACTTTGCGCTCTATTTTTTCCACAACGTCGGAGCGCTGAGGGCAAAAGGATCGGGACCCTATTACTACCTGCCGAAGCTGGAGAGCCATCTTGAGGCGCGCCTCTGGAACGATGTCTTTGTGATGGCGCAGAAGGAACTCGGCATTCCGGTCGGAACAATCAAGGCGACCGTGCTGATAGAGACAATTCTTGCCGCATTTGAGATGGATGAAATCCTTTATGAACTGCGCGACCATTCTGCCGGTCTGAACTGCGGACGGTGGGACTATATTTTCAGCTTCATCAAGAAATTCAGAAACCGTCCCGAGGTTATTCTTCCCGATCGTGCTCAAGTGACGATGACGTCGCCGTTCATGCGTGCATACTCGCTGCTTACCATAAAGACGTGCCACAAACGGAAAACGCATGCCATAGGCGGAATGGCGGCACAGATTCCGATCAAGAACAATCCTGCTGCCAATGACGAAGCTTTTGCAAAAGTTCGTGCCGACAAGGAGCGGGAGGCTACTGACGGACACGACGGGACGTGGGTGGCTCATCCGGGACTTGTCGGTGTCGCACTGGAGGTTTTCAACCGCATCATGCCGCAGCCGAATCAAGTGGCGAGGCAGCGCGATGATGTCCGGGCGACCGCTGCAGACCTGCTTGCCGTACCGGAAGGGAGCATTACGGAAAAGGGTGTCCGCCTGAATATTGAAGTAGGGATACTATATACGGCAGCATGGCTACGCGGCAACGGTGCGGTGCCAATTCATAATCTCATGGAGGATGCCGCGACGGCCGAAATATCTCGTGCTCAGCTTTGGCAATGGATTCGCCATCCAAAGGGCATTTTTGACGATGGGCGCAAGGTGACGAAAGAACTTTTCCGGCAGATACTCAGCGAAGAGATGGCGAAAATCAGGACATCAGCCGGAGATGAACGATACGCTGCCGGTAAATATGCACAGGCTGCCGAACTTTTTGCAAAGCTGAGCGAAGATGATGATTTTGCAGATTTTCTTACCGTGCCGGCCTATGAGTTGATTGCTTGACCATAGTGATGCTGAACCGTCGAGCGGCCAGTCTTTTGCCGTCCGGGTTTTCACGGAACCATGATGTGCGGTTGGGGTGAGTTTCCCGGCATAGAACATCGTTTCACGGGATTCCGCCATTTCCGTGCATGAGACAAGAGTGCGGTTTGCAGTATAATATACATAGTCTAACTTTCCGGTCCAAGGGGGCATAAACATGTTTTCTTCATCGTTTGTGACGGTTGTATTTTTCATTGTCTTTGGTGTCTATCTTCTGTCCAGTGCCATCCGCATTCTCAAAGAGTATGAGCGCGGTGTCGTATTCCGTCTCGGGCGCATCATTCCCGTTAAGGGGCCGGGGCTTGTGCTTGTCTGGCCGATTATCGACAAGCTGGTGAAAGTCAGTCTGCGAACCGTCACGATGGATGTTCCTCCGCAGGACATCATTACCCGCGACAACATCACGGTAAAGGTGAATGCGGTCATCTATTTCCGTCCGATCGATCCGATTAAGGCGGTTACGGAAGTGGAAGATTTTTATTATGCAACGTCACAGATTGCGCAGACAACGCTAAGAAGTATCCTTGGTCAGAGCACGCTCGATGATCTGCTGATCAACCGTGAACAGCTCAATGCTGAACTGCAGAAGGTTATTGATACCCAGACCGAACCGTGGGGCGTTAAGGTATCATCCGTCGAAGTGAAGAATGTGGACCTGCCGTCCGAGATGCTCCGGGCGATTGCGCGTCAGGCTGAGGCAGAACGCGAGCGGCGTGCGAAAGTAATTCACGCAGAAGGCGAGTTCCAGGCATCCCAGAAGCTTGCAGATGCTGCGAAAATAATCTCATCTGAGCCGGCAACCTTGCAGTTGCGATTTCTCCAGACACTGACGGAAATTGCAACCGAAAAAAATTCGACCATAATTTTCCCTGTTCCCATCGATCTGATTTCGAACTTCTTGAAGACCTATGAAAAGGGGCAGAATGACGGAAAATGATCATCGCCTGATGGCTGACGCGCCCGAGACGAAGCAGGGCGGGTCGCGTCAGCACATCTGGATGAATCTTTTTGTGTTTCTGGCTATTTGCGGTGTATTGACCTGGCTGCTGTATGAGACAGATCTTATTCGTCTGTTCACAAGCCGCGACTATCTGGAGCAATTCCTTTCGAGGCTGAATCCGACAACTACTGTCATGGTTTTTATAATCCTGCAGTCGCTGCAGGTCGTTTTTGCTCCTATTCCCGGTGAAGTGACCGGTCTTGTCGGCGGCATCCTTTTCGGGGAGTTTCTGGGCGTTATCTATTCGACTATCGGATTGACCGTTGGGTCATACTGTGCGTTTGTTCTTTCACGACGATTCGGGCGGCCGTTTGTCGATCGGTTTGTAAGCAAAACGCTGATTGACAAGTTCGATTATCTTTTGCATCATAAAGGTGCATTCCTTGTGTTTCTTCTCTTTCTGATTCCCGGTGTACCAAAAGACGCGCTGTGCTATGTTCTGGGCCTCGGGCACTTGTCTACGACTCAATTCTTAATCATCGGCACGTCGGGAAGACTTTTCGGAACTATTCTGCTTACCTTAGGCGGCACGTATATTCGTCATGAGGAGTATGAAAAGTTCTGGGTTCTTACAGCAGTTGCCATTGTGGTGGTAATATTGGCGATGCTCTTCCGGGAGCGTATTGAACGCATTTTGCGACTGTTGCATATTCGCGACTACAAAAGGCGGAAGACGAAGCGATCTGCCTGAGGAGTGCCATGCGCCCTCTCTATCTGCTGATTCTGTTGCTTTTGCCGGTCGAAGGGCACGCCTACGTGCCTCACGACTATCCTGCGATTTATACCCATCAGATAGGAAATATTTATTACGCTCTCGCTTGCGCGGTCTTTCTCTGGACGATTATCCACAACAACCTCAGAAAAGAGCCGGGCTGGCGATATATCTTCATCGCACTAATCTGTTTTCTTGCGTGGGTTTTAATTGTGTTTTTCGGACGCCTGATAGAGGCATTCGTCGCCGAGTCCGTCGTTGCAATGCCGAATGAATCGACGGTCGGATGGGACTATTTCTTCAGAACGCTCCAGATTGACGGGGCAGGATATCTCTTTTTTCTGTCGCGGTTTGATTTCATTGTTCTGAACATAGCAATGTTTTTCTTTTACCGGGGGTTGCGGGAGCATCTTAATTTCACAGAAGAGCGGGAAAAAAATTTAGTTCTTCCCGCAGTTGTTCTGCCGTTACTGCCGATTTTGCTAACAGATATATTCGGGAACATTCTGTTTCTGGTTCTTGCGTATCTCTGTCTGGTGACCAGTTTCCAGCTATTCCGCCGGGAGCGGGAGAACATACTCTGGAGCTACATGGTCTGGCTCTCTTCGGCGTTTCTGTTTTTTGCCTGTTCACGATCTTTCGGCCACGTCTGGCGTCATTTCCTGATTCCCATGGAGCACGGCTACGTCTGGCAGTCCCTTGAGGCCATCTCAGGCAGTCTGAATACTGCCGTTCGCTTTTTTGTCGCCACGCTGACGCTCTTTTTCGTCTGGATCTATCAGATTTACCTGAAGATGTCGGATGACAAGAAGAAGATTGAGGAGGTCAGCGCGGATATCATGAATCTGAATCAGGAGATGGGAGAACTCGGCGCCGAGCGGACGTTTGCCCTTTTGGGACTCCGCATTGCAGACAACATCAGAAACCCCGTCTCTATTATCGGGTGTGTTTCGCATCGCATGCTGAAGCGGGAAGATATTCCGGTGAATCAGCGGGAGAATCTTGAGGATGTGCTCGATGCATGCAGGAAACTTGAGAAGATTGTTGCCGATTTCGAAAGTATCATCAAGAATCGTCCCCGTATGTTTCGCTATGAAGACGTCAACGAGGTCGTACACAGCATAGTTGAAGCTATGCGGCCAGAGGCTGAACAGCGCGGTATCACGCTGATTGCCGATCTGTCGCATGAGCCCGCAAAGATTAACCTGCAGAGGAGTCTCTTCCGTGTCGGTCTGTTCTACCTGATGCGCAATGCTATTAACGCCACGTCTGCCGGAGGCTCCATTACCGTGCAGACCTTTGTAAGCGGTGAACTCGTGACGGTCCGCATCTCCGACACAGGGTGCGGCATCTCCCAAGAGATGCTGCAGCGCCTGTTTGATCCGCTCTACAGTCAGAGCGGCGGCGAACGTCTTCGGATGGCGATGCCTCTGGTGCGTCAGATTGTGACCGAACACCTGGGGGAGATTATTGTGAACAGCGAACCGGGGAAGGGGACGACTTTCGACATCATATTCCCGGTCAAGTGGTGCATGGTATCAAACCAGGTCGGAAAGGAAGTCGAAACGATATGAAGGAAGAAAAAAACGGTCTGCACTATATGTCTGACCGGATGCAAAAGAAATTACTCGAATTCTACCGGAACAGTATTCCAGACCATGTCATTGATGCCGGGAAATCGCACATCACGCTTAGACTGACAGATGATCTCTGCAATTACCGCGACTATGTCGTAACCATCTGCGACGTGCACTCATTCTTTGCGAATCTCAAGAAGAGACGCGAACCAATAGTCGCGCTTGGCGGGTATTCGGGAGAAGAAGCCTATATGCGAAATATCGCGCTTGAATGTCTCCGGTGGTTCAAGTTTGTCAGTCCTGAAGAGTTTCGGGAAAAGATGCGGTATCCGAATGAACCGTAGATTGATAGCTGCTTGGCTCTTACCACTTTACGAGCGCTGATGCCCAAGTAAGGCCAGCGCCAAAGGCTTCCAGCAAAATATAGTCGCCTTCGCGCACGCGACCGGTGCGAACCGATTCATCTAAAGCAATCGGAATCGACGCCGCCGATGTATTTCCGTAGCGCTCAAGGTTGAGCATGACTTTGTCCATCGGGAGACCGAGCCGTTTTGCAGTTGCCTGGATGATACGGAGATTCGCCTGATGAGGGATAAGCAGTGAGAGCTGTGATGGCTTTAGATCGCATTTTTCCAGCGTCTCCACAACAAGATTTTCAAGCGTTTTTACCGCGACCTTGAAGGTTTCATTTCCCTTCATTCGGATCTTGGTCAGCCGCTTGTCCACAACAGCTCTGGTTGCGGGTTCCTTAGCGGCGCCGCCCGGAATCTGGATATAGTCCCAGTATTCAGCATCAGATTTAATATGTGTATAAAGAAGGGCATTGCTTCCGGTAGTGGCTTCAAGAACGACAGCGCCTGCTCCATCGCCAAACAGAATACATGTTGAGCGATCCTGCCAGTCAGTAAACCGTGAGAGTGTTTCGGCCCCGATGACAAGAATTTTTTTGAATGCGCCGGAGCTCATATAGCCGCTTGCTACAGAGAGACCATAAAGAAATCCGGAGCACGCAGCATTCAGATCAAAGGCAGCAGCATTCTTTGCATTAAGCTTGAGCTGCACCATGCAGGCTGTCGAGGGCAGAAACATATCGGGAGTGCAGGTTCCAACGATGATAAGATCGAGATCCTTGGCCTTGACTCCGGCTGCTTTTAATGCCTGTCTGGCAGCTTCCACAGCAAGATCCGACGTTGTCTGATCCTTTGCCGCTATATGACGCTCGCGGATGCCGGTTCGCTCCAGAATCCATTCTTCCGATGTATCAACTATGCGTACAAGATCCTTGTTGGTGAGCAGCTTGTCCGGCACATATGAACCGGTTCCGGTAATTTTAGCTTTTAGCATGTTTCCTGACCCCGTCTCTTTTAAAGCTCATGGCATGAAGCTGTTCAGAGATGCGTTCATGGACACGTTTCCGGGACATTTCAGCCGCAACCCTGAGGGCGTTCTTGATTGCACGCGATGAGGAGCGACCATGGCTGATGATGCTCGTCCCGTTAATACCCAAAAGGGGGGCCCCGCCGTATTCGTCATAGTCAGTGCGTTTTTTGAACTTTTTGATGGCCGGTTTCAACATAAGGTACCCAATTTTTCCGGTAACGGCGCTTGCGATTTCGCGTTTCAGCATTTTGATGATAGTGTCAGCAAGTCCTTCGCTGACCTTCAGCACGACATTGCCGATAAATCCGTCACAGACAAAAACATCTGCACCTCCGGTAAAAATATCTTTTCCTTCGATGTTGCCCGTAAAATTAAGATTTGCGTTTTTCAGAAGCTTGAAGGCTTCTTTGGTCAGTTCGTTGCCTTTCGTATCTTCTTCGCCGATGCTGATGAGAGCAATCCGCGGGGACGGGATATTAAAGATGGCCTGATAGTAAGCATTTCCCATATACGCAAACTCATGCAGATTTTCAGGCTTGCAGTCGACATTTGCCCCTGCATCGACAAGAACAAAGAAGCCGTTCATAGCAGGCATGATTGCAGCAATCGCAGGACGGTCGACGTTCGGCAGCTTTCCCAGAACAAAAAGTGATGTCGCCATCATGACGCCGGAATTGCCGGCGCTGACTACTGCATCAGCATTGCCATCCCGGACCAACTCGACAGCGCGGCGCATGGAGGAGTCCTTCTTTTTGCGCAGGGCGACAGCCGGGGCTTCATCCATACCGACCGTCTCCGACGCATGAAAGATTGTCAGTTTGTTTTGAGGATATTTTTTGCCTGCAAGGGTTTCCTGGAGACGCTGGCGGTCACCGACAAGAATGACCTCAAAATCAAATTCCGTAACCGCATCGATCGCTCCGGCAACTGTAATATCCGGCGCGTAGTCCCCGCCCATAGCATCGAGGGCGACTTTCATTGCTACTTTGAAACGATCTCGAGAACTTTCTTGCCGTGGTAAGAACCACAACTGGCGCATGCGCGGTGCGGCTGCTTCAGCTCCTTGCACTCGGAGCAGGTACTGAGGTTGGGGGTTTCACCCTTCCAGTTTGCCCGACGCTTGTCGCGTCGTGAGCGGGAATGACGATGTGTTGGATTTGCCATGTGTGTTACTCCTTCTTCGGTAAAAGTTGCTTGAGTACTGCGAGACGCGGATCTGTTTCAGCGGCCCCGCATGAACATCCCTGAACGCTCAGATCAGCACCACACTGAGGGCAAAAACCTTTGCATTCGGGAGAGCAGAGCGATTTCATCGGCAGGTTGAGCACAATCTGCTCAGCAAGCAAATCGTCGGTATCAATCACGTCGTTTTTATAAAACGTTGTATCCAGTTCGTCTCCTTTGAGCTGGCCATCTTCAGCGTCGCGAATAAACGAGAACGGATGATAGACAAGGTCAGTTCTGGAAGAAATTGTTGCAGAAAAGACCTTCAGGCAGCGGCTGCACTGAAGCTCGACATCTCCTTCGACCGCACCGGTAACGATAACATCGGACTCCTGCCTGTCGAAACGCAGAGTCGCATGCACGGGCGACACAATCTTTGCCGCGTCGGCAGTTACACGGTCATGCAGTTCAACATCAAGCCCGCCCTCGGGTATTTCGGATACGATGATTTTCATGGTGTTTTTGTTTTTAACAAAAATAGTAAGTTTTAATTATAAATTCAGCAGGTTATGTTTGTCAACGCGTCCCTCGGTGCGGGACGCGTTGACAAAGGAAGATTTCTTAAATCCTGAACTGCAGCTGCCAGCGGAAAAAAGTTGCATTCCGCGTCTGATCCTGATAGTAATTGCCAGGGAGAAAGTGTTCTGCCTGAATGAAAGCATCAATGTTCTTGCTGAACTTGTGACTCAACATGCTCTGAAAGAGGTGACCGCGCTCTTTGCCGCTGTTAGAGTAAATCAATTGTGATGCAGAGGGTGCGAGGCCACTATTTTCGACTGCCTGCATATAGTTATATCCCAGCATGAGATTGGTCTTATCCGTGAAATGCACTTTGAGATTGGCACGATACAGCTGCAGATTGCTCCAATACCCCGGGATTGCTCCGCCCTTTGAAACCGTCTCGCTTATGATGGTGTATATGTAAAGCTCATTCCACATGGGCGCGCGCGACCAGAGCGGATCCCACCCCTCATTTTTTGCCGTCGCAGGGTCGTCCCCGGAAAGATAGACGTAGCCGATTTCAACCTCCGGCTTTAATGGGGCAGTCTTGAACGCATACCCTACAGAGAGATTGGCGCCGTCTCCTTGTCTGTCAGCATTGACCGTATCAGTGTAGCTGCCGAACTGATGTGCATATTCAGCCTTCATTTTCCAGTTTCCGGGTTTTGCTTCAACGCGTCCTCCTATTGTATGAAGAAAAGACCGTGCTGTGGTGAGGGCAGATCCCGGAACAGGAAAGGCGCCTTCTGTCTTATAGATGTAATAAGGGTCTACCGTGACACTATCGAACTTGTTTTTGCTGTAAAGAATAAAGCCGGTCTCGTTCGACACACTCAGGGTGCGCTGTTCCTGATAGTAGTTGGCATTCACGATGGAACTATGCAGCACCGGCATGAATTTATCTGTTTTTGGATTTATAAAATAGGCGACAGTTATAGAATGGTTCTGGTGTGGCTTGATGATGACCTTTGCCGCATTAAAATAAAAAGAGCGCGAACCATCACCTGGGGAGCCGTCAAGAATAACGAAGCCGTCGCCGAATTCACCAAGAAAATCCTGACGACCGATTCGTGCGTCAACGGGAAGACCAAAAATGTTTTTGAAGTCTAAATAAAAATTATCTACAAATATTTCGTCTTCTTCCCAGTGTTTGCGTTCATCCGGTTTTGATGATGAAAGTCCCTGAGGCAATAAATACGGCCCGTTGTAATATTTGGCTTCATTGGTTAAACGCAGGTATGCTCCATAGTTCTTGTCGATTTCGACTTTCCCCCAGAGTTGCGTTCTTATGCGGAAGAAGTTTCTGTCGTATTTACCGACATTTCCAGGGTCAGTGCCAAGATGGGTCACATTGTCCCAAATTTCCTGCCGCAGCCTGAGTGCCGCCCCGTAGTCGAACTTTACTTCCGCGAACAATGCCCGTGCATCCACCAGCCCGATTAAGAGCGCTACGAGCGCCGCAAGGATTGCCCTTATCATAATAGTACCCCTTTCTTTACATTGTGATTACTTTTTGCGCCGGTCAATGACCCGACGCGCCTTTCCATCAAAACGTTCAAGCGACTTCTTTTCAACCGGTTTCACCTCAACAGGAAAGCCGACTTCCGACTCAAGATCGCGCCTGATTCGATCCATGAATCCCTGCAGGTCCTTTATTTCATCAGAAAAGAGCGAGTCGGAGACCTCTACAAGAAGAGTCATTTCATCAAGCGCTCCTTTCCGGTCAATTTCGATTTGAAAGTGGGGTTCAACCCCTTCGGTGGCGCAGAGCACCGCTTCGATTTGCGAAGGAAAGACGGTAATGCCGCGCAATTTAATCATGTCATCGGTTCGTCCCATAACTTTTGTCATGCGTGTCAGGGTGCGGCCGCATACACAGGGTTCAGGCAGGAGACGTGTCAGGTCGCGTGTCCGGAAGCGAATTACCGGAAATGCCTCGCGGGTGAGGGTAGTAATGACCAGTTCTCCGGTCTCTCCGGGAGCAACAGGCTCAAGCGTTTCAGGGTTGATTACTTCCACAAAAAAATGATCTTCATTAATATGCAGGCCGTTTCGTTCCAAACATTCGCCGGCTACCCCGGGACCCATTACCTCACTTAGTCCGTAGTTGTCCGTGGCGATGATCTTCAGCTTGTCTTGCAGTTCTGACCTCATCGCTTCAGACCACGGCTCAGCTCCGAAGAGACCGTACTTGAGAGAGAGAGACGAAACGGATGTGCCGCTCTCCTGGATTGCCTCGGCAAGTGCCAGAGCATAGCTTGGCGTGCAAAGCAGAGCGGATGTCCGGAAATCCTGCATAATCTTGAGCTGCCGCCTGGTGTTGCCTGAAGAGATCGGGATAACGGACGCTCCAATGCGCTCTGCCCCATAGTGGAATCCGAAGGCACCGGTAAAAAGGCCATAGTCAAAGGCAATCTGCACAATATCATTCTGTGTAACACCAGCAGCGGTAAGGATTCGGGCAACAAGATTGGACCAGTGCTTGAGGTCGTTGCGGGTATATCCCACGACGGTCGGCGCACCGGTCGTTCCCGATGATGCCTGAATGCGAACGACTTCACGAAGCGGAACAGCAAACATTCCGTAAGGATAACTGGCGCGAAGGTCTTCTTTGGTCGTAAAGGGGAGTTTTCGTAAATCATCGAGCGAACGAAAAGCATCGGGATCGATGCCGAGCGTATCGAAGGTCTTGCGGTAAAAAGGAACATTCATATACACCCGGAAGAGTGTTGCCTGAAGGCGCTCCAGCTGCAACTGTTCCCGTTCGTCCCGCGGCATGCATTCGTTGATCGCTTCCCAGTACATGACTTCCTCCTTCGGTCGGCCTTTAAACAATAATCAGTATGCCATAATTTGTAAGCAGCTCAATTCTGGAATCCTATCCATTACTCGGCGTCGCGGCCGAGATAGGCACGCTGCACATCCCGATTTGCAAGCAAATCGTCTGCAGTTCCCTGAACAAGAATTCGTCCTGTCTCAAGAACGTAGCCTGAGTCGGCAATCCGCAGCGCACTGCGGGCGTTCTGTTCAACCAGCAGAACAGTCAATCCCAACTGCTGACGCAGGTGCGCAATCATAGTGAGTATCTCACGCGCAATGATCGGAGCAAGACCCATGCTTGGTTCGTCAAGAAGCAGCATTTTGGGCTTAGCCATGAGGGCACGACCGATGGCGAGCATCTGCTGTTCTCCTCCCGACAGGGTTCCGGCAAGCTGTTTTTTGCGCTCTCGCAGCACCGGAAAAGTGTCATAGACACGGTCTATATCGTGGCGTATGGATGTTTGCGCAGAGCGTGATGATCGATGGTATGCCCCGAGCAGAAGGTTGTCTTCAACCGACATCGGCTTGAAAACATGGGCGCGCTCCGGCACCTGTGAAATGCCGCACCGAACGATGTCTTCCGGTGCCATGCGGGTGATGTCGCTGTCGCCAAAGCTAATGGCACCCTGTTCCGGTCGGTGCAGTCCGGATATTGTCTTAAGCAGGGTGCTTTTCCCTGCGCCGTTTGCGCCGATCAGCGCAACAATTTTTCCTTCATCTACATGCAGTGAAACACGTTTGATAGCATGGATCTTTCCGTAAAAAATGTCGACATTTTTGAGCTTCAGCATGAGGGATCTTCTTCGCCGAGATATGCCGTTATGACGTCCCGGTTGCGCTGAATATCAGCAGGTTTGCCCGATGCGATTTTCTGTCCAAAGTTCAGGACCGTGATGGAGGTGCTGATGCGCATGACCAGATCCATATCGTGCTCGACCAGCAGAATCGTTATTTCACGCTCGGTATTCAGCCGGACAATCATTTTGCCAAGATCGCGCGTCTCGCGGATGTTCAGACCTGCAGCCGGTTCATCCAGCAGAAGGAGCGACGGCTCTGTAGCAAGAGCCCTGCCGATCTCAAGCATGCGCTGTTCGCCGAGCGGCAGATTGGACGCGAGTTCGTCCGCCTTCCCTTCAAGGCCTATAGACGCAAGAATTTCAAGGCTTTTCGCACGGTTCTTTTCTTCCTCGGTCCGGACGAAGGGAAGTCGCAACCCGGCCGCAAGAAAGCCGGAGCGGCTTTTGATATATCTGCCGACAAGGATGTTTTCAAGCACTGTCATCTCCGCGAAGAGTTCGATGTGCTGAAAGGTTCGTGAGAGCCCCCTCCGTGCAATTGCCGCCGGTGAAAGCCTGGTTATTACGCCGCCCTTGAACGATATGCTTCCCTTGTCGGGAGGGAATATGCCGCTGATAATGTTCATCATCGTTGTTTTTCCAGCGCCATTTGGTCCGATAAGGGCAGACAAGGACCCCTCAGCAACCGAAAAAGACACATCGACCAGTGCATGCACTCCGCCGAAAACCTTGCTGATATTCTGCACCTCAAGCATTGCGACGCACCAGCAGGGAATGGATTTTTGCGGTCACAATCGGCACAATGCCGCGACGCAGAAAAAGCAGGGAAAGAGTCAGGATAAGCCCGTACACGAGGACATCAAGTTCTTCAAATGCCTTCAGTGTCTCCGGAAGCAGGGTAATGATAACTGCTCCGACCAATCCTCCCCAGACGGTTGTTATTCCGCCGAGGACAACCATCATGAGCAATAGCACCGAATGAAAGAGTGTAAAGCTGCTCGGGCTGATGAATGAGACATAGTGGGCATAGAGACTGCCGGCAATGGATGCATATACCGCGCTCAGAACGAATACTTTAATCTTGAGACCGACGACGTCGAGTCCCATCGCATTGCATGCGGTTTCGCTGCCGTGAAGAGCTCTCAGGGCGCGCCCCGGCCTTGCATTGAGCATATTCAGGGAGAAAATCATGAGCAACAGCAAAATGCCCCAGACCACCCAGGCAACATGAGCCGGGGTTGTCAATACGAATCCGCCTGCCGAAAGCGCCGGAATATCGCCGAATCCTGACGGACCTCCCGGTCCGAATTCATTCAGGATAATGTGGATTATTTCTCCGAAGCCGAGCGTTGCGACCGCAAGGTAGTGACCTTTCAGCCGGAGGGACGGTGCCGCGAGAATAACGGCTGCAATTCCAGATATGACAGCTGCACATAGCATGCTGATAACAACAGGCAGCCCGAAAGACTGGCTTAGGACAGAAGATGCGTAGGCGCCAATGCCGTAAAATCCGGCCTGGCCGAGCGAGACCTGGCCGGCGGAACCCATCAAAATGCAGAGGCCGATCGCCACAATCGCGTTGATGCCTGAAAATATCATAAGCGTAATGAAATACGAATCGTCAGTTAGGTTTGGAAGTGCGTACACCATAGCGGCCAGAAGGAAAAGCGCAATGCCGTGTCGTCTGTTCACCGGACTAATGCCCCTTCAGCCGCTGCATGGCGGCGTTGCCGAAAAGCCCTGCCGGTCGGAAAAAGAGGATGGAAAGGAGAATGAGTAGTGCAACCGCATCTTTGAGTCCTGAATGGATATAGCCGGCGGTCATCGATTCAAGAACGCCGATGGTGAGACCTCCGACAACAGCGCCGCGCCCGCGCCCGAGGCCCCCCATCATCGCGGCACAAAAGCCTTTTACTGCAAGCATTGGTCCCTTGTCATACTCCATCAGAGAAATAGGGGTAATCGCAATGCCGCCGATAGCGCCGACCATAGCGCTCAGGATAAATGAGAACATGATCATCCGTGAAACCGGAATGCCTACAAGGCTTGCTGCTGTGGGATCAAATGAACACGCACGCATCGCTTTTCCGGCGATGGTCAGATTGAAAAATGCATACAATGCAAGAATGCAGGTACCGGTGATGCCGAGCACCCAAAGGGTTTGAAGCTGAATGACGGCTCCGCCGATAACGAGCGGATCCCCTTCAGTGAATGCAGCAAAGGAATAGGGCTCCTTGCCGAACTTGAACATGAGCAGGCCTCGCATGACGATGGCGACCGCCACGGTCACCATGATCATTATGAGGAGATCATTGGTTTTCAGCGGGCGGATAGTGAGGCGTTCCATGATGAGAGCAACGAGCCCGGCGCTCAGAATCGTCAGCGCCACAGCAAGCAGAAACGGCAGCTTACAGGACTCCAGAAAGAACCACATGAGCAGTCCGCCGATAACGACGAATTCTCCCTGCGCAAGGTTGATAATCGACGTGGCGTTGTAGATGATGTTGAAGCCCATGCCGACAAGCGCATAGACCGACCCGACCGTCAGACCGGAGAAGAGAAACTGGAGGAATACCGTCAGCACGGTATTCCTCCGCCTATGGTCACCAAAATTGCTTCACGCCAAAGACGTCCGCAAGCCGAATGCACAAAGATCATGCGTTATTTCAGCAGCATCCAGTCACCGTTCTTGACGACGACCATCTCGAAAGCGTTTTTATCAAGTCCGCAGTGATCGGACGGCGACATGTTGTAGACACCGCCTGCGCCCGGCCAATTCTTCAGGTTGTTTTCAACGTAGTCGCGGAGTTTCTGTCTGTCCGGTCCGACTTTTTTCAGGGCTTCCGCTATCATCTGCATCGCGTCATATGCGTGAGCACCGAACTGTCCCGGCTCACCCTTAAATCGGGCTTCGTATTCAGTGACATATTTTTTGAGAAGAGCCTTCTGTATATGTTTTTCCGGGAGTTTGTCCCATATGACCACACGTCCGAGCGGGGCGATCACGCCTTCTGCTGCCTTGCCTGCAAGCTCGATATTCTTCTTGCTGCCCCATCCGTGGCTCTGGTAAAGCGGGATGCCCATCTTCAGTGCATGCCAGTTCTTGGTGACGACGACCTGCCCCGGCCCGACCGACCAGTTGATGACCGCCTGCGCTCCGGCAGCCCGTATTTTTGTCAGCTGTGCCGTCATGTCGGAATCTTTCGGGCCGTACCGCTCGTCCGCTACAATTGAAATGCCGTATTGTGAAGCAATCTCCTGAAGCGCTTTTCGTCCCGCATCGCCAAATCCTGTGGTAATAGTGATGATGCCGACCTTTACAATGCCCTTTTTCTTTAGTTCGTAGTAAATAGCTTCAACTGCGCTCATGTCATACTGGGCGGTCTTGAATATCCAGTAGCGTTCCTTGACCGGAAGGGTGATGCCGGTGCCAGCAGCGGCGGATATGAGCATGACCTTGTTCTGCATCATGGTCGAAATAACTGCCATGGACTCTCCGGTTGTTGACGGGCCGATGATTGCGACGACCTTGTCGCGCTCGATAAGTTTCTTGGCGGCGAGAACCGCCTGGGTTTCATCGCTTTTGGAGTCTTCAACGATAACCTCCAGCGGACGTCCGTTTATGCCTCCGGCCTTGTTGATCTGTTCCTTGAGCATGATGACCGTATTTTTTTCCGGCTCGCCGAGAAACGAAGCCGCGCCGGTGACTGAGAGAATAGCCCCGATTCGGATCGGTTCCTGAGCGGCTGCAAACGATACCGAAATCATGAGAAGCAGAGTAACTGCAAGAGTTGCTTTAAAGAAATTCATCACGATGAAAGACCTCCTCAGCATTAATCAATACAAAGTTCTTACTTGAGAATCTGCCAGTCCCCGTTTTTCACCACGACCATTTCAAATGCATCCTTGTCAAGCCCGCAATGGTCTTTCGGAGACATGGTGAAGACTCCGCTCATGGCTGACCATTTTTTTATGTTGTTTTCAATGTAATCGCGAATATTCTTGCGATCGGCGCCGGCTTTGCGCGATGCTTCCACGACGAGCATGAGTGCATCGAAGGCATATCCCCCGAACGCTCCCGGTTCGCCCTTAAACCTCGACTCATATTCCTGCGAGTATTTTTTCAGCGACGCTTTCTGCGGATGTTTGTCCGGAAGTTTGTCCCATACGACAAGGCGGCTGAGCGGCGCGATTACACCCTCTGCTGCCTTGCCTGCAAGCTCGATATTCTTCTTGCTGCCCCATCCGTGACTCTGGTAGAGCGGAATTCCCATTTTCAGGGCAGTCCAGTTCTTGGCAACAACGACCTGTCCGGGTCCGATAGACCAGTTGATGACGGCTTTGGCTCCGGAAGCCTTAATTTTGGTAAGCTGGGTTGTCATGTCGGCGTCTTTCGGACCGTATCGTTCATCAGCCACGATAGAAATACCGAATTTAGGTGCCATTTCCTGCAAAGCCTTGCGGCCAGCATCGCCGAAGCCTGACGTGACCGTAATAATGCCGATTGTGGTGATCCCCTGCTTTTTTGCATAGGTATAAATAGCTTCAACAGCGCTGGTGTCGTACTGAGCAGTTTTAAATATCCAGTAACGATCTTCCACTGGCTGGGTGATACCTGCTCCTGCTGCAACAGAGACAAGCGGTACCTGCGCATTTGTCGCGATTTTCAGAACTGCCATCGATTCACCGGTGGTGGAAGGACCGATGATGGCGACGACCTTGTCGCGTTCAATCAGTTTTTTTGCTGCGAGTACGGCGGCTGATTCATCGCTTTTTGAATCTTCGATGATGACTTCCACCGGGCGTCCATTGATACCTCCGGCCTTGTTGATCTGTTCCTTGAGCATGAGGACGGTGTTTTTTTCAGGTTCTCCGAGAAAGGATGCCCCGCCGGTTACCGAAAAAATCGCGCCGATTTTGATCGGCTCCTGTGCGTGTCCGCTGATTGCGGCGAGGAATACGAGCATAAGCACTGCTGACATGGAAAGAAGAATCCTCATATGCACTGTTTGTACCCCCTTTTTTAGATTGCTATGATTACTATCAGGCTGCTGAAAAAGTCCCTCTTCGGCTCAGCAGGGTCAATTTCTGGGGATGTTCTGACATGGATTGCCCCGAGTTTTACGATTCTTGAGCCTCTGAGAGAGTCGTTTTTAGCAGTGCATTTTGCACCAAGAGTTTTTCAGCACCCTGCTAATGATCTACTCCACGTTATCTATATGGAACTATGGTGAAATAGTTTATAATCATAGCAAATCTACTACTGAGAACACAATCACCGCATGCCAGCGTGTGACTCGAACGCAGAAACTTTGCGGCGGCATGCCCGCAACCTCAGAATCTGTCCAGTGGTTTTCATTGCAGGAAAAAATTTCTGTATGATATAATTCATAAATTTTCAGCTGTTCAGGATGGAGTCCATGACGATTGCGGTTGGTTGATTTTCGTTGTTGTCGGACTTGGTATCGTTGCGAAACAGGAAAGCCGAATATCTCATGTTGATAACGTGCTTTCCGCATTAACCGGTCGAATTTGGGGAAAATGTTTTTCGCACATATGTTCCGATGATGTTCATTGAGATCAATCTGAATGCTGTCCGTTCCGGTCTTGAAGCTGCTGCCTGAGAGGGAGTTCACGCATGACAAAACGCTACTGGCAAAAGGATATTGAAACTATCAGCCGGCGCTCGCTGGAAGACCTTCAGGTGAAGCGTCTGCGTTCAGTTTTTTCTCGTCTGTATCGTACCGTTCCCAATTTTCAGAGCAAATGCCGTGAATCAGGCGTTAAGCCGTCAGACATCGAGTCGCTGAAAGATATTGTCAAGATCCCCTTTACAACTTCCGAAGATCTGCGGGGCGGATATCCCGACGGACTGCTCGCCGTGTCCCGCGACAAGGCAGTGCGTCTGCATACGTCCAGCGGAACCACCGGAAAACCGAAGGCGCTATTTTTTACCAAAAAGGACATTAATCAATCCGCTGATCTGATCGCCCGCTGTCTGACCATGACCGGAACGGGCAGCGGTGACGTTCTGCAGAACATGATGACATACGGTCTATTCACGGGGGCAATGGTCATGCATTATGGAGCGGAAAAGGTGGGCGCCCTGGTCATCCCTGCCGGTCCGGGCAGTACTGAACGCCAAGTGGCACTTATGAAAGACTTCGGCACGACTGCGGTGCATATCCTGCCGAGTTATGCGCTCTACATCGCGACCTTTATGGCTCGGCACGGCATGGATCCCCGGAAGGACCTTTCTCTGAAGCGTGCGTATATGGGAGCTGAACCATATTCGGAGAAGACGCGCCAGAAAATCGAGAGTATTTACGGCATAGATGTTTATAACTGTTATGGTCTTACCGAAATGAACGGACCGGGTGTTGCTTTCGACTGTATGGAGCGTTCGGGCCTTCATCTGTGGGAAGACCAATTCATTCTGGAAATTATCGACCCGGCAACCGGACAGCAGCTTCCTGACGGCGAGCAGGGAGAGCTTGTGCTGACGACGCTCTGCCGGGAAGCGATGCCGATAATGCGTTATCGGACCAGGGATATTACCCGGGTCAAGCCGGGCAAATGTCCTTGCGGACGGACGCACCGCCGGATATCAAGAATTCTCGGACGTACTGACGATATGTTTATTATTCGCGGCGTCAACATCTTTCCGCAACAGATTGAAAACGTTCTTATGGGAATTCGGGGCGTCGCCCAAAATTATCAGATTGTCCTTGAATCCCTTGATGACATAACGATCCGCGTCGAGATAGCCAGCGACATGTTTGATGGAAATATAGAGCGACTTCTCGCGATAAAGAAGGAAATTATCGAAAAGGTGAGATCATCGGTATTGGTTAGACCTGATGTCGAGTTGCTTGAGCCGGGGACGCTCCCGGTCGCAGACGGCAAGGCGAAGCGGGTTATCGATGAACGCACACTCTGAGTTCGGAGGATTTTCTCATGGAAAAAGTGCAGCAGCTTTCGATTTTTGCCGAAAACAGACCGGGGCGTCTCGAAAAGATTACCCGGGTACTTGGTGAAAACGGCATCAACATTCTCGCCACCGCAATCGTGAGCACCAACGGCTTCGGCGTCATCAAGTTTATGGTGGACAAGTGCGATCTTGCGCTGGCAAAACTTCGGGAGGCTGGCTTCACCGTGTCGCTGAGCGAGGTGCTTGCTATTGAGATGAAAGACAAACCGGGCGGTCTGCATGACGTTGTGCAGATTCTCTCCGAGAAAGGCGTAAACATAGAAAATGCTTCGGTCTATGTCGCTGAGTCCCGAAAGCGCGCCTACCTGCTGGTCGAAGTGAAGGATATTGAAAAAGCAAAACAGCAGCTGAAAAATTCCGGCCTGACATTTCTCGGCGCAAAGCAGCAGGCACCGGCATGAAGAAGGCAGCGAAGGAGAATTCGATGATCTGGAACAAGCAGGCAGAATGCATGCCGGCCGGAGAGCGGCGGTCTCTTCAACTTGCGCGTCTCAAAGCCGCTGTGAAAAGGACCTGTGACGCAGTCCCTTTTTACCGCAAGAGATTCGGTGACGCAAAGATTAAGCCTGATGATATCAAAACGCTTGACGATATCCGCCGGATCCCCTTTATCACGAAAGCCGAACTCCGTGAAGGGTACCCGTTCAACATGTTTGCCGTGCCGATGGAGAAGATTGTCGAGGTGCATACATCGTCCGGCACCACCGGCAAGCCGGTTGTTACCGGGTATACGCGCAACGACATCGACCTCTGGAGCGAAGTCATGGCGCGCGCATTGTCGATGGCAGGCGCAACCGAGAAGTCGATTATCCAGAACTGTTACGGATACGGTTTATTTACGGGCGGTCTCGGCGTGCATTACGGCGCCCACCGTATTGGCTCCACAGTGGTTCCTATTTCTGCCGGCAACACGAAGAGGCAGATCGATATTATGCTTGATTTCCAGACGACTATCATTGCCTGCACGCCTTCCTATGCTCTTTATCTTGCCGAAGTTGCTGAAGAGCAGGGCATTGATCTCAAAAAGTTATCTCTGAAGGCGGGGTGTTTCGGTGCCGAGATGTGGACCGAGCAGATACGGACCGAGATAGAGAAGCGGTTTCACATTCTCGCGCTCAATATTTACGGCCTTACCGAGATCATCGGTCCCGGCGTTGCGCATGAGTGCCCTGAGAAGTGCGGGCTCCATATTTTCGAAGATCACTTCTATCCTGAAATCATCTCGCCTGAAACTCTTGAGCTGCTGCCTGAGGGCGAAAAGGGAGAACTTGTTCTGTCGACTCTTACCCGTGAAGGCATTCCGATGCTTCGGTTCAGGACTCGAGATATTACGGCGCTCCATCGTGAACCATGCGCGTGCGGTAGAACGCTAGTCCGCATGGAGCGCATTACCGGCCGCAGCGACGACATGCTGAAGATTCGCGGCGTTCTCGTATTTCCGTATCAGATCGAAAAAGCTCTGCTCGAAATGAAAGGCATCGAGCCGCATTACCAGATTATCGTCACCCGTGAGCATCATCTTGATGAGATTGAAGTGCAGGTCGAGATGTCGAAGAAGTTGTTCTCTGACGAGATTCGCAAGATAGAGGAACTGCGGCGGAAAATCGAGAAAAAAATCGAGGAAGCAATCGGACTCCGGGCGAAGGTGTTGCTCGTTGAGCCGAAGAGCCTTCCGCGCAGCGAAGGGAAGGCAAAACGTGTTGTTGACAAGCGGCAACTGTAAAGGAGAACGGCCATGAAAGTAAAGCAGATATCCGTATTTTTGGAAAACCGAAAGGGTCGCCTGTATGAGGTGCTGAATGTACTGGCAACAGAAAAGATTAACATCCGTGCGCTCTCGATTGCCGATACCGCGGATTTCGGCATTCTCCGGTTGATTGTTCCCGACCCGGATGCTGCCAAGAAGGTACTCGAAAAGGGCGGCTTTACGGTCAAAGAGAATAACGTTATCGCAATCGAAGTTCCGGACCGGCCGGGAGGTCTTTCATTCGTGCTGAAAGCCCTTCAGGATTGCGACATCAACGTCGAGTACCTGTATGCCTTTGTCGCCAAGAGTCAAAAGGATGCAATCGTCGTCATTCGCACCGAAAACAACGACGGCGCGCTCAAGGCGCTGAAACATGGTGAAGTGAAAGTACTGACCCCGGAAGAGCTATACGGCTTATAGCACGGCAATAAGCCTAAAAAAGCTGAATCATCCCCCATACTGATCGAAAGGGCGGGGTGATTCAGCTTTTTTTTTCCGCACAAATCTTCAAGATCAATGATGCCGTGAATTATGCACGAGGGAGCTTAGCTCATGTGTGCTTTTATAAACTCCCGGTTCAGTTTTGCAATAAATGAAACCTTGATGCCTTTGGGGCAGGCTGCCTGGCATTCATAGTGATTGCTGCAATTGCCGAAGCCTTCATTTAGCATGGCTTCAGTCATGACGCATACTCGCCTGGCTGCTTCAGCCCTGCCCTGCGGAAGGCTGGCAAGCTGCGTTACCTTCGCTGAGGTGAAAAGCATTGCCGAACCGTTCGGACAGGCGGCAACGCATGCGCCGCACCCGATGCATTCGGCAGCATCCATCGCGACATCGGCATCGGGTTTGGGAATCAGTATGGCGTTTGCATCAGGAACGCCGCCGGTATGACATGAGGTGTAGCCGCCTGCCTGGATGATGCGGTCGAGGGCACTGCGATCGACAATCAAATCTTTAATGAGCGGGAAGGCTTTAGCCCGCCATGGTTCGATGTAGATGGAATCGCCGTCCCTGAATTTTCTCATGTGGAGCTGGCAGACGGTGGTTCGCTCCTGCGGTCCGTGCGGGATGCCGTTGATGACCTGGGAACAGGTGCCGCAGATGCCCTCGCGGCAGTCGTGGTCAAAGGCTATGGGCTCTTTTCCTTCTCTGACGAGATCTTCATTGACTTCATCGATCATTTCAAGAAAAGACATGTCGGGACTGATATTTTTTGCCTGCATCTGCTGTAGTTTTCCGGCAGCGTTCGGACCTTTCTGTCGCCAGACATAAAGATTCAGGTTCATTATTTATAACTCCTTATTCCGAGATGTACATTTTCAAATACCAGCGGCTCCTTGTGAATTTCCGGCGTCTGATCAACGCCCTTGAATTCCCACGCCGCAACATAGCTGAAGTTTTCGTCGTCGCGTTTTGCCTCACCATCCGGCATCTGGAATTCCACACGGAAATGACCCCCGCACGATTCATTGCGATTGAGTGCATCGCGGGCAAGCAGTTCTCCGAATTCCAGGAAGTCGGCAATACGCCCTGCTCTTTCAAGCTCCTGGTTCAGTTCCGCGCCGCTGCCGGTTACCCTGACGTTTTTCCAGAACTCCTCACGAATGCCGGGAATGATTTCTATTGCTCTCTTCAGACTCTGTTCGCTTCGTTCCATGCCGACATGTTCCCACATGACCTTGCCGAGTTCCCGATGAAATTCCTTTGCGGTCTTTCTGCCGTTGATTGAGAGAAGTTTCTTTATCTGATTTTCAATATCTTGTCTCGACTTGTCGAATTCAGGATGATTTGTTGTTACCGCGCCGGGCCTGGTCATTGCCAAATAGTTGGCTATGGTGTACGGGATAACAAAATAACCGTCCGCGAGTCCCTGCATGAGCGCGCTGGCGCCGAGGCGGTTTGCACCATGATCGGAGAAGTTCGCTTCGCCAAGTACGAAAAGGCCCGGAAGGTTCGACTGCAGATTGTAATCGACCCAGAGGCCGCCCATGGCATAGTGCAGGGCCGGATAGATGCGCATCGGCTGCTTGTATGCGTTCTCATCGGTGATGCGCTCGTACATTTCGAAGAGGTTGCCATACCGCTCGCGGATTTTGTCATCGCCGAGCCGCTTGATCGCGTCGGAAAAATCGAGGTAGACGCCGAATCCGCCGGGCCCGACACCGCGGCCGTCATCACAGGCTTCTTTTGCGGCGCGTGAAGATATGTCGCGCGGGGCGAGATTTCCGAAACTTGGATACTTGCGCTCAAGGTAATAGTCACGATCATTTTCAGGTATCTCGTGAGGAGGTCTTTTGTCGCCTTTTTTTAGCGGAACCCAGACCCGGCCGTCGTTTCTGAGCGATTCGGACATCAGGGTCAGCTTTGACTGATGTTCGCCTGAAACAGGAATACAGGTAGGATGAATCTGCGTGTAGCAGGGATTAGCAAAGAAAGCGCCTTTTTTATATGCGCGGTAATTTGCAGTAACATTACATCCCTGAGCATTGGTAGAAAGATAGTAGACATTCACATAGCCGCCAGTGCAGAGGCAGACCGCATCGGCGGCATAGCAACCGACTTGGCCGGTCACGAGATCCCGGACCGTGATCCCCTTGGCTTCACCATCGACCACGACGAGGTCGAGCATTTCAGTGCGGGTATGCACCTTGACCGTGCCGGCTTTCACCTGGCGGGACAGCGCCGAATAGGCTCCGAGCAGCAACTGTTGTCCTGTTTGTCCTCGCGCATAAAAAGTGCGAGCGACCTGAGCCCCGCCGAATGAGCGGTTATCAAGATACCCTGCATAATCCCGCGCAAACGGAACGCCTTGAGCAACGCACTGGTCGATGATGCTGTTGCTGACCTGAGCGAGACGATACACGTTTGCCTCGCGGGAGCGGAAGTCGCCGCCCTTAATAGTGTCGTAAAAGAGCCTGAAGATGCTGTCACCGTCGTTCGGATAGTTTTTTGCAGCGTTGATGCCGCCTTGAGCGGCAATGCTGTGGGCGCGCCGGGAGCTGTCCTGATAACAGAAGGCGTCCACATTATAGCCGAGTTCTCCGAGTGAAGCTGCTGCTGATGCCCCCGCAAGCCCGGTGCCGACCACGATGATCCTGTATTTTCTTTTATTCGCCGGGTTGACCAGTTTCATATCCTGGCGATGATTGTCCCATTTTTGTGCAAGCGGACCGGATGGGCATTTTCCATCAAGTATCACTGTCGTTCCCCCTAATTCACCATACCGGCCAGGATGCTTGCCGGTATGGATGTGTAAGCAATAAAAAAGAATGCTGCCACACAGAGCGCAAGGCGCGTCCAAAGCGGCAGGGTTTTCTCGCTCGCGAGACCGAGCGTTTGCAGTCCGCTGTGGAAACCGTGCGAGACATGGAGGGCGACTGCAAACATCCAGACGACATAGAGAAGAGCGACACCCGCTTTTTTGAAGCTGGCGACCACCATTGTATAAACATCAGGCCGACCTAGCACATCTTTTAGAGCATTGGCGGCCGTATCAGGGTAAAGCATTTGTATAGTGAAATGCAGGATATGATAGACGAGAATAAGGGCAATGACGGCTCCAGTCCAAATCATGGTTCGTGAGGCAAAAGTGACTTTCAGGTATTCTCGGCGGGCATACGGCGTCGGCCGTGCAACCTGGTTTTCCAGCGTGACCTTGATGCCGAGCCAGACGTGGATCACGAACAACAGAAGCATGGCTCCCCGAAATGCCCAGACGATCGGCGGCAGCGCATGCAGAGTCTGACCGTAAACATTGATTCCTCCCGGTCCGGCATAGAGAGACATGTTTCCAATCAGGTGAATGAACAGAAATCCGACGAGGCCGAAGCCGGTCAGCGCCATGAGCATCTTCTTTGCAACGGGATTGTCAAGAACCTTGAGACATGAGCAGGTACATTCATTCGGTGCGGTTGCCATTTATGCATTCTCCTTAAACAGTGAATGATATGCGGACTGATGCATTCCCGCAAAACGTTTTGTTCGTATAACTAAAGGATTCTACCGAGCCAGCCTGTCTACTTAAGCAAGGCAAGAAGCAATCCGGCTGAGTCGGCTCCTGCAAAGCAAATAAAATGCCAAGACAATATCCCAAATGAGGGGAAATCTCGAGGTATCCTCAAAAGGTGTGTAAATTGAGGTAGGCGGTGTAACCTTTCAGAGTTGACCTTCAATCAACCGAAACGAAAGGAGACACCACCATGAAGAA
>WSNO01000025.1 GCA_009773415.1 Nitrospirota bacterium | reverse complement strand
GATCGTCTTTACGTTGTAGGACATCTCTACCTCTCTTGTCGCTTGATGTCCTCTATTTTATCACTTCACTGAAAACCTTGGGTTTGTGCAACAGACTCTTATACATAAGTCTATGCGTTCTGCATTTGTCTTCTGTATTCTTGTCTGCCTGACGCCGCTGAACCTCGCGGCTTGACGAAGCAGGGAAAAAGCACGGCAATCAGCCAGCAGCTCCTGCGCGCCATCGCCAGGACGGGGTCGGGCATGCTTCCGAATGCTGAAAACCGAAATACCAATGGCAGTGCAGACGCAGCGCGCTATTATCGCGAGCTGCTGAGCGCATCGATGCCGAAACTCATCGTTTTGCCGGCGAACGTCTGAATGCGACGGGACCGTAAGTAACGACAGCGATTTTTCTCACACCTTCACATGCAACACCGGCATGCCGAGCTTCTGCCGGTCATTCTCCCCTTTCAGCAGCATCGTATTCTTCCTGACTGTCTGATCTCCCCTGCCGCCTTCGTGTCGTGCCTGCAATTTTGCAGGAATGCTTGCTCCGCTCTGAATCGTATGTTTGCCGAATTTCTCCGACAATGTATCCACAGCCTTATAGAGCCTGGACATCTTCTCAACTCGGACGGTGTCGTCAAAAAGTGAGTACTGCTGCTTTTCTTCCGGCACCAGGTCGCACAGTACGACTCCTGTCTGGCGGTACGGAGTATTCTCCCGGAATATCCTCTGAAACCCTTCTTTGAGTGGAGCAAACAAGTCGGCAGGGAATGCCGTAGATCTGCTGATTTTCAGCTCCATGCCGGAATCCATAAAGTCCTGCTGCCGGAGAAAGAGCGCAATTCTCTCGGTGGCCAGGTTATGCCGCCGAGCCTTGATGCAGGCATTCTCAAGATTCTTGGTCAACTGCGCAAAAACGAAGTCTCTGTCTGTTGAAGGAGGCGTGAATGTCCGGGCCTTGCTGATTGACTGGTAGCTGCTCTTGGATTGGATAGTGACAGGATAGACGCTCCTGCCGTTCAGCTCATGCCAGATTTCATGGTATGGCTTTGAAAGGCGCATTTTTATGAACGCCTCCTCTTTTTTTGCAAACTCCAGGGCACTATGAACGCCGAACTTCCGGAGATACGCCGCGGTGTTTGGCCCTATCCCCCAGACTTTCTCGACCGGCAGTTTCCCGAGAAAAAGATGGATGTCTCTGCCCCGGATGATAGTCAGCCCTGCCGGTTTTTTATGCTTTGAGCCTATCTTGGCCAGCACCTTGGACAGGCTGATACCTATCGCAACGGTTATCCCGAGTTCCTGCGCTATCGTCATCTGAATTTTTTCGGCAATCATGCCATACGATCCGTGGTGTGTCCGCCTGAGTCCCGTCAGGTCGATGAATGCCTCGTCGATGGAATACTCCTCGACATCCGGAGTGAATCGTCTCAGTATGTCAAACATCCTTTTTGAAAAGAGACTGTAGGTTTCATAGTCGGAAGGAAGTATAATGCAGTCCGGACAGGCTTTTTTTACTTCAAAGAGCCGCATGCCGCGCGTAATTCCTTTTGCCTTGGCCTCATAGCTCATAGCGGCCACAATCCCGCGTTCCTTTCCGGTGATGACGGGCTTGCCCTTCAGTTCGGGGTGGATTGCTTGTTCGCATGAGGCGAAGAAGGCATCTGCATCCAGATGGGCGATGGCGCGTGGCCATGAGCTGATAGTAATGGGGCTGGAGTTCATAGGGTTCAGGCTTGTTATTGGTATTTGCGGACAACACCGGTCACAACACCGGCAATCTTCAACTCATTCTTTGGACGGATAGGCTTATAGTTCGGGTTGGCTGCAACCAGTACGATGTTCTCGCCGCTCTTTTTCAGGCGTTTCATCGTCCATGCGCCGTCAACCTCGGCAACAACAATATCCCCGCTCTTTGGGGAGAGGCTCCGGTCGATAATCACCATGTCGCCGGGCATGATGCCGACGCCGCTCATGGAGTCGCCGGACACTTTGAGCAGGAAGGTCGCCTGTCGGTTTTTCACCATCAGGTCATCCAGCGAAAGGGTATCGGCGAGTTCCTCTTCCGCCGGGCTGGGAAATCCTGCTTCTACCGAGCCGAGCACCCTGAGCGGATGACTCATCGGTCCGGGCAGCAGCCGGCCGTTTACATCGCGGCTGAGAGATTGCTCCTTTTCGAGCCTCTCTATAAGCTTGAAAACAGAGCTTTTTGAGCTGAGTCCGACCAATCCTCCGATTTCGGAAAAACTGGGCATGCGGCCCCTTTCAGTGTAAAAGTTCCTGATGCATTCGCTTCTTTGTTTCAGCACTGCCGGGGTGAGCTTTTTCATAAAGTCATTATATGAAGAACGATCGTTCGCTGTCAATAGAGTGCAGGAGAAAGTATGCCGGAATTGTCGACGGATGTTGCAGGACTTGGTGTTCAGTTCATTCCCAGGCGGTATTCAGCGAAGTCCTTCGGACTATCCTCCGGACGTGCATGTCGTGCATTTGCCTCGTCCGCATAAAACGCTTCATGCCGGAACCTGCACCATCTGGCTGGATGTATTCATCGGCTATCTGCCATTGCATTGTTTGATGCTTTGCGGTAATGTGTCTGCATGAACAAAGGCGGCAATGCGATTTTCAGGAGGGAACCGTTCCGGGGAACCCCCGGCATTCAGGAACATGAAAAACCGCTGGACAAGGTTCAATGCCCCCGCTCCGGTCACAGCAAATACATAGCAGCCTGTCTGCAGCATTGCAGGCGTTCATTGAAGTGCCCCGCAGTGCAACCGTCGCTTTTTTGAATAACGCTGTTTGCCCCCCCCCGGATGTGAGAAAACGGTGCTTCAGGGAAGACCGACTCCGTCGACCGGAGTGTTGCATGCGGCGCAGAGACCGTTTCTGAGCCGGACAGCGCGAAGTGAGAAGCCGAAGCGGGATATCACGGTTGCGCCGCAGTGCGGACAAAACGTATTCTCCCCGCCTTCTCCGGGCACGTTCCCTTCATACACATATTTCAGGCCGGCGGCAAGACCGATTTCACGAGCCCGGCGAAGTGTCGCAGCCGGAGTTCTCGGCTTGTCGAGCAGTTCGTAGGTCGGATGAAACTGTGTTACATGCCATGGGATGGCAGGGTCGACAGAAGCAAGGAACTCAGCCGCCCAGCGCAGGAAGCCGTCAGAATCGTTCCAGTCCGGGATAATGAGGGTAGTCACCTCGATCCAGACGCCGAGTTCTTTCATCAGCCGTATCGTATCGAGCACCGGCTGGAGCTTTGCTCCAACCAGCTTCTGGTAAAACGTGTCGTCTCCCTTGAGGTCAATGTTGTTTGCATCAAGATACGGCGCAATCATTCGGGTCGCTTCAGGACTGGTATAGCCGTTGCTCACAAAAACATTTTTCAGCCCCCGCTTGCGGGCAAGCCGGGAGCAGTCATAGGCAAACTCAAAGAAGATGGTCGGTTCTGTGTAGGTGTATGAGATGCTGCTGCACCCGGAGTCGGCAGCAGCGGTTACAATCTGTTCCGGAGTTGTCTCCCGTCCCTGAATGCTTTGGTAAAGACGTGGCGCCTGAGAGATGTCGGCATTCTGGCAATGCCTGCATCTGAAGTTGCAACCGACCGTGGCAATAGAAAACGAGCGGGAACCCGGCTCGAAATGGTAAAGCGGCTTTTTTTCGACAGGGTCGATATGCGCGGCGATTATTTTGCCGTAGACGCGGGAATACAGCGTTCCGCCATGGTTTTCGCGTACTCCGCATATGCCGTGGTGCTCCGGAGTGATGGTGCAATAATGACAGCAGAGGCGGCACTGCACCGAGCTGTCGCCTGTTTTCTCGTACAAAAACGCTTCATGCATACATAATTATATCTATGTGCGTTTTGGACCGGGTGTCTTCGCAGCAGCTGTTTTGGAGGATGTTTTTTTTGCTGCAGCCGGTTTTTTTTCGGCGGATGAGCTTTCAGGGCTGCTTGCTTTCGGCTCTGTATCCTCTTCGGCAGGCTTGAGGATTCCGACGGTTAATGCCTCAATAGTGATGTATTTTGCAGCGACAATCCGCTCGGCTTCACACCAGTCTTCGAGATCGCGGCCCCCGATATATCCCCGCTTCTCGAAGAGTTCATACGCAATTATTGCTATTTCGTCCTGTCTGTTTCTGCTCATGGGCCCCTCCATGAAATGTGTTTCTGAAAAAATATAGCACGTTTTGCCTGGTTCGGCAAGACACTGTCAAGGGTATGTCAAGGCAAAATAGAAATGTCCGGTTTCTGCCGATGCCGGCAATGCCGGTTTTCTGCGTGATTTTGTTATCATAAACGCATGAAAAGATGTTGTTTGTGAGCGGCATGAGTGTTCTTTTTGCGCATGGGGCGGGGGAGTTGCTTTCCTGCCATTCGTTTTCTTCTTCACGACGGCGCGGTTTTATTCAAAGCGCATATGCAGCTTGCGCCGTATGCAGTCCTGTAGTCATCGGCATAGAGGAGCATTGGGCATGATATACCCGTTGACGTTGTTTTCGACGATATTCGGAATGCTGAAGCGATGTCCGCACTGTGGAAAGTTCCAGATGGTAAAGCGTGAACAGCACCGCCCGGTCTGCAGGAAATGCGGCCGTCAGGTGACTGTTCAGCTCAAGAAACGAAAATCCGTGTGAAGATGAGGCAGCGACTATAATGCATGACTATCTGCTTTTCATAGTTATTGTCTTTGGGGTGTCGGCCCTTGTCGTCTACCTGCTCGGCAGGCTTCGTGTGCCGTCGATTGTGGGCTTCCTGTTTGCCGGTCTTATCGTCGGCCCTCACGGGCTTGCCCTTGTGCACGACATCAAGGCGGTTGAGCTGGTTGCCGAGATCGGGGTTGTGCTGCTGATGTTTGTTATCGGACTCGAATTTTCGCTCAAGACTCTCATGCAGCTGAGAGGGCTCGTTGTTGTTGGAGGCGCTCTTCAGGTTGCCCTGACAATCCTGCTTGTTGCGTTGATTGCCTCTTTTGGGTTCCGGCATGCCCCTGGCCCGGCCGTTTTTTACGGCTTTCTCGTTGCGCTGAGCAGCACGGCAATCGCCATCAAGCTGCTACAGGACCGCGGGGAGCTGAATGCTCCGCACGGCATGGCGTCGCTCGGCATTCTTATCTTTCAGGACCTCTGCGTCGTGCCGCTCATGCTGCTGATCCCCGTTCTTGCCGGAACCGGCGGAAGCGCACAGGATATTATCATCACCATCGGGAAGGCCGCGGTCTTTGTGGCGGGCATTTTGCTGGCTTCACGCTGGGCGGTGCCTCATATCCTGCACCAGGTGGTTCATACAAAAAGCCGGGAACTCTTTATCATTACGGTTATCATGCTCTGTCTCGGGACTGCAGTGCTTACAGCGGAACTCGGTCTTTCCCTTGCGCTCGGAGCATTTCTTGCCGGCATCGTGATTTCCGAGTCAGAGTATTCTTCTCAGTCCGTATCTGACATTCTTCCGCTCAAGGAAAGCTTCTCCGCGCTCTTTTTTGTCTCAATCGGCATGCTGCTCGACCTGCGTTTTGCGATGAATAATGCGCCCATGGTCTGCGCAATAGTTCTGATAATTCTTCTTGTGAAAGTTTTTGCAACCGCTGTTGCTGCGTATGGGGCAGGCCAGGCGCTGAGACCTTCCCTGCAGACCGGGTTTTGCCTTGCACAGGTAGGAGAGTTTTCGTTTGTTCTGGCGGCAGCCGGCAAGGCAGTGGGGCTTATTCCTTCTGATGAGATGTTCCAGCTTTTCCTCTCCGCATCGGTCTTCACCATGATGCTGACGCCCATGTTTGTTATCACATCGGCACGGCTTTCCGAGGGGATTGTCGGGCTCCGGCCGATGCGGTATCTGGATAAATCACGGAAGGTCCGGATGGCTGAGCATTACCCTTCAAAGCTGCTCGGGCACGTCATCATTGTCGGCTTCGGCCTCAATGGGCGCAACCTTGCCCGCGTACTCCGCGACGCGGATATTCCCTATGTTGTTCTTGAAATGAACAGCACCACGGTCAGAAAGATGCGCCAGGAAGGAGAGCCCATTTTTTTCGGGGACGGCACCAGTGCTGAAATACTGCATCAACTCCATATTCATTCCGCCCGCATCCTTGTGGTTGCCATTTCGGATGCTGCAGCAACGCGCCGCGTGGTCCAGATTGCCCGCCATGAGAACCCGCAACTCCGGATTATTGTGCGCACCCGTTATCTTGCGGAGATGGACGATCTGAAAGCTGCCGGAGCAAATGAGGTTATTCCTGAAGAGTTCGAGACATCAGTCGAGATATTCGCACGGGTGCTTCATCACTATCATGTTCCGAAGAATGCCATTCATCAGCGTATTGAAGAGATTCGGGATGACAACTACACCATGCTGCGGGGCATTCGGCTGCCTGCAAAAGCCCTCTCGGAGCGCCATTCATTTCTCAAGGGGCTTCATACGGAAACCTATCAGATTCTGAAAGGCACGCGGGCGGACGGAGTGTCAATCAAGGCGCTCAGGCTGCGTGCTGAGACGGGTGCAACCATTCTGGCGGTTCAGCGCAATGACGAGGTGCATCAGAATCCATCCCCGGACTTTCATCTGCACGCGGACGATCTGCTGCTTCTCATCGGAAACAGGGAAAGCGTAGAGAAGTCAGCCGAATATCTCGCGGGTTCGGGCTGACGGCACACGGCTTAACTATGAAAAGAGCTTCTGCTGAGCAGGTTTCGGCTTCAGTATGCGGAGGAGATCGGGATATCCTATGACCGGAATCCCGAGAGTCCGGGCCTTGTGAAGCTTCGAGCCCGGATTTTCTCCTGCAAGAACATAGCTTGTCGATTTCGACACCGTCGATGAGACGTGTCCGCCGTTTTGTGCGATTACCTCCTCGACTTCCTGACGGGGCTTCGGCAAGGTGCCGGTAACGACGAAGGTAAGTCCATCAAGGGGGCGAACTGCATGCCGGCTTGCTGCAAAATCCGGGTTTGAGAGTCTGAGTCCGAGTTTCAGCATGCGGTCAAGTACGCGGAGATTCCCCTCGTCCTGAAAAAAACCTGCAAGAGCGCCCGCGGTTTTTCCCCCGATTTGATGAATGGCGAGTAGTCTTGCGGGAGTCACGCGGTAAAGCGACTGCAGGTTTTCAAAATTCCGGGCAACCAGCTTTGCTGCATATTCGCCGACCTGCGGAATCCCGAGCGCATAGAGGAAGCGGGAGAGCGTCGTATTCATGGAGGCGTGAATCGCATCGACAAGATTCCGCGCCGATTTCTCGCCGAACCGCGGAAGGCGCATAATATCGTCTTTGGAGAGAGCATAAATATCGGCAAAGTGCCGTATCAGGGCATGTTCATGAAGCAGTTCCACATTTTTTTCACCCAAGCCCTCAATGTCCATGCCGCCGCGCGATGCGAAGTGGATGATCTTCTCCCGCATCTGTGCCGGGCAGTCCAGTGCTACGCATCGCACTGCAACCTCTCCCTCTTCACGCACCACAAAGCCGCCGCATGCCGGACAGGTCTGCGGAACCGGAAATGGCTTTTCGTCTCCTGTTCGGCTTTCTTTGAGAACGGCGATAACGTGCGGGATAACGTCCCCGGCACGCTCGACGATAACCGTGTCGCCGATGCGGATGTCTTTCCGCGAAATTTCATCCCAGTTGTGCAGCGATGAGTTGGAAACGATGACTCCGCCGATCTGAACCGGCTCCAGTTCGGCAACCGGGGTGATGACGCCGGTCCTGCCGACACGTGCCGTGATGGCATTGATTCTGGTTGTCCCCCGCTGTGCTGCGAATTTGTATGCTATCGCCCAGCGGGGCTCCCGGGTTTTCGTGCCGAGCGTCTTCTGGATGGAAAAGTCATTCACCTTGATGACAGCGCCGTCTGTTTCAAAGCTGAATGTCGAACGATGCGCTTCGATATCTGCCATGACCGCAAGCGCAGCATCGATGCCGGTAACTGTATGCATAACCGCAGGGACAGGAAAGCGCGCTGCTTTGAGCCACTGGATAAAGGCATTCTGATTTGCAAATAAAGCGCCGCGACAAGCACCGATGCCGTAGCAGGCAAGGTGGAGTTTCCGCCGGGCGGTGACAGCGGAGTCAAGTTGCCTAACAGAGCCGGCCGCCGCATTGCGCGGATTTGCAAACGGCTGTTCACCCGCCTGCCTCCGCTCTTTATTGAGCTCCTCAAACTCGGCAATATCCATGAAGACTTCGCCGCGGATATCAATCTCCTCCGGGATGTTTTCCGGGTGTTCAAGCTTCAGCGGTACCGTCCTGATAGTGCGTATGTTTCCGGTAACGTCCTCGCCTTCATAGCCGTCGCCCCGCGTTGACGCCAGCCAGAGCACGCCTTTGCGATAAGACAATTCGATTGCAAGGCCGTCATATTTTGGTTCCACAGTGTATTCAATTTCGCCATCTGTCCGGAGGAGACGTTTCAGTCGTTTGTCGAAATCAATAATTTCATTGCGCGAAAAGGCGTTCTCAAGAGAGAGCATCGGCTCGGCATGACGGACCTTGTCAAATCTTTCCAGCGGAACAGCGCCGATACGCTGTGTCGGCGAGTCGGGAAGAATAATGCCGTGCGCGGTTTCGAGATGAAGCAGCCGGCGGTAGAGACGATCGTACTCCGCATCAGAAATAATTGGCGCATCAAGCACATGGTAGCGGTGGCCGTGTTCGTTCAGTTTTCTGACGAGCTGTTCTATTTCGGTTTCTATTGCTTCAGGACGTTTATCTGTCATCGAATGGTTCCTTATCAATTACTTCGGCAAGAAGGTTCAGCGCCGCCAGCGCGGCATCATGCTTGTTTGCAGCACGGTCACCGCCAAGATGAAGCTCACGGGAGAAGACACCCGTGGACGAGCTGACCGCAAGATAGACAAGCCCGCATTGTTTGCCCTCCAGAACATCAGGGCCGAGATTGCCGGTTGTTGCAATTGCGTAATCAGCCTTTGCACGCAGCCGCATTTCCAGAGCCATTGCCTGTGCGGTTTCTTCGCTTATAAGGCCGTACTTCTGCAAAACGGCCGGCGGCACGCCAAGGATGGTAATCTTCGCGGCACGAGAATACGCGATAACGCCAGCGGTAAAAACGGCACTGACCCCGGGAATATTCGTGATGAGGTCTGCTACATGTCCACCGGTGCATGACTCGGCAACAGCCAGAGTCGCGTTTTTTGAAATGCAGCGTGCTATAAGCTCTGATATGGACATATCTGAATTATAATCGCAACGCAGGCAAAAGACACGGAGGTGCGAAACTGGCGGGAGCGTGTGGGAATCGAACCCACCCTGCCGGATTGTGGCCGGCAACACCGGATTTGAAGTCCGGGAGGGACACCAGAACCCTATGCACTCCCAACAAATTTCTATTGTACTGAATTATGCGGCCTTGCGGCAAATGTGCATGCATGAGTGATTGGGAACTGGATGTCTGCGTGTGCAGCAGGAAAGTCGGCAGCAAAAAAAATCGGACGGAACGTTATGCTGCTTCTATCCGGTTGCGCCCCCGGCTCTTTGCGCGGGACAGCCCTTTTTCCGCCTTGCGGATAATGGAATCAGCATCCTCTTCGCCCCGATACTGTGCAACCCCGCCACTAATCGTCACTTCACCGACCTCATCAAAATAATGTCCTTCAATGAGTTCGCGAATGCGGTCTGCAAGCGAAGTTGCTTCCGACTCGGATGTCTCCGGGGCAATCACGACAAATTCGCCTCCGCCCCATCGTCCGGCAATGTCCACACGGCGCATATTGGAGGACATCATGGAGGCGATCTGGCGGAGTACAGCATCTCCGGCATGGTAGCCGAACGTGTCATTCAAAGTCTTCAGGCGGTCCACATCGAGCATGATAACGGAGAACGGCGAACCGTAGCGGCTGGTGCGATCGATTTCCCGCATAAGCGTATCAAGCAGAGACTGCCGGTTCAGAAGTCCTGTCAACCTGCATCTCAGAAGCGGGCGACGCAGATTTTCTTGAAGCTCACGGTGCTCAGTTACATCGCGTGCCATCCAGACATATCCTGAGAGGATGTCATCTTCGGCGCGGATGCCGGTTACCCAGCAATCAAGCAGAAGGTGAGCAGATTCGCGGAGGAACTCCGTCGCATAGGTGTATTTGTGTTTACGCTGCACCGCATCGATCCCGCGAGAGAAATGCACCTGCTCGAACTGCACCTTGGAGAAAAGATCCGGAAGGCTCAAGCCGATGACATCGGAAGGTTTTGAGCCGAGAAGCATGGAGGCCGCGTCATTAAAATATTTGATCTTGAGATACAGGTCGGTCGCGATGATCGCAGTGTCGGAGGCAACGGTGAGGATCTGTTCAAGGAAGAGCGAACGCTCGGTCAGTTCACGATTTCTGTCGGCAATGCGATCCTGTCTCTGCTGCAGCATGCTCCTGAATGCCCGGAAATACGGTGCTTCAATGCCGGCAAGCACGACATCTTCTGTAATCAGTCCGGCGATCTGGCCGGATTGGTCGATAACAACCAGGATTGTGATTTCGTGCGTATTCATCAGGGCGATTGCCTCATCAAGCGATGCCGACGGTGAGATGCTGATAATAGGCTTTGCCGCAACATCTTCTATCCTGAAGGCAGAAAGATCCGCACCCGAAAGAATCAATGCACTCATATCATGTGCAGTCATGATTCCGAGCGGTTTGCGCTCATGCTCCAGCAGTATACAGGGTTCACCGGTCTCAGCCATCCTGGCGCACGCAGCAGAAATCTTCTCGCCGCGATGAGCTGTCGCAACAGTGCGAAGCATGACATCTGACACCGTTTTATTTTGGTAAAAGAACGATACGCCAAAGATATTTACCATACCGGCTCGCGATGCGACACCGATGCAGTCGCCATTGTGGTCGACAACCGCAAGAAATGAAACACGCTCATTGAGCATAAGCGCAAAGGCCTCAAAGAGCAACGTGCTGTCAGGAACCGCAATGACAGGAGAGCTCATCACGGCTTCTACCGGAAGGACCTCGAGATCGCGCCGATAATGCGCGGCAAGAAGAAGATTGCGTTCGGAAAAAATGCCGACAGGCTTTTTCTTATATGTTACGGCGATGCAGCGAAGCTTGTGCTGGCGCATAAGCGCAAGTGCGGTCACGACATTGGATTCCGGTTCGACATGCACGAACAAGGGATCGAGAATATCGCTCACCGTTTTCGTATCAAACAGTTCCTGATGCAATGTCCTGGTTATCGGTTTCATTTTGGTCAGTGAGTGCGGTGCAGCCGCATAAGTACGGCATTTGCGGAACTTCTTTTTTAGATTATATCAGATGAATTGAAAAAAGTCAGAAGAGAATATCTCAGCGAAGAGCTCCGGCTGTGCTTTGAAACCAGAACGGCTCATCTCCTCAACAGCATGAATCATGCTCTTGGCAGGCCTTGCCGTGAGCGATGCGATGATCATTGCAGCGCCGAATAAATAATCGTATCGAGAAAATATTTTATGCCGATAAAAAAATATTCATTCATGATGGGTGCCGATAAACGCTGCTTCAGATTCCCGAGGCAGAAGAATCACAAACGTGAAGAATCTTATAGATGCCTGATATGACTATGTTTGAAGGTTGTGACTGGATTTCTCCAAGTGCTTTTCCTACACTGCCGGCAGTGCCGGATGACTGCTCTGCCTCATAATTTGCAGACAAATAAATGCGTGTAAGTGCTTGTAGTTTGATGTTTTTATGCTGTATGATTGTAGAAATATTTCCTAATAAGGGAGGCGTAACTATGGCAGCTACCAAGGCAGCAGCCCCGAAGAAGGCAGCAGCTCCGAAGAAGGCAGCAGCTCCGAAGAAGGCAGCAGCTCCGAAGAAGGCAGCAGCTCCGAAGAAGGCAGCAGTAAAGAAATAGTAGCGCGCTTCGGTCTTTTTTTTTGTACTATCTAAACGAGCAAGGAGATCCGCACAGAGGAGCTCCTTGCTCGAATCTTTTTCTCAGGATGTGATGCGCCGATGAATTTTGCCCTTTTTCAAAAACCGAGCAGATATTTTAACGCTGAATATAATGCGTGCTATAAACCGCAGATGCCGGCTGATCATGTGCGTATGGCGCTAGCATTCCCGGATGTCTATGAAGTCGGGATGTCGCATCTCGGGCTTCGGATATTATATGACATCATCAATGCTCTTCCCTTTGCCGCTGCTGAGCGTGTCTTTGCTCCATGGCCGGATTTCGAGGAATATGTTCGGCGGCAGTCGCTCTCTCTTGCTTCTCTTGAGACGCAGCGCCCGCTGAAGGAATTTGATATTGTCGGGTTCAGTCTGCAGTATGAGCTTTCCTATACCGGTGTTCTGAATATGCTCGACCTTGCGGGAATTCCAGTGTCTGCTGAAACACGTGCTGCAGAGTCCGGTCATATGCCTCTGGTGATTGCAGGCGGTCCGTGTACGGTGAATCCTGCGCCGATGGAGCGATTTATCGACGCGTTTCTGATAGGGGAGGCAGAAGAAGCTGTTGTTGAGATACTCGCGGCGGCGCTCCAATGGAAACAATCGGGCGAACGCTCGAGGGACGCATTGCTGCATGCTCTTGCAGCTATCTCCGGAGTGTATGTTCCCCGGCTGCATTCAGGCGAATCGCGTATTGAACGGCGCATTGTCAGCGACCTTGATACCGCACCCTTCCCAACCAAGCCGGTGCTTCCGTACATGCAGATTGTGCATGACCGCATTGCAATAGAAATATCCCGCGGCTGCACGCGGGGATGCAGATATTGTCAGGCCGGCATGATGTACCGCCCGTTGCGCGAACGAAGCCCGGAGAACATTCTGCGGATTGCGCAGCAATCAATCTTTGCAACAGGGTACAGCGAGGTGTCGCTCTCGTCGTTGAGCGCAGGAGACTACTCACAGCTGCTGCCGCTTGTCCGCTCTCTGAATCAATGTTTCGCCGGCACCGGCACAGCACTTGCCCTGCCGTCGCTCCGCGTCGGCGCGGTGAATCGTGACGTGCTGAGAGAAATCCGCTCCGTTCGCAAAACCGGATTCACCATGGCGCCGGAAGCGGCTACGCTGCGGCTCCGGACGGTCATCAACAAGGACTTTACCGATGAAGCGTATGAAGCCGCGTTGCTGGCGCTCTTCGGCGAGGGATGGCAGACGCTGAAGCTCTATTTCATGATTGGCCTTCCGACGGAGCAGGACGCTGATATTCAGGCAATCGGCGAGATGGCGATGCGGGCGCTTCGTATCGCGAAGAAGCATACCGGACGTTTTGTGAATATCGGGATTACGGTCTCTCCGTTTGTGCCGAAGCCGCACACTCCCTTTCAGTGGTCGGGACAGGAGCCGCTGGAGGAGCTGCGTCGCAAACTTGCATTTCTTCGGAGCGACCTTGGCGGCAGGCGGTTCAAGTATAAGGGGCATGATCCGGAGACGAGTTTTCTGGAAGCCGTCTTTTCGCGCGGGGACAGCAGTCTTGGCGGTCTGATTGAGAAAGCATGGCGTCTCGGCTGCCGACTCGACGGCTGGAGCGAGCATTTCGATTTCAGAAAGTGGCGTGATGCCATGGATGCAACCGGCATAGACGGGCATTCCTACGCGCAGCGCCGATTTGAAATTGATGCCGCGCTTCCGTGGGACGTTGTGAACATCGGCGTGACAAAAAAATATCTCGCTGCTGAATTCAATCGTGCTCTGCAGGGCTCCATAACGCAGGATTGCAGGGTCAACTGCACCGGATGCGGCTTGCGGTGCGCTGAGCAGGCGCTGAAACCGCCCGTGATGCTGACTGCTGGTGAGGTGCCTGCAGAGGGGCGGCGCTCCGCTGCGCAGAAACGCGCCGGACTCCGGCTCCGCATACGGGTGCGATTTTCCAAGTCGGGACGACTCCGCTATCTTTCTCATCTGGAGTTGATGACTGTGCTGCTCCGCGCGTTGCGGCGTGCTGATGTGCCGGTGGTGCTTTCCGAAGGGTTTCATCCGAAGCCGGAACTTTCTTTCGGTCCGCCGCTTGGAGTCGGAGTTGCCGGAGAACGGGAATTCTTCGATATGGAGGTAACCGCTCCGTTTGATGTAGAATCCTATACGAATGCGCTGAATGCAACACTGCCGGACGGACTGCATATCGAACAAATGGCAGTCGTCTCCCGTCAGAACGGATCGCTCGGCAGCTTTATCAAGCGCTATCAGTATCGCGTGCGCCGTCCTTCAGCGCTGCTGCCTGAAATTGCTGATGCATTGTCCGGCAAGTCTGCAATTATGGTTGAGCGTGATGGAAAAGGGATTGATCTTTCCCGGTGCATCGAATCGGTGGAAGGGCATGAAGGCGCTTTTTGGTTAATGCTGCTGGAGGGCGCCGGATTCAGCGTTCGGATTGGAGAGGTCGTCGAGACCCTGTTCGGCATGCCGTTGCGTGAACTTGATGTTGCAAGAACAGCTGTATATGGATGGAGAGATGGATGGGTGGAACCGCTATGACAAGTGAACTGGTAATTAATGTAACACGGGAAGAAAGCCGTGTCGCCCTGCTGGAGGGCGGTCAGGTCGTTGAGTTGTACATCGAACGCAAGCGTGATGTGAGCCTTGTCGGCAGCATCTATAAAGGAAAGGTGCTGAAGATTCTGCCCGGCATGCAGTCGTCATTCATTGACATCGGTCTTGAAAAAGCGGCTTTCCTTTATGTTGCGGACATTATGACTTCAGTTGAGGAGTATTACAACACGCTCTTTGACCAGGATAGCGAACTTGTAGATCATGGCGACCAGCCGATGCATCCGGAGCGCACCATGGCAATAGAAGAGTTGATACAGGAGGGACAGGAGATTCTTGTGCAGGTCGCAAAAGATCCGCTCGGCACCAAAGGCGCCCGTGTAACCTCGTACGTTACGTTGCCGGGCCGCTATGTTGTCCTGATGCCGAATATGGAGCATGTCGGCATTTCCCGCAGAATCGAGAATGAGGAACTGCGGTCAACGCTCAAGGATATTGCGTATGAGATAAAGCCGAAGGGCTGCGGCCTTATCATGAGGACCGCGAGCGAAGACGCAACGGTTGATGAAATCAGGCGAGATCTTGAATTTCTGCTTATGGTCTGGGACAATGTCCAGCGCAAAAAAGACAAGACCCCGTCGGCTTCGCTTATTTACAGTGACCTCGATCTTGTGTACCGGAGCGTCCGCGACTTCATGAGCCAGGACGTAGAGCGGCTCGTCATCGATGCGGTCGACGAGTACGAGCACCTCAAGGAGTTTGCCGGTCTCTATTTCCCCCGCCTGCTTGAACGCATTGAACTCTATGACGGTCGCGAGCCGATTTTCGACGCATTCGGCATTGAACTCGACATCTCCCGGGCACTCGGAAGAAAAGTCTGGCTGAAGTCGGGCGGTTATATTGTTATTGACCAGACAGAGGCGATGACGGTTATTGATGTCAACACCGGCAAGTTTGTCGGCAAGGAAAGTCTTGAAGACACCATTTTGAAGACGAATCTCGAAGCAGTGAAGGAGATTGCCTATCAGATTCGCTTTCGCAATCTCGGCGGCATTATCATCATTGATTTTATCGACATGGAGAAGATCGAAAACCGGGACAAGGTATTTAACGCATTCGTCGATGTGATGAAGCGCGACAAGGCAAAAAGCACCATATACAATCTCTCTGAACTCGGCATTGTGCAGATGACCCGCAAGCGCGTGCGGGAAAGCCTTGGCCGCGTGCTGTGCGAGCAGTGTCCTTACTGTGAAGGCAAGGGCTTTATCAAATCGTCGCAGACGATTGCATACGAAATTTTCCGGAAGCTGAAGAAGATGAACCTGCCGGGCGGATCGGTGGCTATGATCAAGGCAAATCCTTCGGTAGCAGAGCTGCTGACTGATGATGAGCGTCAGGGAATCGAAGATATCGAACATACATACGCAATCAAGCTGATTATCAAGGATGATTACAAGCTGCATCAGGAAAACTTCGAGATCACAACGCTCTGAGCGAGGATTTGTGCGTGCTTTCCTCTGATATGCATTCTCACTATGATGGATTGATAACCCGCCTCCGCAGAATCGAATCGGTCATGGTCGCTTTTTCGGGAGGTGTCGACAGCACATTACTGCTGCGGGCAGTCCGGGATGCCGGTATTCGTTCTGTTGCGGTGACCGCCTGTTCTCCGCTTATGTCAGAGGCGGAGATGCGGCATGCTGAGGAGCGCGCCGATGAAATGGGGATTGCGTTCATGATGCTTCAGGTGAACGAGTTTGCTGCCGACGGTTTTGCAGAAAATCGTGAGGAGAGATGTTACCTGTGTAAGGCATATCGCTATGATCGTCTTTGTAATCTTGCACGTGAGAAAAACTATGCGGCGATTGTCGATGGAACCAATCTTGACGATATGCAGGATTACCGTCCCGGCTTGCGTGCGGTGCGTGAACGGGGTGTTCTGACACCTCTTGCTGATGCGGGACTGACAAAGAGCGATATCCGGGAACTGTCCCGAGCGCTGGAGCTCAGCACCTGGGACAAGCCATCATCGCCGTGTCTGGCAACGCGCATTCCATATGGCAGTCCAATAACGATCGAAAAACTCAGAATGATAGAGAATGCTGAAATGTATCTTTCCGCGAAGGGATTCCGCGAGTTTCGCGTCCGCACCTTTGACGATTCGGCGCGCATAGAGGTGCTGCCTGAACAGATGCCGATGCTTTTTGAGAACGATAACCGGGCATGTATCCTTGCCGAATTGCACCGGCTGGGATATCGTTCTGTGACGATTGATCTCGGAGGTTTCCGGAGTGGAAAGCTGAATCCGGCGCGGCAGGGAAGATGTGAGAAGTGAGAGCATATTTCCTGTTCTCTTGTGCTGCTTGAAGGCGCCATGAGCTTAAATGAAGCACCCATTCATGAATGTGTTCGATGCGGCAGTTGCATGGAGCTCTGTCCAACATTTGCTGAGTCTCTTGCTGAAGGGAGAGGTCCGCGCGGCCGCATTGCCTTGCTCCAGCGCCTGAATACCAGCGAACTTTCCCGCACAAGAACCATGGATGACCGCATCTTCAGTTGCATGCTCTGCGGAGCATGCAACAGCCGCTGCCCTGCCGGCATTCGCATCACCGATGCACTGTATGCCGCCAGATATGCCCTGCGCCTGCAGCCCGGACCGAGAGACCTTACCGGCGCGATACTACGGCATTCGTTCAGGCACACGCACCAGGCATTCAGGCTTGTGCGTGCTTTGCAGGGGTTGATCTCACGGGGTCCTCTGCAGTCGATTCCGGCGGTCAGGGTTTTTCGGTCACTGAAAATTACCCTTCCATCTCACGCATTTCGCAGCGGCGGCTCCCTGTATCGTGTGCAGAATGCCCGCGGCCGCGTGGCGATCTTTTCCGGATGCACGACAGACTTCCTTTTTCCTGCGCTCGGCCGCCTGCTGGCAGAGAGCCTGCAGGCGCTGCGCTATGATGTTGTCGTGCCGCGGGGAGAGGTCTGCTGCGGAGCGCCATTGCTGAGTCTCGGGTTCCGGGACGATGCAGCACTCCTTGCAGAGAAGAATCTTTCCTTATTCAAAAAGCTTCGCGTTGAAGCCGTCATCAGTCTCTGCCCGACCTGTGTTCACTTTGTCCGGGATGTCTATAAGGATATTGCGGGGGAGGGAATGCTCTCTGCAATGGACGATGTCTCATTTTTCAAGCACCATGCCGGAGTGCTGGAGGGTCCGCCGATAGCCGAAAAGACAGCCTACCATGCCCCCTGCCACACGCTGTATTCGCTTAAAAGCGATGCCGCTGCCCGCACGGTTCTCGAAGCGGCCGGCTACAATCTTATGGACACTGAAGCGGGCTGCTGTGGATTCGCCGGTGCATTTGCGGTATTATATGAAGGTATGTCCGCTGCCATACGGGAGAAGCGTTTGGCCACCTATCGCAATGCCGACTCGATTATCACGTCCTGTCCAAACTGCGTGCTTCAGTTTCAGAACTTCTGCGGACAGAAGAAGCTTCAGCATACTATTGAAATAATTCATCAATCGCTGACGGGAGCAAAACGATGACTCAGAAGAAGAAAGATATACGCGAGAAGTTTGAAGTGCTGACGCCGCAGGGATATGAACACGGCGACAAGCCTATGAAGATGAAATTTACAAAGAGGACGAGCTGTATCCGGTGCGGCACCTGTTGCAGGACAAATCCGCCGACGCTGCTGAAACCCGATATTGCGGCGCTCGTCGCAGGCACACTCACGCCGGAAACCCTGGTAGTGATTCGCGATGGGGAGCGGGTTCCGGCTGTGTCGGAAAAGGAAATATATGAAGCCCCGTTCGAAATGATTATGATCCGTGGCCGTGACGGCTCCGCCGTGTGCAGATTTCTTTCGGGGGAGAATGTCTGCGAGATCCACGAAAACCGTCCGGTGCAATGCAGGGCATATACCTGCTTTGGTCCGCAGGCGACGGTTACGGGTCTTGAGGCAAACCGGCTGACACGCCGTGATATTTTTGCAGAGGTGCCGGTTATTCTTGACCTGATTGAGCGCCACAATGAGAAGTGTTCCTATCGCGCCCTCGGAACTGCTCTGGCAAAGGTTGCCGATGGCGATGAGGCTGCGCTCGAAGAAGTGTTTGATATGCTGCAGTATGATACTGAGGCGAGGCCGTTTCTTCTGGAAAAGCTCGGACTGACGGGGGATGTCCTCAGTCTGGTTCTCGGCAAGCCGATGAACGAAACAATCAGCCTGTTCGGGTATCGGGTTGATCGGGAGGGCGATGATTATATTATCAGACCGCTGGAGACAAAGGAGGGCAGATGAAATTTTTTATCGATACGGCTAATATTGATGAGATCCGTGCCGCATGGGAGCTTGGCGTTATAGACGGGGTCACGACGAACCCGTCGCTCATTGCAAAGGAAAAGCGGGATGCAGCGACCATCTACCGGGAAATTTGCGCTATCGTCGATGGCCCAATCAGCGCTGAGGTCGTCAGCGTAAAGACAGACGACATGGTTCGGGAAGCTGAAGTGCTGGCCGGGATTCACAAGAATATTGTAGTGAAGATTCCGATGACCCTTGACGGACTTCGTGCGGTCAAGCGGCTCTCTGCCGGGGGAATCAGCACCAACGTCACGCTGATTTTTTCTGCGAATCAGGCATTGCTTGCCGCAAAAGCCGGTGCGCACTATGTCAGCCCGTTTGTCGGACGGCTTGACGACATCAGCCACATCGGGATGGATCTTGTCGGCGACATTCAGGATATCTTCGATAATTACGCGTTTGACTGTGAAGTCATTGTCGCGAGCATTCGCAATCCGATTCATGTGATGGAAGCCGCCCGGATGGGCGCCGATATCGCTACGATACCCTATAGCGTTATTGCGCAGCTTGCAAAACACCCGCTGACCGACATCGGCCTTGAGAAGTTCCTGAAAGATTGGGAAAGCTCCCAGAAGAGTTAAACGAGGAGTGGGTCGAGCTCCTTGTCACCTATGACATGCTCGAAGCGCAGATGATCAAGGCTCTGCTCGAAAGCGGCGGTATTCCCATTGTGCTTCGTTCTTCCAAGGTGACGCCGTATCCGGTCAATGTTGGGAAAATGGGAGAGGTGCGGCTGCTGGTGCGTATCTGCGATCAGCAGCTCGCCGAAGAGGTTATGAGGAGCAGCGCTGACTGACGCGGTACACCAGCATCGGGCTCTGCAGGGCATTCTCGTCATCCCAGTCAGCTACTGTTACAAGAGCTACCGCCTGCGCCGGACCTGCGTAATCTGCTACGGCTGACAGTTCGTCAAATTTCCGGTATACGGCGCATTCGGGGTAGTGCGATCCACAATGTTCCATGACCGATGCGAGCGTCATTCCATGCATATCGGCACTGAGACAGCCGCCATAGTGCTCATTGAAATAAGGGCAGAGCATGGTTCGTCCACCCTTTGTTTTTGTGTTCCGTATTGCTTTCATAGTCTCTTCCTCCTGCACATAAGGCAACGTATTGCTATACTGCATTTTTCTGAGCAATTATCTTTTTGGGACTCGACGGAGTCCGGCGCGCAGGAGATGCCGATACAGGTTTCCTGCCATTTTTCTTTTTTGTCATGGAACGTTTAATCGTGCGGTTTCTGTCGCTGTCGGCAAAGATATTTTCAAGGAACTCTTTATGACCTGTGTTCAACAGTTCAATCACGAACGATTTGTCGGTAAATCCGCCGACAGTGAGAATCGGCACCGTGATATTGCGCGATTTCAGGTCGTCGGACAGCTGCTGCGTGCAGATGCCCGGCATCTGGATATCCACAAAGAGCAGATCAAGCTGCTTTTTTCCGCCTTGCGCGGCTGCAAGCAATGCACTTGCCTTTTCCACTGTTCCGGCAGTGCTTACCTTGTATCCGGCGTTCCGGAGCATGAAGGCCACGATGTGGCGGAAGAACGGCTCACTGTCGATTATCAGAATATGTCTCTTCATTCGGAAGCATTCCTCCAGTGGTAGTTGCTTTTTTTTAATTTGCAAATTGCATGCCATCGACTTGTTTCTTGAAAATAAAGACTATTTGTTCACAGGGCAAGAATAAATATATGGCAAAATGCCAATATGTTGGTAAAAATCCATAGAGAAAGGCAGAACGGGGCGGTGAGATCTCAGGAGATGAGAGCAGATGCAGCACTTGTTTGCTCAGAATTTTTTTCCTGCATCTATTGTTACTGATGCTACGTCTTGTCCAGTTCGTACTCTTTTATTTTCCTCAGGAGAGTTTTGTAATCGATCTGCAGCAATGCCGCCGCTTTTGTCCTTTTTCCGCCCGACTGCTCAAGCGCTCGGCGGATGGCGGCTTTTTCCGCGTCCTTGATGGAGAGGGTTGCTGCCTGGGCGCCTGCCTGGTGTGAACGGCTTTCTATCTCGATGACCAGTTGCAGGTTATCTGCCTGCAAGGTTCCGCCGGGACTCAGGAGCACTGCGCGGCGAATTACGTTTTTCAGCTGGCGGAGGTTCCCCGGCCAGGAGTACGCCTTTAATATGGTGAGCGCTTCGGGAGAAATGTCTCCAATCTGTTTTGATAATTCGGCGCAGGTTTCTATCAGAAACTTGCGGCTGAAAAAGGGGATGTCTTCAGCGCGCTCGCGCAACGGGGGCAGATGCAGCACAAACTCACCGAGGCGAAAGAGGAGATCCTGCCGGAATACGCCGGTGGAGGCGCCTTGAGAGAGATCCCTGTTTGTCGCACTGACGATGCGGACATCTGCCGGAACCGCCTTCGTACTGCCGATGCGGTAAATGCGTTTGTCTTCGATGACGCTCAGGAGCTTGCCCTGGACAAACGGGTTAATGTTGTCCATATCGTCAAGAAAAATGGTTCCACCGTCCGCACATTCGAAATAGCCCTTCCTAAGACGATCGGCTCCGGTGAATGCGCCCTTTTCAAACCCGAAGAGTTCACTCTCGACGAGCGTGTCCGGGATGCTGCCGATTGAGACTTTCACAAAGGGTCCGGACGCTCTCCGGCTCAGATTGTGGATCATGTTTGCCAGGCAGGTCTTCCCGGTACCGGTTTCTCCCTGAATGATGACGGCATAGTCGCTGAGCGCAACCTGCTTGAGTTGGCTGATAATCTCGCGGATTAAATGACTGCTGCCAAGCATGGACTCCAGAGATGTCTGATAGGCCGCGTTGAGATCGCGGACGTTTTTCTCAAGTTGCCGCTTTTCCAGCGCGCGGCGGAGGGTAATGACAAGGCGATCAAAATCCGGCGGCTTTGCTATGAAATCATATGCACCTTCCTTGATTGCCTCTACCGCTAAAGGGATATCTCCGTATGCAGTAACAAAAATGACCGGAACCGCAGCATCGAGAGCTTTCATCTCCCGAAATACCTCCATGCCGGAGCGATCGGGCAGGTTCATGTCGAGCAGCACGCTGGCGGGACGCTCTCTGGAAAAATATTTCATGGCAGCGGCTCCGTCCGCGGCGGTTATCACCGCAAACCCTTTCATTTCGAGCAGTTCCGCTAAATTATCACGAATCCGATTCTCATCGTCAACCAGCAATACCACGTTATTCATTCCTGGTGTACCAAGGGCACCCGTCTCGGCTCATGCAGTGCATTTCCTTTCTGTCCGTTACGTCCCGGCGACTACGCGGTTGCGTCCCTGTTCTTTCCCAGCGTACATGAGGCTGTCGACCCTTTCCAGCAACGACTCCGGCGCGTCGTTCGTGCGGACGAGCGTGACGCCGAGCGTCATCGTTATACGGACAACGGCGCTTTGGGTGCTCAGAAATGATTTTTCGACAAGGCGGCGCAGTTTGCCCGCAAGTCTTTCCGTATTAAGCAGATTCAGATGCGTCACAATGACAAGAAACTCCTCGCCTCCCCACCTGCCGACAAGATCGGTCATGCGAACATTCTGAGTCAGTGTCCTGGCGGTCATTTTCAATACATCATCTCCTGCACGGTGCCCGAATGTGTCGTTAATGGACTTAAAATGATCAATGTCGGCGAATATCAGTCCGAACGGGATGTTGTAGCGGCGGAACTCCTCAAAGCACGATGAAATCTTCATCTCAAGAAAACGGCGGTTGGCAATCTGCGTGAGAGGGTCCAGCATTGCCGCTTTCTCGAGACCTTCGACATACCGAGGATCGACAGCCGCCGGTGTTATATGAAACGTCTCAACGCATCCCATAACCGCTCCCCGTTCGTCAACCAGTGGCGTAACATGCACCGAGACCGGAATGCGGTGTCCGTCCTTGTGATGAAGGTAAACATCAGCGCGACGGTCCTTTGTGTCTCCCATTGTCAGGAGCATCGGACAGAACCCATGGCAGAGCTCCTCCCCGTGTTCGTTAATGTGCACGAGAATGTTATCAGCGCAGCTGCTTCCGACGACCTCCTGCGCAGTATATCCGGAAATGCGCTCTGCCCCCTTGTTCCAGTACAGAATTGTCCGATGCGTGTCCACAAAGTAGACGCCTTCATTTACATGGTCAAGGATATGCCTGTAAAGGGAATCGTTGAAGTGCATGGCTTTCATTATAGCAAATAACGAAATGGAGCGCGCCGTGCGCAATCGTGGCCGAATGTTTTACAATACCCCTGTGAAAGCGAAGAAAAATCTGATGGTCGTCGGAGACCGGGTTCTCATTGATCTTGATGATCGCTCGGATCGCACTACTGTCGGTCTGTATCTGCCGCCGACGGTGAAAGAGCGGGAGCGGGTTCAGGGCGGACAGATTGTCAAGGTCGGTCCCGGGTATCCCGTGAGCGATCCGGGCGCTGCGGGAGACGAGCCGTGGGCTCCCCGGAAACGTCAGGAATACCGCTATGTGCCTCTACAGGCGCAGGAGGGCGATTATGCTATTTTCCTCAAGGAGTCGGCAATAGAGATTGAGTTCGACTCCAAAAAATACCTTATCGTTCCGCACTCTGCCATTCTGGCCCTTGTGCGTACCGAATTGACGGCGGAGGAGTGGCACCAGTCATGACAGAGGCTGTTCTTGTTCTTGCCGGCATCTTCATTGGAATGTCCATAGCCTGGATAGTGGTCAGTTCCCGTTTCAAGGAATCCGGCGTAAAGCGCGAGGCTGAAATTCAGGCTGCCGCTGCCGTGCAGATTCGCTCACTGGAACAGCGCGCCGCCGCTTCCGAGGCGCTGGTTGCTGAGTTGCGGCAGCAAGTGATTCAGCATGAGCGCGAACAGACGGAACTGCGGAGCGCTTTTGAGCGCGAACAGAAGGATCGGACCGAAGCGGCTACCCGGCTTGACGAAAATCAGAAGAGGCTGGACGACTCATACCGGCACCTTGATGAGCAGAAAACACTGATTGAGCTTATGAAAAAGGAGCTTGCGGATACCTTTACTGCACTGTCCTCCGCCGCGCTCAAGAGCAGTAACGAAGACTTTCTTCGCCTTGCGACTGAACATCTCGGAAAAGTCTCCGCAGAAACCAGGGGGAAGCTCGGCGAGCATCAGCAGTCGATTGATGCGACAGTGAAGCCGCTTCAGGAAATGCTGAAACGCTATGACCAGCAGATTCGGGAGCTGGAGGACAACCGTCACAAGTCGTTCGGCAGCCTTTCAGAGCAGATACGCGCCCTGTCGGGCATGCAGGAACGTCTGCAGCAGGAGACGAATAATCTTGTAACGGTCCTTCGCAGACCGAAGGTGAGCGGCTCATGGGGAGAGCTCGGGCTGCGTCGGGTAGCCGAACTTGCCGGTATGGCGCCGTATTGCGACTTTTACGAGCAGGAGTCGGTGGCGACTGAGGGCGGCAGGCTCCGTCCGGACATGATTGTCCGCCTTCCCAACGGCAGGGAGATTGTGGTTGATGCCAAGTCGCCGGTTGATGCATATCTGAACGCGCTTTCTGCCGGCTCTGACGAGGAAAGGAAGAAGGGCATTGCCAACTATGTCGCGCAGGTGCGCAGCCACATGACCGGTCTCGGCTCAAAGACCTACTGGGACCAGTTCCCGCAGTCTCCCGAGCTTGTCGTCATGTATCTGCCCGGCGAGTCTTTTTTCAGTGCCGCGCTTGAGCATGACCCGAAGCTCATTGAGGACGGAAGCATGAGGAAGGTCGTTCTTGCGACTCCCACCACCTTTATCGCGCTACTTAAGGCGGTTGCCTACGGCTGGCAGCAGGAGCAGGTCACCAAAAGCGCCCAGGAGGTCAACGCGCTCGGAAAGGAGTTGTACGAGCGGTTTGCGGTAGTCATTGAGCACTTCTCCAAAACCGGTGATTCATTGCGCAAGGCGGTCGGTTCCTATAATGACGGCGTGCGGTCGCTCGAATCGCGCCTGCTGCCCTCTGTCAGGAAATTTCGCGAACTGGGAGTATCGAGCGCCAAAGAGATTGGCCGCGTGAGCGAAGTGGATCAAGCTCCGAAGCCGAGCGCATATCTTGCATCTGAGTTCAAATCTCCGGAGGAAAGCAGGAGGCTCCTGTGATTGAAGATCTTCGTCACTCTGAAACATGGCGGGTGTTCCGCATTCAGTCTGAACTGGTTGAAGGATTCGAGATGCTCTACGATCTCGGCCCTGCTGTCGGGGTATTCGGCGGGGCTCGTTTTCAGGAAGATTCTCCGTATTATCAGCAGGCGATGAATGTGAGCGCCATGCTTTCGCAAGCAGGGTTCTCAATCATCACCGGCGGCGGCCCCGGCATTATGGAGGCCGCAAACAAAGGCGCGAAAAAGGGACGCGGCAAGTCCGTCGGGCTGAATATCGCACTGCCGTTTGAGCAGGCGCCGAACCCGCATCTCGACATCAGCCTGACGTTCCGGTATTTTTTTGTGCGGAAGCTGATGTTTGTGAAATATGCGATGGGGTTTGTCATATTTCCGGGAGGGTTCGGCACGATGGATGAGCTGTTTGAGGCGCTGACCCTTGTGCAGACAAAAAAGGTGACCAGTTTCCCGCTGGTGCTCGTTGACAGCGCATACTGGAAGGGCCTTGTTGAGTGGATGAAAGATACGCTTGTTGAGAAGGGCGCTATTGATCGCGACGATATCAATTTTATCTATGTCGTCGATGACTCTGCCGATATCTCGAGGATTTTTCTCCAGTTTTCCGCACTGCACCCGGGAGGGTCCGACCGGCATCTGGCGGACTGAAAAGCTCCGGAGGCCCATCCCGCTCTTCTTATCAGCCGGTTTTTTTGCCTGAACCGTCACAGTGTTGTTTTTCCGCAGATTTTCTCAAGAATGCATAATACTCCGCATTATTTGTTGCTATAGAACGAACAACTGCTCAGTCCGCGCAGCGATCAAATACCATCAACGCTTTCAGGATGCACTCTTTCATCTTTTGACCCGGAAAACGCCGCTTTTTTGTAGGACAAACGCCGACAAAAAAATCAGACCAAAACGGATATTTTTAAAACCCCGGCAGGCGGTTTAATAAGAACAAAGAGTTTTTCCTGTACAAGGAGAGGGGGCAGCATGAAAGCTTTAATTGTGAGCGGGGAGGGAGTAGACAATCCTGACTTTCTCGTTCCGTATTACAAGCTGCAGGAGGAAGGCATTGATGTCGATATTGCCTACCTTAAAAAAGGCAAGATTCGCCGGAAGAGCGTTGGCCGCACTGCAGGTGCCAAAAACAGAAGCGCAGTGCGCACGGCAGAGTACGATGTTTTTTTTGTTTCGATCGGCAGCGGCAAGGAACTGATTACGCTGTAGTTTTTCAGAGCCGGGCGATTTGCGCGCGGCATCCTGTTCTCTGGAGCGTTGACAAAAAATGATTGCACAGTGGTTTATTCCGGTTCTTCATTTTATTGCGGGTTTTTTGTGCGCCACGAAAAAGAGCCTTGTGTCAGGCATGAAGGTCTGTGCACATCAGCGCGAGCAGATGGTTTCGCAGATGCACCTTTCCCTGTATCGATTGCATTGCGTTTCTGTCAGATTCGTGCCTGCCCACAGGGGGATGCGAGCCGGTCATCGCGTGCTGAACAGCGAATCATCCGCAGGTCATTCCGTATGGCCTGCATATAAGAAAGCCTGGTGAGAAGAGAGCCTGCGGCGCATGCAGGCTCTCTTTATTTTTGGAAGGAGGTGGCGGAACAGCAGATCAGAAATGCAGTTGATACCGGTGAAGTTTGCAGCACTCTTCAGCATTGATTATTGCAATTAAACTTTTTTTTGGGAGGGAAATAACACTCATGACTTGGACGATGAATATCGACCCGCTTGGCTCTATCGGCCTTTCGGCATTTGTCGCAGCTATTCCGATCTTCTTTCTTTTTATTGCGCTTGCAGGATTGAAGATGAAGGGACACATTGCTGCAACCATCGCAACTTCGCTTGCTGTCCTCATCGCAATTTTCTTTTACGGCATGCCAACTCAGTATGCACTGGCGGCAACCTTTCAGGGAGCTCTGTTCGGACTTTTCCCTGTCTGCTGGATCGTCATCACGGCCCTTTTTATTTACAATATGTCCGTCGCAACCGGCCAATTCGAAGTCATAAAGAACTCACTGGCTTCGATTACTGACGACCGCCGTATGCAGGCCCTTCTGATTGCGTTCTCGTTCGGTGCATTCATCGAAGGTGCCGCAGGGTTCGGCACCCCGGTCGCAATGACCTGCGCAATGCTTGTCGGTCTCGGTTTCAACCCGCTCTATGCGGCAGGCATCTGCCTTCTGGCGAACACCGCGCCGGTCGCCTATGGCGCCATCGGTCTTCCGGTTATCGTCGGCGCGGCGGTTTCTGGCGTTGACGAAATGGCGCTGAGCCAGATGGTCGGCCGCACCCTGCCGTTTCTGAGCTGTCTTGTTCCTCTGTACCTGACGGTTCTCATGTCAGGCTGGAAAAAGGGTCTGGAAGTATGGCCGGCATGTTTTGTTTCGGGCGGCTCATTTGCTATTGCCCAGTTCTGGTCTTCAAACTATCTCGGCCCGATGCTTCCCGATATCATCGCCGCACTCTTCTCGATAGTCTGCACCGTCGCGTTCCTGAAGTTCTGGAGTCCGAAGGAGACCTGGAGATTCCCGAACGAGCCGAAGAGCGAGGGCAAGGCACAACTCATGTACACCGGCGGCCAGGTGTTTCGCGCATGGGCGCCGTTCATCATTCTCTCTCTCTTTGTGGCAGTGTGGGGCATTAAGCCTGCCAAGGCCGCACTTGAGCACATCTTCTTCTACAAATGGACCAATCCCTACCTCCACAACATGGTCATCAACTACCTCGGGAAGCAGGTTCCGGCAGTGTATAACTTCAACTTCCTGAGCGCGGCAGGCACCGCAATACTCTTTGCGTGGTTCTTCTCTATTCCGGTTATGGGCGCATCGATGCAGACCGCGCTGAAGGCGGCAGGCGGCACCTTTAAGCAGCTCAAGTGGCCGATCTATACCATTGCCACCATTCTCGGCTTTGCATTCATCATGAACTTCTCCGGCGCAGCCATCACGCTCGGCACAGCGTTTGCAGCTTCTGGTTCCGCATTCCCGTTCTTTGCCGCATTTATCGGCTGGCTCGGCGTTTTCATGACCGGTTCCGACACCTCTGCGAATGCGATCTTCGGCAAGCTGCAATATGTTACCGCTGAGAAAATCGGCATTGACCCGGTTATCACCATGTCGGCAAACACCTGCGGCGGCGTCTGCGGCAAGATGATCTCCCCGCAGTCGATTTCGGTAGCAACCGCTGCCACGGGAATGGTAGGCAGAGAGGGCGATATCTTCCGCTTTACCGTGATCCACTCGATCATTCTTGCGACACTCATCGGGATCATGCATTACCTGTGGGCATATGTTTTCCCCTGGATGGTTCCTGCGTATGAAAAGATTATTGCAGGAGCCCCCAAGCCTGTTGTCGATGCTGCAGCAGCAGCAGCTAAGAAGGCAGCGACCATTCAAGAAGGCTATATGTATATTGTCGGCGGCATCGTATTGATTTTTATTGTTACGATTGCTTCCCGCATTGCAGGCGCCGGCCCGATTAAAGTAGCGGCTGGTAAGGATAAGGCTCATTTCCACTAGAATAAAGGGAGGGCGGGGGTTCCCGCCCTCCTGATTTCTTGACGCACGAAAGACAGAGTCCTCTCAGCAGAAATCATGATGATGCATATTACAGGCGATGGCCTTAATAGAGACCGATAACATAAATAAAAGAGTATGGAGAAAGGAGAGCAGAATGTTGGATAAGGCAGTCATTGAACGGCTCGAAAAGATCGTTGGTGAAAAAAATGTGTTGACGAAAAAGGCGGATCTCATCTCTTACAGTTATGACGCAACGGCGGATACGCAGACTGAGATGCCGGATGTGGTGGTACTTCCCGCTACCACCGAAGAGGTGGTGCAGATTGTAAAGCTGGCGAATGAAACCAGCACGCCAATCTATCCGCGCGGCTCCGGAACGAACCTTAGCGGCGGTACGATCCCGCTCAAGAAAGGTATTGTGCTCGGGGTGCAGCGCATGGACAAGATTCTGGAAGTTGATGCCGACAACCTCACCGCGACGGTGCAGGCCGGTGTGATTGTGGCGGATCTGAACTCGGCGGTTGCCGCACACGGCCTCATCTACCCGCCGGACCCCGGTACGGTCGCTACTGCGACTATGGCAGGAACGGTGGCGGAGTGTGCGGGCGGTCTCCGTGGGCTGAAGTACGGCGTTACCAAGCATTATGTCATGGGCATGCAGGTTGTCCTTCCGAATGGCGATCTCGTGAAGTTCGGCGGTAAAACGGTGAAGAACGTCACTGCATACGACTTTGCTGCGCTGTTTGTCGGCTCTGAAGGCACGCTCGGTATGGTGACCGAAATCACCGCTAAGCTTATTCCGGCGCCGAAGTTTAGAAAGACGATGCTTGCCCTCTACAAGAATCTCGCTGATGCAGGCAACACGGTTCAGGGCATTATCAAGGCGCATGTCATTCCTGCTACCCTTGAAATCATGGATGCCAAGACTATGGAGACCGTCGAGAATTATGCGAAGGTCGGCTTGCCAACCGGGTATGCAGCGCTGCTATTGATAGAAGTTGACGGCATGGCAAAGGATGCTGTTGACGCAGAGGCAGCCGCGGTGGTCGAAGTTGTGAAAAAGAATAGTGGGGAACTGAGGGTGGCCGAAACGGATACGGAAAGAGACAAGCTCTGGGCAGCCCGCCGCGCGGCACTGCCGGCACTGGCGCAGCTCAGCCCGACCACTGTTCTTGAGGACGCAACCGTTCCGCGTTCACGCCTGACCGACATGCTTATGGAGATTCAGAAGATTGGCGAAAAGTACCAGCTCAACATCGGCACCTTCGGCCACGCCGGTGACGGCAACCTTCACCCCACGATTCTCGCCGATGCAAAGAACAAGGAAGAGATGGAGCGCGTACACAGGGCGGTCGATGAGATCTTTGCCGCAGCGCTCAGCATGGGCGGCACCCTTTCAGGGGAGCACGGGATCGGCATAGCAAAGATGGCCTATCTCAAGGATGAACTCGGTCAGAGCGGTCTTGACATGATGAGGACCATCAAGAATGCATTTGACCCGAAGGGCATCATGAATCCGGGCAAAATGGTACCGGCGAAAGAGGTGTAGGGCATGTCCACGGCAACTGAACTGAACGAAGAAACCATTTACGACGAGTTCAAGCTCATCGAGAAGGAGCTCGAGCAGTGCATGCGCTGCGGCAACTGTATGGCGGTCTGTCCGGTGTTTATCACCGAAAAGACCGAGGCGGGCGTTGCCCGCGGCAAGATTGCGCTTGCGCAGGCTATTATAGACGGCAAGCTCGACATCGACGATCCGGACATGTACGAGCATATTTTCAACTGTCTCGTCTGCAAGTCATGCATGCAGAACTGCCCGCCGAAGGTGAATCTCGACAAGATTATCTTCGCCCTCCGCGCCGCAATAGTAAAGAAAAAGGGCCTGCATCCGGTCAAAAAGAATATCTTCAAGCTGCTTCATAACTACAAGCCTCTGTTTGACCTCGGCATGCGGGCCGGCGGAGCTTTTCAGGGCCTGTTCATGAAGCAGATTCCGAGCGGGCAGGGCCGTCAGCTCCGCTTCCCGGTCGGCATTCTTGACCGAAAGCGTGTTCTGCCTGAGCTTAGTGCAACGCCGTTTCGGAGCCAGGCGCCGGAGAAAGTGACCGTCAAGAATCCGAAGGCAACTGTTGCATTTTTCACCGGCTGTTCCATCAACTACATTTATCCGCAGTTCGGCAAGGACATAGTAACCGTTCTGAAGAAGAACGATGTCAATGTTGTTATTCCGAGGGATCAGCACTGCTGCGGTGTTGCAGTATTTGCGCACGGCGATGTGAAGACTGCACGCGAGATGGCAAAGGCGAATCTTGACGCACTCGACAAGACCAACGCCGACTACGTCATTTTCGGTTGCGGCTCCTGCGCGTCGACACTGTCGCATGAATACAAAGAGATGCTGAAGGGCGATGCGGCATATGCGGACAAGGTCGAGAAGTGGTCTGGAAAGAGCATAGAGATTTCGACGTTCCTTATGAAGAAGATCGACTTCAGAAAGCCGGAAGGCGAGGTCAATGCAACGGTCACCTATCATGATTCCTGCCATCTGAAGAAGACGATGAAGGTATTCAGCGAGCCGCGCGAGATCATCAAGAGCATCCCGGGCGTGACGTTCAGGGAAATGTCAAAGCCGGATGCCTGCTGCGGCAGCGGAGGCACGTACAACCTGACACATTATGATACTTCGACCGGGATTCTGAAACGGAAGATCGAGGACATCAACAAGACGAAGGCTGATATGGCGGTTACCGCCTGTCCGGGGTGCCTGATTCAGATTATCGACGGCATTGAGCAGTTCGGCAAGGGGCAGAAAGGCACGCATTACATCTCGCTGCTAGCCGAGTCGTATCGGAAAGAAAAGAAAGACGGCAAAAAAGAGTAGGTTCGGCAGAGCACTGTATTGACAGGTTCGGGCGGCGGCCGTTTCGCCGCCCGTTTTTTCCGGAAAGAAGCTCCAATCGAAGCTGCATGGTGATGCTGAGCCGGTTCGTTTTATGAGCAAGCGGTTCAGGAATCAGGAGTGAGAGCCGGTGGGAGCAGTTTTTTGAGGAGGACGCAGAACTCAGCATTCATGGAGATGCTTATTTTTGAGCGCCGCATATAATTATCGCCGTCAAAATACTATTAACCGATTATTCCCGGAGGATTCGCAATGAGCGCAGTGAACTTGTTGGAAAAGGCGCTATTTAATACGTTTACGAAAAAAATTCTCGGCTGTATCGCTCCCATATGGTTATTGCTCCTGATCTTGTCCGGCTTTATCTGGCTGCATGGCGGTTCTCTGAGGGATGTCATCAGCGCTTCTTCGCTTGACATAGCCGCGAAGGAGAGCGCGCTGGGCGCCATGTCTCTGCTACAAACACTCTCCATTGTTCTGCCGGTTCTCGCATCGGCTTTCGGCCTGATGGCCTATTACATGGTCAGGTTTTCCGTGCGGGACTCGCTGCAGAAGATATCAGATACACTTAAAAGCGGCGATTTTTCGCAGGATATTCATCTTCATACGCATGACGAGATAGGTCAGCTTGCAAACAGCTTTAATGAATTTGCCGGTTCCATTCGGCGGATACTCGCCGAGTCAAAACAACTCGGACTTTCTATTGCTGTCGACTCGACGCGCACCGCAAAGCTTACAACCGTCTCATCCGAGAGCGCCAGACGGCAGGGGGAACTTGCCGACATTATCTTCCGCACGAGCGGGGACATTACTCAGGCAGTCAATGATGTATCGCAGACTACGCAGCATATTTCACTGACAACGGCCGAACATCTTGAAACCGCCCGCGGCGCCCGCGAAGAACTCGGCGGCATCACGGCAAGCATCAGGACCACAACCGACCGGCTTGCCGCATTTACAGAGACGGTTTCCGACCTGAACAAGAAGTCAGAGCGCATCAAGGACATTGTCCGGCTGATTGAGGACATTTCCGACCAGACCAACCTGCTGGCCCTGAATGCGGCGATTGAGGCGGCCCGCGCAGGCGATGCGGGCCGGGGTTTTTCGGTCGTTGCAGACGAGGTGCGGAAACTTGCTGAGCGCGTCAAGAATGCGACAGAAGAGATTTCTCAAAATATCAACGAGATGCTCAAGCAAGTGCGTCAGACCTCCCAGGAGATTGGCGGCATCAATGACAACATGAAGCAGGCCGAGGGGACGATTGACCGCACCTCACAGCACTTCGACACACTCGTTCATGATTTTGAACAGAACAGCATGCAGCTTTCCGGTACCGCATCAGCCATTGAAGAGCTTTCCATGACAAATGCCGAGATTCACCGGCAGGTGCAGGATATTCACGGTCTGAGCGGAGAGGTCGCCGGTCGTCTCGATGAATCGAAAGGCTTCTCCCAGAATATGAACCGCGCAACCGAAAAACTGCTGGAGGTGGTGTCTCACTTCAAGACCGGCAATAATGAGCTTGAGGCAACGGTGGATAAAGTCGGGAAGTGGCGGGATATCATGCAGAACAAGATTCTGGAAATTGCGAACCGCGGCGTGAATGTCTTCGATCAAAACTACAAGCCGGTGCCGAATACGAATCCGCAAAAGTACCTGACTGAGTATGCGAATATCTTTTATCACGAATTTGCGCAGCTGGTTGATGAAGCGCGAGCAGATCTGAATTCAATTTATGCCGTGCCGCTCGATACAAACGGCTATCTGACGATTCATCACAAAGGCGCGAGAGATGCGATGACCGGGGATCCGAAAGTTGATCTTCTGAATAGCCGCCATCAGCGCATTTTTTTCAATGTCGAAACCGAAAAGAGGCGTTCGAAAAACACACAACCGTTCCTGTTTCAGACCTACATGCGTGACACCGGAGAGATTCTGAACGATCTCTCCATGCCGATCCATGTGAACGGCCGACACTGGGGAGCGATTGTTACCGGATACAAGCCGGAGCGATTTTTGCAATAACTTGTCTGGCTCCTGAGACAAGCGGTCCCCGGGAAATTTGTGGATTCTTGACATCATATGGAGTATACTAATTCTGCTTCGTTTCACGGGCATGCAACGACTGCAGATTTAAGAGAAGGAAAGGGGTTGCCAATGGTTCATGGAATCTCCGGAAAAAGCAGGAGCGTATTTATTTTTGGCCTTGTTCTGATGCTTCTGGTCTTCGTCTCAATGGCATCAGCCGCCGAGCAGAAGAATGTTCTTGTTCTCAATGCCTATCATGACGGCTATCAGTGGACAAATGATATTACAAAAGGAATCATGTCGGTCATCGACGCAAGCAAGGTAAAGGTTTACATTGACTATCTCGATACAAAACGGAATCCGGGAGAAACGTATCAGAGGGGTCTGGATGATTTCTACAAAACAAAATTCAAAGGAGTGAATTTCGACGCGATTGTCGTTTCGGACGACGACGCGCTTGGCTTTCTGCGAAGAAACCGCGACAAGATGTTTCCGAATGTCCCGGTAATTTTCACCGGAATCAACTGGTTTACTCCGGAAAAGCTCGGCGGGCAGAAGGGCATCACCGGCGTAAATGAAGATGCCGACGTACAGGCAACCCTTGATTTGATGATTTCTCTGCATCCCGGCGCGAAAAAAATCTATGTCGTGAATGACACGACGACGACCGGCAAAGTTGTTCGTGAAAAGTTCAATCAGATTATGCCGAAGTATCAGGGCAAGGTGGAGTTCCTCTGGCTTGAAGACATCGAAATGAGCAAGATTCTCGAAACGGTCTCAAGTCTCACCGCCGACAGTCTCGTGCTTATAACCGTCTTCCAGAAAGACAAAGCCGGCAATTTTTTTGAGTTCAGCGAAAGCACCAAGATGGTATCGGATGCCAGTAAGGTGCCGATGTATGGTCTGTGGGACTTTAATCTTCAACATGGCATCGTCGGCGGTATGCTTACGTCAGGCTTCTATCAGGGGAAGGCCGCGGGCGATATGCTGAATCGGGTTCTCAGGGGAACCTCACCGGATGCTATTCCGGTGCTCATGGAAAGCCCGAACAAATACATGTTTGATTATGTGCAGATGGCTCGCTTCAAAATTGACCGCGCAAAACTTCCGCCGGGAAGCATTGTGATGAACCAGCCGGGTGCGAACGTTGCGGTTTCAAGGACGTTCATCTGGGGGGTTGGCTTTCTGATGGTTCTTCTGACCATGGGAGCCGCAATCCTCATATACAAGCGGCTTTAAGCGCACAGGTGCATTCGTCGTAACATACCTGCTTTGCTCCGGACCCGTTCCGGGGAAGACAGCAGGTCTTTTCATGCCGCAATCGGGCGTTTTCGCGCTGAAACAGATTTTATTGCGAACAGGAGAAGTTTCTATGGATCTTGCAACAATTAAAAAAACTGCGAAAGAGCAGCTGCAGCCGTATTGCCGGGTCTGCCCGGTCTGCGATGGACGAGCCTGTGCAGGGGAGGTTCCCGGCATGGGAGGCACCGGAACAGGAAGCGCCTTCAAGGGCAATCTCGAAGCGCTTGCCCGTCATCACTTCAACCTGAGAACGCTGCACAGCGTGAGAACAACCGATACAACGCTTTCACTCTGGGGACAGTCGCTGGCAATGCCTATTCTCGCTGCGCCGATTACCGGCGTCTCCTATAACATGGGCGGAAAGATGGCGGAAGAAGCCTTTGCCGATGTCTGGATTGGAGGAGCCCTTCAGGCCGGTTCGCTCGGCATGATTGGGGACGGTGCTGATCCTGTTATGTATGATGGGGGCTGCAAGGCTGTCAAGGCGGCCGGAGGACAGGGCGTGCCGGTTATCAAGCCCCGCGGCCAGGAGGAAATCATTAAACGTATTCGTCATGCTGAAGAAATCGGCGCTCTTGCAGTCGGAATGGATGTTGACGGCGCCGGCCTGATTACCATGGCATTGAAAGGACAGCCGGTCAGTCCGAAGACCAGGAATGAACTGAAAGAGGTGATTTCATCGACCTCGCTGCCATTCATCGTCAAGGGCATTATGACCCCGGATGAAGCAGAGATTGCCGCCGAATGCGGTGCCGCTGCGATTGTCGTCTCCAATCATGGAGGGCGTGTTCTCGATTGCACGCCGGGCGCTGCAGACGTGCTTTCCTCAATAGCGGAGAAGGTGAGGGGCAAGGTGACCATCCTGTGTGACGGCGGCGTGCGGAGCGGTGCCGATGTGCTGAAGCTTCTGGCCCTCGGCGCCGATGCTGTGCTTGTGGGGCGTCCTCTCATTGTCGGAGCCTTCGGCGGAGGCAGGGACGGGGTGGCCTTGTTGCTCAACAAGATGAAAAATGAGCTGGTCGGTGCAATGGTGCTGACCGGAACGTCCGACGTCAAGAAGGTAAGTCGCGACATTCTGTTTTAGTCGGCCACGCGTGTTATGTGGCTCATGCCGGCACTTCGGACTTTGCCGGCCTGAGCCTGTAACAGCAAAGTGATAATGTCCGAAGTGGGCAAAGTAGAAATGTCCTCATAAGCTGATAGGATGACCTCTTGAGAGAGAGGGGGCGTCATGGCAAGAGAGGACAGAGTACCAATGAGTCAAAAGGACTTCAGGCGGCTTCATGTCATAGAGCGATATTTAGAGGGACAGATAGATCAGCACCGTGCGGCGGAACTGTTAAAACTGAGCATGCGACAGGTTCGGCGATTAGGCAAGCGATATCAGGCAGAGGGGGCGAGCGGTTTAGTGCACCGACTGCGGGGTCGCAGTTCCAACCATGGTTTGAGTCCAGAGCAACGAGCACAGGCAATAAGCATCTACCGCCAACGATATATCGGCTTTGGCCCGACCCTGGCGGCAGAGAAGATAGGGGAGCATGAAGGGATAGTTCTGAGCAAAGAGACCCTGCGTACGATCCTGCTACAAAGTGGCGATTGGCAGAAAGGGCGCAAGCGGAGCATTCATC
>WSNO01000024.1 GCA_009773415.1 Nitrospirota bacterium | reverse complement strand
TGGCAAGCCGACGCGGGTTCGATGCGTTCGGGCTTATTGAATACCCCTCTCATTTGGGAAATCTATTCGGTTGAAAAAATGTTCGTGCAACGGACTCATGTGAACATCAGAATTACCAGAGACGGAGCAACAGCTGAGCAGAAGGCTGAACTCATCAGGGGAGTAACTTCTCTTCTGGTTAAGGTTCTTGGCAAAAATCCAGAGACCACTGTAATCACCATAGATGAGATCGAAACCGACAATTGGGGAATCGGTGGGGAAACCGTTGCTGTTCGCCGTAAACGCGATAAGGCAGGCGGTTAGTCGCGTACGATAAGGCCGTCTTTTAGCCGAACGACGCGTTCAGCCCGCGCAGCAAGTTCGGAATTATGCGTGACCATGATGATGGTCAGTCCGCGCTTGTGCAGATCGGCAAAAAGCGCATAAATCATATCGCTGTTCTCAGAATCGAGGTTGCCGGTCGGTTCGTCGGCTAGGATAAGTTTTGGATTATTCACCAGGGCGCGGGCGATAGCGACTCGCTGCATCTCGCCTCCGCTCAGTTGGTGCGGCTTGCGTTTTGCGGCATGATTCAGCCCGACAAGCTCTATGAGTGATTGGATGTACGCATGATTTTTTTTCTCATGCGCAAACAGAAGAGGAAGTGATACGTTATCAAAAACCGACAGTCCGGGTATCAGATAAAATTGCTGAAAGACGAAGCCTATCTTTTTTCTGCGTATTTCAACCAACTGCGGCTCCTGCAGTGAACTTGCGGACATTCCATCGATGGTAATCTCGCCTGAAGTAATATTATCAAGGCATCCGAGTATATGCAGCATAGTCGTTTTTCCGGATCCGGACGGACCCATGACTGAGACAAATTCTCCCCGTGCAATAGAAAGGGTGATGCCTTTCAGCGCATGCACCTGTTCAGCGCCACGAATATAAGTCTTTTCTACTCCTCTGAGTTCGATCATCCTTTAATGGCCTCAATAGGGGAAATCTTTGTCGCCTTCCATGCCGGAAATACTCCCGCCAGAAAACCGAGCAGCACCGAGAATCCGACGCAGCCGGCTGCAAGAAACGGGTCAAATACAATCATATTGCCGGACGGAGCGTAGGGCATCGACTTTCTGAGGAGAAGCTCAATTCCGTGCGAGCCGATGTTTGCAAGCAACACGCCTGCGCAGCCGCCGGCTGCCGTTAGCAGGATTGTCTCCTTGAGAATGATTCTGAAGATGTCGAGCCGTGATGCGCCGACAGCCCGCATCATTCCTATTTCCTGTGAACGCTCGAAAATTGCCATGAGAATTGCATTCATGACTCCCACTGTACTGATAAAAATCGCAATGATTGCCAGCGATATGCTCATGACCTTCGCTGAGGCAGCCAGGCTCATGAGACTGCTCAGAACCTGGCCCATCGTTACGATCTGAATGCCGGGGACTTGTGCCGAAAGCTCTTCAGTGACGGCATTGATGCGATCAGGCTTGGCAACGCGCACGCCAATCGCTGTTGCGCCATCAGGTTTGTTGAAAAGAAGCTGTGCCGTTTTGACCGGCATGTAAATGAATGCGTCGTCCTGTCCGCCGGTCTTTTGAAGTATCCCTGTTACACGAAAGGATCGGCTCTTGTTCGGATAAGAAATCATATCTCCCGGCTTCAGGCGATCATGCGCGGCAATCTCGGCGCCGACAATGACCTCATCATCACGAGCCGGCAGCGAACCATCGATGATCCACGAAGGCTTCATCTGTCTGGCGTGCTTCAGGTCCATGCCGTAGACAAGATCAACACGGTCTTTCGCAGGATTGGGAAGCTGGGCAACCAGAATGGGAGAGACAAGTTCGATATCATCCAGCTGCCGTATCCTGGACACAACATCAACCGAGAGATATTTCGGAATAATAGCTCCGTGCAGGACGAGCGATGCGACCTCGTGCGCACATCCAGACGGCACGACCATAAAGTGAATGCCGGTCTGATCGAGCTCTTTGACAATTCCCTTTTCAAAACCTTTGTTGAACGAGAGAATCGAAAAAAGAACCGCAACGGATGCTGTAATGCCGACCAGAGTCAGAAAACTCCGCACCTTGTGGCGAAGGAGATTCCTGAATGCAAAGGTAAGAAACGGCATTACTGAATCTCCACGCCGTACGCCACCAGTTGTGCAGACCCTTCTTTCTGCTGCACCATGCCGAAGACCCTGGCGATCTTTTTGGTTCGGGGGGGTATGGCAAAGCCCTTCGGCGCCAAATCGATGAATAACTGCCCTGTGCTGTCATTCAGAAAAAACCAGCAGCCGTTGGACGCGCACTGTGTAACAACGATGCCTTCGAGCGCAACAATCTGCCCCTGCAGCGAGGGCTTCAGCAGCACATCCTTGACCTGAACCTTCGGAATATCTTTCGGCACCCCTTGCCCATAAAGCTCACCGGAAGAACAGGCTGCGGTGAGCAGGGTAGCTATACAAAACAATATGAAAATCCGTTTCATCAAAAGCTCCTTGTGTGATTTAAATGCACGGAGAGGAGGAAGGTGGTACACCTCATAAATAACCGTAATATGTTACCACAAAGATACAGCAGCGGGAAATGCCGAAACCTGTCTCCGCCCGCATCTGGACAGAATGCGCGCAGAATCGTACACTGTAGGAACCTCTGAAAAATGGGTAGGGAGCCTCCTGCATGCATGCTCAAGACTGGAAGAATAATGTTCACTTCGTATTGGTGGAACCTCGCGAATCCGGCAATGTCGGAGCATCCGCCCGTGCTATAAAGAATATGGGATTTCGAAAGCTTTCGCTTGTCTGCCCACCCGATCCGCTTGGGGAAGAGGCTCGCTGGTTTGCCCGCGGCGCCCTTGACGTGCTCGACTCCGCAGAGCGCCATATGACGCTTGATAGTGCACTTATAAATGTTTCCATTGTTGCAGGCACTACACGTCGTACCGGTCGAAAGCGAGGATTACTTGTCTCTGCGGAAGAGGGGGCCCGGCGTTTATATGAAATCGCCCAACACAACAGTGTGGCGCTGTTGTTCGGCAGGGAAGATCGCGGACTATTTAATGAAGAAATTGATCAATGCGGTTTTCTCATCCATATATCAGCGCACCTTACGCAGCCGTCGCTGAATCTCGGTCAGGCGGTGCTGCTCGTTGCCTATGAACTTGCCAAGGCCGCGCGATACGTGCATACTTCCGCCAAAGATTCTTCGTACCGACCTGCTGTGCTGGTCAGCAATCAGGAAATGAAAGCTCTCTATGAACGCATGACGAACGCCCTCCGCCTGCTTGACTATCTTCCGCGGGGCGACCGAAATCTCGAAAAAAAGATCATGCACAATCTCAAGCATTTTATCGGCAGGGCAGGCCTTACTGAGTGGGAAATAAACATGCTGCTTGGGCTGTGCTCACGAGTGGAGACGAAATTCGGTGAAGCCTTTCATTGCCGCAAATCAGAGGAGGATGACAGTACAGAACAATAACATATCGCCGAGTGAATCGCTTGCGTGTGATGCGGCGCTCTTGGTCTGCTGCGCCTTTGGCGGCTATATGAACCCGGACATTTCTACTTTGCCTTGACAGTCTCTTCAAAAGGTGATAGAAGATAATTAAGTAAGACTTTCGGAAAAAGCGGTGGTCTTGCTCCTGAAGAAGATCGGCAGAAAGGTTGTAAAGTCTCAAGATGTAAGATTTCAGACGTAAGAGTCTTAAGTCGTATGTCCCAGGATGTGCAGACCGCCGATCTGAAGAAGCATAAAAGGAGCAAGCATCGCTTTTTTTTGCTCTCTTTCCTCTTTCATAGTATTTTTTTTGCTTCAATCTCCTGAAGCGACTATGGCATTCATGGTATAATCGATCTGCAGTTTATTTTCGTAGTACGAGCAGGCATGAAAGAAAAGGGGGCATTTTGGCGAAGAAACCGGCCTATAAGCAGGAAAAACGAAAAAAAGAGCTTAACCGCCTGAAAAAGCAGGAAGAAAAGAGACAGAAACGCTTGAGCAAGTCAGGAACTGGTGAGGCTGAAGAAGCAATTCAGGCAACGGGCGAGACAGTACCGGTCGAACAGGAAGAAAATCGATCAGCACCTCAGCAAGCCTCCTGAGGAGCCAGGGAAAGTTATTCCCGGATGTAGTGGCTATTCCGTGTGGAGTAGTTTTTTGTCAGTAAGTGCCGACTGAATCGCCGGACGGGGAGATGAATTTTCTCGATCCGCCGGCATCTTCCCGATTTATGGACGCTTGCTGAATGTTCAGTTTTCCTGAAATCAAAATATCTCTTTCAATCGGGTGAATCATCTTCGCGCAACCGCCTGACGGCAACACGCCAGATGAGAACGCATATCAGCCCGATCAATGCTAAAATGAGCATGGCATTCTGCGCAGCCGCAACATCCGTTTTGATCATCTCGATATAATTACCGCCCCAGTAGCCGGTTCCTACCATGAGCGCAATCGTTATAAATGATGAGAGCGTATCCGCAAGTACGAATTTCGTCCGCGGCATTTTCAGAATGCCGGCAACGAGGAAAATCTGAGCTCTCAAGCCGACAAGATGCCGACCAAAAAAAATCACAAATACGCCCCACTTTTCAAATGAGCGTGAAAGTTTCCTGATGCGGCGAGGAGAGATGATTCTGCTGAAGCGCTGGTGTGCCACGACCATTCTTCCGTACTTCCGGCCAATATGGTAGAGAAAAAAATCGGTGCAGATCATTCCTGCTGAAAGAATGAGAATAGCGGGAACAGGCTCAACAACATCATGCGCAATCATGAACCCGCAGAGAATTAAAATGGCATCTTCAGGAAACGGGAAGCCGAGGGTCCCGAGCACGAGCAAAACAAATAGTCCCAAATAGGGGAAGTTCTGAATGATTGAGGTATCCACCGCTCCTCATGTATATGCAAGTGCGATACTGAACGCACGACCTGCTGCAAGAAGATGTGGTCGTATAATCACTTTATTGTTGACCGCCGCAGCTGCTGAAGTCAATAATGCGGTCGGCCGGTCTCAGAAAAGAATGTCAGGCTGCATGCTTCTTCGGAAATGAAAGAGCCTTTTTGGGGCAGGCGGCAACGCAGGTGCCGCATTTGACACAATCATTGTCCTGCATGACTCCGGCAGCTTTATCCTTGTACGGCGTGAGCTGCATCGGGCAGACTTTGGCGCAGAGGGTACAGTCGATGCAGGTCTCTTCAATCGCAAGCGGTTTTTTACCGGCCGACATCCAGTTCGCAATAGTGCCCATGGGGCAGACAGTGCACCATGTGCGTGGATGAATGCCGATGCCGACAACGATGCCTATCGAGGTTGTCACGGTGAGGACAACGACAAATGCCTTGCCGATGGCGTCAACACCCGGCCATGCATAATAAATCTGAATGCCGAGGACGGTAAACAATAAGAGAATCATGCCGATGCGAGTTCCGGTTCTCCGGAAAAAGAGAGGTATCGTTGCCTTTCTGCTGACTCTGTCCAGAAAGAGGTCATAGAAACTGCCCCGCGGGCAGAGCCAGTCACACCACTGGCGGCCTTGAAATGCTGCAATGCCCAGAGCACCAACCATGCATCCCATCAAGAGAAAACCGAGCTTCGGATAAAACCAGCCGCCGATGACCACAAGCGGAAGGCCAAACCAAGTGTAAGATTGCAGTCGCGTTCTTTTTGCTTTAAACTCTTTCAGGCTCATAGTATTCCTTCCCTTTTCCGTTGCATATAGGCGAGGTATGTCTCCATGTCGCACTTGCCGGATTTTTTCTGAAATTCTGTGCAGTCTTTGAGCGAACGCAGATCCTGCTTCACTTGGGTGTTTCCGGCGAGTTCCCGGCGCAGTATCTCCATAAGCGAAGACTGTGACTTGGGAAGCATCTTTTTCAGGGAGTAGAACATCATTTTTCCTTCGCGGCGGTCGTCGAGAAAACCGCCTTTCTGCAGAAGCGATACATTGCGTGATACAAGAGGCTGGGACATGAGCAGAACGCCCATAATCTGGCAGACGCACAGTTCCTTCTTGTCGAGCAGCATGAGAATGCGAATTCTCGAGATATCTGCCAGCAGCTTAAAATGATTTACCGTGACTTGCATAAACATATTGAAATACAATTATATGAATGATGTCAAGTCCTTAATTGCATGCCGCATGGACACCAGCCGACTGGACAGAGGTAAATACGGTGAATCATGAGGCATGTATGGTTGTCGGCGGCGGCTTGATGTTCTTACCCGATATTCACTATAATGTGCATATGCACATTATAGTAAGGAGGCAGTGTATGAAAGTATGTTTTCCGGTTGAGCAGTCAAATGGACTGAGCAGCAAAGTATTTGGTCATTTTGGGTCAGCACCGTTCTTTATCGTCGTCAATACAGAGGATCAGTCGATTGCCGAAATCATCAATCGCGACCAGCACCACCAGCATGGCGCATGCAGTCCTCTCAAGGCATTGGGCGGGGCAGAGGTGGACGCTATCGTTGTCGGCGGAATAGGGGCAGGCGCGCTGATACGCCTTCAGGAGGCGGGCTTGCAGGTTTATCAGGCCGGTGCTTATACTATTACAGAAAATATCACTCTTATGCAGCAGGGGCAGCTTGCAGTGCTCCAGCCGCATCAGGTCTGCGGCGGGCATTCACAGGGCGGTGGCTGCGCTCACTGAGCGAGTCGATTCGAGGAGGGTGTCATTCATGAAGTTCTGTCTTCCTATTGAAACGGATAAGGGGTTCGATAGTCCCGTTTCAGATCATTTCGGCTCTGCCCCGATGTTTATGATAGTAGATGCGGAATCACGGTCGTTCTTGGTTATTCCGAATGCCGATGTTGATCATGCCCAAGGCGGGTGTAATCCACTTCGCGCATTGAATGCCAACGTAGTTGATGTAGTGATAACCGGCAGTCTTGGCGGCAGTGCCCTTGTAAAGATGAATGCGGTCGGCATTCGTGTATTCAGATCCGAGGCAGAAACGGTGATAGAAAATTTGAACCTTCTGGCCGACAATCACTTGCACGAGTTTGTGCTCGTTGAGGCGACTCCAGACCAGCAGGGCTTGTGCTGTTCACACTGAAGCATGCCGCGTAACAGGAACCCGCGGATATACGGCTGTCCCTTTGATGAACTGAAGTGTCGTGTTTTCAAGCCGGCGGGCACACCGATGACAAAATTGCAGCAGATTCCATTATTTCAGGATGAGCTCGAAGCAATGCGTCTTTGTGATGGTGAAGAGTTGACTCAGGACGATGCCGGTAAAAATATGGGCGTATCGCGCGGCACCGTTCAGCGCTTGCTCGCCGTCGGTCGGAAAAAGATGGTTCGTGCGCTTACCGAAGGCAAGGCTCTTATTATCAAGAACGAACAGTAGGTTACCGCAGACTCACCCTTTGTGAAGAGGAGGCTATTATGGACACTCAGAGAGGCAAGAGCTGGAATCCCTATGCAGCCGGTGCGCTCAGCGGACTGGTTTCAATAGGGTCGGTCTATTTTGCGGATAAATATCTTGGAGCATCGACCACCTTTGTCCGCACGGCAGGCATTATAGAACAGCAGTTTGCTCCTGACAGGGTTAAGACAATGGAATATTTCATCAAGGAGAAGCCGATTGTAGACTGGCAGACACTTTTTGTGGCCGGTATCTTTCTCGGAGCGCTCTTTGCCGCCCTGATGTTCAACGATTTCAAAAAACAGGCAATCCCGCCCATGTGGGAGAAACGCTTCGGATCGAGCGTTACGAAACGGGCTCTCTTTGCATTTCTGGGCGGTGCGGTTGCGATGTTCGGAGCCCGACTCGCCGACGGCTGACCGAGCGGCCATGGGCTGAGCGGTTCGCTCCAGCTGGCAGTCAGCGGCTTTGTCGCTCTTGTCTGTTTTTTTGTCGGCGGGATTATCTCCGCCCGAATCCTGTACGGAGGAGGTGAGCGTCGATGAATCCACTTCTTTATGGCCTGATTACCGGCGTACTGTTCGGGTTTCTGTTGCAGCGCGGCGGCGTGCTCAGGTATGAGCGTCAGATCGGGGCACTCAGACTTATGGATATGACCATTCTGAAATTCATGCTCTCCTCAATCATCGTCGCCATGGTCGGCATCTATTTTCTCAAGGACATGGGGCTTGTAAAGCTGAACCTGAAGCCGACCATCCTCGGCGCTCAGATTATCGGCGGGCTTATTTTCGGTTTGGGATGGGGAGTCCTCGGTTACTGTCCCGGCACACAGATGGGAGCACTTGGAGAGGGACGCTGGGATGCACTTTGGGGCATTATGGGCATGCTGCTTGGTGCCGCGATTTTCGCAGAGGTTTTTCCTCTCATGAAAGCGAGCGTGCTTACGTGGGGTGTTTACGGCAAGATAACTCTGCCCCAGATTCTCGGCATAAACCACTGGGTTATTATTGTGCCGTTCGTCATCGTCAGCATCGGACTGTTCCTCTGGTTTGAAAAGAAAGGATTGTAAGACGAAGTTCTCAAGTCTCGATGCGGAATGGGCTACCCGGAACCTTTTTTCTGTTCTTTTGCCAGCGCTACGCAGTGGGTGAAGGGAATTCTGAAAAAGCGCAAGCAGCCGTTGCAAGAGATGCAGTCAGCCTTTTCTTTGCCGGCATGCATGAGATTCGGCAGGTCAGGCTCACGGATAAGCGTGCGTGAGAGTGATATGAGATCCGCATCGTCTGTTTGCAGTACTTCCTCCATGAGCGCGCGGGACTTAAATCCGCCGACCAGCATAACCGGCACCTGAAGCGACTGCTTGAATTGCCGGCTAAACCTGCGGAAATACGCCTCCTGCTCTATCGTCTGAATACCCGGTTTCACCGTTACCTGTCCTGCTTCATACATGCCGCCGCTCACTTCGATGGCGGTGATATCCATATTCTGGAGCCGCAAAGCAATGCGCAGGCTTTCGTAAACGTCGAGTCCGCCTGAAATAAAATCCTCGGCATTGAGCTTGATCATAACAGGAAAACCGTCTCCCGCCTCTTTGCGCACTGCGATGATGATTTCTTCAAGAAAATGGAAGCGTCGCTCTTCATCGCCTCCCCAGTAATCGTCACGCCGGTTAGTATGCGGAGATAGGAATTCATTTACCAGATAGCCGTGAGCAGCGTGTATCTGCACTCCGTCAAACCCTGCGAGGGCTGCGCGCCGCGCAGCGGTGCCAAAGGCATCTATCATATCCCAGACATCTTCGTGAGTCATTTCCTGAGGGGTAAGTTTGAGGGTCGGTTCATAAACCGGCGATGGAGCAATCGGGGATCGTCCTGCCAGAAGGGAAGGAAAAGACTGTCTGCCTCCATGAGCAAGCTGGAGTATTATTGTCTTTCCGAGCGCATGAACAGCGTCAGACAAGAGTTTCAGTTTTTTGATGTAGAAATCGTTATGAATACAGATCTGCTGAGGGACAGACCTTCCAGTTGTATGCACAAGCGCATTGCCGGTGATGATGAGTCCGGCACCGCCTCGCGCAAGGTCTTCGTACATGCCGATTAGTTGTTCGGTCACGAAACCGTCTTCATCGCCCATTTTTTCATACGTAGCGGATCGGACAATGCGATTCGGGAGTGTCAGTGCTCCCAATTGAAACGGCTCAAACAGTTTCAAGGCTTCTGTAACCTCGCAGCAAACTTTATTGCTTCTGCCATACTTGACGGATTTGCCGCGCCTTTCCATGAGATGTCAAATGCGGTGCCGTGATCCGGCGATGTTCTGATAATCGGCAGACCTACCGTCACATTGACTCCTGAATCGAATGCAATCATCTTTAGCGGAATCAATCCCTGATCGTGATACATGCACACGACGATATCGAACTCACCTTTGTAGACTCTGTGAAACAGCGTGTCGGACGGAAACGGTCCGGCAACGACAACGCCTTCAGCTTTCGCCGCGGCAATTGCCGGAAATATTGCCGTCTGTTCTTCATTTCCGAATATGCCGGACTCACCGGCATGAGGATTCAGGCCGGCGACAGCAATGCGCGGCCCTGCGAGGCCTAACATGCTGCACGCCTTTTTTGCGAGGAGAATAGTTTCCAGGACACGATCTGCGGTGATAAGCGAAGGGACGTTTCTCATTGCGGTATGAGTCGTAACAAGAATGACGCGTATAGGTCCGCCGCAGAGCATCATAGCGAAATGCTGTGTGCCGGTGAGTTCAGCCAGCATTTCCGTGTGCCCCGGCCAGGCATATCCGGCCATTTTCAGAGATTCCTTGCTGATAGGAGCGGTAACGATGGCATCGACCGCATTCGCCCTGGCAAGCTCGACCGCTTTCCGAATGTATGAGACGGCGGCATGACCGCCTTCGGCCGACGGGATATTTCTCGCAAAGCCGGTCGATGAAATCGCTCCGGTGCCTAGGAAATCGCACAATCCCATATCCAGCTCGATGCCGAGCATTTCGCAGGCCGACTCGATGACCGGCTTGTCGCCGATTAGGAGCGGCCGGGTTATGCCGGCAATAACCGGCAAGGATTTCAACGTTACCTCCGCACCCACGCCGCCGGGATCCCCCAGCGTTATCGCTATTCTCTTTTTCATGGTACTGTCTATTATCCATCAGAGAAAGAAACATGTCAAAACGACTGCGTTTTGATGACTAATCGTGATAATGTCAAGTCATGCCCAAGTCGATCATGCGGGAGTTCATTGCGCGAAATGCGACTCCCCTTGCAATACTCAGACGTATGTCCATGGTTTAGACGGGATTGGCTTTGGAATCAGACGCATGAACCATAGCCACAGAACAGCAGTTAACGTTGCGCAAGCGCTGCTTTGCATTCATGAACGACGCATTGACTTCTGACCTCGTACTTCAATATAGTAGAAAATCAGTGTATCTGAACAGGGAGTTCAGAGCGCCGCCGAAGCGGCAGTAGTTGCATAATTAATTGACAGAATGAATGAAAGCCACGAAGGCTGAAGCGCCAGAAGGTGCGGTCTTCGTGGCTTTTCTTTTTTTGTGGGAGAATGCATGATTATTATCACCGGAGGGGCAGGGTTTATCGGTAGCGCGGTTATCTGGCGGCTTAACCAGCTCGGCAGGGACGATATTCTTGTTGTCGATCATCTTGGAACAAACGAGAAGTGGAAAAACCTCACGCCGCTCAGATTTACCGATTACGTCGAAAAAGACGATTTTCTGGAAGCGGTAGCGAACAGAAAACGATCAGCGCTGGTGACCAGCCTTCTAAAAAGGATCGAAGCGATTCTGCACCTGGGCGCATGTTCATCAACCACCGAGCTGGATGCGTCCTTTCTTATGATGAACAATTTTGCATATACAAAACAGCTTGCTCTGTTCGCGGCGGATCGCTCCGTCCGCTTTGTCTATGCATCGAGCGCGGCAACGTATGGAAACGGTAGCCAGGGGTTCAGCGATGATGAATCGCTTCTCGGTTCGCTGCGCCCGTTAAATGTGTATGGCTATTCAAAGCATCTGTTCGACCTCTGGGCATGGCGTAGTGGCCTGCTGGCCGGAATAGCCGGACTGAAATATTTCAATGTTTTCGGACCGAACGAATACCACAAGGGAGATATGAGTTCGCTCGTTCTAAAGGCATACGGGCAGATCAGAGAGAGCAGCAAACTGAAGCTCTTCCGGTCGCATCGGGCGGGGTACGCAGACGGCGAGCAGGTTCGAGACTTTATCTATGTGAAAGACGCTGTGGATATGACACTTCATATTCTCGATAATGCTGCCGCAAACGGCATTTTTAATATCGGCAGCGGCACCGCTACTACATGGAATTGCCTTGCTCAGTCGATATTCGGAGCCCTTGATGTTCCATGCCGGATTGAGTATATCGACATGCCACCGGGGATACGGAGGAATTACCAGTATCATACCTGTGCGGCAACGGCGAAGTTTCAGCTGTCAGGATACAGCGGGACTGCCATGTCGCTGCACGACGCTGTCTGCGACTATGTGACAAATTATCTCAAAACCGGCCAAAGACTGGGAGAGTGACCACAGGAGGGGATGATGTGCAAACCGAGTGCCTTCATCCGGGAACAGTCAGGTGAAGTCCTCTATCTTGCGGACATTGATGAGTTGAGATGCGATGGAGAAGAGCTGCATCTGAAAAACACATATGGCGAGGAGCGTGTCTTTGACGGAGAAATTCTGGAGGTATCACTGCTGAATCACCGCATAATTTTGAAGCGGCGACAGACAAGACCTTCCGACAGTGCCGGCTTTTCATTAGGGAGGTCCTCGTGAAATAACGCCCGGCTCTGCCGCATTCAAAACCGGCATGGTCCTTTCTTTGGAGGTGTCTATGTGGATTGTATACAGTCTTGGCAACAGAAATCTTTGGTTCGGCTCTCTGCGCGAATATCTGGATATAGAAGAGATTCTCAGTTCTCATAATGATGAGCTGCGGCGAATGGATGGATTTGAGGGATTGTTTTTTCACTATTTCATGATGACGGAGGAATATCAGGAAACAGTGAAAAAAACAATAGATGACATTCTGACCAATGACATACTTAATAACAGAATGGAAGCTGAACTTATTTCTTTGCGTGCAGTATATCGTTCCGGCCCCGTGCTGATGGGGTAGTCCGCGTGACAATCACGGTTGCATTCCAGTCCCCGTTGCCTGACCACTCAATGTCAGGCTTTTCCTCGGCAGGGGCGCGCCTTCCCTGCGCGTCCCTGTTTTTATCGTAATTGTCGCCGTTTGGGCATGACGTGCAGTCCGCGATTGCTTCTGAAAAGCGCGTTTCCTAATCGGACCATAAATATTTTTTTGTTGCGCCGTGGAGAAAGCATTGTTTATAATCATAAAATTAGCATCTGAACAGGGAGTTCAGAGTGCCGCCGAAGCGGCAGTTGTTGCATAATTGACAGAATGAATGAAAGCCACGAAGGCTGAAGCGCCAGAAGGTGCGGTCTTCGTGGCTTTTTTATTTCAGGAGGAAGCGGTATGGTCATTGATGGGCGTGCCATAGCATCACTTGACTACTGGGAGCAGAACGCCCGCTGGTATCGGCTCTGGGTGGAACACGGCAACTATCATGAGCCGATTCTTCATCATCTCCTGAAGCATATACAGCCGCACTGGCGGGTTCTGGACATCGGAGCCGGAAACGGCACTCTTTCTCTGCCCCTTGCAGCGATTGGGTGCGAGGTGACGGCTCTTGAACCGTCGTCGGCAATGCGTCGTCTTTTTTTCAGGGAAGCCTGGCGTCGTGGGATAGGTCATGTTCGGGTAGATGAGCGATCATGGTCATATATTTCTTCTTGCGACTACAGCCGGTGCGATCTTGTTATCGCCTGCAATTCACTGCATGTCTGTGAGGAAGGCATGATAGATGCGTTCCGACGGGTTCTTGCCATGAGACCCCGCAATATTTTTGTGGTAACCGAAACGGGTGGCGATGTGCTCCAGACCTGTGCCGACACTGGTGGCTATGCTCTGTGCTGGAGCAATGAGTATGAAATGCAGAGCCCGCATGTCTACCATTCGCTTGCTGAAGCATTTGAGCATTGGCGGTTTGCGTCTCAGACCGGCGCCAGACATTTCGATGAGCATGCCTTCGCATCGCGTCTCCGCATATCGCAGGGGCATTGGTATCTGGACGAGAATGTCAATGTCTCTCTTCATTGGTGGAAAGACAGCGAGAATGAATAATCGAGATATTTCCTCAACCATACCCGGCAGCAATTCTCCTGCTGCCTCTCCGGGCGGGATGCACGCTCAGGAACGTGCATCCCGCATTTTTCCCAGGCGCTAGACGTGGCAATAAAGAACAAAGGGGTTTTTCATGGACTGGCTGAAAGAGGTTGTTGAATACGGCGTTATCGGCTTGCTGCTGGTGCTCAGTGTTGTTGCCGTAGCGATAGCCGTTGAGCGTCATCTTGTGATGAAGCGCATACGAATCGAGGATTTTGCCGAAAAGAAGTCGCTTGAACTCGAGCTTACGAAGAAGCTGCATCTGATAGCTACCATCGGCAGCAACGCGCCGTATATAGGGCTGCTCGGTACCGTCTTCGGAATCATGTTGACGTTTTATTCCATGGGACAGTCCGGCTTCATGGACAGCACCAAGATCATGCTTGGCCTTGCCCTCGCCCTGAAAGCCACAGCAGTCGGCCTTATGGTGGCGATACCGGCGATAGCGTGTTACAACATGCTTCTGCGTCAGGTCAGAGTGCTCATCATGCAGTGGGAAATCAGGAATGCAAGAACAAGAGTTTGACTATATCAACGTCATCCCGTTTGTGGACATCATGCTGGTGCTTTTGACCATCGTGCTGACGACCTCAACATTTATCGCAACCGGTGTTATTCCGGTCGAACTGCCGGCGGTCGCCAAAAAACACGAAGACACCCTCAGAACGCGGACAGTCGAGATAGACAAGGCCGGGCAGATATATGCCGATGGAAAGCGGGTATCGCTTGAAGAACTGTCTGCAATGCTCAGCAAGGACAGCCGGGAGGTGCCGGTTCTTATCAGGGCTGATCGGGAGGTTGCGTTGCAGGGGTTTGTTGATGTGGTTGACCTTGTGAAGCGGATGGAATTCAGGAAAGTCAGCCTTCAGACCGTGGAGCGGCGATGAAAGAGCAAGTCCGGGGATTTCAAATTTCCTTTCTTGCGCATATGTTTGTCATCAGCTTGGTCTGGGCGTTCAGCGTGTCGGCGGTGACCGTGTCGCGTCCGATAGAGATCGATTTCGGGATGGTTAAGGAGGAGGCTCCAAGCGAATTTATGAAGCCTCAACCGGTTAAGAAAGAGCGGACAAGGCCGGTTGCGCAGCCCCGGACTGTCGAGCAACCGCTGACTCCGGCGCATTCCGAGAGTGCCGCTCCAGTTGCACCTCCAAAGCTGGCGGAAACATTTCAGCGACCTCCGGCATCAGCAGGTTCTTCCGCTTCAGTCAATCGCGAACCTGTTGATTATATGCCCTTTGGCGGCGTCATGGGACCGAACTTTCTGCACCGTGAAATACCTGAGTATCCTTTTATGGCAAGGCGCATGAACAAGGAAGGAAAGGTCGTTCTTCGGCTGACTATTGACGAGCGCGGAAGGCTTCTCAGCACTGAAGTTGTCGAAGGCGCCGGCTTCGGCTTCACGGACGCCGCGCTGGTGGCAGTGAAGAAGTCCACGTATCGTCCGGCAAAGCGTGACGGCATTGCGGTTATGTCGCGGGCGATACTGCCGGTAAGGTTTGAGCTGAAATCGGCCAATTGAGGACGAAGGCAGGCGAAGCCTTTGGCGAGGGTGCCTGCCCCGTCCCGGAAGCAATGCACGATGCACCGTTTCCGTCATCATTGTACCAGATGGCGGCGGTGCGGAAAAAGGAGGAAGGGCAGTGAGAAGGACATGGGCAGTAATCAGCGCCGCAGTGATAATTCTGTTCGGAGTTGCTGCATATGCAGCAGAAGCACAGTCACCGCATGAACAAAAAGAATTGAAAGATGTGAAGGTTCCCGAGGCAAAACTCGACGAAGTCATTGTAACCACGACACGTACCGAAAAAAGCATTGAAACAGCGCCGGGCAGTTTTTCGGTTATTACCAGAGAAAACCTTGACAGCAGGAATGTGAAGTCTCTGGATCAGTCGCTGAATCTTCTTCCGGGGGTTTTCAACAAAACAGGGAAAAGTTTTCTTGAAACAACCTCGAATATCAGTATACGGGGTGTTCCTGACGACAAGAGGGTGCTTTTTCTACTCGACGGTGCCCCTCTCAATGACGGCTATACGGGAGGCGTGAATTACTCGTATTACAGCCTGGACGATGTTGAGCGAATTGAAGTTGTGCGAGGTCCGTTTTCGAGCCTTTATGGCGGTTCTGCCATGAGCGGTGTCGTGCAGGTTATAACCCGGATGCCGGAAAAGCAGGAGTTCATGTTCAAATCCGGCTACGGATCAGGCTGGGTTCGCGGCACGGCACCGGATGACCTGCGGACGATATCACTTTCCTACGGAAACAAATTCTTCGACAAGCTCAGCGTTTACGGCAGTTACGGCTATCGGGCGACGAACGGATATCCGACCGACCTCAATATACAGAGCACCGCGCCTCCGTCAAACGTAATCGGCTGGACGCCGACGACTAACAATCAAGGTAATGCGCGATTTCTCATCGGCGACAAGGGTGACAACCGGTGGTGGGACGACCACATCACGCTGAAAACCGAGTATGCGTTCACGAAGACGACGAAGCTCTCATTATCATTCCATCGCGGCAGGTACGAGTACAATTACGACGAGCCTCACACCTATTTGAAGAATGCTGCAACCGGGCAGCCGGTCTATAACTATGGCTCGGTTGCGCAAGGAACATACCTTGGGGCGATGGGCGGAAGCGAGCAGAATATTTATTCCGCAGGGCTCGAGACCGAAATAGCGAAGGTGAAGACGAAGCTGTCGCTGTCGCTCAACGACCGGGTGAAAAACTGGTATTCGACCGTCTGCCGGGGCACGACTACCGGCTGCACGACAGCTCAGGTTGCAACGTTGAGCGGTGGTCCGGGGTATCTGAGCGAAAGCCCGATGCAGGTCTTCAATGCTGATCTTCAGTTTGCCGTACCGCTTTTTGAAAAGCACCTCCTCACTTTTGGAGGCGCATACAGACACGGTTCGGCGGACATCACCGAGACGTTTCTGACAAGCTATAAAGACGAAGACACGAAAACGATCGAAAAATACAAGGCTGAAGGAAAAGACCATACTTATTCAGCCTTTGCCGAAGCGGAGATCGCCATCTTGAACAATCTTACTGCATACATAGGCGGAAGGTATGACCTCTGGGAGACATTCGATGGGTATATAGTGGACAGAAATCCGGCAACGGGGCTTCCCAAGGCAGGGTATCCAAAATATTACGGTTCTCGTGACGCATCCTCGTTCAGTCCCAAGCTTTCGTTCGTCTATAAGCCATTCAGCGCCACAACCCTGCGGACTTCGGCCGGAAAAGCGTTCAGATCACCGTCGGTGTATGATCTGTACCGAACCTGGGTTTCGTCAACAGGGACCACGTGGGCCGCAAACCCGAATTTGAAGCCCGAGACGGTGAAGTCGTGGGATGTCGGCATCGAGCAGGGCCTCTGGCAGGGGGCGAAGATCAAAGCTGGTTATTTCGAGAATTACATGGAAGACCTCATCTACCGAAAGACGGTGACCTCCACACTGCGCGAATTCGTCAATGCCGGCAAGGCAGAAAGTAAGGGAGTCGAACTCGAAGTTGAGCAGAAGTTCGGCAAATGGCTAACGCTCTTTTCGAATTATACCTACACCGACGCAAAGGTTAAAGAAAACGAAGCGAATCCGAACTCGGTTGGGAAGCGTCTGACGCAGGTGCCGCAGCATATGTTCAACGCAGGCGCAACGGCTGTGCATGGGCCGGTCAGCGGTTCACTGACGGGTCGCTATGTCAGCAAGCGGTATGCAAACGACACCAATAATGATATTGCCAATAACGTATTTACTTCCTACGACCCCTATTTCGTTGCTGACGCAAAGGTATCGTATCAGGTTACCAGGCATTCTGCGCTCTCGCTCTCGGTGGACAATATTCTTGATAAACAGTACTTCGGATACTATCCGGCGCCTGGCCGGACCTGGTTTGCCGAGCTGAAAATCAAGTTGTGAAGGAGCGTATCATCGGCAGATTTCTTGTAGTCGTTGTTATCCTTATTCTCGGCCTGACGGTTTCTGTTTGCGCAGAAACCGTCACCGCCAGGGACAAGATGGGACGCCAGATAAGTGTGCAGACGCCGGTGACACGCGCGGTTTTTTTCCAGACGTATGAGCTGATTCCTGCGCTCGGCATCTGGGACCGGGTGGTCGGTATCGGCAGATTTGCCTATCAGAACGATCTGATGAAAGCGACGAAGCCTGATATCGAAAGGATCATTGCATCAGCCGGCAGCGGCACCGACATCAATATCGAGGCGCTCAAGAAGCTGAAGCCCGATCTGGTCATTACCTGGACGTCGAGACCCGAAAATGTCCGGTACATGGAAGAGAAGGGGCTGAAGGTTTTTACCATCTACCCCGAAAGCCTGCAGGAGCTTTATGATGACATGTTGTTTCACGGCAAAGTGTTTGGGCGGGAAAAAAAGATGCGCTCTGTCATCGCCGAAATGGATCGCGTATTTGAAACAGTGAAAAAGCGGGTGAAAGATATTCCGGACGCTCAGCGCCGGAAAGTACTGTGGGTCGGTTCGCGACCGACTTCGGTTGCATGCGCAATCGGCGTGAACAACGATGTCATCACTATGATCGGCGGGATTAATCCCGCATCTGAATTCCAGCAAAGAAATATCGATGTCTCGATGGAGCAGATTATCGCATGGAATCCGGACATCATCTTCATCTGGGGGCACGCAAAATATACTGCTCAGGAGATTATGAACAACCCGCAGTGGCGATTTGTGAAGGCAGTGAGAGACAAACATGTATTTAAGGCTCCGGAGTGGTCTACCTGGTCTCCGCGGCTTGCTCCGGTTGTGCTCTGGATGGCAGCCCGCACCTATCCGGAGCGGTTCCGGGATGTCAATATCGAGAAAGAGGCAGATGTATTTTATCGAAAAGTGTTCGGTGTTCCGTTCAGCAAGGTAAAGGGATTTGCAGGCTAAGCCATATACCGTGGCGGCAATTACGGCGGCCCCGTTTATCGCGGCATGGGCGGCGCTCTTTATCGGCGCATATAATCTGCCGCCTATGGCGGTGCTGAAAACACTGGCCGGTGCGCTTTCGCTGTCCGGCGTTTCGATGGATTCGCCGGAACAGGCGATTATTCTGGACATACGACTGCCCCGCGTACTGCTTGCCGGACTCGTCGGCATTGCCCTTTCAGTCTCGGGGGTGACGTTTCAGGGCATTTTCCGCAATCCGCTGGTTGACCCCTATATTCTCGGCATATCGGCGGGAGCTGCGCTCGGATGTGCGCTCTCTGTCGGGTTTCTGCCGCATCTTCCTGTGCAGATCATGGCATTTGTGTTCGGCGTGCTCGCGGTCTTTCTTGCATACTCTATGGCAAAAACAGAGGGCGAGGTATCGCGGCTTCCGCTGATTCTGTCGGGCGTTATCATGTCGGCGTTCTTTATGGCGATGGTATCGATCGTAAAATTTCTGGTCGAACCGATGAAGCTCCAGAATATCGTCTTCTGGCTCATGGGCAGCTTCTCTCTGGCTGACTGGAGGCTGGTGAGCATCGCAGCCGGCGGCATGGCCGCAGGACTGGTGCCGATTGTTCTTATGCGCTGGCGGCTCAATGTAATGAGCATGGGTGAAGATGAGGCGCGGGCGCTTGGCATTAATGTGAAACGCGACCGGCTCATTTTTGTTGCGGCTGCGACGCTGATTGTCAGCATTGCGGTGTCGGTCAGCGGCATTATCGGCTGGGTCGGTTTGATGGTGCCACATTTGCTCAGGATGATTGTAGGGCCCGACCACCGGCGCCTTCTTCCCCTCAGCATGGCCGGCGGGGCGGCATTCATGATTGTGGCTGACACCATTGCCCGCAATCTGACAAACTACGACATTCCGGTGGGAATCATCACGGCAATTACCGGTGCGCCGTTTTTTGTCTATCTCATGAAAAAGGGCGGCAAGGAGAGCTGGGGGAAATAGATGCTTTCGATAGAGAATCTTACATTCCGTCATGCACGGGCAGCCGCCGACGTAATTCATCGGGTGACGTTTGAAGCTGACGCCGGCGCAATTACGACGATACTCGGCCCGAACGGTTCGGGCAAGACAACCATTTTCCGGTGCATTGCGGGCCTCTGGACTGTTCAACAGGGAAGCGTGCGCTTCGGCGGTCGGGAGTTGACCGCTCTTTCTGCTCATAACCGCGCACGGCTAATTGCCGTTGTGCCGCAGGACCACGAGCCGCCGTTTCCCTATTCTGTTTTCGATATTGTGCTTATGGGCAGAGCAAGTCATGTGGCGATGTTTTCGGCTCCTTCGGAGAGCGACCTGACTGCCGCCCGTGATGCAATTGAAAGCGTCGGCATTGCACATCTTGCCGAGCGGCCCTATACAAAGATCAGCGGCGGTGAACGGCAACTCGTGCTGATTGCCCGTGCGCTTGCGCAGCATTCTCCGGTTCTGATTCTTGACGAGCCGACGTCACATCTTGATTTTCGCAATCAGCTGCTGGTGCTTGAGAAGGTGCGCTCGATCGTCATCGAAAAGAAGTTGACGGCACTGATGACGCTGCATGACCCGAATCTTGCCATGCTCTTTTCTCACAAGGTTATCCTGGTCAGCGAGGGGCGGATACTGGACTCGGGAAGTCCGGAAGCGGTAATCACTGCCCGGAATCTGCACGCCATGTACGGCATCGATGTTTCCGTCGTGATCAATAACGGCGTCGGTTTTATCTGTCCAAACATAACGCATCCTGTCAGCGAGGCGTTGCAATGATACAGCTGAACAGCCTTTCGAAGACATATGGAACCATCCGGGCCGTTCATAAGATATCGCTGTCTATCGCCCGAGGGGAAGTCTTCGGTCTGCTGGGGCCGAATGGGGCAGGAAAGACAACAACCATCAAGATGCTGACGCTCATTGCTCAGCCGACATCGGGAAGCGCATCAATTGACGGGCTTTCGATTGCCGCCGATCGACAGGAAATTAAACGGCGTATCAGCGTGGTCCCGCAGGAGAATAATCTTGATCGCGAACTGACTGCCTATGAGAACCTCCAGATTTACAGCATGCTTCATGGCTTGTCAGACTACCGGCAGAAAATACAGGAGTGCCTTCATCTGGTGGATCTCTGGGACAGGCGCGACAGCCTGATCAACAAATTTTCAGGGGGCATGCAGCGCCGCCTGCTGATTGCGCGGGCATTGCTCACGAATCCGACTGTGCTTTTCCTAGACGAACCGTCAATAGGCCTAGATCCGCAGATACGCCGGCAGATGTGGGAGGTGATTCGCAAGACGCGGATTGACGGTCGTACGGTTGTTTTGACGACGCACTATATTGAAGAAGCCGAGGCGCTCTGCGATAGGGTGGGCATCATGGCGAAAGGTTCTCTTATCGCCCTTGACACGCCTGCGAATCTTCTGGCGACGGTCGGCGAGTATGCGGTTGAGCATGTCAACGGTGAGGGGAAACTGATGCAGCAGATCTGCAGGAACCTCGATGAAGCACGCGCTGCCGCCCAGGGCCGCGAGTGCTGTGTCACAATACGAAAGTCGAATCTGGAAGATGTATTCATCAAGATTACCGGGGACAGAATAGAATGAGAATGGGCGGATGGTACCCGGTATTTCTCCGCGAGATGATGATGTTCCGGCGGAAGCTGATGAAGCTCGGCTATCTCTTCTCGGCGATGGTGGTGCCGATTATCTATTTGGTAACATTCGGGCTTGGCCTTGGCAGAAATGTCCAGATCGGCGGTGGCGATTATCTTACCTATCTGCTGCCCGGACTCGTTGCCATGAGTTCCATGAACAACTCATACACCTGGGTTGCGAGCGCACTCAACCTGAACCGTCTCTACTTCAAGACATTCCAGGTCTTTGTGCAGGCGCCGATTAGTTCATCGTCAATCATGATTGGTGAAGTGCTGGCAGGAATGGTAAAGGGGCTCTTTGCATCATGTCTGATCCTGATTGTCGGATTCGTCATGTCACGTGATTTTTCGGTTTCTCCGCTGTTCGTCGTGACACTCCTGCTGAACTGCTTTCTTTTTGCCTGTCTCGGCGTCATCGTCGGCATGGTGACGAAATCGCATGAAGATACTTCAACCTATAACAATTTCTTTATTCTGCCAATGGCGTTTTTCAGCGGAACGTTTTTTCCGGTTGACCGGATGCCGGACATGCTGAAATATATCGTATATGTTTTTCCGCTGACCCATACCAATATCGTCATCCGCAAACCGTTACTGGACGGAGAGGGTTGTGTTTCCATGCTTGCTCTCGTGTTCTATGCAGTGGTCTTCTTTATCGTGGGTTCGCGTCTTATCAGGAACTACAGTGAATAGCCGAAGGAGTGGAACATGAAGATATTCACCATTATGTGGTCCAATTATCTGCCGCTGGTGAAAGAGGCTGCGGACGAACTGCGCCTGTCCCTCATCTCTTTTTCGACCAAACAGCTCACCACGACCCCTGCATTGATAGACGAGGCGAAAGCGAGGCTGCGCGAAGCTGACTGCATTCTGCTCTACCGGACGAACGACACCTTCTGGGATGAGATAGAGCCCGAGCTTCATGAACTCCACGGGCGCATCCCCGTTGTGGTCGTCGGCAGCGACCCATCATTCTGGGTTCTTTCGACAGTTGCGCCGGAACTGATTGCAACCGCGTATCGCTATCTTCTCTATAACGGACAGAACAACATCCGCAACATGATGAGATTCCTCGTGCACCAGCTGTTTGACCGGTCTGTTGTTTTTTCGGAACCTCAGGAGCTACCGTGGCAGGGGATCTTTCATCCAGGACATGAAGCGGTATTCAGTGATACCGAATCATTTCTTGCGTGGTATTCGGCGTATCTGCCAAACCCGCCTGTACTGTATGTCGGAATGCTCTACTCTCGATCGGCCTGGGCAACCAGAAATATCGAGATCGAACAATCTCTGACTGACGCACTGGAGGCTCGCGGGCTTGGCGTAATCCCGGTTTTTTTGTATCCGCTCAAGGATCCTGGCATCGGCAATCTGAGCGGTGTCGAAGTGGTCGAACGCTTTCTGGTTCGTGACGGAAAGTCTCTGGTGGGCGGCGTCATCAAGCTGACAAGCTTTTTCCTCGGCAACTCCCGCGGCGAGATAAAGGCTTCGGATGCACCGTCTGGTGTTTCAATAATGAAGCAGCTGAACGTTCCGTTGTTCTGTCCGGTCATATCGTACTACAAGAATGCCGAGCAATGGCTCCATGACCCGAACGGTCTGGGGCAGCAGGTGGCATGGAGCATTGCGATGCCGGAGTTTGAAGGCGTAATCGAACCGATGGTCATCGGGGCTTCGCGGGGCATTTCCGACCCTGAACAGGAGGCCTATGAGTCGATTCCGGACCGCATTTCCTGCCTTGCCGACCGCGTTCAGCAGTGGCTTGCGCTGCGCGGAAAGCCGAACCGCGGAAAGCGGGTAGCGTTTATCCTGCACAATAATCCCTGCGTATCGGTCGAGGCATCGGTTGGCGGCGGCGCGCATCTTGATACCCTTGAGAGTGTTGCTGATATCCTGAAGCGCCTTCAACAGGAAGGATACGCAGTGGAACCTCCTGCCGACGGCAAGGAGCTTATTGACACGATCATGAATCGCAAGGCGATTTCGGAGTTCCGCTGGACAACAACCGATGAAATAGTGAGCAAAGGGGGCGTTCTCGCCAGGATTCCGAAAGAGCGCTATGAACTTTGGTTTAACGAACTTCCTGAAGCAACCAGAATACGCATATCCGAAGCGTGGGGCAATCCTCCGGGCGAGGAGAAGGACGGCATTCCTGCTGCGATGGTGCATGATGGAACTCTCCTCGTTACCGGAGTGCAGTATGGCGATGCGGTTGTCTGCGCCCAGCCGAAACGCGGCTGCGCCGGCGCGCGCTGCGACGGACAGGTATGCAAGATCCTGCATGATCCCGACGTGCCTCCACCGCACCAATACATTGCAACGTACAAATGGCTTTCGCGTGATTTCGGGGTCGATGCCGTCATTCATGTCGGCACGCACGGAAACGTGGAATTCCTGCCCGGCAAGGCGACCGGTCTCTCATCTTCATGTCTTCCTGACATTTGTCTTGACTCGATGCCGCATCTCTATATATACAATGCGGACAATCCGCCGGAGGGCACCATTGCGAAGCGCCGGAGCAAGGCGGTTCTGGTCGATCACATGCAGACGGTGATGGTCAAGGGCGAGCTGTACGGCGATCTTGATCAGGCGGCAAAACTCATTGATGAATATGAACGCTATCGCACAGTCGAGCCGGCGCGTGCCCACACGATCCAGCACATGATTATGGATCAGGCCAAAACGCTGAACCTGCTTGACGGCAAAGAGCTTACGCACGACAATTTCATTGATCATGTCGGCGATCTGCATGATGCGCTGCAGGTGCTGAAGGAGATGCATATTCCCAAGGGCATGCATACATTTGGCAGACTCCCGCAGGATGAAAAGCTCGGCGATTTCGTGCACGCGATAGTACGGTTCGACATGTCGGAAGGTTCGCTTCGCTGGCTGATAGCCAGACTTGTCGCGCAGCACGAAAAATTGAGCGAGGATCGCCTGAGGGAACGCGCTGATGACGAGTGCCACCGCATCTGCCGGGACATCATCATCAACAAGCGCAAACTCCGGGCAGCGATTGAAGCATGCTATCCGATACAGACCGATCTTCTGGAGTATCTTTCGAAGCTCGAACACGATATTGAGAACATTGTTATAAATGTGGAGCGCACCGATGAGGTCGGAGCGCTTTTGAACGGCTTTGACGGAGGCTATATTGAACCCGGCCCGTCCGGACTGATTACCCGCGGCAGACCGGACATCCTTCCGACCGGGCGCAACTTCTATTCGCTCGACCCGCACCGCATCCCGACACCATCGGCCTGGGAAATCGGCAAGATGCTTGCACAGAAAACCCTCGACAAATATAGTGAGGAAGAAGGTCGCTACCCCGAGACGATAGCTTTTTACTGGCAGTGTACCGATATCATGTGGTCCGATGGCGAAGGTATGGCGCAGATGATGTACCTGCTCGGCGCCAGGCCGCTCTGGAGCGGCAACGGACGACTGAAAGGCTTCGAGGTGATCCCGCTCGCCGAGCTTGGCCGACCGCGTATCGATGTCACCATAAGGGTTTCGGGAATCACGCGCGACAATTTCCCTTCTGCCATTGATGTAGTGGATGAGGTGGTGCAGCGGGTGGCAATGCTTGACGAGCCGCTTGATCAGAACTATATCCGTCAGCATACCCTTGAGCGCCTTAGCGGTGAATCGCCGGATGACGCCGAAGCAGTGCGGGCGGCAACGTACCGTCTCTTTTCGAGCATGCCGGGAACCTATCAGGCAGGCACGCAGCTTGCAATCTATGCCTCGGCGTGGAAGACCGAAAAAGATCTTTCCGATGTCTTTCTTTACTGGAACGGATACGCATACGGCAAGAATGTTTTCGGTGAGCCTGCGCACAAGAGCCTGCAGGAAAATCTGAGGACGGTCGATGTCACTTTCAACAAGACCGTGACCGACGAGTACGATCTGACCGGCTGCTGCGGCTACTTCGGCACTCACGGCGGCATGATTAACGCCGCCCGCGTGCTTTCCGGCAGGGAGATCAAAAATTACTACGGCGATACGCGGGAGCAGGACCGTGTTTCGGTCCGCACACTTACGGAAGAGATGCGCCGGATAACGCGCGGGAAGATTCTGAACCCGAAGTGGATAGATGGCATGAAGGAGCACGGCTACAAGGGCGCCGGTGAGATCAGCAAACGCGTGGGACGTGTATATGGATGGCAGGCGACCGCACATGCGGTCGACGACTCGGTCTTTGATGACATTACGAGAACATTCATGATGAACGAGGAGAACCGGAAGTTCTTTCAGGAGAACAACCCGTGGGCGCTGGAGGAGATCGCCCGACGCCTTATCGAGGCGGTCGAGCGCAATCTCTGGAATCCGTCTCCCGATGTGCGCGAGGCGCTGCGTGAGCTGTATGTCGAGATCGAAGGCTGGATTGAAGAGCGCATGGGCGATATCAAGGGCGAGTTTCAGGGCGGCGCAATCGACATGATATCGAAAGATGAAGTGGAAGGGTGGAAGAAACGCATGGAGGAGGTTCTGGGATGATATTCCCGTTTACCGCTTTGGTGAATCAGGAGGAGATGAAGACGGCGCTCATCCTGAATGTGATTGATCCGTCGATCGGCGGACTGCTTATCATGGGTGAAAAGGGGACCGGCAAGAGCACCGCTGTCCGGGCGCTTGCGGAACTGCTGCCCGAACTGGAAGCGGTCAGGGATTGTCCGTTTACCTGCGATGCGGACGCCACCCTCTGTTCCGACTGCCGGGATATGCTGGCGCAGCAAGGGCATCTTCACCGTGAAACACGCAAGATGCGCATGGTCGAACTGCCGCTGGGCGTTACAGAAGATCGTCTGGTCGGCACACTTGACATAGAACATGCAATCCGCCACGGCGAAAAACGATTCGAGCCCGGAATTCTTGCCGATGCGAACAGAAACTTTCTGTATGTGGATGAAGTCAACCTGCTGGAGGATCATATCGTGGATCTCCTGCTTGATTCCGCCGCCATGGGAGTGAACACCGTCGAGCGGGAAGGCATCTCATTCACGCATCCGGCGCGCTTTATGCTGGTCGGCACCATGAACCCTGAAGAGGGCGACCTGCGACCTCAGCTGCTGGATCGTTTCGGCCTCTGCGTATCGGTGACTTCCCTGCGGGATAAAAAACAGAGGGTCGAGATACTCAAGCGGAAATTATTATTCGATGCTGATCCCGAGGCATTTCATGCTGCATGGGCCGCCAACCAGGAAATGCTTGCTGCTATGATTATCGCAGCCCGGGAGTCGGTCGGTGCAATTCCGGTGGATGATGCGGTGCTCGATAAGATCGTAACGATCACCTCGGCGCTCAGCCTCGACGGACACCGCGCCGACATTGTGATGATGAAGGCCGCCCGCGCCATGGCCGCATACAGGGGGCTTTCCGCAATTGGTTCAGAGGAAATCAGGGATGCCTCCTGGCTTGCGCTCCGCCATCGTTTGAAACGGCTGCCGTTTGAAGATGCCGGCGCAGAGCGCGACAAGGTGACCGCAGCACTCGCGCAGGTATGAGCTGTTCGTCGTTTGTCGGGCATGATGAGGCAAAGCGAGCGCTGGTACTCAATGCGGTCGATCCTCGATGCGGCGGTGTTCTGTTTGTCGGCGAAAAAGGGTGCGGCAAATCGACGCTCGCCCGTGCGCTCTGTTCGATACTTCCGGCTGCAACGCCGTTTGTTGAGCTGCCGCTGAATGTTACCGAAGATGCCCTGCTCGGTTCCATAGCAATTGAAGAAACACTCCGCTCCGGCAAACGCGAATTTCAACATGGGATCCTTTCGCGGGCGCACGGCGGCGTGCTCTTCATCGACGATGTGAACCTGCTCTCTCCCGAGATTGTCTCTCTCGTACTTGAAGTGCACAGCAGGGGCGAAAATCTGGTCGAGCGCGAAGGATTGAGCATCCGCCACCCTGCATCGTTTATTCTTGTTGCGACAATGTATCCGGGTGAAGGAGAGGTATCGGCGCATCTGCTCGACCGTTTCGGCATGTGCGCAGGGTTTGAGCATATTGATGAGTCTGCTGCCCGCATCGCCGTTATCAAATCATCATGCGGCCATGGCGATGCTGATGACGACCGAACTCTTTCTGATTCGATTCTGAAGGCACGGGAAATACTGCCGCATGTTTCTGTTCGTGAGCGGCTGCTCGAATATATTGCCGACATCTGTCTGACATATAATGTGGCCGGTCATCGTGCGGACATAAGCATGCTATCAGCTGCACGTGCTCAGGCAGCAATGCACGGCAAAAGAGAGGTATCCCGTGAAGAGATCGATCTCGTCGCTCCGCTTGTTCTGATGCACCGGCGGCGCGAACTTCGGCCGCCGCCGCCACCTCATCCGCCGGAGCAACAGGAAGCTCCCGATGAGCCTGACCGGAATCAGTCGCCGCCTGATACGAATCAGGATCAGCAGGAAGAACAGCCTCAGGACAAAGACGACAATCAGCAGATCGCTGCCCCGCCGGTGCCTCAGGAGCTGCTTCCGCAGAGCGAGGAAGTTTTCTCGGTCGGACAGCCGTTCCGCATGAAGCGGCTCTTTTTCAGGAAAGACCGCATCGAGCGGGCGGCATCGGGCCGCCGGACACGCACCCGGGCCCGCAACCGTGGAGGCAGGTATGTAAAAAGCGTATTCAGACAGAATCGCTCCATAGCCATTGATGCGACGTTGCGCGCTGCCGCGCCGTATCAGGGAGTTCGCAATCGCACGAATGTTGTGGTGATAGACGAGGACGATTTCCGCTATAAGCGGAAAGAGCGCAAGATGGGGCATCTCGCCCTTTTTGTTGTTGATGGATCAGGCTCTATGGGTGCACAGAAACGCATGGTGGCTGCCAAGGGCGCGATTCAGTCGCTGCTGATCGACTGCTACCAGAAACGCGATCTCGTATCGATGATTGTTTTCCGCAAGGACCATGCAGAGGTCGTGCTGCAACCGACCGCAAGCGTGGAACACGCGGCGAGGCGGCTGCGGGACATTCCGGTCGGAGGAAAAACTCCTCTTGGAGCAGGCCTGCTGGAAGCGCACCGCCTGCTGGAAAGGGTCGGAAGAAAGCGACCGGAGACTCGTTTTCTGATCGTGCTGATAACCGACGGACGTGCAAATCAGGCGATAAGCGGCATGACGCCTGAAGAGGAAATAGCGCGCATTTCCGCACTGCTGCGTGAGCAGCGCGGCATTGATATCATTGTCGTGGACACCGAAGAAAAAGGACGCTTCACCACAACCGACCGTGCCGCAGCGATAGCTGCGCAACTGGAAGCCGACCACTACACCATTGATGACCTCAAAGCAGACATGCTTAGCGAACTGGTAATCAACATGAAAGAAAGCTCAACCGAATCGTAGTTGGGTCCTCGTGCTGCCAGTTTGGGCGCCCATACCCAATATATAGTGCTAACAACCTGGTCCATGCGGCATATATTGACATTCCGATCAGTGCACGAATAAGATACACCATCGTATTGAAAGTCACGAAGTGAAGAAAGGCGGGTCCCCGATTACAGAAGATGTAGTCTCGAAATAACGTTTTGCAGCTGACTGGACGCCAGGGAAGAGGAGTGCAAATCTCCCGCTGCCCCGCAGCCGTGTCGGGAACGAAAACCCAACCATAAGCCACTGTTCCGCTCATAAAGGGGGATGGGAAGGCGGGTGAGTAGGTGGCCCGGAGCCGGAAGACCTGTCTGAGTCGGTATCTCTGATTCAATTCCCGAGGGGGGAATCGTGAATACAAAGCATACACCCTTTTTTTTGACGTGCCGCGCCGAATCCGCAGCGGTCAGAGCCCGCTCCGTGCTTTCTGTCAGAACTCCTCGATTCATCGCAGCCGTAATCGCTCTCTGCGTGATCGGCATTGTTCAGCCTCCTGATGTCCAGGGCGCGGCTGTCAATTATACGGATAAACTTGGCAGAAACGTCGTCGTTGAGGCTCCGGTAAAGCGGGCGATTATTTTTTCGACCTATGAAATGATTCCGGCACTCGGCATATGGGATCAGGTTGTCGCTGTCGGAAGGCACGCCTATCAAAACGATCTCATGCGGGCGGTTCGACCGGATATCGCGCAGGAGTATGTTTCTGCAGGCAGCGGCATGGATATCAATATCGAAGCGGTTTTGAAGGCCAAGCCTGATATCGTCATCACCTGGTCGATCAAGCCCGAGTTGGTCCGGTATCTTGAGCAGCGAGGACTGAACGTCGCTGCTGTTCATCCTGAAAGTATCGAGGAACTTCATGAGGCAATCCGGTTTCATGGCGTGGCCTTCGGCAGGGAGGCGCGGGCACGGCAGGTAATTGCCGAATCAAAGAGGATGTTCTCGGGTATAGTGGAGAAAACAGGAGCTGTTCCACCTGAACTAAGGAAAAAAGTTCTCTGGCTCAGTTCTAAACCTACGACTGTGGCGGGCGGCAGCGCCATGTATGACGATCTTATCAAGGCAATCGGGGCGGTTAACCCGGCCGCGGCTTATGGACAGCGCTATGTCGGCGTATCGATGGAGCGGATTCTCGCCTGGAACCCCGATGTGATTTTCATCTGGGGAAATGCGAAATATGGCGTTGACGATGTCCTGAGCAATCCTCAGTGGCGTCATGTGAAGGCAGTAAAATCAGGGCGGGTTTACAAGGCACCAGAATGGTCAACTCTCTCGCCGCGTGCAGCTGCCACCGCGCTTGTGATGGCTTGGCAGGTCTATCCTGAAAAATTCAGTGCGGCAGGGGTTAAAAATGAGTTGGATGTTTTTCATCGGAGAGTATTCGGGGTGCCGTACACAGGCGTCGGCAAGTCGCCCGTACAATAACGGTATTCTTGTCGCGAGAGTCAGATGAGCGATAAAAAATAAAGGAGACGTGTGAAATGTTAACGATCATAGAGAAGAGAGACGGCTCTCACGTCCGGTTTGATCCGGACAAAATCACCAATGCGATAGCGAAGGCCGGAGCGGCGACAGGAGAGTTCGATGCGCCGATGGCGGCGCGGCTTATGCTCCGGGTGCTGAGCATGGCTGAGCAGGTCTGCGGGCGCACGCCGTCGGTGGAGGGCATTCAGGATATCGTTGAAGAGGTGCTTATCTCGTCTCCGTACCGCAAGACGGCGAAAGCATATATACTCTATCGGGAGCAGCATGCACGAATCAGGCAGATTACGGAAAAGGCGAATGTCGAACTTGTGGATCAATACCTGAAGCAGCTCGACTGGCGGGTCAACGAAAACAGCAACATGGCGTTTTCGCTGCAGGGTCTGAATAATTATATCTCATCGGAGATCAGCAGCAGTTACTGGCTGAATCATATTTATCCTCCTGAAATCCGCGCCGCTCATATTGACGGTGATTTTCACATTCACGACCTGAACCTCCTATCGGCCTATTGTGTGGGGTGGGATCTGCAGGCGTTGCTGACCGAAGGCTTCCGCGGAGTTCCCGGCAAGGTCGAAAGCTCACCGGCAAAGCATCTGCGGAGCGCGCTCGGCCAGATAGTCAATTTCTTTTACACATTGCAGGGTGAGGCTGCAGGTGCGCAGGCGTTCTCCAATTTCGACACACTTCTCGCCCCGTTCATACGGCATGACGGACTCAGCTTTCGGGAGGTCAAGCAGGCGCTTCAGGAGTTTGTCTTCAATATCAATGTTCCCACACGCGTCGGCTTTCAAACACCATTTACCAACATCACGCTCGATCTTGAAGTTCCGTCGATACTTGCAAACCAGCCGGTTATAATCGGCGGAAAGCCCCAAACAGCTCAATATGGTGAGTTTCAGCACGAAATGAATCTTTTCAACCGCGCGTTTCTTGAGGTCATGCATGAAGGGGATGCCAACGGTCGGGTTTTCACCTTTCCAATTCCGACATACAACATAACAAAGGACTTCGACTGGGACAATTCTGAATTGGAGATTCTCTGGAAGGTTACGGCGCGCTACGGCGTGCCGTATTTCTCGAATTATGTCAATTCCGACATGAAGCCGGAAGATGCCCGTTCGATGTGTTGTCGACTGCGCCTCGACAACCGCGAGTTGCGGAAGCGGGGCGGCGGGTTGTTCGGTTCGAATCCTCTGACCGGCTCAATCGGGGTCGTTACGGTTAACATGCCGAGAATAGGGTATCTTGCTCAGAATGAAGATGAATTCCTTGAATTACTTGAGAGTCGCCTGCTGCTTGCGCGGCAGAGTCTCGAAATCAAGCGCAAGGCGCTGGAGCATTTCACGAAAGGGAATCTCTATCCGTATGCGAAACATTATCTGCGCGGCGTTCATGAGCGTTTCGGATCGTACTGGAAAAACCACTTTTCGACAATCGGACTGGTCGGCATGAATGAGGCCTGCCTGAACCTGCTTGGCGCAGGCATTGCGTCAGATGCGGGACAGGCATTCTCACTCAGAGTCATGGAATGTATGCGCTGCCGGCTAGTGGCGTTTCAGGAGGAGACGGGCGACAACTACAATCTGGAAGCCACTCCGGCGGAGGGCACGAGCTACCGCCTGGCAAAAATTGACCGGGAGAAATACCCCGGCATCCTCTGCGCCAACAGCGTCCGGTCTGCCAATGACAGCAGCATCGAACCGTTTTATACCAACTCCACGCATCTTCCGGTGAACCATACCGATGATGTTTTTGAGTATCTCGATCTGCAGGATGCTCTGCAGGCGAAGTATACGGGCGGAACGGTGGTGCATATCTTTGCCGGTGAGTGCGTGGAGGATCATGAGTCGGTAAGGAATCTTGTCAGGACAGTCTGCGGCAATTATCGTCTGCCGTACTTCACGGTTACCCCGACGTTTTCGGTCTGCCCTGAGCATAACTATATTGCAGGTGAGAAGCCAGTCTGTCCGCATTGCGGCAGACCATCTGAGGTCTATTCCCGCGTTTCAGGCTATCTTCGTCCGGTGGCGCAGTGGAATAAAGGCAAGGCCGCCGAGTTTGCAGATCGCAAAGAATTCAAAGTCACGGGTGCGGCGGCATGCACATAGGCGGTCTCCAGCGTTTCTCGCTGGTCGATTATCCGGGGAGAGTTAGTGCGGTTGTTTTTCTGCAGGGCTGCAATTTTCGCTGCCCATATTGTCACAATCCGCATTTGGTGTATCCTATGCTGTTTGAAGATCCGATGGAGGAAGCCGACGTTTTGCAGTATTTGGATAAACGTCGGGGGATGATACAGGGGGTGGTCATCAGCGGGGGCGAGGCATTGCTGCAGGAGAGGCTGGCAGGTTTTCTCGGGCACATAAAGGGCATGGGGTATCCGGTGAAGCTCGATACGAACGGATCGTTTCCCGACCATCTTGAAATGCTTGCGGCAAAAGGACTGGTCGATTATGTCGCTCTGGACTATAAGGCACCCGCGCGTATGTATGCGGAAGCCGCAGGAGTCGCGGTCAGCGCGCCAGATATAATCAAATCCGCCCGGCTATGCAGAGAGAGCAAAATACGGCTCGAGGTGAGAACTACGGTGTATAATCTGCTGACCGACGACGATCTTGATGAAGTTGTATCGGAAGTAAGATCCTTCGGGGTTCAGCGATTTTATCTGCAAATGTACCGAAAGCCCCCGGAAGTCCAGGGTGACCTTTCACCGTGCGTGTTGGACTGGAAACGTCTGCGTACAAAACTTCAGCAGAGTTTTCCGGAATGGGGTATCAGGAATATCGAGTGCGCACGTACGCACCCTCTGTCGGAACAGTGCCGAAAGAGCATCCCCGGAATTTCCGCACTCATTGCCTGACGGCTCCCTGCCGAGGAGATCGGGCATTTTATGCGCCTATTCATTTTCTGGAATTGACGAATCCTCAGCGGCTTTGCTAACATCCAAAGCATAGAAACCTGTACAGCAAGTATGGGCAGCCGCATGAAGCGGCAGTAGCGTGTCTGACGTTACGAAATGAAAGCCATGAAGGCTCTGCACCATGAAGGTGCGTGTCGGCGTGGTTTTTTTTATGTTCGGGAGGTTCAGCAGATGTCGCGAGATGGCAGGCAGCTTTTTCTGTCGGGCATGGCGGCCGCAGGCCTGCATCTCCTCGTCGCAGCTGTCGGGTTATTCATGATTATGCGCTGGGCTGCCGAATCCGCTGTGGTATATGAAGTCTTTCTGACCGGAGAACGTTCGGTTGTCGGAAGTGAAGCCGCTGCGCCGGCAAAAGAACGGAAAGCTCCTGTTCCGCCCCGAAATACCGCTTTGTCTCAGCAGCGAGTCGCACCGAGTGTTGCAGCGACTGCTCATGTCACGGAAGCTGCAGTGCCATACACTGCACTTCGACAGGAAGCGCCTTCAGGACAGCAAGCAGGACGGTCAGAGGCACAGACCGGCATTCCATCAAAAAGTTCGGTTGCTTCTGATGTGGTGTTCGGCGAAGGAACAGGTCCGAGATTTGTGAGGCAGGAGCAACCGGCGTATCCTCTTCTCGCGAAAAAGCTTGGAAAACAGGGACGCGTGCTGCTCAGACTCTCTATTAATGAGAAGGGAATCCTCACGCATGTAGAAGTGCTGGAAGACAGCGGGTTCGGTTTTGCGGAGGCGGCAGTCACCGCTGTCAGGAAATCTTCATTCGCACCGGCGACCAGCGAAGGGATACCTGTGGCCTCGCGGGCGCGCCTGCCGATTACGTTTCGTTTCAGTAATTAAAACAGAATGAGGTGATGAAAAGAAAAAGCGAAACGTGGAATCATGAGATCAAAACACCAGAGGAACGGGCAGGGCGGCGGTCGCACCGGCAGGAAGATATGCCGCCTCTTTGAGAACAATGCGATCAGCACCGTTTACGTCTTGATTCTGCCGGACGCGAACGAAAACAGACAGGAGGAAACATGAAGATTAGTTTTATTATTGCCATGGGTCTGCTCCTCGTTTTTACGGGAGTCGCCACGGCGGAGGAGAAGAGAGCAGACGCAAAGAAACCGTATGAGATGAAAGAGATGGTGGTGACAGCTGAGAAGACAGCTCAGCCGCAGGATTCGGTAACCCAGAAGGTCGACGTTATCCTTGCTGAAGAAATAGAAAACCGAACGCTTCCGAACCGGAATCTTGCGGAAATTTTCAAGTATCAGCCCGGCACATTTGTGAACCCGCTGTCGCGGAATGATGCAAACTGGGGGTCATATGGCGGATTCGGTCCGAAATATAATGCGTATCTGCTCGACGGGCTGCCGATCGATTCCTTCGTCGATCCCATGAGCCTCGAATCGATTTACCTGAATCGGGCAGAGCTGCACCGGGGTCCTGCCTCGATAATGTACCCGAACTATATGAGCATGGATTTCGCGGGTAATCAGGCCGCGCTTGCCGGCATCTCCAACCTGATCACGAAAGAGCGGATTATAACCCCCATGACCCGGATTCTCGCGGGCTACGGTACCTGGAATACGTTGCAGGGCAAACTGTATCATGAGGGATTTAAGGGGAATGTTCATTATTTCCTCGGAGCGGGTTACGAGCAGTCCGACTATACGAATTATGGGACGAATCCCTCCTGGCTGAACATGATCGATGATCCTGACTACAGAAAAATTAAGCTCTTTTTTAAAACAACCTATTTCATCACGCCTGACAAATCAAAAGTTTCTCTGTTTGCACACCATACATCGCATACCGGTGACACGGGACGCCCGAACCGTGGCTTCGAACACCAGTATGATCTTATCAATGCCACTTATGAAAACAGGCTGAGCCAAGACGTCACTCTCAATTTCAAGGCCGGGTACCGGTACTACGACCGCAGATGGGAAGAAGACAACTTTCCCGTTCTGAGTCTGCGAGAGAAGGACGGCGTCAAGCAGAACATCGTTCCTGCCGATCTCTCGATTTCATGGAAGCACTGGAAGAACAGCCTGCTGACTGTTGGAACAGATTTTCAGCATGCAACATATGAAACTTTCGCCGAGACCGGGGGGGTCAGATCCATCGGCAATGACATGACCGCCCGCAGCCACGGTCTCTATGCAGAAGAAAAACTGATGCTGGACAACTGGGTCCTCCGACTCGGAGGACGCTATGCCTATACGCAGCACAATTATGACCTGATCAGCGGCGTTACTCCTGAGCGGACAGACAAATCGTGGGATCGCTTCCTCTGGAGCGCCGGCGCCAGATACAACATCTCGCCTCGTGCCGGCGTATACGCAAATGCCGGATCCAGCTATATCGTTCCGTCGGCGAAGTCTGTCGGCGGAACTCTGCTTGCATCGGATCTCGGGGTAGCCGGCAGAAACGGACAGCTGCCAAACCCAAGCCTCAAGCCTGAAAAAGGCATGAGCATTGATCTCGGCGGTGATGCGTGGGTGTTTGATAATCTACGCGTTGGGGTGCGAGGTTTCTATACCGTTGTTGATGACGCTATCGTCGAAAACGTCGTGAACTCGACCCCGTCTCAGACCCAGTCAGTCAATGCCGGAAAGTCCCGTTCCAATGGAGTGGAATTTGAAATCGCCCACTTCATCAGTCCGGCGATTATGTGGTTTGCGAACGCCACCTTTACGGATACTCACGTGAAGAACCCGATAGATTCGGCTCAGGACGGCAGTGATGTGCCGTTCGTGCCGAACTGGATCGCGAATGTCGGATTCACGGCAGCTCTGCCGTATGAGATTTCAATTTCTCCCTATTTCCAGTATGTTGGTGCATACTATGACAGCACTGACAAAGGAAACCGCCGGCAGTTTGGCGAGTATGGAGTAGTCAATCTGAAGGCGAAGAAGGGCCTGTTCAAGACGCAGGAGTATAACGCCGCACTGAATCTGGATGTGAATAATCTTTTTGACCGCAAGTATGAGATGCCATGGCAGTTCAGAGACCCTGGATTTAATGCCATGGCAAGTATCGAGATCAGATTTTAGGAGGGTTTGAGCAGCCTCCGGTTGTGGAGGCTGCTCTCTTTTTGCTCGTGATACGACAAAGGTTTTTGAAGCTCAGCCTTCTGGTAATCGTCTTCAGCGTTTTTCTAGCGGGCGCGGGGAGTCATGTATTCGCCGCTGAAAAAGCGATAACCGTGACCGATTTCCGCGGCAAGACGATTACGTTTCAAAAGCCTGTGAGCCGGATCGTCTGTCTCATCGAAAGTACATTGAGCGGATTGTACATGCTTGGTCAGGAACAACGTGTTGTCGGTATCCCGGCCAATGTCTATCAGAATCCTGTTTTCCCCTATTATGCCAAGCTTGATGAACGGATTCGGAACAAAAAGCTGCCCGCGCCCGGGAACTGGGATTTCGTGAGCATCGAAAGCGTTATTGCGCTCAAGCCCGATGTTGTTATTATCTGGTCGCGGCAGACAGAAGTCATCGCGGCGCTGGAGGAACGCGGAGTCAGGGTTTTCGGAGTTTTTATCAGCAACCGGGACGACGTGGATCGGAAAATGATCGCACTCGGCAGAATGACCGGATCCAAAACCCGTGCCGAAAGACTTGTCTCCCATGTTCGTGATGAGGTTCGGCGTTTTTCCGCTCGGATCGCGGACGTGCCGGCTTCAAAACGCCCCGGTGTGTATTACATGTGGGCGCAGGGGAATCTTGAAACATCGTGCGGTTCAAGCACGGTAAACGATCTTATTACGATGTCCGGCGGCCGGAATGTGTGCGGGCACCTTCCGCATGAGCATCTGGTCGTGAAATTTGAACAGGTAATCGGGTGGAATCCGGACGTCATCGTCATGTGGTTCAATGCCCGCAAAGACCCGGCAGATGTTATTGCAGATGAACAATGGAGGCTGGTCAAGGCGGTGCGGTCAAAAAGAGTTCATGAACTGCCGGAGGTCTTTTTGTGCGACCTCTGGACACTGAAATATATCCATGCGGTAAAGATGGTTGCTAAGTGGACACATCCTGAACGGTTTCGCGACATAGACCTGAAGCGGGAAGAGCAACGCATGCTCGATATGCTCTACGGCGGCAGACTGAAAAAGGCATAAATGAAGAGCGTATTCCCCATTCTCCTGATAACGATACCGCTTCTGGCCGGAGTTATTTCACTCTTCATCGGACCGTCCGATGTCGTAACGCAGGACGAAATCGGCGCGTATCTTTTGCGGCAGGTATCGCAGACGCCAGTCGACGATGAGCAGGCACTGATGGCGGAAGCCATTGTGAGGGATGTTCGTCTGCCCCGGGTTCTGCTGGCGATGCTGGTGGGCATCGCGCTCAGCCTGTCGGGAGCTGCACTGCAGGGTCTTTTTCGCAATCCGCTCGTATCTCCGGATGTCCTCGGTCTGTCGGCAGGCGCTGCATTCGGTGCGGCACTGGCTCTTGCTCTTCCGGTTCTTCCGCTGCAACCTTCCGCGTTTGCGGGCGGGTTGGCGGCTGTCGGGCTGACATACGGCATTGCATATGCGCGCCGCAAGGTATCTATTGTGGCGCTTATTCTCGCCGGAATTATCGTGACCGGATTTTTTACGGCGCTGCTGACCGTCGTACAGTTTTTTGCAGATCCATTCCGCCTCCAGACTATTGTGCAATGGACGATGGGCAATCTTCATACCGCTACATGGAGCAAGGTTGTCTCATCCGCTCCGCCGATTATCCTCTCAAGCATATGGCTGCTGCTTATGCGCTGGCGTTTGAATGTTCTTGCTCTTGGTGATGATGAAGCCCGGTCTGTCGGACTCAATCCGGAGCGGGAAAAACTACTGATTCTCATCCCGGCGACATTGGCGGCATCATCGGCAGTCGCAGTTGCTGGGATTATCGCCATGGTCGGACTGGTGCTTCCTCATCTTGCCCGTCTGATTGCCGGAGCTGATAATCGCCGCCTGCTGCCGCTGACGGCCTCGCTCGGCGCTGTTTTTTTGTTGATTGTCGATGACTTTTCACGCTCAATTGCCGCGTTTGAGCTGCCGGTAGGAATTTTCACCGTTCTTGTCGGCGCTCCCCTGTTTATCGTGTTGCTGAGGAGGAAAATCATGGGGATGTCGGCATGACGGCACTGATTGTACGCTCTCTCAGTTGGAGATACAGCAATAGGACCGTGCTTCATGATGTATCGTTCGAAATTCCGCACGGCGCATTCGCCGCTATTCTTGGCAGAAACGGAAGCGGAAAATCAACCCTGCTTCGATGTATTGCCGGCATGGTATCGATACCGCATGGGACTGTTTTCGTTGACGGGCAGGATATTGCGCGCACGTCCCCTGCAAGACGTGCCGGACTGGTCGGCTATCTGCCTCAGTTTCATGAACCCGTATTTCCCTTCAGCGTCGAAGAAGTTGTGCTGACCGGCAGAGCTGCTCAGGTCCTCTTTACGCCGTCTGAAAGCGACCGGGCGCATGCGCGGCACGCCATTGAAGTCGTGGGCATCGAGCATCTGCGCCCGCGAGCCTACACCGAGCTGTCGGGAGGCGAGCGTCAGCTTGTCATGATTGCCCGAGTGCTTGCGCAGGCGCCGGGAACAATACTGCTTGACGAGCCGCTTTCGCATCTCGACCTCTGCAATCAGATGCATCTGCTCAAGCTGCTCCGAAAACTTTCGGAGGAAGGCACCACGATAGTTGCGGTGCTTCATGACCCCACACTTGCGCTGACATACTGTAATCGGCATATTTATTTGCATGAAGGTTCACTGCGCTGTGCTCCTGACGGAGCCGAGGCCGACGCGACATTTCTTTCTGATATTTACAACACCCGGCTCAGGGTTATCAGGAGCGAAGGAATGCCCGTGGTGATTGCCGAATGAGAACATACGTGGAACTTTTTGCGTTTGCATTTGACAGAGACGCTGTCCATTACGGTAAGCAGACGGCTGACCTTTCCGCGAGCGGAATGAATCCTGATTCAGCGGTATATTTCCTGCTTAACGGCTTGGAGTTCCTGAAGCCTGTCGAAGAAACTGTTTCCCTTGTTCACTCTACGAGCTGGCGGTTCGAGGATGACGGAACGATTGCACTCTCCTATCTGGCATACTGCCGTCTGTTGATGCCTGACCGGAGGCTTCCTCACACTTTGGGATTTCACGACCTTGCAGGGTGCCGTCAGGATGACCCACTCAGGCCGCGTCCGGCGGCAATTCATGAAAGGGATGTTCTCAGCCATGGACTCCGGCATCTGAGCTTCCTCGTTTGTGAAGATGGTGATGCACGATACGCGGATATGCTCGGCGAGGACGCGTGCAGGACTTTCAGCATCTTTCAGCCGCAGACCGCCGGACAGCTTATTTATTAACTTGGCAAGCAAATAGTTAACCATTATGATAAAATAGGGGTATGGAAAAGATCGATGCCCGGACATTAAATCAGGATGCGCAGTATCAGATCAGAAGACAGGTCGTAAAGCTTCGGCAGAAGGGGATGAAGTATCGAGAGATAGCCGAAGTGGTGGGAATATCACAGAGCCATTGCATCACGGTCTACAAACTATATGAGCGCAATGGCTGGGAAGGTATTTCCAAAGGACAGCGTGGTCGGCGTCCCGAGGAGCAGAAGACGCTACAGGCAGATCAGGAAGCAATAATACGTAAAGAGATACAGGACAAGACACCAGATCAGCTGAAGATGCCGTTTGCCCTGTGGACTCGTCGTAAAGCAGTGCAGGAATTGATCAGAATCAAGCATGGCATAAAGATGCCGATCAGAACGGTGGGTGAATATCTGAAGCGGTGGGGATTTACAGCACAGAAGCCCATTCGACGGGCATATGAGCAGAACCCGGCGCGAGTACAGCAATGGCTGACGGAACAATACCCTGCTATAGCAGCACGTGCAAAGCAGGAATCAGCAGAAATCAACTGGTGCGATGAGACAGGGATACGCAATGATGAGAATCGGGCAAAGGGATATGCACCCAAAGGCAAGACACCTACCATACGGCTCAACGCCAACCGTACAAGCATGAGCATGGTTTCCGCGATAACCAATCAGGGCAAAGTGCGATTCATGGTGTATAAAGAGGCGATGAACGCCGCCCTGATGATACGGTTCATGAAGCGGCTTGTCAAAGATGCGGGGCGCAAGGTATTTCTGATAGTGGATAATCTGAAGACACATCATAGCAGGATCGTGAAGCAATGGCTCCAGGAGAACAAGGACCAGATCGAAGTCTTCTACCTTCCATCGTATTCACCGGAACTGAATCCTGACGAATATCTGAACTGCGACCTCAAGTATGGAGTACATTCTGGAGTCCCTGCAAGAAACGACAAAGAATTAAAAGGCAAGCTGGTTTCCCATATGAGAATGCTGCAGAAAATGCCCGGACGCGTCCAGAAATATTTTGAACATCCGAGAATCAGATACGCCGCGTGAATATACTATTTGCTTGCCGGATTAATAATTTTCTGGAATTGACGAATCCTCAGCGGCTTTGCTAACATCCAAAGCACAGAAACCTGTACAGCAAGTATGGGCAGCCGCATGAAGCGGCAGTAGCGTGTCTGACGTTAAGAAATGAAGGCCATGAAGGCTCTGCACCATGAAGGTGCGTGTCGGCGTGGTTTTTTTTATGTTCGGGAGGTTCAGCAGATGTCGCGCTGAGCAGTGCAGTTACTGCTCATGTCACAGAGACTGCAGTGCCGCACGCTGTACTGAAGCAGGACGTGCCTTCAGTACAGCAAACAGGAGACAGGGACAAAGACAGGGATCCCATCAAAAAGTTCGGTTTATCAAGATCGACCAGAAAACCCCGGGCTTTAGCCCGGGGAGTGGTTCCTACTGAAGTTTTATCTGTGGTCGACAGAATCGCGGTCGCGGTTATTCGTCCCTCATAGGCCTGATAAATGTGAAATAAACCATCGTCCAGTTGCCGAGGACCATAAAGATCGTTGCAACGATGCTGGACAACGCCAGCGTCGATATGCCGGTCAATGCATGTCCGATTGTACACCCGCCCGCTGTGGCAGCGCCGAATCCCATAACGAAACTGCCCATAAGAACGCGCATCAACTCCTGTGCAGGCGGGGCCTGCCACTTGAACTCCTTGAGTAATTTTGCGCTCAGATATGCCCCGAGCGGGATGCCGAAAATATAGAGCGCACTCCATGTTGCCGTGAAAATTCCCCAGAAATCGAACATTGGGTCGAACTTGGCCATACTGTTCCCCATCGTAATCGCCAGAAACGCCTCCGATGTCGGACCGGCCGCTGAGAGACCGCGAGCCTGTCCGCCCCAGAAATATGACGCCCATATCGCGAGCACCATAACAAGACCGAGCAGAATCCCGGTCAAAGGCCATGCATATCCTTTTTTCGTCTTGGCGGCCAGCGGCCTGCCTTTCCAGACAATCGGAATAATTATAACGGCTATAATGCCGATAACTATCCATTTGACGGACGTACCGCCGAAAAGATCCCAAAGCGCAGGATTCGTTATCTCATCGTCTCCCTGCCCAATAGTCAGTTTAAAGCTTTTGAGATACTGCATGACCGGCTTCAGCGGCCCATTGTATGTAGCCAGCAGTGAAGTAATGAACCCGAGAGTTCCAAGGACAGCTGAGGTATAGCCTTCGCCGACCCGGTAAATAATACCGCTACCGCACCCTCCCGCCATGACGATGCCGAGTCCGAATATATAGCCTCCGATGATATTGGCAACTACATTAAACGATTGGCGCCGCAAACCGTCATCTCCAAGAAATCCGAAATCTTCGAGCAGATTTGCGCCGATAATCGCTACAAGAAGAGCAATGAAATAGGCTCGCATCAAGGTGTAGTCGTTCATAAATATGACATCCCTGAATGCTGAGTTCATGCAGTACCGACCACGCTGCAATACAAACCCGAAAAGAACGCCAACAGCTACACCACTGATTAAAATCATTACTCCGGCGCGACTTACTTCCTCCATACAGGTTCCTCCATCTTATTAAAATAAGTTTTTCTTGCGCTGCAGTAAAATTTCATTGCGCAGTGTGCGAGATGTCATGTAAAAAAAGCCGTGGGTCATCCTGGCCAGATGCACCCACGGCAAACGAGCGGAGGTTGCACACCTCAAATACAACTAATGGCCAGAACCAAAAAATTTATACCCGCTGAAAATCGAGCTTACCAGTCCGTTGCGCTCAACAATGTCGTTGTGCCATCCGATGTAGATATGGAAGATGACAAATGCC
>WSNO01000048.1 GCA_009773415.1 Nitrospirota bacterium | reverse complement strand
AATTACAAGTATGGAGGTTTCTATGAGCAAGATTCTTTCCCTGCTGTTTCTCTTTGTTCTTCTCCTTGCCCCCGTTGTCGATTCTGCCGAGGAGTCTGCAGGCAGCCTGAGAATGACAAAAGGAGACGTTTTCATCGAGCGAGGCGGAAAAAGCATAAAGCCTGAGAATGGCTCCGCCGTGTATCAAAATGACACGGTTCAGACAGGCGCGAACGGATCTGTCGGTATTGTTTTCAAGGACAATTCGAGAATCAGCCTTGGACCGAACTCTCGCTTGGATTTGAAGAAATTCGTCTTTAAACCGGCAGAGAACCAGTTTTCGATGATTAACAAACTGACAAAAGGCACTGCGTCATTTGTATCGGGGAAAATGACCAAATTATCTCCGGAGTCTGTTGTTCTGGAGACCCCGACAGCAACGATTGGCGTTCGAGGCACTACATATAATGTAAAGGTCTCAGAAGACTAAATGCATCCCGCCCATGCTTAGGCCGGCAAAGGAGCACTGCGATGAGATGTGGCATTCTTTCTTTTGTTCTCCTGCTCGGGTTGAGCCTTGCCGGTTGCGCAACGGTAAAGGACACGATTGTTCTTGTTCAGGATGCTGATGGCACTGTCGGGCAGGTGACGGTTACCACCAAGGGTGGTGCCAGGACGCTTACCGCTCCCAATACGGTGGTGAAAGTTGCCGACTCCGGGAAAATGCCGACCATGCCTGAAGAGATTTCCCGCCAGCAGATTGATTTACTCTTTAGTGATTCCCTGAAAGCTCTTCCCCCTGAGCCGGTCAGTTTCCTCTTCTATTTCCTGCACGGCACCATGGAGCTGACTTCTGAGTCGAAGGCTTATATACCCGAAGTGCTGACGATAATCAAAAAGAGAGATTTTTATGAACTGAGCATCATTGGCCATACAGATACGACCGGAACCGATGAGCATAATATGAAGCTGTCGGCCGACCGCGCGGCGACCGTCCGGGACATGTTTCTCTCTCACGGTATCCGCTCCGGTTTTATGGAGCTCAGTTACCACGGCAAACGGGATCTGCTCGTGCCCACGATGGACAACGTCAGAGAACCGCGCAATCGCAGAGTTGAAGTTGTTGTAAAATAAAGCTTGCCAGTATGAGGGCATTCCAACGACTGTGTTCGCATGTTTTGAGATTCAAAAAGGACAAAGAGCACGTTCTTGTTCTTCTCTGCGGGATTGTGCTGACCTGCGCGGTGGCATTGCTGTATTTAGTCCAGCCTCTTCTGCTTTCCTCTCTCGATTTCAAGGTATACGACACATTGCTTAAATCGCGCTCCGGACGGCTTCCCTCCGGCAAGATCGTAATCGTCGATATAGATGAAAAAAGCCTTCAAGAATATGGTCAATGGCCGTGGCCGAGATACCGGCTTGCACAATTATTTGACAAATTGCGGGACATGGGAGCTCTCAGTGTCGGTGTAGATATTCTGTTTGCTGAACCGGACCGGACTTCTCTGGCCTATATACAAAAAAACATTTTGACGGACTTCAAATACCGGATCGGTCTGGCGGGGATTCCCATGCACTATACCGACAACGATGCAATGCTGGCGGAGGTGCTCAAAAAAGGCCCTTTTGTGCTTGGCTACCAGTTTTTGTTCGGAGAGAGCAGTGCAAAGACATGCGTACTTCATCCTGTTAACGTTCTGATCAGGAAGGACGAGAGCGTCCCGGATTCTTTGAGCGGGCTCTTTAAAGCCTCTTCTGTCGATTGTCTCTATAAGCCGCTGGCTGTGGCCGCCCCGGCTTCAGGGTTCTTCAACATCAGGCCCGATCCTGACGGGATTATTCGAAGAGTGCCTCTCATGTTGGAATACAATGAGAAGTTCTACGCCCACCTCTCATTGGCAGTGCTGCTTTCGGCGCTCAGGCCGGAGCAGGTGGTACTGACGGTTAGCACCTCAGGAACCGAACATATTGCTATCGATGGTACTGAGATTCCGCTTGATCAGAAGGGACTTTTTTTGATTCCATTTCACGGACCGAGCGGAACATATCGCCATATATCCGCTGCCGGCATCCTGAACGGAACGACCGAATCCCGGGAGATTGAAGGCCGTATTGTGCTCGTTGGAGCCGCTGCCCCTGGTCTGATGGATATCCGTGCCACGCCGGTCGATCCGATAATGACCGGGGTAGAGATTCAAGCAAACATAATCGATGGCATTGTGCAGGGAAATTTTCTTGTTCGGCCCAAGGCCGCTGCCTTGTATGAATTTTCTGGGATTGTGCTTTTCGGATTGCTCTCAACAGTTCTTTTTGCCCGCTGCAGGGCACTTGTCAATCTTGCGCTGTTTGTTTTTTGCACTTCGCTAGCTGTCGCCGTTTCAGTACTCCTGTTCCGAAACGGCCTCTATGTCTCGCCGGTTTGCCCGATTCTGGCATATGCCTCCAATTTTTCCGTACTGTCGCTTCTCCACTTCTGGCGTGAAGAGCGCAGGCTGAAGGAAAAGACGCGGCAGCAGCTGACTACACAGGAAGCCATGCTCGAAACCATCGCCAACATCACGGAGACGCGTGATCCTGAAACAGGCGGCCACATCAGACGAACGCAGAGTTATGTAAAGGCTCTTGCCGAACATATCCGATACAAGCCGGCATTTGCGGGCAGCATTGATGATGCCTACATTGAACATCTCTGCATGTCCGCGCCGCTGCATGATCTGGGCAAAGTCGGCGTTCCGGATGCAATTTTACTCAAGCCCGGCCGGCTGACGACTGATGAGTTTGAAGAAATAAAGAAGCACACTCATTACGGCAAACGAATCATTGATGCGGCACAGAAGAAATTAGGGGACACTTCTTTTCTGCGCTTTGCAGGAGAAATGGCCTTTTCTCATCATGAACACTGGGACGGCAGCGGCTATCCGGTTGGCCTCAAGGGAGAGGATATCCCCTTGGCTGGGCGAATTATGGCAATAGCCGATGTATATGATGCGCTCATATCGATTCGTCCATACAAGGAAGGGCTTTCTCATGAAAAAGCGGTGGATACCATTCTGGCCGCACGAGGCAGACAATTCGATCCCGAACTCATCGACGCTTTTCGCGAGATACATGATGCTTTTAAAGCAATTGCCGAACAAATTTCTGATACCAACATGAATGTATCTTTCCGTTCACGTGGAGCCAATTCCACGCGGGTTTCTTGATGTTGAAGTGACGACGCCTGCATTTGCCTGTGCAAGCGACAGACAGAATTGCCGTTATGGCTGAAGAACGGATATGATACTGCAATCCCGTTCAGCCCTCGGCTGGAGTTGAATGTTATTGATTAAGGAAGGTTGCCCGTCATGAGGAGAGTGTATTCTGCGGTCTGTATCACCACCATTACGATTCTGTTTTTCATGGTGTCCCTTGCGTTTCCCGTGTGTGCTGCGGACGTCAGGCCCGCGCAGCAGCCTGCGCTGCAGGTCTCGAAACAGCCTGATATTCAGGCAGTCAAACCCAAAAGACCGGCCAAGGTCAGGCTTCACAGAAATGCAAAGGGCGAATATACATGGGACATCACCGCCGATAGTGCCGATGAAGTTGTGCGCACCGATGCCCGGTTGAGGAAACTCCTGAAAATCGAGTAATCTATGAGTCCGTTGCACGAACATTTTTTCAACCGAATAGATTTCCCAAATGAGAGGGGTGTTCAATAAGCCCGAACGCATCGAACCCGCGTCGGCTTGCC
>WSNO01000023.1 GCA_009773415.1 Nitrospirota bacterium | reverse complement strand
GATATGGTCGTCCTGAGATATTCAACACCGACCAGGGCAGTCAGTTTACGAGCACGGATTTTACGGATATGCTCAAAGAGCATGGCATCAGAATCAGCAAGGACGGCAAGGGTCGGTGGATGGACAACGTCTTTATCGAGCGGCTGTGGCGGTCATTGAAATACGAGGAGGTGCATCCGAAGGCACACGGCACGATGATCGAACTGAGACAGGGGATAGCGAACTACATGGAGAAGTACAATTGCCGGCGTCATCATCAGGCGCTTGACTACAAAACGCCCGATGAGGTTTGCTGGACTATACTGCCGCATGAGCGGGCAGCATGATGCTGAGCAGCTTCCCACTTATGAATCGCCTGCGCCTGTCCAAACAACCTGAGCCACTTCTGAGGAAGTCAGTTCTTTGCCGGTTTTAAAGGATGATGACAGTCTTTATACTGTGATTATGATGAGAAGAGGAAAAGGAGTTGGGAGTCCTAAATCGAGGAAAAAAAGTCCTAATTTTTGGAGTATTTGATGCGAACTCTTTTTGATGAAATCAAACTCCAATTATGGGGGTAGGGCGGCTTGGGAGCGGGCACTTCTTCCTGTATACGATCCCAATCTGAAAACAAAAGTAACAGGCGACAAAGAAATGTTGGATAAGTCGTATAAAATTAATTTGAACTGTTGGAAATATTTTGCGGAAAGTTTGGGTTTTATAGGACAGCAGACGGTGTTAATCGGGTTTCCGTTTGCGTGATCGAGGTGTACATGACAGAAGGAAATTTTGATACTTTTCGCCGAAGCCTTCGGCAATAGACCAACGCTCGATTTCAGAGATATTGACATTCTGATCTTTGGCAACCATGACCGCCTGATCGAGTGCCTGAAAGTCGTTCCAATGATAATAGGCGGCAAGACGGTCTTTAATGGCATCTGTTGGAGAGAGCAGGAGAATTTTCCCGTATTTGGATGTCAGTTCAAAAGGCGTTGTTATCGGCTCGCTGCCGACAGCAGCGGGGGGCGCTACAAATTCTATAAAAAACTGGCAATCGTTGCGCTCAAAATGGCGTGAGCTTTTTTTGTGAAATCCGATCTGCTCAAGAGTCTTTGCAATCTCTTTCATTGTGCCATGAGAGACAAAATCGAGATCGCCGGAAATATATTTATTGGCGGTATAGATCGAAACGCAAGCGCCTCCGACGAGCAAAGCATCAATCCCATTGCGCTGCAGAGTTTCCGTCACAAGAGCGGCAAGATCCTTGCTATCAATCTTCGATCAGTTTATCTTCATGATGGTTTGCCAGTTCGTCGAGGTCGTGTCCGCAGGCGATAGTACTTGTCTTTCTCTTGATCCGGAACGAATGCAAAAGCTCGCTCTATAAGGGCTTTTAGCTCTCTGAGAAAGGGGTATCGCGGGTTGAACGTGTAAATCCTCACCTTGCCGGTCAGTCTGCTGACAACAATGCCATTGTCTTCAAGGCGTCTGAGCTGTTGTTGAATCCTGTTGACCGGAACGTCGAATATTGTGGCCATGCCACGCGGATAGCCTTCCTCATAGACCAGCAGAAAAAACAGAATCTTCTCGACCGTAATGTTCCCCAAAAGTCCCTCAAGCATATCTACTCCTGACCAATTATTATGGTCATATTACCAATAATTATGGTCTATGTCAACAGGCATTATTTGTAAAAGGCAAGCTCTTTCAATCAATGCGGCTAAAAGCGGGGAAAAAGACGCGGCAGGTCAAAGGGACGGATGGCAAATATACAACCGTGCCTATACCGAATAAACCTGCTACTGTGAACCGATTCAGTGCTGTGCTATCAGACATGCTGCAAAAGGCAGTTGATTGGAAGATGCTGAACAGGCCTGATGTCCCAAAGATAAAGATGTTGAATGAGGAAAATAACCGCCTAAATTACCTCTCTGTTGAACTGGCCCGAAAACTTGCGGGTGCCTGTAATGAAGTGGTGAGACCGATTGTTATTACGGCGCTTAAGACTGGCATGCGCCGTGGAGAAAACCTAGGACTTGCTTGGGATAGGGCGGACCTCAAACATGGCTTTATTCTTATGGACAAGACGAAAAGCGGCAAGCGCAGGGAGGTGCCTATAAACTGAACACTACAAGAGACTCTCAAGGCATTACCCTGTAGCTCCGTGCTGCGTTTTTGCTACACTTGGTATTATTCAGCAGAAACGAAAAGACAGGCAAAGCATGAAGGCCTTACCTGTCTTGTGTTTGCGGTGGTGGAGCTGATCGGGATCGAACCGACGACCTCTTGAATGCCATTCAAGCGCTCTCCCAACTGAGCTACAGCCCCGACTCAAGAGTTATCAGATTATCATTCCGAATCGAGTAATGTCAAGCCTGCGCGGTGTGTTAGGATGTAAGCATGAAGAAAAAAGTTGTCTGCGCCGGCACGTTCGATCACTTTCATCCCGGGCATCTCGATTTTCTGCGCCAGGCAAAAAGTCTCGGGGACGAACTGACGGTAATTATAGCCCGCGACGAGACGGTTTTGCGGATAAAAGGCTTTTGTCCGACCGATTCCACAGAACTGCGCTACCGTCATGTCCTTGAGAGCGGCATCGCCGACAGCGTGGTTATGGGGCGCCATGGCGAGGATATGTTTGCGATTCTTGACGAGCTGACGCCGCACGTCCTTGCGCTCGGATATGACCAGCGCGTCAGTGAAGAGAAGGTGAAGGCGCGTTGTCCATGGTGCAGCGTCGTGCGGCTGCATCCCTTCCATCCGGATAAGTTCAAATCCTCCATTTACCGGAAACGGACGCCTCCGTAGCGCGGAATGCATGCAGAGCGGCAGGGTACGGGAAGGTGTCTGAAGGCAGGTGCGACATTAAATGAAAAAGGGGCCGGCTCTCTGGAGCCGGCCCCTTTTTCGTGCAGACGTATTACTTCACGAAAGGATTTGCATAGAACGTGATAAGAACAACGACGAGTGCATAAATCGCGAGCGACTCGATCATCGCGAGGCCGATGATGAGGGTCGTCATGATCTTGCCGGATACGCCGGGGTTGCGGGCGGTGCCTTCAGTTGCGCCGCGGAGACCATGGCCCATGCCGATACCGCAGCCGAGCGCTGCAAGACCGATGCCGACTGCGCAGCCGATCGTTGCCATGCCGTAGTACGCGAGCTTGGCATCTCCTTCTGCCGCAAACGCAAAGGATGCAGAGAATGCCAACAGAAGCAGGGTGATTGCAATAATCTTCTTCATTTCATATCCTCCTTTCCCGAAAAATAGTTTAGTGACCTTCTTCCACCGCACCGGCGAGGTACAGTGTCGTCAGGAGCATGAACACATATGCCTGAATGAAGCTGATCAGGGTGCCGAGGCCGAGAATGATGGTCGGAATAAGTATCGGAGCGAGCAGACCGAGAATAATCAGCAGCAGATGTTTTGCCATCATGTTGCCGAAAAGTCGGACGGAGAGAGTAATCGGCCGGACGAGATGGCTGATGACTTCAAGAAAGAACATGAAGATCATGAAGGGAATCGCTGCCGGCGACTGAATCGGACCCATGAAGTGCTTCAGGTACTTGATGCCGTGAACCTTGAACCCGTAAAAGTTATAGAGGAGAAATATAGGAATAGCCATGGAGGCCGTGGTGTTGATGTTGCCGGTCGGCGATTCAAAGCCGGGGATGAGTCCGAAGAGGTTGCAGGTCAGAATGTACAGAAAAATCGTGCCGAGCAACGGATAAAACTTTTCGCCGTAATGATGGCCGATATTGCTTTCCGATGTGCTTTTGAAGAAGTCGGCAAAGACCTCCATCACATTCTGGGCACCGGACGGAACGAGGCTCAGCTTGCCTTTTACCGCAACCGCAGTGCCTATAAGCACGCCCATGGCGAGCCAGGAGTACGAAACATATGTCGGGACTTTCGGTAAGATTGCGCCTAAGATGCTCGGTGATTCCACAGGAAGCCTCCTCTATGAAAAATAATTATGGTAGTCGCGGAAAAACTCCCTATAATTTTAAGGCAAGCATGCGGGGGAGTCAATTTTAAATATTTTATAGACGTATTATATTTACCTTATGCCGTGCGAATTGCCTTCATCGCGATATCCTTCCGGAACTGCATGCCGTCGAACGAAATATCCTGTATCGCCCGGTAGGCGGCGTCGCGGGCGGCAACGATGTCGGCTCCGCTTGCTGTTACGCCAAGCACGCGGCCGCCGCTGGTAACGCACGCGTCGTCCTCGCCGAATGCCGTGCCCGCATGAAAAACAACAACCTTCTCATGTTTGTTCGCGTCACGGATACCGGAAATCACCGCGCCTTTTTCGTACGCGCCGGGGTACCCCTTTGAGGCGATAACAACACAGATGGCATGTTCCGGCTTCCACGCAATATCAATGTCGCCAAGCCGCTCATCAGCGACGGCGAGCGCTATGTCGACAAGATCGGTCTCAAGGCGGAAGAGCACCGGCTGGGTTTCGGGGTCTCCGAGGCGGCAGTTATACTCAAGGACATAGGGCTTGTTGTCCGCTATCATCAGTCCGGCGTAGAGAATGCCTTTGTATTTGATGCCGTCCGCCTGCAGCCCGTCAATTGTAGGCCGCATGACGGTCGCCATGATAATCTCCTGCATTTCCGGCGTGATGACGGGCGCGGGGCTGTATGCTCCCATGCCGCCGGTGTTCGGGCCGCGGTCATTGTCGAAAATGCGCTTGTGATCCTGCGCGCTCGCCATCGGCGCGATAGTCTTGCCGTCCGTAAAGACCATGAACGAGGCTTCTTCACCGACAAGGCAGTCTTCGACAATGACCCTGTCGCCGGCCGCGCCGAAGGCGCGGTCTTTCATGATGAGATCAATCGCCTGCATCGCCTCATCAACGGTCGAGGCGACCACGACGCCTTTTCCCGCCGCAAGCCCGTCCGCCTTGATGACGCGCGGCGCGCCCATCATGCGCACATACTCCTGCGCGTGAATATACGAGGTAAATACCTTGTAATCCGCGGTCGGAATGCGGTGGCGGCGCATGAAATCCTTTGAGAAAGCCTTGCTCCATTCCAGCTGAGCCGCCGCCTTTGTGGGGCCGAGTATCTTGCGGCCTTCCTTTTCAAACGCATCCACGATGCCGCGGGAAAGCGGCTCTTCCGGTCCGACTATGGTGATGTCAATCCAGTTGTACTTGACGAAGTCGATCAGCGCTTCAACGTCCGGCCCGACCTCGATGCATTCGGCAATTTCGGCAATGCCGGCATTGCCGGGGGTGCAGTATATTTTGTCGACATGGCGGGACTGCGCGAGCTTCCAGACAATGGCATGCTCGCGGCCGCCTCCGCCGATGACCAGCACTTTCATGGGTGTCAGTTCCTCTCTTCCGATTTTGTCACGAGCCAGAAAACGACCCCCAGCGTCAGAATAAGGGGGATGAGATAGTACATTTCGTGCATGCTGTCATGGCGCAAGGCCTTAATCATCGTGTCGCGAATAAAGGCGACGAGCGCCACGCCCACAAAGACGCTGATGCGGAACTTGCCGCCCTTGAGGTGCTTGATCTCGGTGTTCATCAGCTCAATCATGACCCAGAGTATCAGCAGGGAGCCGAGGGCGGTGATGATCCCGTGCGAAAAGTTGGGGTCGCTCGTGATGTTTATGAGATCGGTCACAAAGAGCCAGACCACCCCGATCGTAAGTCCGATGAGTGCGAAAACGAGCACAAGGTTCATCGCCTGAGCGAATTTTTCGGTGTATGTCACGAGCAGGTTTTTTACGCGGTAGGCGGGCGAATAGTTCCGCATCTCCTCTTCAATGTAGCTTGAGGTAATGACGTCAAGGCTGATGTCAAGGATCTTCTCGACCGAGATGAAGACGCGGGTGCGTTCTTCGTCGTCCTCAACGTTGTGGTGCAGAATTTCGATGCAGAGCGTGCGCACCATGCTGATGGTGCGGTTCATGAAGTGTGCTTCGATGCCGAATTTGACGTGCGCCTGCCCGATGCGGATGAGCTTTTCGAAATACTTGGAGTCATAGACACCGGAAAACAGGCCGATAAACCACTGCTGGCGCATTGCGGCAACATGCTTTTTCTGCTCTTCGCCCTTGAACAGCTTAGCCGCTTCCGGCAGATTCTGAATCCACTGGTCAACCCGGCCCATCGCGCGGCCTGCCTGCTCGATCATGAGTTGACGCACCGAAACCAGAGCGCGGACATCTTCATCGGTGAAATAATAGTGAGACTTTATCTCCTTGAAGGAGCGCATATCCGCCGACTATCCTCTTTGTTCCATGGTTTTGGCAAGATACGCGGCAATCAGCGAATCGTACCGTCCCGTATGCGCGAACACCTTTTGCGCAAGCCTGAGGTTGGTTGCAGCACCGACACTATTGGCATTCGCCTTCATCTCGTCCAGCACCGGACGATAGTCCGCAGGGTCGATGAGCACCGTGACGTCCTGAAAATTCTTGGACGCCGCGCGCAGCATCGCCGGACCGCCGATGTCGATATTCTCGACGGCGTCGTCAAACGTCACATCCGGCTTCGCGATGGTCGCCTCAAACGGGTAGAGATTGATGACGACCATGTCGATCGGCTTGATTCCCTGCCGCGCGCAGTCCTCAACATCTCTTGCGTTTTTTCTGCGGTAGAGCAGCCCGCCGTGAATCATCGGGTGCAGTGTCTTTACCCGACCGTCCATCATTTCGGGGAATCCGGTATAGCTTGACACCTCAATGACGGGGACTCCTCCTTCGCGCAGCGCTTTTGCGGTGCCGCCGGTGGAGAGGATTTCGACCCCGAGCGCCGCCAGTTCCCGGGCGAACTCAACGACTCCGGTCTTGTCCGATACGCTGATGACTGCACGTGTGATCATGGCTGATGACTCCTTTATCTCGAACTATCGGCAATTACCCTGCAATGCTGCTTGTGCTTCCGGAAGGGGCTGGATGCAGTGATTGTATCATAAAACGCCCTTCTCCTTAAGACTCACATATGTTTCGTCGCCGATAATTATGTGGTCCAGCACCGGAATGCCGAGGAGTTCGCCGACATCCCTGAGACGTCGGGTCACGGCAAGATCGTCATGGCTCGGCGTCGGGTCGCCGCTTGGGTGGTTATGCACAAAAATTACCGCTGCCGCGGACTCCTTGACAGCCTGCTTGAACGCTTCCCGCGGATGAATCAGAGAGTTTGTCAGTGTCCCCTCCGATACCCTGTACTCACGGATGAGCTTGTTTTTGGCATCAAGAAAGAGCGCGACGAAAAGCTCTTTTTTCAGATGCCTCAAGCGGGAAGCAAAGTACGAATGTACCGCCTGGCTTGAGGAGAAGTGCGACTGAGAGCCGCTCTCTTCGCGCAGAAGCCGGCGGCCGAGCTCAAATGCCGCCTTTATCTGTGACAGCTTTGCGGAGCCGATGCCTTTCAGTTCCGTGTGCTTCTGCATGTCCCGCAATGAAGCGCTCTCGATGCTGCTGAGCGTCTTATACACATCCAGCAGGGAGAGGCCGAGCTGCACTGCGCTCGCATCCTTGTTGCCGGTGCGCAGAAGGATAGCGAGCAACTGCGCGTCCGACAGGTTTTCAGCGCCGTGCTTCAGCAGCCGCTCACGCGGCCGCTCCGCCTCGGGCCACTCCTTTATGCTCTGATGATTCGCCATCGCTCCGGCAGTTATTTTACCCGCGCGCCCTGGGTGATTTCGTCACGATCGAGGATCAGAACCGAGAGCCTGCCTTCTTCATCGGTGGCAGCGAGAAGCATGCCGTTTGACTCCACGCCCATGAGCTTAGCGGGCTCCAGGTTCGCGACGACGACTATCTTTTTTCCGACCAAGTCCTCGGGAGCATATGCCTTGCCGATGCCGGCGACAATCTGGCGCTCTTCTCCGGTATCAACCTGAAGTTTGATAAGTTTGTTTGATTTCTCAACCCGCTCAGCCTGCACGATTTTGCCGACCTTCAGCACGACTTTTGCAAAATCATCCATCCTGATCAGACCCGGTGCTGGCGCTTCCGGCATCGCCTCGCTCTCCTTTGCCTCCCGCTTCTGTTTAATTTTCATCTCTCCCGCCGGTTTTTCTATCCGCGGAAAGAGCTGGTCGCCTTTTCTTGTGCGGACGGTGTATTCAGGCATCCAGGAACCGGCAGTCCATATTGAGTCTCCGGCCGACGCCGTTTCCGGCAAAAGTTCTTGCAAGCCGATCTGTCGCCAGATCTTTTCCGCCGTCGCCGGCATGAACGGATAGAGCAGCATTGACGCAATCCGCAGGCCGTTCCAGAGATTGAACAGGACGTTTTTCAAATGCGCCGGATCTGTTTTCGCGAGCTTCCAGGGCTCGGTCTGCGCGATATAGTTGTTCCCCGCGGCGATGATTTCCCATATTCCGCCGAGAATGTCATTGAAGCGCAGGCGCGCCCAGTGCGCGTGGTTTCTCGCCACGACGAAACCGTTCCGGTACGACCGCACAACCAGTTCATCGGGCGAAGCGGCGTATGCTCCCGGCAATCCGATGACTCCATCAAAATACTTTTCAGCCATGGCGGTGAAGCGGCTCAGCAGATTCCCCAGATCGTTTGCGAGATCGGTATTGATTCTGCGGGTCAGCGCATCTTCCGAAAAATCGCCGTCAAGCCCGAAGGTCACTTCGCGGAACAGGAAGTAGCGGAACGCGTCGACCCCATATTTTTTTGCGGTTGCCGCCGGATCAACAACATTGCCGACGGACTTCGACATTTTTTTCCCTTCAACAGTCCACCAGCCATGGGCAAAAATGTTCCTCGGCAGCTCAAGCCCGAGCCCCATCAGCATGGTCGACCAGTAGACGGCATGCGTCGTCAGGATGTCCTTGCCGATGAGGTGGTGTGTTGCCGGCCACCACTCGGGCCTGCCGGTGGGCGAAAGATAGGTGTCAGCGGCATAATAATTAACCAGCGCATCAAACCAGACATAGGTGGTGTACCGGTCGTCAAACGGCAGCGGAATCCCCCAGGCAAGGCGGGCCTTCGGTCTTGAAATGCAGAGGTCGCCGAGCGGCTGCGACTTCAGGAAGCCGAGCACTTCATTTTTTCTGGACTCCGGCAGAATGTAGTCAGGGTTAGTCTGCTCGATATGCCTGACGAGCGGCTCCTGATACTTCGACATCAGGAAGAAATAGTTTTCCTCTTCTATGCGGTCGACCGGTCTCGCGCAGTCGGGGCAGCTTCCCTCAACAAGGTCTTTCTCTGTCCAGAAGCGCTCGCACGGAGTGCAGTACATGCCGCAGTAAGAGCGTTTCTCAATCTCGCCGGCATCGAAAAGCTGCTGCAAAAGACGCTGGACGACGGCAACATGCTGCGCGTCGGTGGTGCGGATAAACGCGTCATTGCTGATATCGAGCTGTTTCCAGAGATCCTGAAAATTGCCGACCAGCAGATCGGCGTGCTCCTTCGGAGAGCGACCGCGCTCCAGCGCGGCTTTTTCGACCTTCTGGCCGTGCTCATCCGTTCCGGTCAGGAAGAACACCTTACGGCCAAGCAGCCGGTTGTAGCGGGCCATGATGTCGCACGCAATTGTTGTGTACGCATGGCCGATGTGCGGGACATCGTTGACATAATAAATCGGCGTCGTTATGTAGAAGTGTTCAGAGGTATTCATTTTTTATTGCGTCTCCTTCTTCGCGGGCGGCGTCTGCCGCGCTGCTTGTTCTCGTCAGACTGTTGCGCCGCTGCCAGGGGGTCAACGATCCCCGGGCTCTCTTCTCCGGCAACATCCTCCACCGGCTCCGGGTCGATATCCGCCGGCTCTTCCGGAACCGGTTCTGACGCCTTCGCCGGCATCTGCTTCTCTTTACGCCGATCACGCTTTTCAGGAGGCGGCCGGAGCGCTTCGACTGTTCCCATGACCGGGGCAGGCGACTCATGTTCAGCCTCAACTTCAATCCCGGAAATTCCCGCAGGCTGCCCCTTGGTGTCGAATTCATAGCGAAGGCAGCACATGAGCCTGCTGCAGAGGCCGGAGAGCTTTCCGACGTTCAGCACCATCTCCTGCTTTTTTGCCATGCGGATCGAAATCGGCTCAAACGAGGTGAGAAACGTCTTGCAGCAGAGCTCTCTGCCGCATGCCCCGAGTCCGCCGACAAGTTTCGCCTCATCGCGCACGCCAATCTGGCGCATCTCAATGCGTGTTTTGAACTTCGCCGCCAGGTCCTTGACCAGCTCGCGAAAGTCTATGCGCCCTTCGGCCGTGAAATAGAAGACAACCCGCTTTCTGTCGAGCGTGGATTCCGTGGCAATAAGCTTCATGGGGAGGCCGCGGGCCATCACGCGCTCATTGCAATAGAGCTTCGCTTCCTGCCCAAGAGCCTTGTTCTGTTCCCTCTGCTGCAGATCTTCCGCCGTTGCGCGCCGGAGAACATGCTTCAGCTCGCGGTCTGCCGAGGCTCCGGACGGAAGCACGCGCATTACCTTGGCAATGTTCAGACCGAAGTCCGACTCCACCACAACGAGATCGCCTTCCGCTATTTCAATGCCTTCCGAGGCAAAGTCATATATTTTGCCGCATGTCTTGAACCTGATGCTGACAATATCGGACATGAAAACCTCCTGCTTGACTTCTGACTCCTGTATATTGACTTCTTACTCGGTGCGCCTGATAGAGCTTCTCATCAATTCAGCCACATAATGCCAGGTAATAGACCTGTTCAGATGAAAACCGGTCCGTGCCGTCACGCGCTGCACCTCCTGCCATGTCTGCAGCACTGTCTCAACGTCAGGAGCAGAAAGCCGGTGGCGCGGCAGAATAGAACCGGCTCCGCCGGTATGCGCCACAACGAGGTCACGGAAAATCAGCGGCACCTGATCGAGCCACGCTTCCATTGCTTCCCGGTCTTCCCATGCTTCTGTTGTGTCGCCGCGCAGCATCGCCTCGCAGAGGTCCATGCAGCGCTGCGCGTCGGCCGCCGGGTTTCCGGCAATCGCAAACCCGGGCCTGCCCATAACCAGACTGATGGTCTGGTCGGTGAGAGCCTCAGGCCGGACAGCAGCAAGAATCTCCCTGCACTGGTCAGCCGAAAGCGGAGAAAACCTGACCTGAAAGCAGCGCGAACGAATCGTATCGGGCAGCGATTCAGGGTTCGGCGTAACCAGAATAATCAGGCTTGCGGACGGCGGCTCTTCGAGTGTTTTGAGAAACGCATTGGCGGCGCTTATATTCATGCACTCAGCCCCATCAACCAGCACCGCCTTGACCGGACTTTCCAGCGGCTTCCTCGACAGAAACTCTTCGATGGAGCGGATTGCTTCAACCTTGATTTCCCCGCCTTCCTCCCGGATCCAAAGCAGGTCCGGATGCGAAGCGCTCAGAATGCGCCTGCAGCAGCTGCAGGCGCCGCACCCTTCGGCATCATGCGCAGAAGGGCACATGAGCGCCTGAATATAGGCGCGGGCAGTCGTGCATTTTCCGATGCCGGCGGCTCCCGAGAAAAGCATGGCCGAGGGGACACGCTGCTTCCTGACGGTGCCCTGCAGAATGCGGATCGGGCGATCATGCCCTCTTATTTTGTCAAAGCCCATAGCCGTTCCGTCACAATCCTGGCAACGTCCGCCGCAACCGCGTCCACCGGCTGACCGGCGTCGATAATACGAACCCGCTCCGGCTCCGCAGCAGCAAGCTGCAGGAAGCCCTCCCGGACTTTCCGGTGAAACGCGACCGCCTCGAGCTCAAGGCGGTCGCGCTTGTTGATTTCCCGATTTCTCTGCAGTCCGGCCTCTGCTGGCAGATCGCAGAGAATCGTCACATCCGGCCGGAGACGCCCGGTTGCAACAGCATCGACCGAGTCGAGCAGTCCGCGGTCGATGCCGCGGGCATAGCCCTGATAGGCGACGGTCGAGTCGCTGAACCGATCGGTAATGACGACGGCATTCCTCGCAAGCGCCGGACGTATCTTCTGCTCAAGGTGCTGCGCGCGGGCGGCGGCGTAGAGGAGCAGTTCGGCGGCAGGGCACATCTCGGTATGCGCGGGGTCGAGCAGGAGCGCCCGAATCCGTTCGCCTATGGCTGTCCCGCCGGGTTCCTGCGTCAGCACGACATCATACCCCTCCGACGCGAGCGATTCCGCAAGCAGCCGCGCCTGCGTGGATTTGCCGCTGCCTTCGATTCCCTCAAACGAGAGGAAGAGTCCCATTGTCAAACGTCTGCCGCCCACGGACTATTGCCCCATCGCCGCTTTGACAGAGCGAATGATGCGGAAGATTTTTTCGGTTTCTGCGGCAGTGCGCGAGCCGGTGCCGCATGACGGCGTAATAAGGCTCTGCCGCCGCACCGCCTCTTCCGGCAGGTGCCGGCAGAGATGGTCAACCTTACGGCGCATGGAGTCCGCTACCGCTTTCTCGTCGGCGTCGCCGATCAGGTCCGATGTCGGCACGATGCCCCACGCAAGGAGTCCTCCGCGCTCGTAAAACGCCCGGAGGTCGTCGGTATACAGCGCGAGAGTTTCAAAATACTCAAAGGCGTCGAAGCTGAGGATGTCTGTTCCTGCGCGCATGACCAGCGCCCAGTCCGACTTGCCGCAGCAATGCACTCCCGCGATTGCTCCCGCCCGCTGTACAGCGGCGACCGAATCAGCCAGCAGGCGCTCAACTTCAGCGTCTTCCACCCCAAGGTACGAAGAACTGCCGATTGCCGAAAAAATCGGCTCATCCAGAAAGATAATCACCCGGTCGGCAGACTGCCTGAGCCGGTCCACCTGCCAGCGAATCTTCGCCTGAAGAAGCATCGAGGTTATCTCGCGAAGCTCCTCGTCGAAGTAGACGGGCTTGCCCTGCTCGTCCTTCAGGCCGAGCGCGAAGGTGAGGGGACCGGTGACATGTCCTTTCACCGCCGGACGGCGCTCCGCCCCCATCAAGCGGGTAAAGGCGTGCAGACCGGCGGCAGCGGACTCGGTAACGGCCATGCGTGCGTCATCCGTGCAGAATTCGTAAAACGGGGTGAGTTGATCCGTGCCGTCGCGCTCCACCCAGACGCGCTCCGCCGCGTCATCAAAGCGTATGTACGGCATCCCTTCCGCCCACTGGGCAATCATTCCCTCACGGTGCGAGCGCCGCGCCATCTGCGGCCAGAACGCAATGTCGAACGTCTCCGCTATCAGGCGGCACGCGTCAGCAGGGTCGGCAAACGGGACGCTGCCGATGCCTGTTGTGGAAAACGGAGGCAAATTCAAAGACATATCTGATTGAACTCCTTCTTGCCGGTATTCGGCAAGAGCCGAATTTATCGAATAAAATCATTGACTTATATTAAATCTAGCCTATATTATAGCATATGCGATCTGTATTGGGTTTGTTCTGCCGCCGCCTGCTCAGGGCGCTTTTTTTGTCAGCCGTCGCGGCCACTTTCGCGTTGCCGGGTTCATCGGCGTCGGCGCTTGTCATGTCAGATGCGGAAGTGGCTTCGCTGCAGGGCGCGGCGGCCGCGCTGCCTGCCGGCGAGAGAATCGCCTTCTGGGCGGACCGGTTCGTCGCCACTCCGTACGACCCCGACCCGGTTGGCGAATACGTCCGCCGCTCGCTGATTGTCGCTGATGATCGCGTCGACTGCATGTACCATCTGTTCCGGAGCGTGGAACTTGCGTTCAGCGCCAATCCGGCTGAGGCGGTGCAGGTTGCGCTGGAGAAGCGGTTTCACGGCAGGGGAGTGCTGAAAGACGGATTTGTAGTGAATTATGAAGACCGGTTTGCCTACGGCGAAGACATGGTCTTCAGCGGAAAATGGGGGGATCTCATATCGGCCGACATCGGACCGGTTTCCCGCATGAAGGGAAGCCGGGGAATCCCGCACATTGAGTATATACCGAAGCGCGGCGCGGTCGTGTATGAAAAATTAAGACCGGGCGATCTCATCTTTTTCGTCCACCCTGTCCATAAACGCACGCGCGATGAAATTGTGGGGCATGCGGGAATCATCAGCATCGATGAACAGTCAGGCGGCGTGCAGCTCATTCACGCCGGAGGACTGAAAGGGAAGGGTGGCGCAGTCAGAAAAGTCCTGCTGAAAACCTATCGTGCGAGCATGCCGTTTGCCGGCTTCATGATCACACGATTTGAATGATGCGCTGCACTATCACACCCTTCCCGGAAATGTTTTAGCTTCTTCTTCTCTGCGCCCGGGTGCTTCTGCGCAGCTTGGAATGCTTATGCTTGCGCATCTTCTTTTTCCGCCACTTGACGACACTGCCCACACCATCACCTCCCATCGGATTACGTGAGAAGCAAAAAGCAAGAAGCGACCAACGCGGGGAAGGGCGAACCTGTCACCATGCCGCATGCCTCATTGCCTATTCATCTCTTTACTTCTTGCTTCCAACTTCTTACTTCTTGCTCTGCACCGCCTCCATGAACGCCTCTATCTGGAGGTCGGTCGTGGGCGATTCAGTCCCGTCATACGGGATGCTGATGCTCGGTATCCCGTAATCGCGCACAATTCCTTTCATGATCGCCGTAACAATCGTTCCGGGCATACAGCCGAACGGCATGGCGTTGATGATGCCCGCGGCGCCTTTTTCGATCAGATCGACCGCCTTGCCGACGCTCAGGATGGTTTCCCCCTCGAAGGAGTGGTGGATATACGGAGCCGCCTTGGTGAAGAGCGCCTCCGGCTCCGGCTCATGCGCCGTTTTCAGCAGTTTGCCGAAATGGCGCGTGTACCGGTGCTCAATCCGCCGCTGGAAAAACCGCTGCGTAAAGAGTTGTAGAATAGCAGATAAATCTTTTTTAATCAAAGCTTTCCTGAATGCCATCGCGTTTATGTACGAAATCCATTCCCCCATCGGTGCGAGCCAGACCTCGCCTCCCAGCCTCTCGATCTTCCGGACCAGCTCCTCATTGGAGAAGCGGTGCGAGCGCACGAATATCTCTCCGACAAGGCCGATGAGCGGACGCTCCTCTCCGGTGCGGGGGATTGCGGCAAAGTCCCGCTGCATCTGCTCGAGAACCGGCTCCACGCTGCCGTTTTTCGCCGCTACGCCGGCATAAATTTTCTCATGATAGCGACGTGAAAGCTCATCCGAATCGCCTTCGTGCACTTCATAGGGGCGCGTCTCATGGAGGCATTTCGTAAGCAGCTCATACGCGACGACGCCCTTCCACGCTTTCAGCGCGAAATCCTTCCCGATCGAGCCGAGATGCTCGTAGAAGGCCACATCCTGATTCGGCGCAAAGATGGGAACGTCCTCAAACCCGAGCTTGTCGAGGATGAGCCGGTGCGAAATACTGTACTGGCCGAAGCGGCACGGCCCGGAGCCCGACGGCATGAAAAACGCCGAACGCTCCGGCACGAAGTCGGCCGCGAGCGCCCGTTTGAGCATGTCGCCCGCGGTCACCAGATATGGATAGCACTCTTTTCCCGAAACATACTTGCGACCGAGATCCACCGAAGCGCGGTCCGAAGGCGGCAGCATCTCCGCCGGCACTCCGCACGACTCAAGAGCGGCGGCGACGCCGAACGCATGATCCGACATCTGCGGAATGTAGAATGTCCGCTGCCTGATGCCGCTCTGCCGCACAGCCGCAGGCGCGTGCGAAAGCGCAACGCGGGCATGGTCGTCCCGGCCTGCCGCCGCGCGGAGCTGCTGCTGAACGCTGTCAATGAAGGCTTCGCAGCGCGTAATGGCCCCGGCGTCGGCGCTGTGCTCGTCAATCTCCAGATGCAGGAAGGGCTTGTCGCCCATCTCCTCCTTGAAATACTTGAGAATGAACGAATCCGGGCCGCACGAAAAATTGCCGATATAAATGGCGTACAGTCCCGGTGTCTCGCGGATGTAGCGGGCTGCTTTCAGAATTCTCTGCCCAGAGCGCCAGTACATCTGCGGCCATGTTCCACGGATCGAAACGTCCTGGAGCGGCAGCATGTCCATCGGCAGCGACAGCACGCCTATCTGCGCGAGCTTCTTCGGAATCTCGAGGTTCATGCCCATGTCAAATGAGTTGTACCCGCGCCCGACAATCACCACCACCGGCTGGTCCGCCGGAAGGGCGCGCAGATGCTCGTCGGAGATTGCGGAACGGTTCCCCGATCGCACGAGAGAGAGTTCCTTCAGAAACGCGGCGCCGCGGCTCTTGATCGACTCACGGAAAGCATCCTGAGCTTCCTGCGCCTTTATGAGAGCCTTCTCAATCCGCGAGCGCGAAATGCCGTAATCGGCAAAGCTCTTCTGGAGCTCTTTCGCCAGCGTCCTGACTCCCAAGGAGAGGTTGATGGACGGGGCGATATTTTTGATGCCGCCGACGGCAAGCTTCGTAACGTAGGGAATCGTCTGCACATACGGGCAGACCAGCCCGTTCGGGTACTCGTCTTTTTTGGTGTTCAGGTTGATGAAGCTCGGGCTGAAGAGCGCGTCCACTCCCGCCTTTTTCAGCCACGTCTTGTGTCCGTGGGCAACCTTTACCGGAAAGCACGCCTCCGACAGCACGTTCTCGACGCCGGCATTCACAATCTGCCGGTTCGTTTTGGGAGAGACGACGACCTCAAAACCGATCTCCCGGAGAAACGTCGACCAGTAGGGCAGAAAATCGTGAAACGTGAAGATATAGGGAATGCCGATCTTCGGCCGCCGGGACGGTACGGCTTTTTCCGGATCGGCACCCTCGTCATGGGCTTTCCAGAGCGCCTGCTCGCGAAAGAGGAAGTTGTCCGGCAGGGTTGCTTTCTGCGAGCGGCGGACATCGTATTTTTCGCATCTGCCGCCGTAAAAGAGAAACCCTTCATCGCCTTCGATGCGCACGCGGTTTATCTCGCAGACGTTGTCGCAGCTCCTGCACTCGAACGACTTGATGTCATACGGCCGCTGGGACGCTGTAAATCCCTTGAACTGCGTTTTCGCGCCCGGCCGTTCCTTCATGGTCTGCCGCGCTATCAGCGCCATGCCGATGGCCCCCGTCACGTCGTGGTTCGGCGGCACGGTGACGGGCGTGCCGAGATACTTTTCGAACGCCGCGACAACCGCCTTGTTGAACGCCACGCCCCCCTGGAAAAAGACATGCGAGCCGACCGACCGGCCCGCCACGACGCGGTTGATGTAGTTCTGCACAATCGAGTATGCGAGCCCGGCGAGCAGGTTGTCCTTCTGCGCGCCGCGCTGCAGGTTCGCCATGAGCGAATTTTCCATAAAGACGGTGCAGCGCTCTCCGAGATGGCACGGCGAGCAGGCGTGCAGAGCCTGTCCGGCAAACTCATCTTTCACCGAAATGCCGAGCTTGTCCGCCTGCTCCTCGATGAACGAACCGGTGCCGGCGGCGCACGCCTTGTTCATCTCGAAGTCAACGATGATGCCGTCCCGGAGGGAAATAAATTTGGAGTCCTGGCCGCCGATCTCAAAAATGGTGTCCACCGCAGGGTCTATCGAAATCGCCGCCGTCGCCTGCGCGGTAATCTCGTTTTTCACCACGTCGGCGCCCACAAAGTCGGCAATCATGTAGCGGCCCGAACCGGTCGTCCCGACGCCCGCGATGTCGACCAGCCCGGCAACCTCGGCGGCTACGTCCGCCAGTCCCGTTTTCACCGCCTCCAGCGGCCGACCGGCAGTCATCAGGTACTGCTTGGCGAGGAGATTGCCCTGTTCGTCTATAACCGCGACATTCGTGCTGATGGAGCCGATGTCTATCCCCAGATAGGCGGTTATCAGCGTTTCCCGTCCGGTGGCCGCACCGCGTCCGTCTTTAGCTGCCGCAACACCGACCCCCGAATCCTGCTGTTTCAGGTGGCGGTCGGTAAAGCCGTCTCCGTCAACAAGCAGCCGCGCCTGGCCTTCCTCGACACGGCGGCCCGCCAGCAGAGCGTCAAGCATCGAGATGTCGATATGCGCCGAACGTCCCGCGTCCGCGTCTTTGAGCGCGGCGCCGATTGCGCCCATCAGAGCGTAGTCAGGCGGAACGATCAGCTTTTCGAGATGAAAAATTTCCTGAAACGCGCGGCGCATGCCGGCGTTTGCCGCAACGCCGCCCTGAAACGCCACCGGCGGGCGCAGCTCTATGCCCTTGGCAATGCTGCCCTTGAAGTTTCTGGCGACCGCAAAACAGAGCCCCGCCACAATGTCCTCCATCGGCGTGGCGATCTGCTGCAGATGAATCATGTCGGACTTTGCAAAGACGCTGCAGCGCCCCGCAATCTTCGACGGCCGCTCCGACCGTTCGGCGACGGCGCTGAACTCCTCAATGCCGAGCTTCAGCCGCTCGGCCTGCTGTTCAAGGAAAGACCCGGTGCCCGCCGCGCAGACCGAATTCAGCGAGAAGTCCCGGATCTTGCCGTCTTCCAGAATAATGAGCTTCGCATCCTCGCCGCCCAGCTCGATAATCGTCTGAATCTGCGGATAGAGTTTCCGCACGGCATACGCTTGTGCCGCGACCTCGTTGACATGCCTGATGTTCAGCGCGCCCGCGATAAACTTGCCCGCCGAGCCGGTCACCGAAAGGGCGGCTGCAGGGTATGCGGCAAGCAGATCGCGCAGCACCGCGCCGCAGACCTCGATAGGATGCCCGAGATGGCGCTGGTAAACCCGCTTCAGAATATTTTTGGTGTCGCCGTCGAAAACCACCGCCTTTACGGCGACGGACCCGACATCAAGGCCGATACGGTGCATGCAATCCCCCTGGAATAATCTGTCGGATGCGGCAGAGCGCACAAAGCAGAGCAATGCTCAGTGAATTAGGTTACCACAAAGACGGAGCTTCGGTGAATTCGCATGTCTCCGAAGAGCATGAATCTCACAACCACACAGAACACTGCTATTCAGGAACTGAAACGTCGCCTCGCGGAGCGCTTCGGGTCGGGTATCGAGGTAATACTCTTCGGCTCGGTTGCGAGGGGGGGCGTCATCTGACGAGTCAGATATTGATGTCCTCGTGCTGGTGCCGTTTGCCGTGAACAACTCGCTTGAAGAAGAAGCCTTCTCGGTAGCCTACGATGTGGAACTGCTGTTTGGCGTTGTTTTCTGGGTGATCGTCTACGAACAAAACGTCTGGCGTTCTCGAAAGCTGAGCGTTACTCCGTTGTTCCAGAACATTGCACGTGAAGGGGTTACGGTTTGAGCGACTATGGAGATTTCGCACTATTCGAAGAGCCGAAAGTGCGCGAATGGCTTAAACATGCTGAAACCGCAATCGAGGGAATCGAATCTGTTCTCGGCAATGAATAAGCCCCCTGCCGGTGCGTGCGGGGAGAATACACCCGGTGGAGATAAAAAGCTGGGCATCAGGCAACCTGAAGAGCCCGCATCTGTTTCTTTCGACCTGCCGGAACTGCGGCAACGGACCGGTTTTCTCGTCACGCCCCTACAGAGGACTGCCGGATCAGAAGATAACATTCCTGCCGCTCTACTCAGTGTATCAAGCCACCCGGAGCATTCCGTACCCATGACCCGCAGTATCCCGCACTTGTCATGAGCCTTTGCAGTAGTTCTGTCACTCCAGCCTTCGGCACCGGAAAAAAACGGCTGCATCTCAATTCTCAAGTCTGACCCACCTATGCACGGACGTGAAGATGCCTTATTCGGGCGGCTGCAAACCGAGCAGTTCAGCCACGATAAAGGGCGGACGGCGTCGCGTTTCATCGAAGCTCCTCCAGAGATACTCTCCGATAACGCCGAGCATGAGCAACTGAATGCCGGACACGAGAAGCAGAACAACCATGAGAGATGCCCATCCTTCAACCGGAGCGCCCGAAATAATGCGATGATAGATAATGTACAGGGCGTAGAAAAAACCGGCGAGCGCCACGAAGAATCCAAAAAGAGATATGAGGCGTATGGGAAAGAACGAAAAAGAAACAAAGGTATCAACAAAAAGTTTTATTTTCTTGGGCAGTGTCCATTTGGAAACGCCGCGATCTCTCTGTCCCCGATGATACGATACGAACGCCTGACGGAAGCCGCTCCATAGGATCAGCCCGAAAATTGAAGTATTCCGCTCCTGCATACTCACCACGGTGTTTACCACTTTGCGGTCAACGAGAAAAACATCGGTTCCGCGTTTCGGCATATTTGGAAGGGCGAATTTCCGGACGAGATAATAATAAAACCGTGAAAACATGGTTGCCGGACTCTGGCCGCCTTCCCGTATGCCGATCACCGTATCGAACCCCTCCTGCCACTTTCTGATCAGATCGAGTATAAGTTCCGGAGGCTCCTGCATGTCCGCCGAAATAAAGATGCACGCATCTCCGGACGAATGCGCGAGTCCGGCAAGACAGGCGGCATGACTGCCGAAGTTTCTGGAAAAGCGTATCGCCTTGACTCGCGGATCCTGCCGGGAGAGATTCTCTATCGTCCCGAATGTATTGTCAGATGAGCCGTCATCAACAAGGATAAATTCGAACGTGTGCGAAGGTGCCGATATGGCCGAGAACCGCGCATGCAAAGGAATGATGTTATCCTCTTCATTGAAGGCGGGAATGATGATGGATATTACCGCCATCAGGCCCGTTTCCTTACTGTTTTTGCAGGAACTCCGGCGGCAATATGAAAGGCTTCGATTGACTTCGTCACCACCGCTCCGGCACCGATAATGCACCCCTCGCCGATAGTGACGCCGGGCATGATGACCGCATTGACTCCGATGTCGCAATTGTTGTGAACCCGAACCGGCCGTATCCGGAGATCCGTCGCGATGATGGGTTTGCCGGGAGCATCTGCGGTATGCTCGGAGCCCAGCACCTTGGAGCCGGGTCCCCATCCGACAAAGTCGCCAACAATGAGGTCTCGGGTGTCAAAAAAACAGTGTGCGCCAATCCAGACTTTATTCCCGATACGGCACGATCCATCCCTGCGGCCCTGAAGGATTGCGTGGGCGCCGATAAAGACGTCGTTGCCGATTTCGAGTGTTTCCGGGTGGGGGAAGGCAACTCCGGGTGAAAGAACAAGGTTGCAGCCAACTTTTTTCAGAAGGGTTTTCGCAAGAATGCGGCGCATAAGATAGTCGAATCTGCTCTCTCCGAAGCGAAACCGGTCAAAGATGCCGGTTCGTTCTTCGAAAGAAAACTCCCGGCAAAGATATTCGGCGAATGCCGGTTCATGGAGCGGGTCCGGCTGAGTCGGAGTATTGCCGAAAAAAGCCCTGACGATTTTTTCCATGTCTATTTCCCGATCAACGCGAATGCGAGTTCATACGGATACAGCCTCATGAATTCAATCTGGCGTTGCCGGGCATAAGGAAATGCTTCAGAAATCATGTCGATGAATTCATTCTTTCTCACCTTGTATCGCCCGCGGTCCAGTTTAGCCAGGGCATATCCGATGACATTGAGGCGGTCTGAAGGAATAATGCCGTCCATGACAAGTATAGATCCGTCGGCAGCACATACCCGCCACAATTCCTGAAAAAGAATGCCCCTTTCTTTCCGAGAGAGATGATGCACCAGACCAAACGTGAATACCAAAGATATTATGCCGGAGCGCACGGGTAACGCAAGCGCATCTCCCCTGACGAAATCACGGGAGACTTCGCGTCGTGCGTGTTTCAGGTATTCGAAATTGATGTCGATTCCCGCGTAGTATCCGGAAAACATTTCATGCAATGCGCCGGTGCCGCATCCGACATCCAGCACGGTCTTGTGAGTGGTCGCCTGCAAACCGTGCCGATGATAGCTTTTCACAGCGGAGTAAATGCGCTGAGCGCCGAGAGCTGTCTGCACAAAGGAAAAAAAACGGGGATTATCCAGAAGCTTATGAAAAGCGCTCAGCATAAGCACCCTTGCATCACATCAACAATCCGGCTGATGCCGGCATCAGACAAGGAAGGATGAATCGGCAGCAGAAGAGAATTGCGCGACAGTCTTTCGGTAACCGGCAGGGAAGAGGCGCCGGATGCCTGATAGCATGCCTCTGCATGGATTGCCATGATGCCGCGGCGCGACGAGATGCCGTTATCAAGGAGCACCTGGAGCAGAGTGTCGCGGGAAACGGGCGCATCGGGCAGAAGTTCCAGGCAGTATGACTGAAAACTGTGTGAAGCATACGACGGTACAAAGGGGGCGCGCACGGACGGCACTCTTTCAAATGCCTTTGTATAAGCGGCTGCAATTCCGGCGCGCCTGCTCAGGATGAACGGGAGTTTTTGCATTTGTACTATTCCGACAGCGGCCTGCAGATCCGTCATGCGATAATTGTACCCGATTTCCGGATAACGTTCGATGATGACTTTGCCGGCCCCGTGCCTCTGGAGATCGGAGACGGACATGCCGTGCTGCCGCATGCGCCGGAGTTTTGCCGCAAGCTCAGGATCGTTTGTGGTTATCATGCCTCCTTCTCCGGTCGTGATTATTTTGCGGGGATGAAAGCTGAAACACGCCGGGTTGCCGTGGCCTCCGATTCTCCTGCCTTTATATGCGGAGCCGATTGCGCATGCCGCGTCCTCAATCAATGCCAGGCCGTGTCCTCGGGCAAGAGCGGCTATCTGGTCCAAATCTGCCGGCAGCCCCATCTGATGAACCGGAATGACGGCTTTTGTTCTATCCGTAATTGCCGCAGCAATGCACGAGGGATCGATAGTGCAGGTAAGAGGATCGACGTCGACGAAAACAGGCGTTGCCCCGCAATGAGCGACAACATTTGCGGTGGCGATGAACGAAAGGGAAGGGACGATCACCTCGTCGCCGCTTCCCACTCCGGCGGCCAGCAGGCACATATGAAGGGCGGTCGTGCATGACGTTGTCGCCACGGCGTGCTGCGCTCCGACGTAGCCGGCAAATACCTGCTCGAACTCGGCCACTTTTGGCCCCTGCGAGACCCACCCGCTTCTGAGAACAGCAAGAACCGCCTGCTCTTCGCGGTCATCAAAAAGGGGTTGTGCGATTTCGATTCGTTCGTTCATTGCCAGTTGATAACAGCATCCTGCGCAAGCAGTGCTTTCAGGTCGTAGCCCTGCGATCTGAACCAGTCGCAATACAGACTGACACCATGCTGAATGTCGATCTCCGCGCTGAAGCCGGCGAGGTCCCGCGCTTTTGCAGTATCAGCAAAATGGCGGAGAACGTCGGCAGGGCGCGCATCCATATGCCGCGGCCGCAGAGACTCCTTTGCGAGCGCCTGCGCGACAAGAGCGGCAAGCCGGTTAATGCTGACTTCCTCGCCGCGTGCAATATTCACAGCCTGTCCGACGAGTTCATCACATGCCGACGCCGCGTAAATGCCCCGCGCAGTATCCGTCACATACGTGAAATCGCGCGTCTGCTCCCCGTCGCCGAAAATAACCGGCGGCACATCATTCAGCATGCGCAGCACAAACTTGGGAATGACTTCTCCGGATGCCCCCTCGAAATGGGAACGGGGGCCGTATGTGTTGAACGGCCGGACCACCATGCTCTGGAGGCCGTACGTTCTGAAGCAGGAAAGGGCGTACAGTTCGCCCGCGGCCTTGCTGGCTCCATAGACCGTTGTCGGTTCAAGCGGATGCTCTTCCGGCATGGGAGCAGAGACGGCGGACCCGTACACTTCTGACGACGAGACATAGATGAAGCGCCGGACGCTGTTTGCAACGCTTTCCATGCAGACCGACAACGTGCCGGTTGCATTGACATCATGCACAAGCTCCGGATTTTTAAACGACAACCGAAGGCATTGCACGGCAAGATGATAGACGACATCAACGCCGCGCAGCGCGTCCGCCAGCAGAGAACGGTCTCTGACATCGCCTTCTATGACGGTAACGAGAGGATTCTCCGCAAGGTGTGCAAGATTCGTCCGGCTGCCGGAACTGAAATTGTCGATGACGGTAACGTGGTTTCCGGCATTGAGCAACACATCTGCCAGATGGCTGCCGATAAATCCGGCGCCTCCGGTGACGACGACTTTCTTGTCACGGATATTCATGAAGAATAAAAAGAGTTCAGAGTTGCTGCCACGTATGTCACGTGCTCGTCTGTCAGTTCAGGATAGATGGGGAGCGACAGTATCTCCGCGCAGGCCGATTCCGTAACAGGCATGCTGCCCCGTGCATACCCGAGCGGGCTGCATGCCGGCTGAAGATGCACCGGATTTCTGTAATGGATGCCTGTGGCTATCCCCTGTTCGTTCAGAAAGCCCATCAGCCTGTCCCGCTCCGCGCTCCGGATTACATAGAGATGGTAAACATGCCTGCGTCCGGGTTTTTCCGCCGGCGTCTGAACAGCAGCCTGTTTCAGCAGAGACGTATAAAGCGAGGCCCGGGAGCGGCGCGCAGCGTTATACTCATCGAGACGCTTCAGGCGGACGCGCAGAATCGCCGCCTGCATTTCATCAAGCCTGCTGTTGTAGCCAAAGGACGCATGCTCGAACTTCGAGATATGCCCGTGATTCCTCAGCGCCCTTGCCTGCCCGGCAATTTCAGGATTGTCGGTCGTAATGATGCCTGCTTCTCCGTAGGCGCCGAGATTCTTCGTGCAATAGAAGCTGAAGCAGCCGGCGTCGCCGAGAGCGCCGCATTTTTTATCATGATACAGCGCTCCGTGAGCCTGGCAGGCATCTTCAACAACCGCAAGCCCGTAACGCTGCGCCACCGCAAGAATCGCATCCATGTCCGCCGCCTGCCCGTACATATGAACCGGAACAACAGCTTTGGTTTTTTTCGTTACCGCGCGTTCTATGCAATCAGGCGCAAGCGCGAAGTCCTCAGCGTTAATATCCGCAAAGACCGGCTTTGCGCCCGCATGAACAATCGCTTCCGCAGTCGCAAAAAAAGTATGAGGCGATGTAATCACCTCGTCACCGGGCTGAACCCCCGCCGCCTTGAGCGCAATAAAGAGCGCATCCGTTCCGGAGCCGACCCCGACCGCGAACCTGACGCCGATATAGTCCGCGAATTCGCGCTCAAGCGCCTGCACATTGTCGCCCAGATAGAGATGCATCGTGTCCAGCACGCCGCTCACCGAGCGGAGAATCTCTTCCCTGAGGGGCAGATAACCGGCTTTCAGGTCAACAAACGGAATATTCATCACAGCGCGTCGTACGGAGGCCACTGATAGGGTTTTTCATAGAAGCCGGCGGCGCACGTCAGTTCGTGCACATATTTGATGACACGGGCAGGATTGCCGACCGCAACAGCATTGTCGGGAATGTCGTGCACAACAACGGAGCCGGCTCCGATAAGCGCGTTGCTGCCTATCCTGACGCCCGGAAGTATGGTGCAGTTTGCGCCGATGCGCGCATAGTCTCCGACAACGGGACCTCCCTTGCATTCCCTGTACCGCGGGCAGCCCATCGGATGCGGGTCGTCGGTAAAGACGACATGCGGCCCGACAAACACATGCCTGCCGATGGTGGTCAGTTCAAGAAAGCATCCGGTATGAATCCTGCTGTGCTCCCCGATGGTATTGCCGGCCTCCAGAACAGCGTGCGTGCCGATGCTGACGTTATTCCCGATAGAGTTGTCCTCTCTGATCGAAACGCCCTGTCCTGTCTGGACATGGTCGCCTATCAGAGAGCCGGCATACACGGTCGAGAACGGCCGGATACGGCAGCCGGTTCCCAGCCGCAGTTCTCGTTCGCCCGGTTCAGCGCCGCGCGGCGGCTTGCCGATTATGCAGGGCGGTTCGATAAGGGTGGAGCCGCCGATGGACACATTCTCATAAATCATGTTTGTCATAGGGTTACGAAGCGCCCGCCCTTTTTCAGTGATTTTGCCGCCGCTTCAAGCAGGCGGACAACACGAAGACCGGCTGCGCCGGAGGCAAGCGGCTTGCCGCGCCCCTCAATGCACGCGACAATGTGATCGACTTCGGTCTTCAGAGCTTCCGACGAATCAATCCGCGGAGAATACATGTCACCGATGCGGTACTGGACAATGCAGTGATGAACCCTGTCGCGCGACGCTTTCTGCAGCGACAGCGAGACGCCTTTGTCGTACACCTTGATCTTTTCATCAGGACTCAGCTCGTCGAACACGACCATTTTCCTGCTGCCGCCCAGGATGGTTCTTCTGATTTTTACCGGCGACATCCAGTTGACATGAAAATGGGCGATCAGGCCGCTCCGGAACCTGACGGTTATGTACGCAACCTCTTCGAGCTCCGGATGCACCCGTGCCGCTCCGATTGCCGACACGGCTGCCGGCTGTTCCCCGATCAAGTGATCCAGTATGGAAAAGTCATGCGGCGCAAGATCCCACAGAACGTTCACATCGCGCTGAAACAGGCCGAGATTCACGCGCACCGAATCGAAGTAGTACATATCCCCGATGGCTCCCGAAGCGACCATCTCTTTCATGTGCTTCACCGCGCCGGTAAAGACATAGGTGTGATCGACAAACAGAAGACGCCCCGTTTTTTCGGCAAGATTCACGAGCTTCTCCGCCTGGGCGACTGATGCGGTCATCGGTTTTTCGAGCAGCACATGCTTTCCCGCCAGCAGCGCTTCACGGGCAAGGCGGTAGTGCGTCTGCACCGGCGTGGCAATCGCTACCAGTTCAATCGCGTCATCATGAAGGACATCGCCGGCATCGGCGGCAACTCTGACGGCAGGGTGCCGGGCTTTTGCCGCTTTCAGGCGCGAAGCGTCACTGTCGCATATGGCGGCTACGGAGGCGGCCGCATGTTCGCTGAAGTTGCGGACGAGATTGGGTCCCCAGTAGCCGTAGCCTATAATCGCAGCATTAATCATGACGCATCTTTTCAGCTTCTCCGTTTCCAGATCACCCTGACGGATGACTCCGGTACATTATCGCAGATTCAGCGAAAAACTACCGGGCTTGCGGCGCCCTTTTCCGCGCAAACTCCAGATTCAGCTTCATCATCTCGACGCTCCACTCTTTGGTGTGGTTGGCGTCGCTCACGTTTCGCACATAGGTTTCGTATATTTCCTGCATGTCGTCCAGCCTGCCCATGCCCGCGTACGTATCAAAAACTCTCGTGAGTATCGTGGGGCTGCTGACGTCCCGGAATCTGGCGGGGCCGAGGTCGGTCGAGCGGGTTTCATTGTCCAGTGTCTCAAAGACGGACAGGCGCACGAGAACGGCGGCGGACTTGTCGAAATAGATCAGTTTCCATTGCCCGGAACCGAGAAGCCACCGGATGATGTTCGGCTCCCGCAGATGCATCAGCACCGTGTTGAAACGGTACTTCCCGGTGAATTTCGCGAGATGTTCGGGGGTCAGATTGTTATGCAGGCCGAACCAGTCGCCGAGCACCTGATGAACGTACGGGCCGTAGCGCGGGTCGATGAACACCTTGTATTCCGGATACAGAGCCCAGATCATGTATCCGCCGACAAGGTAATCATTGAAAATGGGTCCGGGGAGTTTCTTCTCTTTGATAAAAGCGACCTCTTTTTCAGGCACCCAGTCGTCAATGCCCGACCCGAAAAATGATTTGTACGCCATGAAGCTGTATGTGTCATACAGGAAGCCGCCGCCGAATATGAGAAAGACCGCCAGAGCCACGGGGAGCAGTTTTTTTCTGATGCGGCCCGAATCGGTTTTGCTCAAATAAAAGGCGACGGAAAAGAGCCATACGATCGGAAAAAAGAATATGCTGCGCGGATACTTGATGATCAGCAGGAAAAACAGGAGGTTCAGGAGAAGCACCACCGGGTCGAAAAACCGGTATCTCGCGTAGGCATGCAGCGCGAGCGCCGCCAGCGAGACCGCCATGACAAACAGCGACAGCGCGCCGTACATGAATACGTAATTGAATGCTTTCGGGAAAAAAAACTGCCAGATGCCCTGGTATGCCAGAATCTTTGAGGAATGCTCCATATAGGAGGAGAAAAACAGATCCTGCAAGAGCTTCAGATGATAATGAATTCCGTACGGGTTCACCAGAACGGCTATGTACGAAAGAAAAACAGAGAGCGCGAGACTGCGCACCAGCTTTCCGGACAGGCTCGATTTCCTGATGAACAGGGTGTTGGCGAGTTCAAGAATGAGGACGGCGCTGATAAAAAAAAGACCGAACAAAAAGCCCCCGTGCGTGTTGACCCAGAGGAGCAGTAAAACGGGGTATGCGTAAAACAGATTTTTGCCGGAACTCTTTGCGCGGAAATACACAAAGACGGTAATCGCAAAAAACAGGGCGGTAAACATCTCGGGCTTGATGTACGGCAGTATGACCGAAAACGCAATCGCCGCAAGGAGCAGGGCGGTTATGTGCGTGACGTCCAGGGCGTCGCCCGAGGATTTTATATAGGAGCAATACAGGGCAAAGAGAGCGATGAAAATGGACCACTGCAGGGCGGCCAGGCCGGGGAACGCCCCCGCCAGATAGGCAAGATACAACACGGAGCTGCCGAGCCAAGTAACGTATTTCCAGTCGGGCACCGTCGGCGTCCAGGAGTAGACGGAATGGTCAATATGCCAGGTGAGGTTGCGGACATAGTGTTCGCCGTACTTCAGGTGAAACCAGATATCATAATCCTCAAGCGATGTCCTGAACGACAGCACCGCCACCACGGCAAGAAACACCAGACAGAAATATTTCAGGGCATGCTCCCTCAACGCCGTTTCCTCCCCGGACAATAGCGCAAAAAGCTATCGGACACAACAGACTCGTGAACAATCATTCATGCCGCTCCGCACAGGACTGTAGTATACAGCAATGAAGCGCAAAAAAAGGGGGCTTTCGCCCCCCCCGGTGTGAATGCGAAGCCGTCTTGTTCGAAAAATTTAAGGTACTACTACCGATGCGTTCAATACGCCGTTTCCGCTTATAACTGCACTGTTAACACCACCAATAGCTGCGCCTGCCGGACCTATAGTAATAGCGCCGGTGCCGTTTGCAAACACGCTGCCGGTCGGGTTAGCAACGGCAGAGGTGGTATAGCCGGCCGCTTGTGCTTCAGCTATGATGCATTCAGCGTCAGCCGGATTGCTCGCAAAATGTGCCGCGCAGGCGTTGAATGCGTTCTTCGCGTCGGAGTTCAGCGTTGCCGCCCAGCCTCTTTTTCTGTACTGCGCGAACTGCGGTATCGCGATTGCGGCGAGTATTGCGATGATTGCGACGACGATGAGCAGTTCTACAAGGGTGAAGCCGCGCTGGTCGCGGTTCTGCATGGCGTGGATTGTTCTGAACATTCTCTGGTCCTTTCTTTTTCTGTGCTCTGAATGAGTCCTTGATTAGTAAAGCGCACATTGCAGGTTTGTGCTGTCCTGCCTCTTCCGCCATTTTCGTGAAGCGTTTTTGTCTCTCACCTCCTGAGGTTTTTTTAAACCGATCGCGTTTTTAGTACTGGTGAACTGCTTGTATGAAGAAAGAGATGCAAGTGCCATGCCACTGCTGGAGAGCCAAAAAAAGACTTTAAAATCAGCGTGCAGACGTTCTCTGAGCGGCAGTGCGCGCCGGAAACTGACAATTTTCGGCAGCCGCGCGTGACAATAATTGGCACAGCATGCGGTTGTAGTGTAGAATCACAACAGCGGTATGATTCAGCTCAATCAATTATTTGCGTACTACCAGATAGGCAGATTTATCTTTGCCCTTACGCTGGCGCTCTCGTTTCAGATGGCGGGGTTCTCGGGTTCGAACCCTCTTGTGGTCATTGTGCCGGTCGTGTACGCGTTCATAGCCCTGTTCAGGCTGTCCGCGTGGGGCGAGCAGGCGAGCTATTTCGATTTTCTGCTCGACGCGGTTTTTGTATCAGCGGTTGTTTATGTGAGCACCGGGGTTCATTCGTATCTGACCTTCATGTATCTGTTCCCCATATTTCTTGCTTCGCTCTCGGTTCCGGCCCGCTACGCGTTTTTGTTTCCCCTGGCGGTGTCCCTGCTTTACTGCGCCGCCGCGCTCTTGCGCGAAGCACAGGTGACGCTGGAGCACTTCATCAACATCGCGCTGCATGTTTTCGCCTTTTTCCTCATTTCCGTTGCGGGCAATGCGGTCAGGGACCGCATGAAAAAACAGGAGCGCTACATAGAGCAGCTTGAGGTGGAAAAAGCGAGGATGCAGGGGTTCGAGCGCATGTACCGCGTGAGCGCCGACCTGGCGCACGAGCTGCGAAACCCGCTGGCGGCAATATCGGGCGCCGCGCAGTTTCTGCAGGAAGGAAAGTGCGACCGGGAGCTTGTGGAGATGATAAATGCGGAGACCAGGCGGCTGACGGCGCTGGTCAACGACTTTCTTCTGTATGCCCGGCCGGCCGAAGCCCCGTGCTCGGATGTCGATCTCGGGCAGTCCGTCAGGACGCTGCTTCATCACGCGAAGCCGGACCGGCACGTTGAGACTCACATTGCGGACAAGGTGATTGTCCATGCCAACAGCACGTTTCTGGAGGCTGCCGTCAACAATGTCCTGATGAATGCCCTTGAAGCTTCACGGGAGAAGATCCGGGTGACGCTGGAGCCTGCGGGCAATCTGCTCTATTTGAAGCCGGGGGCGAAACAGTTCGCTTTTCTGCATATTGAAGACGACGGCGACGGGGTGCCTGAAGACGCGCGCGATAAGATTTTCGAGCCGTTCATGACAACGAAGCAGAAGGGCACCGGCCTGGGGCTGACGATAGCTTACCGGATTGTGACTTCCTGCGGCGGCTCGATTCTTGTCGGCGGCTCTGATCTGGGCGGCGCGAAATTTACGGTGATAGTACCGATGAAAGGATAACGGCGATGAGGGCACTTATTGTAGACGACGAGGCGAATATCAGAAAAGTCCTGCGGCGTGTTCTTGAGGAGCGTCCCGTTGAGGTCGATGAGGCCGAGACCCTGCAGGAGGGAATCCGGATGATTGAGCGGCAGGACTACGACGCGGCAATTGTGGATATCCGCCTGCCGGACGGTTCCGGCATCGAGGCGCTGAAGGCGATAAAAGGAGTCAATTCTTCATCCGTCGTCCTTGTTGTCACGGCGTTTGCCTCGACCGAGACGGCAGTCGAGGCGATGAAGGCGGGAGCGTATGACTACCTGACCAAGCCGTTCAATCTTGAAGAAATACGGGTGGTCATCCGCAATGTGTTCGATAAAATCGGCCTTCAGGACAGAGTCCGCACGCTTCAGCGATATGCCGACGAATACCAGAGCATCGTCGGCAAGTCCGAGGCGATGCAGAGGCTTTTTTCGATTATCGAAAAGATCGCGCCGTTTGATTCAAATGTGCTGATTGTCGGGGAGAGCGGCACCGGGAAAGAGCTTGTTGCACAGGCGATTCATGAAAAGAGCAGGCGCCTGAACCATTCGCTCGTCGCCGTCAATTGCGCGAGCCTTCCGGGAGAACTGCTCGAGAGCGAGCTGTTCGGATACTCCAGGGGCGCGTTTACCGGCGCGTATGCCGCAAAAAAAGGCCTCATCGAAGAGGCGCATCGCGGGACGCTTTTTCTGGACGAAATCGGCGAGATGCCGGCGTCGCTACAGGCGAAGCTGCTCCGCTTTCTGGAGGAAAAGAAGATACGCCCGCTCGGAAGCGGACACGAGGTGGACGTGGATGTGCGGATAGTTGCGGCCACGAACAGCCTGCTCAGGGAACGGGCCGCCGCCGGGGAATTCCGGGAGGATCTTTTCTACCGCATCTCTACGTTTGAACTCCAGTTGCCGTCGCTCAGGGAGCGGAGGGACGACATCCCGATGCTCGTCGAACATTTTGTGAAGCTGTTTGCGAGAAAATTCGACCGGCGGATCGAGAGAATCGATCCGGCATTTATGGATGCAGTGCAGCAGTCTGAATTCAGGGGCAATGTCCGGGAGCTGAAAAACATTATCGAGCGCGAAGTTATTCTCGCCGAAAACGGCGTGCTTCGGTGGAGCGCTTCAGAAGCATCGTCGTCGCGGGGCGCGGAGAGCGCCCCGCAGGACCTGCCGGACGCCGGGTTCAGTCTTGACGCGCATCTTTCCGGTCTGGAGCGCGCCTATCTTGAGCACGCCCTGCACAAGACGCAGGGCAACAAGACAAAGGCCGCCGATCTGCTGGGGCTTACGTTCCGCGAGTTCCGCTACCGCCTCGCAAAATACAAAAACGCCGGGGGGTAAGCGGACCCCCCGGCGCCCTCTGTCTGTGCGCTGCGGCGCGATGAGCCGGCTGCTATTTGCCGATGACGTCTCCCATTCTGAATATCGGCAGGTACAGCGCCACAACGATGAAGCCGATGACAGTGCCGAGGAAGACCATGAGTATCGGCTCGAGCATCGTCATGAGGTTGGCGACCGAGTTATCTACTTCATCATCGTAGAAATCCGCGATTTTAACGAGCATCTGGTCGAGCGCGCCGGTCGATTCGCCCACATTGACCATCTGCACGACCATCGCGGGGAAAATGGAGGGATGCTTAGAAAGCGGCTCCGCCAGGGACTTGCCCGCGGTAACATCACTCCTGACGCCGTAAATGAGCTGTTCGACTACCCTGTTGCCGGACGACTTGGCGCAGATTTCGAGCGCGTCGAGAATGGGCACGCCGCTCTGGATGAGCGTTCCGAGCGTTCTGGAAAAGCGCGAAACCGCCACCTTCCGGAGCAGGTCGCCGACGAGCGGGGACTTTAAAAGAATCCGGTCGGTTACGACCCGGCCCTGCTCGGTTGCCCGGTAGCGGACGATGGCATAGCCGACAACGGCCAGCGACGCAAAAAGTATGACGCCGCCGATTCCGCTCAGGAAGTTGCTCAGGCCGATGACTATTCTGGTCGGCAGCGGCAGGGCGACGCCCATGTCGCCGAAGATGTTTGCAAAGACCGGGATGACGAAGATCATGATCATCGCGACGACCAGCACCGCGACCGTTATGACCATGGACGGGTAAATAAGCGCGCCCTTCACCTTCTTCTTGAGCTTCATCGTCTTTTCGATGTACGTTGCAAGGCGCTGAAGGATATCGTCCAGCACGCCGCCTGTTTCGCCCGCCGCCACGAGGTTCACGAAGAGATCGTCAAACAGTTTGGGGTGGCGCTTCATGGCGTCGGAGAGGGTGGAGCCGCTTTCGACGTCGGTCTTGATCTGGCCGATAATCTTGCCGAGCGACTTGTTCTCGCACTGCGTGGCGAGAATGTCGAGCCCCTGCACTATCGGAATGCCGGCATTGAAAAGCGTTGCGAACTGGCGGGTGAAGACGACGATGTCTTTTTCGGTGATCTTCTGCCGTTTCTGCTTCGTCAGACCGAAAGTTGTCTTTTCGGTAAGCGCAATGCCCTGATACCCTTTTCTGGCGAGAGAGTTGAACGCCTCGTCGCGGGTTTCCGCGGTGAGCTCCCCCTTTTGTTCGTTTCCTTGACCATCCCGTGCTGTCCAGGTGAATTTGGTAGCCATCGCGTCTCCTCGATCTCTATTTTTATTCGAGTAGTCCAGCCTGCTGCATAATTGCCGGAACGCTGCCTTCCATGCCGATTGCCATGATGTGCACCCCGTCGCAGATGCGTTCTTCGCGCAGCCGGCGTATGTGGCGCGCCGCTATGCGTATGCCGGCCTTCTGCTTTTCTTCCCTGTTCGGCGCGGCCGCGAGTTCCGCTATAAGATCCTGCGGCACGCGGATGCCCGCAACGTTGTCATTCAGGTACTTCGCCATGCGCTCGTTTTTCAGGACCACGATGCCGGCAAGCACTTTTGCCTGATGCCTGCGCGCATGGCCCATGAAAACTTTGAACATAGTTATATCATAAATCGCCTGAGTTTGGAAGTACTTTGCGCCGGCCTGTATTTTTTTGGCAAATTTCATGAGCTGCGGTTCCAGCGGATTCGCCTCGGGGGTGACGACCGCTCCGGCGAAAAAACAGGTGTTTCCCTTCAGTGCATTTCCCGCCATGTCGGCGCCGTTGTTGAGGGAGTTGATTATGTTCAGAAGCTGGACCGATTCCACATCGTACACCGGCTTGGCCTGTCTGTGGTCGCCGGCGAGCACGTGGTCGCCGGTCATGACGACGACGTTTCTGATGCCGAGGGCGTGCGCTCCGAGCAGGTCGGACTGCAGGCCGATGCGGTTGCGGTCGCGGCAGGTCATCTGAAGAATAGGCTCGGCGCCGCGCTCAAGGATGATTTTGCAGACGGCGAGCGAGCTCATGCGCATGACGGCGGACTGGTTGTCGGTGGCGTTGATTGCATCGACGGCCCCCCGGTAAAGATCGACAAGTCGCCTGATGTCGTCTGTGTCGGTTCCCTTGGGCGGGCCTATTTCTGAAGTGACGACGAATTTGCCCTTTTCAAATGCCTTGTGCAGACTCATCGTGAGTTTTTGGGCTCTTTCGCGTTTCCGTTGTGCGGCCTGGCGCCCCTGGACCAGTCTTTGGGAGACGGCACGGAGGCGCTGAACTCGTCGAGCTGGTCCAGTTTTTTCATGCGTTCGTAGATTCTGATCCAGACGCACGGCAGGTCGGGGCTCACTTCGCATTTGCCGTCTGCAACGCCGCCGCACGGGCCGATGAGAATGCCTTTCGGACAGGCCGTCACCGGACAGATGCCGGCCGTCTTGTCGAGTATGCACTCGCCGCACATGGAGCAGCGCTCATCAAAGACCTGGTGGCGGGTCATGTTGCCCAGATACATGCTGTCGTTGGCGGAACAGACCGGTTTGTCCTCATTCAGCTCAACGACGGTCTGGGCGCCCGCGCCGCACGACAGCGCAAGAATGCAGTCTGCAGCAGCGATCGCTTCTTTGTGCGGACTGAGCTCGCGTTTGGTTCCGAGCACCTGGCATCCTGTTTTTGCGAGGTGCATGCCGGTAACTTCCTTGCCGTGAGCATGAAGAAGCTCTTTCATCTGCTCCAGCTGCGGCCGACCGCCGGTGGCGCAGAGCGCGGCGCACTCGCCGCAGCCGACAAGAAAAATGCGCCGGTAGTTCCGTATGTTTTCCAGGACCGCTTTCGTATCGCGTTTTTTCGTGATTATCATGGCGCTCCTCTTAATTGCCGTCGCCGGCATATGCGTCTGCCGTCATGAATCGCCGGCTGCTCTGCTGGCCGGCCGCCTGCACGGTGTTGTGCATCAGCAATGCTATGGTCAGCGGACCGACGCCGCCGGGAACGGGCGTAATCATCACCGCCTTGCGGCGCACCGACGCAAAATCGACGTCGCCGGTCAGCTCTCCCTGAGCAGTGACATTGATGCCGATGTCTATCACGACGGCGCCTTCTTTCACCATGTCGGCGGTGACCAGACCGGGCTTGCCGACTGCGACGCAGAGAATATCGGCGGTGCGGCATACGGCAGGCAGGTCGGCAGTCTTGCTGTGGCAGACGGTGACCGTGGCGTTTTTCCGCAAAAGCAGCAGCGCGAGCGGTTTGCCCACAATAATGCTTCTGCCGACGACCACCGCATGTTTGCCGGACGGATCGACGCCGGCCGATTCGAGAATCTTCATGACGCCGTGCGGCGTGCAGGGCAGAAATCCGGGGCGGTCCAGCACCAGATTGCCGAGCGAAACGGGGCTGAACCCGTCCACATCCTTTTCGGGCGATATGCGGGACATGATCTCTTTTGCATCAAGACCGCGCGGCAGCGGCAGTTGGACGAGAATGCCGTGCACCGACCGGTCGGCATTCAGGCTGTCGATGAGATCGCGCAGCTCCTGCTGGGTCGTCGCCGCCGGAAGGCGATGCACCAGTCTGCGCATGCCGAGCTTCTCGCATACACGCCCTTTTGAGGCGACATATTTCTGCGAGGCTGGGTCGTCGCCGACAAGGACTGCCGCCAGACAGGGCTCGACGCCTGCGGATTTCAGATCCTGAATACGGTCAACGAGGCTGTCTTTGATGTCTTGTGCAATTTTCTTTCCGTCAATGATTGTTGCTGACACGTTCGCACCTCTCGTGGTTATTACGGACGCCGGTCGTTGAGCAGGGCGAGCATCTCTTCGCGGGTGCTCTGGCGGCTTCTGAATGTTCCCCTGACCGCAGACGTCACGGTGCGCGACCCCGGCTTTTTTATGCCGCGCATGCTCATGCAGAGATGTTCCGCGTCGATGATGACCATGCAGCCTTTCGGTTTGAGCCGCTGCATGAGAACGTCGGCAAGTTGGGTGGTGAGGCGCTCCTGCACCTGGGGCCGGTTGGCCAGATGTTCGAGGGCTTTCACCAGGTCGCTCAGTCCGGCGATCTGTCCGGACGGAATGTACGCAATATGAGCCTTCCCGATAAACGGCAGAAGATGGTGCTCGCAGATGGAATAAAACGGTATGTCCTTCAGCATGACCATTTCGTCATGGTTTTCGCCTTCTATCGGATTCAGAATGTCTTCAACCGGAGTGCGGAGTCCGGAAAAGATTTCGGAGTACATTTTGGCGACACGTTTTGGGGTGTCTTTCAGTCCGGGGCGGCCGGGATCTTCGCCGACGCCCTCCAGAATAAGCCGGACGCCTTCTTCAATCTTTTTCATGTCCATGGCAGTCAATGACCCCCTCATCGGTTATGATTATCCGCACCCGCCGGTCGTGCGGCTCACATGGGATGCCGTGTGCCAGCTGCTCCCGATAGCACAGACCGGCGGAGACGGCGTGGCAGCCGGCCAGGAGGCGGTCGTAGAATCCCCTGCCATAGCCGACCCTGGCGCCGGTCCGATCAAACGCCAGGCCGGGAACAAAGACGAAATCTATTTCAGCCGGAAGCACCAGCATGTCAGCTCTGCTGTCAGGCTCCAAAATGCCGAACGGCCCCGGCCGCAACTCTTCACTGTCCGGAATTTGATACAGTACCAGCTTTCCCTCTTTTTTGTCGACGCGGGGAAGCACCGTCCTGACGCCCCGGGCGAGGCAATCATCAATCAGCGGCCAGGTGTTCACCTCAGAACCGAATGACGCATACAGCATAACGGTGCGCGATTGCAGATACGCCGGCAGGAGAGCTGCATAACGGTGCAGCGCGCGGTTCCTTTCCTCGCGGAGAGCCGTCGCGATGCCGTCGCGAAGCTTCCGGTGCCGAAGCCTGATGAGCTGCTTTGCAGCCTGCGCACCGGAAACGACTGAATCATCGGACACGGACATGGAGACTCTTTTTGTCTTTTCGGGATGCCTAAACACTCTTCATTAGTATACATATATAGTGTCATTCAAGAAACATACCACCGCTTTTCCGCACAGCGGCATTTATGCTATCATGACGGATGGAAACCAAAAAGCTTCTTGAAGAAGCAGATAAATACGTGATGCATACCTATGGCCGGTTTCCGGTCGCGCTCCGCAAAGGGAGGGGCATGCGGGTATGGAGCACTTCAGGCAAAGAGTACCTTGATTTCCTCGGCGGCATTGCGGTCAACGTTCTCGGCCACTGCCATCCCAAAGTCGTCGTTACTATCCAGAAGCAGGCGCAGAGGCTCATTCATGTTTCCAATCTCTACCACATTGAACCGCAGGTCAGGCTGGCAAAACTGCTCTGCACCCATTCGTTTGCCGACAAGGTTTTCTTCTGCAACTCAGGAGCGGAGGCGAACGAGGCGGCGATAAAGCTTGTGCGGAAATACGCGTCCGAGCAACTCGGCGCCGGCCGCAGCGGCATTATTTCAACGCTCAATTCATTCCACGGCAGAACGCTCGGCGCTCTGACCGCAACAGGGCAGGAGAAGTTTCATAAAGGGTTCGGGCCGCTTGTGCCCGGGTTCACCTATGTTCCCTTCGACGACCTTGATTCGATGAAGGCGGCAGTTTCTCCGGAAACATGCGCAATCATTCTTGAGCCGGTTCAGGCAGAAGGCGGTGTCCAGGTTCCCTCTCCCGAGTACCTGAAGGGAGTGCGGAAAATCTGCGACGACAACGGCATTCTGCTGATTCTTGACGAGGTGCAGACCGGCATGGGGCGGACCGGCACACTCTTCGCGCATGAGCAGTTCGGTATTGTGCCGGATGTCATGACGCTCGCCAAGGGACTCGGCGCCGGCGTTCCCATCGGGGCCATGCTGGCGACGGACAAGGTTGCGGCGTCGTTTCAGCCAAAGACGCATGCGTCCACCTTCGGCGGAAATCCGCTCGTCTGCGCGGCTGCGATAACGACGCTTGAAGTTATCCTCGAAGACGGATTCGTGCTCGATCATGTGAACCGGATTTCCCGGTACTTTATGGGCCGTCTTGAACAGCTCAAGAATGTCTTTTCCGACAAGGTGGTCGCGGTGCGCGGCATGGGACTGCTGATTGGAGTTGAACTGGTGCGGGATGCCCTGCCTGTCGTCAATGCGTGCATGGAGCGGGGTATTCTTGTCGGCACCGCAGGAAGCGGCAACGTGCTCCGGCTTACCCCGCCGCTGATCGTCGAGGAAAAGGATATAGATGTGCTCATTACTACACTGGAGGATGTGCTGGAGAAATGACGAAAAAAGATTTTTTGACCATAGGGGATATGTCCGCTGAAGAAGTCCGGACCCTGCTGGATCGTTCCATTGCGCTCAAGGCGGGCGACGACGCCATGAAGTGTCCGCTCATCGGCAAGAGCGTCGGACTCTTTTTTGAAAAACCGTCGACCCGCACGAGAGTCTCTTTTGAGGTGGGGATCTATCAGCTCGGCGCCCAACCGGTCTATCTCAGCCCCAAGGAGCTCCAGCTCGGGCGCGGCGAGACCATCGGCGATACCGCCAGAACGCTTTCTCGCTACCTGCACGGCATGGTTATGCGTGTGTACAGCCACCGGAGCGCGGTCGAATTTGCCCGGCACGCTACGATTCCGGTCATCAACGGGTTGTCCGACCTGCACCACCCGTGTCAGGCGCTGGCGGACGCGATGACGGTTCTTGAATACAAGGGACGTCTTGAAGGCGTCAGGGTTGCCTATATCGGCGATGGAAACAATGTGGCGAATTCCCTTGTCGAGATAGCAGCCCGGACAGGCATTGATTTTGTGATTGCTTCGCCGTCGGGGTACGGCCCTGATGCAGCGCTGCTCGAAAAATCCCGCGCCGCAGGCACGGGCAATATAACACTGGTTGACGATCCGCGCGAAGCCGCCGAGAATGCGGATGTGCTGTATACCGATGTGTGGGTCAGCATGGGCCAGGAGGGCGAGGCCGAAGAAAAAGCGAAGAAGTTCCGGTCATACCAGATTAATGCGGAACTGCTGCGCCTCGCGAAATCCGATGCGGTCGTGCTGCACTGCCTTCCCGCAATCCGCGGGCAGGAGATTACGGACGAGGTGATGGACGGCCCGCAGAGCGCCGTCTTCGACCAGGCGGAAAACCGCATGCATACGGAAAAAGCCCTGCTGGAGTATCTTGTCAGGTAAGCGTCCCTGGTGACGCGACGGCAGTTCGTGAGATAACTTTTTCACGCGCACCGGTCACATCAGCCCGCTGAGCGGGCCGGAACCGCAGAAAGATCATGGAGGGCTTATGCTGGTCGCAATCGGTTCGGATCATGCCGGATTTGAGATGAAGATCGATGTAATCGCAATACTGGACGAACTCGGTCACGAGTACATCGATTACGGCACGGACGCGCCGCAGTCCGTGGACTACCCGGACTTCGGCGAAAAGGTTTCCGCAGCGGTGTCGTGCGGCAAGGTGGAACGCGGCGTGCTCATCTGCGGCACGGGCATCGGCATGTCGATTGTGGCAAACAAGTTTCCGGGGGTTCGTGCGGCGCTCTGCAATGAGCTTTTCTCCGCGAAGATGTGCCGCATGCACAACGATGCGAACATTCTTGTGCTCGGCGGGCGCATCATCGGAAAAGATCTTGCCAAGGAGATTGTCCGAATCTGGTTTACGACGCCGTTTGAGAGCGGACGCCACCTTTCCCGCCTCCGCAAGATCTGCCTGATAGAGCAGAAGGTAGCAAAAACCAAAATTGAAAAAACCTGCAGCTGAGCTGTCCGCGCGGTCTGCATACGAAAAGGGCCTGAACATGAACATGGATAATCTGAAGAACACCGACATCGAGGTATTCGATGCGATTGCGCGTGAAGAGGAGCGTGAAAAGAATAAACTGCTCCTGATAGCGTCCGAAAACTACGCGAGCCGCGCTGTTATGGAAGCGCAGGGCTCGGTTTTTACCAACAAGTACGCCGAAGGCTATCCGGGCAGGCGCTATTATGGCGGCTGCGAGTATGCCGATGTCGTTGAATCCCTTGCCATCTCCCGCGCCAAAGAACTGTTCGGCGCGGATCATGTCAATGTGCAGCCGCATTCGGGGAGCCAGGCGAACATGGCGGTCTACTTCTCGGTGCTCAGCCCGGGGGACACAATTCTCGGCATGAGCCTCAGCCATGGCGGGCACCTTTCCCATGGCGCATCGGTCAACTTCACCGGCAAGTTTTTCAAGTCTGTTTCCTACGGCGTCCGGCAGGATACCGGATGCATCGACTATGACGAAACAAGAAGGCTGGCGCTGGAGCTGAACCCGAAGATGATCGTGGTCGGCGCGAGCGCCTATTCGCGCACCATCGATTTCAAGGCCTTTGCCGATATAGCACAGGAGGTCGACGCGTATCTGCTTGCGGACATCGCCCATATTGCAGGGCTCGTAGCCGCCGGTGAGCACCCGTCGCCGGTGCCGCATGCCGACTTCATAACGACAACCACGCACAAGACGCTTCGCGGTCCGCGCGGCGGCATGATTATGTGCAGGGCCGACCATGCAAAAGCGGTCGATAAAATGATATTCCCCGGCATCCAGGGAGGTCCTCTGGTGCATGTCATCGCCGCCAAGGCGGTCGCGCTGAAAGAGGCGCTGACGCCGGAATTCAGGACCTATCAGAAAACCGTGGTCGCCAATGCGCGAAGCCTTGCGGCCGGCCTGGTGAAGCGCGGTTTCTCGATCTTCTCCGGCGGCACGGACACCCATCTCATGCTCGTGGACCTTACCAGCTTTGGGGTTACCGGCAAGGATGCCGAAGCGTCGCTTGACCGTGCCGGCATTACCTGCAACAAAAATTCGATTCCGTTCGACAAGCTTTCGCCCATGGTGACCAGCGGCATCCGTCTCGGCACTCCCTGCGTAACCACCCGCGGCATGGGGGTTGCGGAAATGGACGAAATTGCGGAGATCATCACAACCGTTGTCAGGAATATCAATGACAGCGCGACGGAGCAGGCGATGAATGCCCGCGTGAGGGTTCTTTGTGACAGATTTCCGATTCATTAGCCTATGAAATGCCCCTTTTGCGGCAGCATTGAAGACAAGGTCATAGACTCGCGTTCCAGCAGAGACGGAGACGTTATTCGCCGCCGACGCGAGTGCCTGAAGTGCGAGCAGCGTTTTACGTCATACGAGCGGGTTGAAGACCCGCTTCCCATGGTAATCAAGAAGGACGGCCGCCGGGAGGCGTTTGAGCGGCATAAAATTCTGACCGGACTGAAAAAATCGTGCGAGAAACGTCCGATCCCGATCGAAACGCTCGAGGCGATAGAGAACGCAATCAGCCAGAGGGCGATAGCTCTCGGCGTCAAGGAAATCCAGAGTTCATGGGTCGGCGAAGAGATTATGGCTTCTCTGAAAGAGGTCGACAAGGTTGCTTATGTCCGTTTTGCCTCCGTCTACCGTCAATTCAAGGATATCAACGATCTTATCGATGAAGTGAAGACTCTGTTCGACGCGAAAGAGGGCAGAAAAGATTGACTTTCGCTTCTTTTATTCAGTAATCTATCAGTTCTGTTAAGGATTGGGGAGTCGTTCAACGGCAGGACAGCAGACTCTGGATTTGCTTATAGGGGTTCAAATCCTCTCTCCCCAGCCACTCGGTCCCATCGTCTAGTGGCCCAGGACGTGGCCCTCTCAAGGCTAAAACACGGGTTCGACTCCCGTTGGGACTACCAAAGAAAATGAATTGAAACATACAGAGAAATCAGGGGAGCTAAGCACTTAGCTCCCTTTTTTTTGTCTCTTTTGGTTAGAGTCCAAGGGAGTGGTGTAAGAGCAGTGGGCAATGGACTTTGTTGCTGACTCACTCAGTAATGGTAGAAGGCTGAGGATGCTGACACTGATTGATACCTTCACGAAGGAGTGTCTTCGCATCCAAGTAGACACATCAATCGGCGGCAAAAGAGTTGTGATGGTATCTGGGGCAAGTATCAGCATTCAGAGGGCTGCCGGATCGGATAGTCATTGATCATGGTCCGGAGTTCATAAGTAATGCTCTGGACGAATGGGCCTATGCCAGAGGAGTGAAGCTGCACTTCATTCGCCCTGGCAAGCCGGTCGATAATGCGTATATTGAAAGCTCCAACGGACGGCTTAGAGATGAATGCTTGAATCAGAACTGGTTTATGAGCATGGAACATGCTCGCAGAGTCGTTGAAGAGTGGCGGCTTGATTACAATGAGGAGCGACCGCATAGCGCTCTGGGATACCTGACACCCAATGAATTTGTCAGGCTT
>WSNO01000022.1 GCA_009773415.1 Nitrospirota bacterium | reverse complement strand
TTCTTCATGGTGGTGTCTCCTTTCGTTTCGGTTGATTGAAGGTCAACTCTGAAAGGTTACACCGCCTACCTCAATTTACACACCTTTTGAGGATACCTCAGAAGCCCGGTCAGACATCTTTAGATTACATCGAGGCATTTTACAACAGAAGCCGGCTCACAGTGCCCTGGGGCAGATAAGCCCCTATGCGCTTGAAAAGGCTTCATGTGGAAACGGGCAGATGTCTACAAAAGCGGGGAAAGTCCAGATGGCTTTTTACACACCTATTGACATGACATCATAAAAAACTATCTCTGCCAGTTGCTTGTCCGATCAGGACAGAACTGCTGAAATCGTCTTTACATCGATGTTTTTCTCAATTCTGACAGCACCGATCCGCTCCGGCAGCACACATACAACTCTGCCCGACTCCGCCTTCTTGTCAATCTTCATGTGTAAACAGAGGCGTTCAGCGTCCAGACCTTCAGGCATATCCGCTGGCAGTCCATACGACGCAATCAGTTTGCGGATGCGAATTACCGAGGATTTGTCGCATAGTTTCAGGCGGTTCGCCAGTTTTGCCTCCATGTGCATGCCGATAGCCACCGCTTCGCCGTGCAGAAACTGTTGATACCTGGTTTCAGTCTCGATGGCATGACCGACCGTATGCCCGTAGTTCAGAATGGCCCGGAAACCTCCCTCCCGTTCGTCTTTCGACACAACCTGTGCTTTGATGCTGCATGACGTCTTGATGACACTGGAGAGCACATCCGGATTGAGACTGAGCAGCTTCTCCCGCATCTGCTCCAGAAACGCAAAGAACCGTTCGTCCCAGATGATCCCGTACTTTATGACCTCGGCAATCCCGCAGAGCAGCTCGCGACGCGGGAGCGTTTTCAGCGTCTCGGTGTCAATCCAGACCAGGCGCGGCTGGTAGAATGATCCAATCATGTTCTTCCCGAGCGGATGATTGACGCCGGTCTTGCCGCCGACCGAGCTGTCCACTTGGGCAAGAAGCGTGGTGGGAACCTGAACGAAACTTATGCCGCGCATGTAAAGCGATGCGGCAAATCCGCCGATGTCGCCGACGACGCCGCCGCCGAGCGCCACAAGGCAGGATTTCCGGTCAAGACGCTCTTGAAGCAACTTTGTGAGGATTTTTTCGGCATACTTCAGAGTCTTGTACTTTTCTCCGTCAGGGATGAGCACCGAAAACGGTTCAAATCCGGCATTCCGGAGCGACTGCATGACCGTTTTGCCGTAAAGCCTGAATACAGTCGGGTTGCTCACGATGCCGATTTTCGGGGAAAACCCCAGCGGAGTAAGCTGTTCGCCGAGCAGGGAAAGAATTCCGCCGCCGATAGTGATCGCATAGCTTCTTTTGCCGAGCCTGACCTGAACCTTCTGCAACGACTGCATAGAGCCTATCCTTTCCCCGACGCGTCCCACGCAGCAACCCGCTCCAGTATTTCTTCAGCGACAGTCCGCGGGCTTTTGCCGTCTGTTTTTACCATGATATCAGCCTGTTCATAAAACGACTGCCGAGCTGTCAGAAGCTCGCCAATGCGCTGCTCAGGGTTTTCCGCCTTGAGGAGCGGACGGTTTCCGCTCGCCCCGACTCTCTTCAAAATCGTTTTGACCGCAGCGGTCAGGCAGACGATCAGGCCGTTCTGCTTCAATAGAAAGACATTCTCCGGATTGACGACCGCGCCGCCCCCGGTTGCAATCACTGTTTGTTGATGGGCTGAGATATCCCTGATAGCTTCGGTCTCGCGCCGGCGGAATTCAGGCTCGCCGAGCGCTTCAAACATATCCGGGATAGACATTCCGGAGCGCTTTTCTATCTCCTCGTCAACGTCGATAAAAGCCATCCCGGCGAGCCTGGCAACCGTTCTGCCAACTTTGGTCTTGCCGGTTCCCATAAAGCCGCTCAAAACAATGTTTTTGTCTCCGCCCCGCCTCACCTTTGCTCCCTGCATGATAGACTATGCAATGCGCACAAACTATTATACACGCATTCTCTGCTCCGTTCTTTTATCCTTCGCCCTGCTCTGCACCTTCCCTCTCCGCGCTGATGCAGCACAGTGGCGCGTGCTCAAAATAGTGGACGGCGACAGCATAATCGTGTCAGGAATCCGGTCGTCCGGCGCTCCTTCACGCCGGGAAGAGGTACGCCTTATCGGAATTGACGCCCCCGAAATCAGGCAGGCTCCGTGGGGTCGGAAAGCCAGGCGACATCTGCGCAGGCTGATGCAAATAAACGGCGCTGCGGTGAGGCTGGAGTTTGATGTTGAGCAGCGTGACCGCTACGGAAGACTGCTTGCCTATGGGTGGACGAAAAACAACGTGCTGCTCAATGAACGGATGGTCGCGAACGGGTATGCACTTGCCTATACTGTCCCTCCGAATGTGAAATACGCAAAGCGCCTGGCGGCGGCGCAGAAAAAAGCGCGGTTTCGGCGCGCCGGCCTCTGGAAGTCTCATGCCTTTTCAACGTCGCCCAGGCAGTGGCGGCAGGAACATCCCCGCTTCTGAACAGGTGCTGTTTTTCGGACGTATCCTACGCGACCCCCTTGCTTTTCAGGAAGGAACTGTACTTCATGTCGGTGCCTTTGATGTGGTTTATCTGCCTGGCCATGTCCAGCCTGAGCGCATTTTCTTTAGCACAATCATGAGCACAACAGCTATGGCAATGAAAATAATAGCAATTTTTGTCAGTTTCAAAGCGAAAAGCACAAGCGCTGCAATAAGAACGGCCAGGACAAAATAGGTCATATTGTTCCTGCCCGCGCCGCACGATATCCTTCAATGGTAGTGATAAAGAGGACTGCCGTAAATCCGCTCACCATGCCGACGACATGCAGCAGCCCGAAAACTGCAAGCACGACCATTGTGGCAAACATTGCGAAAATCTTCAGGGTGCTGATGCCGATAATGATCGGCTGCCCCATGCCGGTTCCGAGGAAGCGCCGCACCGACCAGGCGATAATTCTCAGACTCGCAAGGGAGAGCGCTCCGCCGATAACGATGCTGAACGGAATGAGCCATTCGCCCCACCATATGCCGGCTGCGCCGAGCGCAAGTGAGGGAATGACGATGAATACCAGCCTATAAATTCTTTGAAGCATCTGTTCCATCAGCAGCCTTGTCCGCCTTTCGGGCAATGCGGAAGACTTCACGAAAGCCCGCAATGACGCCCAGAATAAAAAAAACGAGTGACAGATAGGGAAATGTCCCAAAATAGCGATCCATGAAATAGCCGGCCACCGCACCGGCAATAATGCAGAGCACAAGATGGATGCCCACAGTGCTTGCTTCAAAAATCTGCCGGAACACCGGCTTTTCGGGGGGCTGTCCGGCCACTATCGCACTGCCCGGAATGCCCGGTAGGCGGCACCGACCGTCGCGTCGATATCTGCCTTCCCGTGAGCAAGCGAAACGAACCCGGCCTCAAACTGCGAGGGTGCTAAATAGACGCCCTGCTCCAGCATCTTCATGAAAAAACGGCCGAAGCGCGCCGTGTCAGCCGTCTTCGCCGTTGCATAATCCGTTACTTCAACCCCTGTGAAATAGGTGCAGAACATGGTGCCGGCGCGATAAAACTTCGTTGCAACACCTGCCTTTGCCGCCGCATCTTTCAGTCCCTCTGCAAGATGCTGCATCGTCTTTTCGATCGCCGGGTAGGTCGATTTCTTCTTTAGAACCTTAAGCGTCTCGATTCCGGCGGTCATGGCTATAGGATTGCCGGAGAGCGTTCCGGCCTGATACACCGGTCCTTCCGGCGCAATCATTTCCATGATATCGGCCCGGCCGCCATAGGCGCCTACCGGCAGCCCTCCTCCGATGACCTTGCCGAGACAGGTGAGATCCGGCGTGATGCCGAAGGCTTCCTGCGCGCCGCCGCGGCTGACCCTGAAGCCGGTCATGACTTCATCAAAAATCAGCACTGTTCCGGAACGGGATGTCTCAGCCCGCAGTGTGTCAAGAAAGCCAAGCGCAGGCATGACACACCCGATATTGCCGACGACCGGCTCGACAATGACACAGGCAATCCGCTTTCCGTCGCGGCGCATCGCCGCCCGGAAGGCATCGGCATCATTAAACGGCAAGGTCAGCGTGAGCTTTGCATAATCCTTCGGCACCCCGGGACTGTCAGGAACGCCGAAGGTTGTGGCACCTGAACCCGCTTTTACCAGCAAGCCGTCTGCATGGCCGTGATAGCAACCCTCGAACTTGATAACCATGTCGCGTCCGGTGAAGCCTCGGGCCGCGCGGATTGCGCTCATGGTCGCCTCGGTGCCGGAACTGACCATGCGCATTTTTTCGATCGACGGATAGAAATCCTTAATCATCCTCGCAAGCTCAATTTCCAGAGGACAGGGAGCGCCGTAGCTTGTGCCTTTATCCACTGCCCTCTTTAGAGCCTTGACAACAGCCGGATGGGCGTGGCCGAGAATCATCGGCCCCCAGGACAGCACATAGTCGACAAATGCATTCCCGTCGACATCATACAGCCGGGAACCTTTCGCCTTTTCAATGAACAGCGGCATGCCGCCGACGGCACGAAATGCGCGGACAGGACTGTTCACTCCGCCCGGAAACAGCCCCTGTGCCTGTTTGAACAGAGCTTTTGATGTGGTTGTTCTCATTCCATAAATCCTTTCTCGGTCCAGACTGTTGTGTGATCACGCCCCTCAACGCATCCCGCGACCAGTGCGGCCTCCGCCTTTTTTAAAAGCACCTGCACCGTATCGCCGTCGCGGGGATATTCGCTGACGCCGGCGCTGAATGTCTGCGACTGACCCGAGGCACCGGGATCAAGCAGCTTGCCCCGGGAAATCAGCGCGCGCAGTTTTGCACACAGAGAAACAGCCTGGGTTCCGCGAGCAAGGGGCAGGACAATTACAATGGCATCTTCACTGACCCGCCCGATGATATCGGACCTCCGGCAATGTTCAAGCAGAGTCTTTGCGAAGTCCCGAAGAAGCTTATTGCCGAGCAGTGGTCCGTTCATACTGACATATTCATCAAAATCGTCAATTTTCATCATTACCACGCTGATCGGTTGCTGGTGGCGGAATGCAAGGTTCATCTGGGCATCGAACATCTTAAGCAGCATCCCGCGGTTATACAGACCCGTTTCATGGTCAAAGATAGCCTGCTGTTTCATCGAAGAGATGAACCCGCGTTTTTCAATCGCTTCGGCCGCAATCGAAGCAAAAATGCTCATAAGAAGCAGATCCTGATCCGCAAACGACTCCGCACTTTTCCGGAAAACGGTCAGGCACCCGACCGCACCGGCCTTTGTCTTGAGCGGCACCGACATGGCGGCCTTCAGCCCGTCTTCACGCGCCTGCCTGCGGTGGTCGGAAAAGAACTCCTCTGTTACATCATTCGTGAAAAACGGCTTCCCTTCCGCCACAACCCTGCCGGCAATGCCTTCGCCGACGTTCTCGGCAGCATGTTTTATGTATTCATCAGACAGCCCTTCGCCTCCTACCGTCCGGATCTTGCCGGTCTTCAGGTCAAAGGCCTGAATAGAGGCCGCGTCGGCCTTGGCAAACGTGACGGCGGTGCGCAGGATATGGCTGAAAACATCGTCCAGACTGTCAAAAACGAGCAGACGCTCGGTGACAAAAAAGAGCCGCTCAAAAACATACTGCCACTCATCAGATGTAAGCATAAAAGCCCTCCGGCAATCCGTCCTCAAGTTTACCGAAACGGCGCATCAAAATCAAAGGAATCACGGTTGGCTGAGAAACGTGCCTGTTCGTACGTATTGTTTCGATTGCATGCTCACCGCTTCCTTGGAATATCGTTATAATAGCGTATGCGAACCATTATTCTTGCCTCTGCCTCCCCGCGCCGAAAAGAACTGCTCCGACGCATCGGTCTTGAGTTCAGGGTCAGTACGGCTCATGCCGAAGAGGTATGCAATGACCGGCTGTCGCCGAGAGATTGTGCAAAGGCGCTTGCGCGCCACAAGGCCGCATGTGTTGCTCATCACCACCCGCAGGATCTGATCCTTGCCGCCGACACCATCGTCGTGCTCGGCAACGACATCCTGAACAAGCCGGTTGATGCCGATGATGCGCGCCGGATGCTCAAGCGCCTGAGCGGCAGATGCCATACTGTTATCACCGCCTATACAATTCTTGATGCAGCTTCAGGAAAGAGTCGGACGCGAGCGGTCAAGTCCCTTGTCTGGTTCAGAAAACTGACCGCCCAAGAGATTGAAGCTTACATCAAAACCGGCGAGCCGTTTGATAAGGCAGGAGCTTACGGCATTCAGGAGTTCGGCGCACTGCTGGTAAAGAAAATCGACGGCGATTACTTTAACGTAATGGGCCTGCCGATTGCGTCGCTTGCGCAGACACTCAAGGAATTCGATATAGTAGTGCTATAACCGGCCCGCATGCGCTCTGAGCATGAACAAATGGAGACGCCGAAAGGATCCTCCGCACAGCCTATCCAAAAGAGAGCTGACCCGCGCTTACCCTTTTGCTCCGTGCTCATTCTGATTCATGCTTTCAACCTTCACCGCGTCTATGTCGGTCTGGATTTGCGCTATCGCGGCGGTCAGCTCCCTGTGCAGACCGGCAGCTCGCGAATCCTTCGCGGCGGCAGCCTGAACAGCGTCCTTGCCAAGCTGGTGTATCCGCGCATGAAGCTGAGCCAGCCGCTTGTACCCATCTAAGTGCCCCAAGAGCGCCATCCCGTTTCCAAAATACCACTTCCCCATCCGGCTTGAGTGCTGATCAGGGGTTTGAGCCTCCTCAACAGGCACTTTCCCGTTTACAACGTCGCCGATGTGAAACTGGTACGAACGGAAACTGCCCTTCAGCACATCAAGCAGTGCGCCATCGCTTCCCACAGTCCTGAACCCCTCAAAGGCGGCCTTCAGATCCGCTTCTATTATCTCGCGGATTTTCTCTGACCCCTTTGCAACCTCGCCGGCCATGCTTTCGCTTGCCTTGGATATGACGGAGGTGGTCCCGATATTTTTGACGATATCTTCCGCTACGGCAGACTGCTCATCAACGGCTGTCGCTATCCGGGTTACCTGATCGTTTGCCGACATAACGGCTTCCACAATACCTTCAAGAGCGCCCATGACTTCCTTGATCGAGGCGTCGGCCTTCACTACTTCTCCGGCGGTATCGTTCATGCTCTGGGTCGTCTTTGAAGATTCGTCCTGAACCGCCTGAATCTTGCCGGTAATCTCGGCTGTCGCCTTGATGGTTTTTTCAGCAAGCTTCCGCACCTCGTCCGCCACAACCGCAAAGCCTCTGCCCTGCTCCCCGGCCCGCGCAGCCTCGATGGCAGCATTCAAAGCAAGCAGATTCGTCTGGTCTGCGATGTCCTTGATGACACCGACGATGTTGCCGATCTCCGAAACCTTGCTGTTCAGGCGTTCCACCATGTCTGCAAGCTCGGTGGTCGAAACATGCACCTGATTCACCGTCTCCACTGCATGCTGCGCCATTTCCCGGCCAGTGCCCGCTATGTCCAGGGCCTTCGTTGCCGTTTGAGCTGCAGATGCGGTGTTTTGGGCAATATCGTTAATAGTCTGGCTCATCTCTTCGGCGGCGACCGCTATCTGGTGCGACTGCGCGGCCTGTTTCTTCGCGCCGGACGCCATCCTGTTTGCATTGTCGTTCAGCACATGCGTCGTGTTGACGACGCGCCCAGCCACCCGCAGGGTGGTGTCAACCATTTCACCGTAGGAATCCATAACCTTGTTGATGTCGGCAGCCAGGACGCCTATTTCGTCCTGCCCCTTCACCGAAAGCCTGTCTCTCAGGTCGCCCTTGCGCGCAGCCAGCGCGTCGGAGAACCCCTGCATCAGCGCTCCGTACTGTTTCACCGGCTTTGTGATAAAACCGCCGCCGACAAGAAACGTCATTAAGGTAACCACTGCCGAAACGACCGTCAGCACAACAGCGACGGCAAAAAAGTTCTCCTTTGTGAACGGGACGACAAAAGCGAGTATCCCGATACCGCAAAAAGTAACGGCCATGATCGGCATAAGCGAGATTTTCCAGAACATTGGCCAGTTTTTGAAGATGACTATATCACGCAGGCGAAAGCTCATAAGAAACCTCCTTAAAGACACAGCATAAATTTAAATAGACAGAGTGTAGTATGTCGCAATTATTTTTTATAATGCTAATTAAGTTTACTTATTCTTTCATAAATCTTTATCAAAATCGGCCAGAAAACCCCACGGCTTTGAAGCCTGGGGATGAATGGCCGCCCGGATTTGGCTGAGCGGAGGTATCTCTGTGCATGCGTTATCTTGGCCGCAGGTCAAGGTTGAGCATGTTGAGGCCTCGAAGCCCCGGGCTTCAGACCGGGGAGTAGTTCACTTAAAGGCGCCGTTTCAGCTGCTCCCGGCCCGCCCGTGGCTGTCGGGCATTGAATCCAGCATCTCCTTGTCATAAGCCTCGTAAAGCGGGAGCACCTGCGGATTGGCCTGTTCAAGTTCACAGATGACAGCTTTCATTGCAGCCTGCTCCGTCACGCTGAAGACCCGCTCCTTATACTGCCGTCCCGTTTTGATGCCTTTTGCATACCAGGTGAAAAACTTCCGGAAGAGCACCGTTCCGCCCCGTTCGCCGTAATATTCGCAGCAGAGCTCAAGATGGTCATGCATTGCGGAGCATATTTCAGAAATGGACCGGCGGTCGCTGTATTCGCCGGTGGTCAGGTACTGCATGACATCCTGAAACGCCCACGGGTTGCCGAGCGCTCCGCGCGCAATCATGACGCCGTCGCAGCCGGTCTCCTCAAAGGTTCGCAGAATAAGGCGCGGCGAGAAAGCATCTCCGCTCGCAATGACCGGAATGTTCACCGTCCGCTTCACTTCCGCAATCGCCCCACGGTTCACCCGCCCGCCGTAGCGCTGCATACGGGTGCGGCCATGCACACAGATAGCCGCTGCCCCTGCGGATTCGGCGGCACGGGCAACATCAACCGCAACCAATGAATCGTCATCCCATCCGGTTCTTATCTTGATGGTGACGGGCAGGTGCGTTGCCCGCACGACCACACCGACAAGCCTTTCAATGCGCTTCGGATCTTCCCGCAGCAGTCCTGCACCCTCGCCGCGGCTCGTCACTTTCGGGACAGGACAGGCAGCGTTGATGTCGATGAGCGAAAAAGGCATCGTGTGGATAATGTCGAGAGTCCGGACAAGCATGTCCGGGTCGTTGCCGAGCAGTTGGACGCCGACCGGTCTGTCAGTGTCCGAAATTGAAAGCATAGTCAGCGTCTGCCGACTCCCGTATGCGAGCGAGCGGGCACTGATCATCTCGGTAAATGCGAGTTCGCATCCATGCCGGCGATGCAGCGTGCGAAACGGCAGATCGCTGATGCCAGCCATCGGAGCCAGAATGAGCGGCATCGAAAGCTGCAGCGACCCGATTCTGAGCGGCTCCGGCGGTGTGTAAAGATGTCGGAAAGAGCGGTTCATAACGTGGTTGTTCTGGTATAATCAGGCATCTTTTACTCTACCTGCAGAGGAGGCGGCATGGCAACAAAGAAGGCAGCAGCGCCAACAAAAACCATGAAAGAGGCAGCACCGAAAAAAGCGGCTCCGGCAAAAAAATGCGGCACGAAAAAATGCGCACCGAAGAGCGCAGTGAAAACCGCACCGAAACCGGCAGCGAAAAAGAACTCAAAAGTGCAGGGAAGCAAGTTTGCATGCGTTTCATGCGGACTGATCGTTACTGTCGACAAGGCATGCGGATGTGTTGACATGTGCGAAATTCTCTGCTGCGGCGCGCCGATGAAGACATCGAAGTAGGCTGACTTTTTTTGCGGCGGACTGCGCATGCGGTCCGCCGTTTTCTATTGTGCCGGGACGACCTCCAACCCAGAAATCAGTGCGGCAAGAGCAGGATACCTGTCCCGCACTTCCCGCGCATCTTCTTTCAGCAGTCTCATCCCCTCCGGAACATGTTTGAGAAATGACCGTTTCCCTTTCACCTGCGAAAGAAAGCCGTACGCTCCGAGCGCCTGCATGTGCCGCTGCAAGCGGCACGGCAGCAGCGCGTGCCGGAATGCCGCGTCATCGAACGTGTCGGTTCTGCTCTGCATTTCACAACGATAGTACGTTACCAGACGCTCCCGCAGCGCACCATCAAGGCGATAATACGGATCCCACAGCAGCGAGACGATATCGTAGGCAGGCGTCAGAAGGCGTGCTCCCTGAAAGTCTATCAGGCAAACTTCCGTGTTGTTTTTCAGCATGATGTTCTGCGACTGGCAGTCCCGATGGATAATCGTCCGCGGAGCCGCATCGACTGATTGTGCGAGAAGATGAAATTCCTCATCAAGGGGTCTCCGGTCGATGTCGTCATGACCGAGCAGCCCGATTGCGAACTGCTCACAAAAATAGGCGGTCTCCCATCTCAGGTGGTCGTAATCAAAGACTCTTTCTGCCAGCAGCGGGCAGTCATGAACATGTGCAGACGCCACAGCGTGCAGCTGCACCAGCTGGTCGAGCACCTTCCGGTACATCGCCTCGACGGCTCCTTCAGAACGGCTGCATCTCAGCCAGCTGTAAAGGGAAATGTCGCCGAGGTCTTCAAACAGCATTGCCGCCTGATGTGCGGCAATCGATGACAGCCGGGGAACACGGACTCCCTGCTTCGCAAAAAATTTTGCGTACGCGGCCTGACGTTCAAACTCTTCATCACGCCGTGCGCACTGAAGGAGCACAGCACTGCTGCCGCCGTCTGCAATGCGGAAATACCGCCGGTCTGATCCCCCGAAACCAATCTCGACCATTTCGACGGCGCCGCGGCCGAATAACTCCGCTGCAGAAAGAGGCAGAATTCCTCCTGCATGCACAAGTGCATTTTCAATATGCTGCCCGCTGACATCGCACCCCGGCAGAACAACGCAGTTCTTTAGTTTCGCTCCATCGAGCTTGCTGCCTGCCTCTGCGACGACATATCCCTGATAGTCGCTCCGTCCGCAGCCTTTTGCAGACGGATGAATGAAGACCGTCTCTCCGTCAGCCCGCAGAAGATCGAAAACCGCCTTTGCATAGGTTACAGGAGTTCCGATGTCCGACCAGAAACAACCGCTCACATCAACAACCGCCACGCGGCGTCCCGCATCCCGGGCACTCTGCCAGGCATCGGTCAGATGCGAAATGCCGTCAGGCAGAAATGCGAGGAACTCCGGTTCATAGACGGCGATGCCGGTGAATGCCCGAAGTCCGGATTGAGGCTGCTTTATGCCTGCCCGCATAAGTCCGTCAAACATCCCGTCAGCAGCAACGCAAACCGTGTTGAACCGCGGATAATCATGAACCGCGAGCGTGACCAGATTGCCGTCCGCTCGATGTCGTTCGAGAATGGACGGGAGATCGATGGTGCTGACGATGTCGGCGTTATGGACGAGGAATGTTCCGCCCGAGAGACAGGATGCCGCATTTTTCAGAGCGCCGCCGGTGCCGAGAATCTCAGGCTCGTGGTAAAACTGTGTGCGTTCGCCATGCGGAGAAGCGGCAGCCCAGGAACGGATTTTATCGACCTTGTAGTGCATATTTACGCACAGGTGCACCGGATGGCAACGCATGATCTGCTCGACAGCCCGCTCAATGCAGGGTTTCCCGCAAAGCGGAAGAAGCGGTTTGGGAAGAACGTCGGTAATAGGACGAAGCCGCTCTCCCAGCCCGGCCGCGAGAATAAATGCCGCATGCAGCCTACTCATACAGCAGGAAATGCGGACGCACCTTTGCGGTAAACGTCTTCAGCTGTGCCAGCCACCCCCGCTGCATGTCGCGGAGCGGCGTGCCGGATTCGATGTGCCTGCGCAGGCGATCTGTTCCCGCAAGAATATCAATCGGCATCCTCACCGTCTCGTATTCATACGGCGGCTGTTTCCAAGCAAACCGCTTAGGGTAGAGATCATGCACAGCCTTCAGAATCGCAACAGCCGTCTCCCATGAGCGGAAACGGGAGCGATCTGTCACATGCATCTGAGCGCCGCCGCATATTTTTTCTGCATGCTTCTGAAACGTCGGCCGGAACGAAAGCGGCCGGAAGAAGACGCCCGGCAGCCGATATTCACGCAGCGCTGCAACAAGCTTATCAGGGTCGATGTAGGGAGCGCCAAACATCTCAAAAGGCCGCGTTGTGCCGCGTCCTTCGCTGAGCATCGTTCCTTCCAGCAGGCACATTCCCGGATAGACAATAGCGGTGTCGAGCGTCGGCATATTCGGCGACGGCAGCACCCACGGCAGGCCGGTCTCATCAAACCACATGCCGCGCTGCCAGCCTTCCATCCGGATGATATGATAGGAAAGCTCGGGATAATAGAGTTCGCGCAGATACCGCCCCACCTCGCCGATGGTCATTCCGTGTCGGACTGGCAGCGGCTTGCGCCCGACGAACGAAGCATATTCCGGATCAAGCACAGGGCCTTCAGAATCAACGCCGTTTATCGGATTCGGGCGATCAAGAACAATGACAGACTTCCCGAGAGCGGCGCATGCCTCCATGCAGAGATCAAGCGTCCAGATAAAGGTGTAGTAGCGGGCGCCGACATCCTGCAGATCGACCACAAGCACATCAACATCCCGGAGCATCTTCTCAGTAGGCTTGCGCACCGCGCCGTACAGGCTGTGTACCGGAAGATCGGTCTTGCGGTCACGGTAGCCCTGCCATTCGATCATATTGTCCTGCGTTTCGCCGCGAATGCCGTGCTGGGGGCCGAAAAGTGCGGTCAGCTCACAACACTTCGCGGCACAAAACCGGTCGACTGCATGACTCAGCGCGGAATCGACCGATGCAGGGTGAACGACAAGGCCGGCCCGCGCGCCGCGCAGAACTCTGGGCCAGCGCTTCTCAAACAAATCAAGTCCGGTTAAAACAGGCCGCGGCACATGACGAGCGCCGCAGGGTTTGAACACGGCATTGCCTGCGCCGGGATCATTTGTTTTCATCAATCACCCCTACCTTTCAGTAACGATATGAACCGCGCAAACCAATGGGTGATGGCGATCCGCTTCGCCGCAGGGCTGTTCTCCTGCATTCTGACTTCTGCATTCTTAAAACAATACTTCCTGCCCTTTTTTTTCGGGTGGAGCAACCTTCTCAAATATCCTGATTTTGCCGTATTCGCCGTCGTATCCTGGCGCAATATGCACATGCCCTTTTCGCATCAGGTCGATTGCCCCGGCAATGTTCGGCTCTGTCGCTGCGCTTCGAATAGCCCGCATCGGCACATCCATGAGAACCGACAGTTCATTGCCGCACTTCTCAAGAAGATCAAAGTACGCGGCCTGCACTTTCTTCGTCGCGGCCCCGGCATTGAACGCCTCGGCTATCAGTTCCTGCAGCGGAATAAGCGAGCGAAATGGCGCAGCCTTCTCCGGCCTGAATCCTTCATCACGCGCCGCCAGCTTTTCGACACGGTGCATAACTCCGATGGTGACCGGTTTTCCGCACACCGGGCAGAGGGAGTTGTGTCGTGACGTTTCCTTCGGGGAAAGACAGATCGAACAGGCGCGATGACCGTCCGCATGGTACTTTCCTTCTTCCGGGAAAAACTCGATCGTTCCGGCATATCCCTGCCTTGTCTTTATTGCCGCCATAATTGCATCATACGAAATTTCCGCATCAAATACTGTTGCCTCCCGGCCAATCTTTGCCGCTGAATGACAATCGGAGTTCGAAATAAGCGTGATCCCATCAAGTTCTGCAATGCGCCAGTTCATCGGCGGATCGGACGATAGCCCGGTTTCGATCGCATGGATATGCGGAGTCATGTCCTCAAAGCACTCCAGCAGGGAGTCAAACCCCGACTCCGAGCCAAACACCGAAAAGTGCGGCGTCCAGATGTGCGCCGGAACAAACAAGGCATCCGGCGCAGTTTCAATCACGATACGGAGCAGATTTTTTGCATCGAGTCCGAGAATCGGCCTGCCGTCGGATGAAAGATTTCCGATTTTTGCGAGTTCGATACTGATGCGATAGGCATCATCAAGCGACCGGGCAAGGAGAAGCGCATGTACTTTGCGCGTCCTGCCGTTTTTCTTGTAGATGCAGCTGATTTCGGCACTCGGCATGAAGAAGGTATCGGCCTGGCATGAGGCGGGAATGTCATCTGCGGCGAAAACTTTTTTCAGCCGGTACAGCCCGTTGCCGGCCGGTTCAAGTTTTTCCGTCAATTCTTTGTGCCAGAGCGGATGCGTAAAGTCGCCGGTGCCGAGCACGGCGACGCCTTTCAGTTGTCCCCACCGCCGGAGAGTTTCCGGGGACATGTCCTTGCTGGTGGCGCGTGAATACCGCGAATGAATATGAAGGTCGGCAATAAATCGCATCGGAGCATTATACCATGCGGCAAGCGAGAGCCCCGCACACCTTTTCTTTGCCGATGAGGAAACAATCAGCTATAGTAAAAAACAGCGGGGACTTTCGAAGGGGGAGCGCCATGTCGGAACACAAAGAAGCGCATGAAGCACTCGTTGAGCGGCATATTGCCGAAAACAATACCCAAGCCGCGGTTGCCCTCCTTTTTGAACTGATTGTCCTGTGTGCAAAAGAAAAAAACTTTCCGAGGGCTGAAGCCCTCCGCATGAGGCTTTTTGAGGTCGATGCGCTCGCCCTTTCGGAGATCGTCAAATCCGGTGAGCTTATCGAAGAGGAAAAGCGCGCGGCTATCTCCTCAAATCACCTGAGCACCTGGGCGGATCTTTACAGCAGACTAACGCAGGAAGAAACGAACGCGCTCTATTATGCTTTCCGAAAGGTGCGCTTTGATGTCGATGCTCCGGTTTTCCGCCAGGGAGCGTTCGCCCCGCGACTCTACTTCATCAACGCCGGAAAAGCCAAGATCACGTGCATGGACAATAACCGCGAAACCTTGCTGCAGAGGGTCGGCCCCGGTGATGTGGTCGGCGAGATGTCCTTCTTTTCAAACACGATCTGCACCCGGACGCTTACTGCGCTCTCTCCTCTTGAAATCCAGTATCTGGACAAAGCGGTGCTCAAGTCATGGCAGGAGTCCCTGCCGGCTCTTGAAGAAAAACTCCATGCGTATTGCCTTGCAAAAAAGAGGGATGCAGAAAAGATTGCAGAACCGAATCGGCGTGAGCATCAGCGCTTCAGGCTATCCGGCACCGTATCATTTCAGTTGCTGAATGCGCAGGGGGTTCTCACAGGGAACGATTTCGGCGGCGAACTCTCGGATATCTCCCAGTGCGGTCTGTCGTTTCATCTGAAGATTACGGTTCGGGATGATGCCCGCATGCTTTTGGGAAGGATGCTTGGCATGAAACTGACGATCCCTGCCGGCGATGCTGTACTGACCGGCAGCGTCGTTGCGGTCCATGCTCACCCATTTGAGGACTATGCAGTTCATGTCCGCTTTCACAAGCTGCTTCCTGAACAGTCTCTCTCTTCGCTCCCGCCGATACAATAGAACAAAACCGTTCAATAACGGTCGCGGCTATGCTTCGCGGACTGACACCCTCCGTGTGAAGGCAGCTCGCAGCCGTGCGGTTACCGGACCCGGCCTGCCATCACCAATGATCCGCCCGTCTATCTTCGTAACTGGCATAATCTCAGCCCCGGTTCCGGTGAGAAAGCACTCGTCCGCGTTGTAGATGTCATAGCGGGTAAGGGAGGTCGCTTGATGAGGAATGTTCAGTCCGTGCGCCAGTTCGATAACCGTCTGCATGGTGATTCCGTCAAGAGCGCCGTTATGCGCTGAGGGAATGCTCAAGACACCGCGCCTGATGATGCCGATGTTGTCTGCCGAACACTCGGCGACAAACCCTTCGTGATTCAGCATGATCGCCTCGAGGCACCCAGCTTGCCTTGCCTCCAGTTTAGCCAAAATATTGTTGAGATAGTTGAGCGATTTGATGCGCGGATCGAGGCTGTCCGACGGAATACGGCGAGTCGGCACCGTGACGATCTCCATGCCCTGTTCGTAGTATTCTGCAGGATACAAACGTATATCACCGACGATGATGATGACGCTCGGTTTCTCGCACGATGACGGATCGATCCCCAGACATCCGACGCCGCGCGTCACAATCGGCCGGATGTAGCCGTCACGCTGTCCTGTTGCGGCAACCGTGTCAAGAATCGCCGCTTCCATCTCATCCTGCGTCATCGGAATGCTGAGCAGAATAGCCTTTGCGCTCATATACAGACGCTCTACATGCTCACGAAGCTTGAAGACATTTCCATTATATATTCTGATGCCTTCAAACACCCCGTCTCCATAGAGCAGCCCGTGGTCGAGAACCGATATTTTTGCATCCGCAACATCCATGATCTGTCCGTCGATATAAACCTTCATCGTTCCTCCTCATCTGTGAAGACACAGCGAAGTGTTGCGTACTGCGCTCCGCACTTCCTAACCGGTTCGCTGTCGAACTTCCGCACAATCATATTATTATATACAACATGTTTGATATAGTCTTCCGCAGACTGTTCAAGGCAACTGTCGGATAACAGCTCAGGCGGGACGAAATGCAAGGAACTGCTCACGGCCGAATGACCGGGCCGGACTGAATCGGGGACTCCGTGGTAAAATATGAGCCCGATCATGTGAACAACTCCAGAGAGACGCACGCGAACCATGCATAAGGACAAACAGGAGACAGGATGACAAATCATATAGCCGTAATTGCCTCCGAACTATGCGTCCTGCCCGGCCAGGTTGCGGCCGCCGCGCAACTGCTTGATGAAGGCGCCACCGTGCCGTTTATCGCCCGATACCGGAAGGAATTGACCGGCACGCTGGACGAAGTCCAGATAGCCGTCGTTCGCAACCGCATGGATCAGCTTCGTGAGTTGGACAAGCGGCGGGAGGCTATTCTTAATTCGCTCCAGGAGCAGGGAAAGCTGACAGATGAGCTGAAAAGAAAAATTGAGTCATCCGAAACCATGGCGGTGCTTGAAGATATCTACCTTCCCTTCCGGCCCAAACGTCGCACACGGGCAACCATCGCGAAAGAGAAAGGACTCGAACCCCTTGCCCTGCGCATCTTTGAGCAGGGAAACGCCGATCCGCTTGCTGAAGCCGCAGCCTTCATGAATGCAGAAACAGGGATCGAAACTCCTGAAGACGCTCTTGCCGGAGCGCGCGATATCATCGCCGAATCGATTAATGAGGATGAGCTTGTACGGGCAGTGATGCGCGAACTTTTTGCGAACAAAGCAACCTTCAAGTGCAAAGTCATTGCGGGCAAAGAAGAAGAAGGCGCAAAGTATCGCGACTATTTCGACTGGGAAGAACCGGCTGTCAAGACACCTTCACATCGCATCCTCGCCATGCGGCGCGGTGCTGCTGAAGGATTTCTGATTCTTCGGGCTACCCCGGCCGAAAATGATGCGATTACGGCAATTGAATCACTCGTCGTGAAGAGACAGGGTGCAGCATCGGAACAGGTGCGACTCGCCGTCAAGGACTGTTACAAGCGCCTGCTCTGCCTGTCGATGGAGGCGGAGCTTCGCCTTGCGACAAAGAAGCGCGCCGACGACGAGGCAATCCGCGTCTTTGCCGAAAACCTCCGCCATCTGCTGCTCGCCGCGCCGCTCGGACAAAAGCGGGTACTTGCTATCGACCCCGGATTCCGCACCGGCTGCAAAGTCGTCTGCCTCGACCGGCAAGGCAAGCTTCTGCACAATGACACCATCTTCATCCTTTCCCAGGGCGGCACTGCCAGGGCTGCGACAACCATAAGAGACCTTATTGCCAAATGCGATATCGAAGCCATAGCCATCGGCAACGGCACCGCAAGCCGTGAAACCGAAACCTTCATTACGAGCCTCGGCCTGCCGCGAAGCATCTCTGTAGTCATGGTCAACGAGAGCGGCGCATCCGTCTATTCCGCCTCCGAAGCCGCCCGCGAGGAGTTTCCGGATCACGACGTCACCGTCCGCGGCGCGGTCTCGATCGGCAGAAGGCTTGTTGATCCGCTTGCGGAGCTTGTGAAGATCGACCCCAAATCAATCGGCGTAGGCCAGTACCAGCATGATGTCGACCAGACACAGCTGAGGAAAGGGCTGGACGACGTGGTCATGAGCTGCGTCAACGCGGTCGGCGTCGAAGTGAACACAGCGAGCAAGCAGCTTCTGACCTATGTGTCTGGCCTCGGCCCCCAGCTTGCCGGGAACATTGTCGCGTTCAGAAACGAAAACGGCCCTTTTAAATCACGGGCAGATCTGAAGAAAGTATCCAGGCTCGGCCCCAAGGCTTTTGAGCAGTGTGCCGGATTTCTCCGCGTACGCGATGCAGAGCATCCGCTTGATGCCAGCGCCGTGCACCCCGAAAGCTACCATATCGTGGACACGATGGCAAAAGACCTCGCATGTTCAGTGCAGGAACTGCTGAAAGACGGCCAGATGAGAAAAATGATCCAGCTTGCAAAGTATGTGACCGACACCGTCGGCATGCCGACCCTGCAGGACATTCTGAAAGAACTCGCCAAACCCGGTCGCGACCCGCGTGAGCAGTTCGAGTCATTCAGCTTTGCCGAGGGCATCGAAAAAATGGAAGACCTGCGGCCCGGCATGAAGCTGCCCGGCATCGTCACCAACGTCACCGCCTTCGGTGCGTTTGTCGACATCGGGGTGCATCAGGACGGTCTCGTTCATGTCAGTCGGCTTGCCGACAAGTTCGTCAAAGACCCGAATGATGTTGTCAAGGTGCATCAGAAGGTACTGGTCACCGTGGTTGAGGTTGATCTGCAGAGGAAAAGAATTGCACTGACGATGAAGCCGTAGTTTTTTTAAGTCACAGGGAGTTTCACTAAGGCACTTTTCCATTCTTTTGCGTAGCGATTAATTCATTTTTGTATCACTATAAACACTCTCGTACCCGTCGAGCCTTTACCTTTTGGCTCAACTGCGCCATTCTTTTCCATCTGGCACGCGCATTGCACTAATCAAAAGAAAACAAATCACGCCAGTCACCACAAGGAGGAGACCATGAGGCAGATAGCAATTTACGGAAAGGGTGGGATCGGGAAATCCACAACAACGCAGAACATTGTGAGCGGACTAGCGGAAGCAGGCTATAAGGCAATGATCGTCGGGTGCGACCCGAAGGCGGATTCGACCAGGCTCATTCTCAATCAGAAGGCGCAGACCACGGTTATGGACCTTGCGCGCGAGCGTGGCACGGTTGAAGACCTCGAACTCCATGAAGTGCTTCTGACCGGGTTCAGGGGTGTCCGCTGCGCGGAGTCCGGCGGTCCGGAGCCGGGCGTCGGTTGTGCGGGTCGCGGCGTTATCACCGCCATCAACTTTCTGGAAGAGAATGGCGCCTATACGCCGGATCTCGACTATGTGTTTTACGACGTCCTCGGCGACGTGGTCTGCGGCGGGTTCGCCATGCCGATTCGCGAAGGCAAGGCAAAGGAAATCTACATCGTCACCTCAGGTGAAATGATGGCGATGTACGCGGCAAACAACATCTCCCGCGGCATTTTAAAGTATGCCCAGAGCGGCGGCGTTCGTCTCGGCGGACTCATCTGCAACTCGCGCAAGACCGACAAGGAATATGAACTGATCACCGAATTCGCAAGCAAGCTTGGGACCCAGATGATCCACTTCGTCCCTCGCGATAACGAAGTGCAGCGCGCGGAGCTTCGCAGAATGACGGTTATCGAATATTCGGCGAAGCACCCGCAGGCAGATGAGTACCGGAGTCTCGCCAAGAAGATCGCCGAGAACAGGAACCTGGTCATTCCGACACCGCTCAGCATGGATGAACTCGAAACCCTGCTGGTAGAGTTCGGCATTCTGGACCAGGAAGCAGTGGCATAACGACAGAATCCGGAATTCAAGAGCGAAACAAATCAGCTCTTCTGACGTCTGAATTCTGAATTCTGACTACTCATTTTGGAGGATTGCGATGAGCAAGGCGATTGAAGAAACCCAGAAAATGATAGATGAAGTTCTCGACATATACCCGGAGAAGACGAGAAAGGAACGTGCACGCCACGTAAAGCCGAACGATCCGACCGGACAGTGTGCAAGCTGCCAGGTCAAGGCGAACGTAAAATCGAGACCGGGCGTCATGACAGTGCGCGGCTGTGCGTATGCGGGTGCCAAAGGCGTTGTTTGGGGTCCGGTGAAGGACCAGATCACGATCAGCCACGGACCGATCGGCTGCGGACAGTACAGCTGGTGGGGACGCCGCAACTACTATAACGGGCAGACCGGCGTCGACACATTCGGTGCCATGCACATTACCACCGACTTTCAGGAACGCGACATCGTTTACGGCGGCGACAAGAACCTCGATGCCGCACTGGACGAACTGAAGGGACTCTTCCCGCTTGCCAAGGGAATGGGTATTCTCTCCGAATGCCCGGTTGGGCTCATCGGCGACGACATTGAGGCCGTAGCGAAGAAGAAGTCGAGGGAGTTTGACGGCATGCCGATCGTCCCGTGCCGCTGCGAAGGATTCCGCGGCGTCAGCCAGTCGCTTGGTCACCATATCGCAAATGACAATATCAAGGATTATGTGCTTGGCAAGGGAATGCTTGAAAAAGAAACACCGTATGATGTGGCACTGATCGGCGACTATAACATCGGCGGAGACGCATGGGCATCAAGAAAAATTCTCGAAGAGATGGGACTGCGGGTCATCGCTCAGTATACCGGCGACGCGAGCGTCAACGAGATCGGCATTGCGCACAAGTCGAAACTGAATCTCATCCATTGCTACCGTTCGATGAACTACATCTGCCGGCATATGGAAGAGACGTATGGCACGCCGTGGACAGAGTTCAATTTCTTCGGCCCGACAAAGATATACGAAAGCATCCGGAAGATTGCATCGCACTTCGACGATACTGTCAAGGAGAAGGCGGAAGCGGTCATTGCGAAGCACAAGCCGAAGATGGACAAGATTATCGCTCACTTCATGCCGCGACTCGAAGGCAAGAAGGTCATGCTGTACGTCGGCGGTCTCCGCCCGCGCCACACCATCGGCGCCTATGAAGACCTCGGCATGGAAGTGGTTGCGAGCGGTTACGAATTTGCACACAACGACGATTACAAGCGGACCTATCCGGAGATGAAGGAAGGCGCGCTCATTATGGACGACGCAACCGAATATGAACTCGAGGAGTTTACGCATCGTGTCCGCCCCGACCTCGTCGGCGCCGGTATCAAGGAGAAGTACACATACCACAAACTCGGCGTTCCGTTCCGGCAGATGCATTCGTGGGACTATTCGGGTCCGTACCACGGCTTTGACGGATTCGCGGTCTTTGCCCGCGACATGGATGCAACGGTGAACAGCCCTACATGGAGCCTTATTCGCCGGAAAAAGAGTGCATAACGGATAGGACTGGAGGATAGCATGATCTCACTCAAGATAAAAGACCACAGCGAGCTGTTCAGGGAGCCTGAGTATCAGGAGCAGTTTGAGCGCAAACGGGAGTTTGAAAACTGCCCGTCGCGCGAAGAAGTAGCCCGGGTATCGGAGTGGACGAAGACCGATGACTACAAGGAGAAAAACTTCGCCCGCAAGCATATCAAGATCAACCCGGCAAAGGCGTGCCAGCCTCTCGGTGCCCTGTACGCGACGCTCGGCTTTGAGAATACCCTGCCGTTTCTGCAGGGAGCTCAGGGCTGCATGGCGTATTTTCGGAGCCATCTGAACCGTCATTTCAAAGAGCCGGTACAGGGTGTTTCGAGCTCGATGACCGAGGATGCGGCGGTATTCGGCGGCGTCAACAACCTGACCGAAGGTCTTGAAAACGCATATGCACTCTACAAGCCGAAGATGATGGCGGTCTTTACGAGCTGCATTGCTGAAGTCATCGGCGATGACCTGAACGCCTATATCAAGAATGCGAAGGAAAAGGGCGTCATCCCGGCGGATCTGCTGACTCCGTATGCGAATACTCCGAGCTTTGCGGGATCGCACATCACCGGCTACGACAACATGATGAAGGGGATCCTGTCGAGCCTTAACGCCGGCAAAAGCGGCGAGCCCAACGGCAAGACCAATGTGATCATGGGCTTCGATCCCTATATCGGGAACTATCGCGAGATCAAACGTATGCTGAATCTCATGGATGTCAAACATGTAATACTTTCGGATGTGAGCGATTCGCTCGATTCGCCGAACACCGGAGAAGCGAAGCTTTATCGCGGGCTTACGACGCTTGAGGATGCCCAAGATGCCATCAATGCATCGTCAACGGTGGTGCTTCAGAAATACTCAACGCTCAAGTCCGTGGAGCATATGAAGAAGGACTGGAACCAGAAATTTCTCGTGAAGCAGCCGATCGGTATTCGCACTACCGACGAGTTTCTCGATGAATTGAGCAAAATTACCGGCAAAGCAATTCCGAAGGAGCTTGAGGAAGAGCGCGGTCGGGTGGTTGACGCAATGATCGATTCCCATCCGTACGTGCATGGCAAACGTTTTGCCCTCGTCGGTGATCCTGACCTGTTGATGGGCATGGTCAGCATTCTTATGGAGCTGGGCGGCGAGCCGGTGCATATCGTCTGTACCAACGGCGACAAAACCTTTGCAGAAGATATGGAAGCGTTGCTGGCATCCCGTCCGTTCGGCGCCAGCGGAAGGGTGTACATCAACAAGGACATGTGGCATCTCCGCTCGCTGATGTTCACCGATCCGGTCGACCTTCTGATCGGAAGTTCATACGCGAAGCTGCTCTGGCGCGATACGAAGACGCCGCTGATCCGGTTTGGGTTCCCGCTCTTCGATCGGCATCATCTGCACCGGTATCCGATAATCGGGTATCAGGGCGCACTGAACATCGTAACCACGATTGTAAACGCCATCCTCGATGAGCTGGATCGCTCGACAATCGACACAACAAGTTTTGACGTAATCAGGTAAAAAGCAGGTGAGAAGTAGAAGTCAGGCAGGTATTAATGAAGGAAGGGAGGCTGCTATGATGACGACAAGTACGGACAAGCTCCTGCAGGCTGGGTGTCAGTCATCCGCACGATTCACCACAGGTGAAGCGGTTGACGGATGCTTACCTGCTGTTGGCGAATCATCCTCGATCGATAAGGTATGCCGGTCTCGCGGCGGCGAGTCATGCGCATTCGACGGCGCGATGATCGTGCTGCAGCCGATAGCAGATGCCGCCCATCTGGTCCACGGCCCGATAGCTTGCTGCGGCAACTCGTGGGAGGGTCGCGGCACGTTCTCCTCCCGGGGAGCCTTGCACCGTCGCGGGTTCACGACCGACATGGGAGAGATGGATATCGTCTACGGCAGCGAAGACAAGCTGCTGGAGGCTATCAGAAAGACCCATGCAGCCGCGCATCCCAAAGCGATATTTGTGCATGCGACATGCGTCAGCGGACTGATCGGAGAGGACATCAATGCAGTCTGCAAAAATGCCGGCGCGGAACTCGGTATTCGTGTTATTCCCGTCAACGCTCCCGGCTTCGTCGGACCAAAGAACCTCGGCAACCGGATTGCCGGCGAAGTGCTGCTCGAACATGTCATCGGCACAGAAGAGGCTCTTTTCACGACCGATGCCGATATTAATCTGGTCGGTGAATACAACATATCGGGAGATCTGTGGCAGGTCGAACCGGTATTGAAAGCAGTCGGGGTGCGTGTGCTCTCGCGCATTACCGGGGACGCTGCATTCGAGGAACTGACCTGGGCGCACCGCGCAAAACTGAATGTCGTCGTCTGCAGCCGCGCGCTCATCAACGTCGCAAAAGAGATGGAGTCGAGATACGGCATTCCGTATGTGGAAGTCTCTTTTTTCGGCAAGACTGAAATGGCAAAGGCACTCAGAAGCATCAGCGCAGGACTCAAGGCGCACAATGCAGGACTGGCGGAAGCTGCGGAAGAAGTGATCGGACGGGAGGAGACGCTTCTCGCAGGTCGGCTTGCTCCGTACGCGCATCTCAGCGGGAAAAAGGCAGTGCTCTACACCGGCGGGGTGAAGAGCTGGTCGTTCATTTCCGCGCTGATGGATCTCGGCATCGGAATCGCTGCGGTCGGCACAAAAAAAAGCACGCGCGAAGACGAGGAAAAAATGCGCGAGATTCTCGGTGCGAATGCTCCGCTGGTCGAGGATGTAACGCCAAAAAATCTGCTGAAACTGCTGCGCGACAGCCGTGCGGACATGCTCGTCGCGGGCGGAAGGAATAAATATCTCGCGGTCAAGGAAGGCTATCCGTTTATCGATGTCAATCAGGAGCGCCACGCGGCGTATGCGGGCTATGAAGGCATTGTAAAGATTGCTGAAGACCTGAGCAACAGCATAAAGTTCTATGTCCGGCATCTGCCGCTTGCAAACAGGCAAGACGGTCGGATGTTGCAAAGTGCGGACACCGGTTCAGAGACTGCCGCATTCCCCGCCAAAAAGCGGGAAATCCGGAATCTGAAATCAGCTTTGTGCTTTCCGGAATCTGAAATCAGCTTTGTGCTTGGACCCGCTGAAGCATTCTCCGGCGCTCGGCGCAGCGATTGCATTTCAGGGGATAGACTCCGCGCTTCCGGTGCTGCACGGTGCGCAGGGATGCACGTTTCTGGGGAAAGTGCTCATTACGAACCATTTTCGCGAACCCATCTCGCTTTTGAGTTCAAAGCTGTTTGTCGAAGACGTCGTCATGGGAAGCGAAGACCGGTTGATTGCAGCGACCGGAGCTGCCGTTGAGAAAAGTACGCCGGAGGTCGTCGGCATTCTCACGACCGGTCTTTCGGACGTAAAGGGAGACGATGTCACCGCTGCAGTCGGGGAGCTGAAGACGCGATATCCGGACACCCTCTTTATACAGGTGCGGACACCGGACTTTCTGGGAGGCATGGAACAGGGCTATGCCGCAGCAGTCACATCGCTCCTTGAGGCTGTTCTGACCGCGTCCCCGGTGCCCAAGCGATCGGAGCCAAGCATTACATCGGGCGCAGTGGCGGTGTTCGCCGGCATGCATCTGACGCCGGGAGACGTCAACGAACTGCGCGACATTATCGAATCATTCGGCATCAGGCCGATCATGGTCCCTGATCTCAGTGCACTCGACGGGAGCCGGAATGGAGTATCGGCTCTGGCTGTCGGCGGAACGACTCGCGCGGAACTGGATGAGCTTCCCGGAGTGATCTTCAGCATCGTAATCGGAGCGAGCCTTGAGCCTGCCGCCGAGCTTCTTGCGAAGCGCTACGGCATGGGGTATCGCGTATTCCGCGGAGCAGCTGATATCGCAGAGGTCGATAGTCTTCTGGAGACACTGTCGGTTCTCGGCAATCGCCCGATCCCTGCCCGCTACGAACGGGAGCGGAGAATGCTGGTCGACGGCATGCGCGACGCACACTACTACTTCGGCGGCAGGCGGATTGCGCTGGCAGTTGAACCGGATCAGGCACTGGCACTTTCCCGCGCATTGTCGGACATGGGAGCGAAAGTTAGCCGCGCCGTCGTGCCGGGTGATGCGGTATCGCTGCCAGCCATTGAGGCACAGGAGGTTGTCATCGGGGATCTAACCCATCTGCCGGAGGAGTGCGACTTGATTCTGACGAGCGCTCACGGGCAACTGATTGCGGAACAACGCAAAATTCCGCTGCTGCAGATTGGATTCCCATCGCATAAAGAACTCGGGGCGCCGCTGCGGGTATCCGTCGGATATCGCGGGGCGCTTGCGCTGGTGAACGAAGTCGGAAATCTGCTCGCGACAAAGCACTGATACAGAGGAGAGGTTGAGATGAAGATAGGATTTGCTACAACTGACGGCATTCATGTAGATGAACACTTTGGCCGCGCGGGCATGTTTGCAATTTACGAGATGACCCCTGATTCCTATTCGTTCTCGGAACTCAGAAAGTTTGCTGACGGCATCGATCAGGCGGTCGTCGCGACACGCGGCATGAGACTGGAACATGAAGAGAAGGTTCAGGATAAGGCAGATAAGCTTGCGGACTGCAAGATTATCTGCCTTACCGAAATCGGCGCCCCCTCGGCTGCACGGCTCGTAAAGAAAGGCATCATGCCGATCAAGGTCAATAGCATTGTGACCATTCAGGAGTCCTTGGAGAGACTTCTGGAGACGGTGCGCACCTCCCCGCCGCCGTGGCTGAGAAAGGTGCTGAACCAGTAGAGGCAGTGGAAAACCGGATTCATCACTCTTCGATACACAGGACTGGGATCACGAGGCAAGAAACAGCTTCTTCAGTCGGAAGAGGCATATGCAAAACGCATACATCAAGGAGGAAGGGATTATGAAGATGATACGGGCTTTCATACGTCCGGAAAAGGAGCAGGAGGTGGTCCTCGCTCTTGAGGGCTCAGGATTTCCCTCGCTCACAAAAATGCCCGTCTTCGGACGCGGCAAGCAGAAAGGCTTGCAGGTGGGGCCGATTCACTATGATGAGTTGCCGAAGACACTGCTGATGACGGTTGTCGAAGACAGCGAAGTCGATAAAGTAGTCGCGGTGATTCAGGACAAGGCACGGAGCGGTTTTATCGGTGACGGAAAGATCTTTGTAAGCCCGGTAGACACCGCCTTCACGATCAGAACGGGAGAGGAGGGACTCTAACCATGAAAGAGATAACGGCAATCATCCGGCGCGACAAACTTTCCGCGACGAAGAATGCACTGGACGAACTCGGCTATTCGTCAATGACGATCCAAAGTGTTGAAGGACGGGGAAAGCAGAAGGGGGCGATGTGCGCGGAGATGGATTCCGAGCTGCCCGATTACTTTTGCACTGCGGTCAAGCTTATGCCGACGCCTTCAGCTTATGCAGTGGAGCATTCATTGCCCAAAGTTGCTCTCTATGTGCCGAAGCGCCATCTGACGATTGTCGTCCCTGATGATGTGGTGATGCCGGTTGTGAAGTCTATCATCAAGGTAAACGCAACTGGCAAGCGGGGCGACGGCAAGATCTTCGTCTGCCCCATCGAGACGGCAGTCCGCGTCAGAACCGGTGAAGCCGGCAGTGAAGCACTATCGTAGTCTCCTGTCGGGTTCCCGCATTCCGGGGCAGGTGTCGGGAACCAGACAGAAAATGATACGCATTTTTTTGTCGGATACACTGATGAGGAGGGGCTGAGAATGGCGACAATTACAGGACGCACACGCGGTGGAATGGAATGGATTCCCCGGTTTCTGGATTCCATCGACATGCATAAATGTATCGGCTGCGGCAGGTGTTATAAGGCATGCAGCCGCACTGTTCTGGAGCTTATCGAGAAACCCTTTGAGGGCGAGGATGAGTACGGCGATGACCTCGGCAACAAGGTCATGTCGGTCGCGCATCCGGAAGACTGCATCGGCTGCGGAGCCTGCATCAAGACCTGCGCAAAGAAGTGCCAGGTCCAGGTTGAGGTGTGACCGGGCATCTCCCCGAAGCACAGCATGTGGCATTGTGTAGCAGCGACCATGTCCGGCCGCTGTTCATTTTTCCGGAAAAAGGAGGGCTCCCGTGAGCGGCATGGTTTCCATCATCGACGTCACCAACCGTGACGGAGCACAGGCTTCCCGCATTCTGATTCCGAAACTCGCTAAGACGCTGCTGAATATCTATCTTGACCGGATGGGAGTTTTTCAGAGCGAAATCGGCTTTCCGACAATCAGGCACGAGATCGGTTACATCAATGCAAACCTGAAGCTTGCCGCTAACGGCGCCATCCGCACCTTGCGGCTGCAGGGCTGGTGCCGCGCAGTGTCTGACGATGTAGAAGCTGCACTCTCGCTCTGCCCGGGTCTTAGGCACCTCAACCTTTCGTTTCCCGCTTCCGATGTGATGATCGGCGCTAAATTTCAGGGCAGAAAAGACTTCGCCGACCTGTTTGCGTCGTTTCTCCAGTCGGCGGAGATTGCACGGCATAAAGGGGTTGAGTCAATCAGCCTTGGCGCGGAAGATGCGTCGCGGGCGCCTCTGGAGCGGCTCTGCGACCTCGCTGCGGCCGCAAAAGCTGCGGGCATCGACCGTATCCGTTACAGCGACACCCTCGGGCTGGATGATCCGGTGATGCTTCATAAACGCATCGGCGCACTATCATCTGCGACAGGGCTTCCGATTGAGGTGCACTGCCACAATGACCTTGGGCTTGCCGTTGCAAGCTCCATAGCTGCGGCGCAGGCGGCAACGGAGGCGGGCGTTGACGCTTACATCAATACGACCGTGAACGGCTACGGCGAGCGCGCCGGCAACTGCGACCTCGTGACGACGTTGCTTGCGCTCAACTGTTCGCCCGGTCTGAAACATATACCGCTGGACAGCAGGCTCGATTTGTCACAGGCATGGAAGATAGCACGGTACGCTTCCTATGCGTTCGGTATTCCGATTCCGATCATGCAGCCGGGAGTCGGCATGAACGCGTTCGCGCACGAATCCGGCATTCACGCCGATGGAGTGCTCAAGAACAGCAGATGCTATGAACCATTTGAACCGTCGCTGGTCGGCAGAGGTGAGCCGCTCTGCACCGAAACGGGCCGCATAATCTCAATGGGCGCTTACAGCGGGCTGAGCGGATTCCGTCATGTATATGAGCGGCTCGGAGTATCTTTCCCCGACGATGCGACAGCTCGGCGAGTTCTTCAACTCGTGCAGCTTGCGAATCTCCAGACCCTCAAGCCGCTGACCGATGATGAATTGGTGCTCATCGCCGAACATCCGGAAATCGTTGCCGAAATACTGACCGTAACGGTTTGATAATTGTTCCGTGCGACGGACAATCCTCTTACACACCCATAAGCTTGGCAACCGTCTCGGTCGCGCAGTCCCCGGCCTCGAGGATGTTCTTCTGGAGACCGCACGCAGCCGATTCGGTGAACTTCAGGCCGGTGGCGGTAGATACGACCACAACCCGCTCGTTCTTTTTCAATGCCTTGCGCTCAACCGCCAGCTTCACGCCGGCAAGCGCTATGCCGGTCTGCGGGCACACGAAATACCCATCCCTGCCGCATACCGCAACGGCTTCATTCAGCAGCTTTTCCGAAACAACATTCATCATGCCGTTGGACTGGATAATCTCCCGCATGACCTTGTCCCGGGAGACCGGATCGCCGATGCGCGCAGCGGTAGCCGTCGTCTCGCCGGCCTTCATAGGCTTGTACATGCCGCGCCAGTCCGAGGTCGTCACTTCTTTATGCGCCGCTCTGGTTTCCATCCATGATGATGCAAGCGGGTTTGCCGCCTCAGACTGGCACGCAAGGATGCGGGAAGATGATCCTTTGTAGCCCATCTGGTTCATGAGGCGCAATGCCTTGCCTACGGAGGAACAGTTGCTGCCGTTGCCGACCGGCAGAGCTATCCAGTCGGGGAGTTCCCATCCGAAAAACTGCGCGGTCAGAAAAACCGTCGCCTGATGACCTTCTATGCGCGTCGGATTCAGGCTGTTCGCAGGGAAAAGGCGCTTTCCGGCAACCAGTTCACGCACAACCCGCATGCAGTCATCGAAATCGCCCGGAAGCGTAATGATAGTTGATCCGTGAACAAGAGGCTGCGCAAGCTGGGCAGCAGTCACCTTGCCACGGGGAAGGATGACCACGCTCCTGATGCCCGCAACGGAAGCATAGGCAGCCACCATCGCAGAGGTGTCCCCGGTCGACGCGCACCCTACATACTTTATGCCGGCAGCCTTGGCGACCGACATCATAACCGTTCCTCCGAAGTCCTTGAATGACCCGGTCGGCGTCATGCCTTCAAGAATCATCCAGACATCGCCGCCGCCGATCCACTTCCGCAGATGATTGCCGGCCGGCACGATCGGGACGTTGCCTTCCCCAAGAGAGACAATATATTTTTCGGGCAGATACGGCATGATCCATTCCTTGAAACGCCATACCCCCGAACGCTCAAGCAGGCTTCCGCTCGCGCTGAATGCACGTGCTGCCCTGCTGTCAAACATCGCGGTATAACTGCTGAAGGATTTTTTGAGCGGTTTGAAATCATGGACAACATCGTACAGGTCTCCGCACTTCGGACACTGGAACTTCCGCTCCTTGAGCAGGTCCGCAACGTGGGAGCACTGAATGCAGCGAAGCTGGGTCTGATCGGTCGTAAAAATTTTTGCTGACATGGTGAAAACCTTCCTTTTTCTGCAATCAAATAGTGTACCATGTTAGTTATGGCCAGGTGGTAGTGCGGCCTGATGAGAACCCTGCCGACAGCACAACCATTGTGCTGCGTGAATGATCTCCGACAAAATTCAGAGACGAATACACATTTATATCATTTTTGTTGCATATTCTACTTTATTGTCTCTGAATTTGTTCTCATAAAACATCTCAATCTTGTTTTGTCACGTTTTTTCCGTTGGCATCGGTCTTGCTTTTCCTATCATGACTGACGTTCAGGAGGACAGCATGCATCGTGACCATACATCGCTGATGAAAAATCATCCCTGCTTCTCACGAGATGCCCATGGCAAGACCGGGCGCATTCACCTGCCGGTGGCACCTGCCTGCAATGTCCAGTGCCGGTACTGCCTGAGGAAATATGACTGCGCCAATGAATCGAGACCGGGCGTCACCAGCATGGTGCTGAATTCCGGCGAAGCAGTTGAGCGGGTGCGCAATCTGGTTGAGCGCGATCTGCGGCTCACGGTTATCGGCATTGCAGGACCAGGAGATCCGCTTGCAAACGATGCGACGTTCGAAGCCATGCGACTGATCAATCGCGAGTTTCCGCACCTGATCCTCTGTGTATCGACGAACGGGCTCGCGCTGAATGATCGCATCGAGGATCTGATGAAGTGCGGCGTGAAAAGTGTTACCGTGACGATCAACGCCACACGGCCGGAAATTGCGGAGCGAATCTACCGCTGGGTGAACTACCGGGGCAGACGATATGAGGGACGGGCGGCGGCGGAGCTTCTGGTCGCCAATCAGTGGTCAGGACTTGCCAATGCGATCAATGCAGGATTTCTCATCAAGATCAACAGCGTGCTGATTCCCGGCGTGAATGACGCCGAAATCCCGCTGGTCGCCGAAAAAGCCGGCAAAGCAGGAGCGGATATCCACAACATCATACCGCTCAATCCGCAGGCGGAGTTCTCGCATCTGTCGCGTCCGTCACGGGAGGAGATCCACCTGCTGAGGCTCATCTGCGGAACACATCTGCAGCAGATGAGCCACTGCCGCCAATGTCGCGCTGATGCCTGCGGAACACTCGATGACAACAAGGACATGGAAACGGAAGTCCTCGCCGCCCGGATCGGCGAGGCATATGAAATGATGAATTAGGAGGACTCCATGGCGATACCGATGATGATGCGCCCGCTGACGACCTTTTTTTCCTCGCTTGCGCTGCTGTCGACTCTGCTGACCGGTTCGGTCGCCGCTGCCGATATTACCGTATCCGCAGCCATGAGCCTCATGGGAGCGTTTGAGGAAATCGGCAGAGCCTATGAGACAAGGCATCCGGGCTCCAAGGTGCGGTTCAATTTTGGAGCGTCCGGCGATCTTGCCCGCCAGATTGCCGGCGGAGCACCGATTGATGCCTTTGCCTCAGCCGCTCAGAAAGAAATGAATGATCTCGCAGTTAAAGGGTTGATTGCCCCGGCGACGCGGGTAAACTTCACCCGAAACAGCTTGGTGCTCGTCACCCCTAAACAGGGGCCGCGCCTGGCTGCTTTCGGCGATCTTGCCTCCGCGTCGGTAAAGCGTATTGCCATAACGAATCCGAAGACGTCACCGGCGGGGCGGTATGCCATGGAGACGCTTTCTTATTATTTGGTTGCCGAAGCGACAAAGAGCAAGCTAATCTTTGCAGAAAACGTACGACAGGTCATGGACTACGTTGCCCGCGGCGAGGTGGATGCCGGAATCGTCTTTGCATCCGACGCTGCCGCCCGCCCACACGACAGCATGATCGCAACAGTGGCCGCAGCGGAGAGTCACGAGGCCATAATGTATCCGGTCGCCGTCACAAAAAGCTCTCCAAGCCCGGCTGCAGCAAGTGCATTCATCGCCACCCTGCTTTCCGTGGAGGGGCAGTCGATTCTCAGAAGGCATGGCTTTGCCTCCATGAAATAGCCATGCTCGACGAGTCGGCATTCTTTTCGCTCCGTCTTTCCCTGCAGGTTGCTGTGGTCGCGACATTTCTGGTTGTGCTCGTCGGCACCGGTTTTGCCTACCTGCTCGCCCGAAAGGAATTTCCGGGAAAGGAATTGCTCGACATCCTCCTGACGCTGCCGCTCGTACTGCCGCCGACCGTGACCGGCTATTATCTTGTCATCGCATTCGGGAGAAACGGATTCATCGGCCGGTATCTGCATGAATGGCTGGACTATAGCATCATGTTTACCTGGCATGCGGCGGTTCTCGCTTCGTTTGTCGTGGCATTGCCGCTCATGATCAAGGCAGGAAGGGCAGCAATCGAGTCGGTCGATAAAAACATGATAACCGCCGCGTATGCGCTCGGTCATTCTGAATTCTCCGCCGCGCTTCATGTCACCCTGCCGCTTGCCAGGAGGGGACTTCTGGCGGGAGCGGTGCTGTCGTTTACGCGTGCGCTCGGCGAATTTGGCGCCACGCTGATGCTTGCCGGAAATATCCCCGGAAAGACCGATACCATGCCTCTTGCCATATACTCCCTTGCCGGCAGCGGAGACTGGCATCAGGCCACAGGCATGGTCGCTCTGCTTACCCTGATGGCAGGGACCTTTCTCTTTATCGCAAACATGTATAGCAGAAAAAGCCGCTGACAGGAGTTGCGGCGGCCATATTCCTCAAGAATTCTTGCTACATTATTGTAGCCGAGACATTATTGCGCCTGCTTTTCTATCCGGCTGTTTTTGTTGCAAATAGATTCATTATTGCTCTTTTTTACGACATTTTTGTATTGGATTGCAAAGAAGGCCAAAAGAACTATCTTTATTTTCCAACTAGTTATGAGCAGGCATGACTTTCGCTCATAGTCCAGACCTGCTGTCTGATCCATTTTCCGCTTTCACAAGGAGGCATCATGAAGAAAAAACTACTGGAATCCATTCTGACGATTTCAGGCATACTGCTCCTTCCCGCATTTGCGTTTGCTGAGCCGGCTGCCATCGCTCCTGCAAAGATAGACACCGGCGACACCGCATTTCTGCTTATTTCGGCGGCACTTGTCATGCTCATGACGCCGGGACTTGCTCTCTTTTACGGCGGCATGGTGCGCGGCAAAAACATCCTCGGCACTCTTATGCAGAGCTTTGTTGCCATCGCGCTTATTTCTGTGCAATGGGTTCTTTTCGGTTACAGCCTCGCATTTGGACCTGACATTGGCGGCATTATCGGCAGTCTCGACTGGGCATTTCTCCGCGGCGTCGGAGTCGAACCGAATACCGACTATGCCGCGACCGTGCCTCACTTGGCCTTTATGATCTATCAGGCGATGTTCGCGGTGATCACGCCCGCGCTCATCAGCGGAGCAGTCGCTGAGCGCATGAAATTCTCTTCTTTCCTTGTCTTTACGCTGGCATGGTCGACAATTGTGTACGATCCGCTTGCACACTGGGTCTGGGGCAGCGGCGGCTGGCTTCGGACCATGGGCGCCCTTGATTTTGCAGGAGGAATCGTCGTTCATATTTCTTCCGGTATTTCAGCGCTGGCGGCAGCGATGGTTCTCGGCAAGCGAAGCGGCTATCTGCGGGAAGCCATCTATCCGCACAATCTGCCGATGACGGTGCTCGGTGCCGGGCTGCTCTGGTTCGGCTGGTTCGGGTTCAATGCCGGAAGCGCCCTTTCGTCCGGTGCGCTTGCTGCATCTGCTTTTGTGACAACACATGCATCGGCGGTTTCTGCAACACTTGCCTGGGTGCTGATCGAATGGATACATCGCGGCAAGCCGACCATGTTCGGTGCGGCTACCGGAGCCATAGCCGGACTGGCAACCATAACCCCGGCAGCAGGCTTTGTAAGTCCGATGTCCGCAATGCTGATTGGGCTCCTGGCCGGCGGCATCTGTTATTGTGCGCTGATGGTCAAAGGCAAACTCGGCTATGACGATTCGCTCGATGCATTCGGCGTTCACGGGGTCGGCGGAATGCTCGGCACCCTTGCGCTCGGCCTGCTTGCACAGAAAGCAGTAAATGATGCCGGCGCAAACGGTCTGCTCTTCGGGGACTTCAGGTTCTTCGGCACCCAGCTTCTTGCGGTCGGCGTCAGTGCCCTTTACTCCTTCGGCGCTACGATAGGTTTGCTGACGCTTATTGATATCAGCATGGGACTCCGCGTCGATGAGGAAGATGAAGTCGTCGGCCTTGACCTCTCGCAGCATGGAGAAAAAGGCTATCAATTGTAGCCTGCCTCTTTTTTCAGCACAGGCTGCTCAACAAAACAGCAGACCGCGACGCATTCTGAATGCTGCTGATTGATAAAAAAGCATTTTTTTGCAGGCATGGAAAATGCTTAATACTATTATTATGTCCGTGCTCGTACTCAAGAATATCTCATCGGAAGGACCCGGCACTATGGCAGGTTACCTTGCGCAGCGCGCCATTCCCTATTCCGTTATAGACTTGTATGCCGGCGAACCTGTTCCCGTGGCCGAAGAGTTTGACATGCTTGTAATGCTCGGTGGCCCGATGAGCGTAAATGATGATAATTCGTATTCATACATCAGGCAGGAGTATGAGCTGACCCGCCGTTTCATCTCTCAGAGAAAGCCGGTGCTCGGCATCTGCCTTGGGGCTCAGATTATGGCAAAGGCTCTGGGAGCAAAGGTCTTTCGGGGACCGGAAAAGGAAATAGGCTGGCTCGATATAACGCTGACAACAGTTGCTCTCCGCGACTTCAGGATGCTAAAGCTCGCCACTCATCCGCAGGGAGGCGATGTCTGGCAGCGTTTCAAAGTATTTCACTGGCACGGGGAAACATTCGAACTGCCTGTCGGAGCCGTCCGTCTGGCGGCATCTGACATGTACGCTAATCAGGCGTTTCGCTATGGGTCACATGCTTACGCATTGCAGTTTCATATAGAAGTAGACCGGGAAATGGTTTATGACTGGCTCACATCAGAACCGATTGACCAGACCCGCCTGACTTCTGATACAGAACAGTTTTACGATGTCTATCAAAAACGGGCGCTCGCTTTTTACGAATCTTTTTTCTCCGCACAGAAAATCAGCCAAACAGGAGCAGGAGGTGAGACATGAAAAAAATTGAAGCCGTCATCAAACCGTTCAAGCTTGATGAAGTCAAAGATGCATTGAATGAAATCGGCGTGCAGGGCATGACCGTGACTGAGGTCAAAGGCTTTGGCCGGCAGAAAGGGCATACTGAGCTCTATCGCGGGGCTGAATACGTTGTCGATTTTATTCCTAAAATCAAGATTGAGATCGTAACATCCGACACACTTGCTCCAACCGTGGTCAGTGTCATCGAAAAAGCGGCAAAAACCGGCAAGATCGGCGACGGCAAGATTTTTGTCTGCCCGGTTGAAGAGGTGATCAGAATCAGGACCGGCGAGCGGGGAGAATCGGCAGTATAACAATGTAAAAATACGGCTGCGGGTGGGTGCTGGACAGGCTGTTGTGAACAGCCGCTTTTCACCATCTGCAATCTGTGCAATCAGGCAACCATCACTACACAAGGAGGATGTGCATGACACCGAAAGACGTAATCAAAATGGCCCAGGAAAACAAGGCCGTCATGGTGAACTTCAAGTTCCTTGACTTCCCGGGCATCTGGCAACATTTTGCTGTTCCGATCGCTGAACTGACCGAAGAGGTTTTTGAGGCAGGCCTCGGATTTGACGGGTCTTCCATCCGCGGCTGGAAGGCGATTCATACTTCAGACATGCTGATTGTTCCGGATGCGACCACTGCATTCATGGATCCGTTCATGCAGTATCCGACGATCAGCCTTATCTGCAACATCGTCGATCCGATCACCAAGGAAACGTATTCCAGAGACCCGCGCTACATCGCCCAGAAGGCGGAAGCGTATCTGCAGTCTACCGGCATTGGCGATACCGTTTATTTCGGGCCGGAAGCAGAATTTTTCATTTTCGACGGCATCCAGTTTGACCAGAACGCCCACAGCGGCTACTATTTCATAGACTCTGCCGAAGGCATCTGGAACACGGGCCGAGACGAGAATCCGAACCTCGGATACAAGCCTCGCCACAAGGAAGGCTACTTCCCGGTTCCCCCGACCGACAGCATGGTTGATATCCGCACCGAAATGTGCATGGAAATGCAGAAGTGCGGCATTTATGTCGAGCGTGAGCATCATGAAGTTGCAACCGCCGGCCAGGCAGAAATCGACATGCGCTTCGACTCGCTTGTCCGCATGGCCGACAAGTTAATGCTCTTCAAGTACATCATAAAAAATGTCGCCCGACGCCACAATAAAACCGTCACCTTCATGCCGAAGCCGATTTTCGGCGACAACGGCTCCGGAATGCATTGCCACCAGTCGATCTGGAAGGGCGGCAAGCCGACCTTTGCGGGCAACGGCTACGCAGGCCTCAGCGACAATGCCTTGTATTACATCGGCGGCGTTCTGAAGCACGCCAAGGCTCTTGCAGCGCTGACCAACCCGACCACCAATTCATACAAGAGACTGACTCCCGGTTTCGAAGCGCCGGTCAATCTTGCGTATTCAGCCCGCAACCGCTCCGCTTCGATCAGAATCCCAACTTACTCTCCCAGCCCAAAGGCGAAGAGAATTGAGGTTCGCTTCCCGGATCCGTCCTGCAACGGCTACCTTGCGTTTGCTGCGATGCTCATGGCAGGTCTTGACGGCATCGAAAACAAGATCCATCCCGGCGAGCCGCTCGACAAAGACATCTACGAGCTCGGTCCTGAGGAACTTGCATCCGTTCCGACCATGCCGGCAAGCCTCGATGAAGCCCTCAATTGCCTTGAAGAAGACCATGAGTTCCTCCTCAAGGGCAACGTCTTCACCGAGGATGCTATCGAGACATGGATCAGCTATAAGCGCTCAAAGGAAGTGGATGCCCTCCGTCTGCGCCCTCATCCCTACGAGTTCTTTCTCTATTACGATATTTAAACCAAAGCATTTCCGCGTCTCAAGGCCGGGGATCACTCCCCGGCTTTTTTCTTGCCTGCCCCGCTTCCTGTATACTGTAAAGATAATATCAATGTGAGGTGACGCATGCGTCTGCGTTTTTTTCTTGTTATCTGCGTATTTCTGATTTTCATGACAGGCTGTACGACAGGATCCATACAGCGAGCCGACCTGAAAACCGCTCCGCCGGCTGCTATGCAGTTTGAAACCTATCTTTTTGAATCCGGCACGGGCTGGCTCTGGCGGATAGCCTTTCTGAAGCACCCGGACAGCCCTGTTCCGATCAGGATTGCCCAGCCGGACATAACGCTTGCGCGCGGCACATATAGCGAAGCAATGGACTTCATGACCAAAATGCCGGGGCCTCTGAGAATTGATGCGGAAACAGTAACCTACAAAGGGAAGATTGTCGGCTACCTGATGACCCAGCTTTTCCCCGTGACCACTATATACCCTCTCGTTGTGAGCGTAACCGAAAAAAGCGGGCATCTCCTGTTGCACATCCACGATCTGGAACTCGAAATTCACAGGTAGTCAGCACCGCTCCGAAAATGCTCAGATTGCACAGTTCAAAAATATAATCCCAAAATTATCATTGGCAATAGCCCAATGCGCTCAAAGCAAGGCGGAACGGGCAACAAAGCGGATTTATTCGGCGAAGCGGCACTTGCAGGGATGCAGCTGCCGTCCGGGAATGAGCGGCGTTGCTCGTCCTGTCGGGCTAATGACTATTCCGGGATGATTCTTATTTCTGTGCCCGCCGGTGGCGGATAATTTCGATCACGCTCGGCAAAACCGAAAGAACGATAATGATGAAGATAACAAGGGTAAGATTGTTCTTGACAACCGGGATGTTGCCGAAATAATAGCCGCCAAAGACAAATGACAGTATCCACGCAAAACATCCGACCACAGTGTAGAACGTGAACTTGCCGTAGTGCATGCGGCCGATGCCGGCGACAAACGGCGCAAAGGTGCGGATGATGGGCATGAAACGGGCAATGACAATCGTCTTGCCGCCGTGTTTTTCATAAAACTGTTGCGTCCGGTCAAGGTATTCCTTCTTCAGAAAACGAACCCTCTCAGAAAAGACCTTCGGTCCGAGCATGGCGCCGACCTGATAGTTGACGATATTGCCGAGAATCGCAGCGACGCTCAGCACGCCGATGAGGGTGGCGAGGTCAAATGCGCCGGTCGCGGCAAGTGCGCCGCAGACAAACAGCAGCGAATCACCCGGCAGAAACGGAGCCACCACAAGACCGGTCTCGCTGAAGACAATCAAAAAAAGAATTGCATACGTCCAGACTCCATAGGCATGAATGAACATCTGCAGGTAACGGTCAATATGCAGGATAAAGTCGACAACTTCAGCCGGAGAGATCATTGGCCGCGAATAAAGAAATTCATCAGCGTGAAGCCGCGCTCAAAAACAACGCTGTCTTCCCGATCCGCAATGCGCTCGTCATAGGTGCGGTCCGCCTGGTTCAGCGGCTTGCGGCTGTCAAAGATGACAAACGGCACCGGTTCGCTGGTGTGCGTCCTGGCAAAAATCGGTGTCGCATGGTCAGGCATGAGCAGAACGCGGTATTCAGAGAAGCGCTCTTTCAGACCCTTCAGCACCGGACCGACAACTTTGGCATCAAGATCCTCAATGGCCTGCAGCTTGTACTGCACATTGCCGGAGTGCCCGGCTTCGTCAGGCGCTTCGACATGGATGTATACATAATCCACACGTTCAAGCGCGTCAAGCGCATACTGTGCCTTGCCCGCGTAATTGGTATCAATCCAGCCGGTAACGCCCGGCACCTTCAGAATCTCAAACCCGGCATAAATCCCGAGCCCTTTGGTCAGATCAACTGCGGAAACAAGTGCGCCGCTGATGCCGTATTGCTCTTGATAGCTCGGCAGCGCAGGACGTTTCCCCTGTCCCCAGAGCCAGATGCTCGTTGCAGGGCGCTTGCCCTCGGCTATGCGTTTTTTATTGACAGAATGCTGAGCGAGTATCGCAACCGAGCGATTCATCAAATCACGGATAAAATCGCTCCCCTTGCCCGACGGAAGGTACTCTGCCACCCTCTTCTCGAGGATGTCGTGCGGGGCGATGCAGACCGGCGAGGTGCTGCCGTTATGCCAGACAAGCAGGTGACGATAGCTTACGCCGGGATAGAGGTCAAAAGCATCGCTCTTGAGCTCATGCGCCAGCGTGGTGATGATTGCGCCGGCTTCCTCGGTCGTAATATGGCCGCTGCTGTAATCCTCCATGGTCATGCTCGCATCGGATTCGGTTCTGAGCGTAACGAGATTGCAGCGGTAGGCAACATCCGTGTCATTCATGGCAACGCCGATGCTCGCGGCTTCAAGCGGCGCCCGGCCGGTGTAATAGCGCGCAGGGTCGTAACCCATAATGCTCAGATTGGCGACATCCGAACCGGGATGGAATCCCTGGGGGATTGTGTGAGAAATGCCGATGATGCCCTGCTGCGCAAGGCGATCCATGTTCGGCGTGTGCGCCTTCTGCAGCGGAGTCAGTCCGCCCAGTTCCGCAATCGGGCGGTCCGCCATGCCGTCGCCGATAATCACGACATATTTCATAGAACTTTCTCGATGACCTGCTGAATCGCCGGGGGGGTCCCTTCATACAGATTAATGACGGGGGCGGACTCAGTGACGGGGAAAAGGCAGCGGTACTGACCGATTAAGCCCAGCCGGATACAACTGTGATTGCTTTGCGCTTCTGTTCGCATAAACACTCCGTTCGTTCCAATTTCAGAATAAAGAATAAAGAGCAGATAATGAGCAGGCGTGCCTTAAGAATGACGAAATCGCAGGCTATGCTTCAAAAATCTCTCCCTCAATATACTCCACCTCAATGCCTTGCGACCGCAGCGTCTCGATGCTTTGCTGCAGGAGGCTCTCCTGGCCTTCCAGTTCGAGAATCATTTCTCCGACAGCGTCAGTGACGCGAGCGCGCCTGATGTTCGGCATGACATCAAACCGCTTTGCAATAGTAAAAAGAATGGGCTCCTTGACCAGATGCGGAGGGAACACAAGCTTGACCCGCTTTTTCACGGCGCCTCCTTACCATGCGGCTTCATCGCGACAGCCCCGCCGGTATCCGCCCCCGGCGATGGCCGGGAGAATGACCACTTCATCCCCGTCCCGCACCTCGGTGCGCTCGCCCTGAAGGAATCTGATGTCTTCCTCATTTACATATACATTGAGAAATGAGCGCGTCCTGCCGTTTTCAAGAATGCGCTCAGCAATGCCGGGACACTGCTGCTCAAGCGATGCAAGCACATCTGCAAGCGTTCCCGGACCAACTTCAATCGCCTCACGTCCGTCGGCATATCTTTGAAACGGCGACGGAATGCGGATTGTCACTGCCATATCAGTCCGGTCGCCTTTCATTTGGGACGAATATGCTCAATCCCTTGAGATAAAGAGATAGTTTACCCAAAAGCCGTCGTAAAAAGAAATCGACGTGCCCGCAATGGTCTCCAGTATTCAATGAACAGGGACCCAGACACATAAGGGAGGCTGGCTGACGTTTTCCTTCTCATTGAACTTGACAGAGCCAAGCGTGCCGCCTCCGGCATTGCACTCCTCAACCGCAATTGCAACGCCGTTTCTGAAATCAGAGCCTATCCTGGCGTCGGAACCGGCTAAACGTGTATAAATACTATGCGATAAGCCTCGCAAAAATCTACTCACACGGAAAGGAATCTCTCGCAAAAGATTGCTCCCCGCACGCGGCTTACTGCGCGTCGGCGGATAATCAGGCATCCGCCGACCTTGCTCATTGCTGAACAGAAAACGGCATTTTTATTCTCGCTGTGAAACAGCGGCGCCCGCTGTTCCGGCAGTCGCTGAAGTCTGCCCGAAAGATATCCTTATTCACCCGTTGACTTCCTTTGGATAGTTAGAGTATAAACATAGACATGGCGATACTTGGAGCTTCCGCACTCGGAAACCTTTTGCTCAAAGAGAAACTGCTCACGGAAGAACAGCTTCTTGATGCGCTCAAGGAACAAAAGATAAAGGGCAAGCGACTGAGCTCGGTTCTCATCAAGCTCGGATATGTTTCGGAAGATTCCCTGACCGCTATTCTGAGCCGGCAATACAATATTCCTTCCGTCAAGCTCCCGCAACAAAAAATTGACCACAGTCTTCTGAAGACCATTTCTTATGACACGGCGAAGCGTTACCAGATCATGCCTGTTGCAAAACAGGGAGATACGGTCGTCATTGCCATGGCTGATCCCTCTGATACATTCGCCGTTGATCATGTAAAATTTCTTACCGGGCTGAAGGTCAGTGTTGTTATTGCATCAGAATCCGACATCGAAAGTGTCGTCGAAACTTACTACAAAGGAAAATCGCTTCAAAAGCCGCTCAATGGGGATGCCCCTCTCCCGCCACCGCCGTCACCCGACACCATAAGCCTGCTCAAAAAAGAAAAAAGCTTTGTCTCCGATCCGGACTTTGATCCGATACAGGACACGAGCGATCAATACCCGGTTGATCAATTGCAGATGGATGACCTTGATGAGGTCGTCGGCAGCGCTCTTGATGAGGTCACTGTTGTTGATGAAAAGTCGCGCAAGGAAGAAGACGCGATGCGCGCGGGCGACGCCCCCATTGTCAAGCTTGCGAATAATATTTTTTATGAGGCGATCCGGGCTCGGGCCAGTGACATCCATATCGAACCTTCAGAGCAGTTGCTGCAGGTACGGTATCGCGTAGACGGCGTTCTGCACTCGGTTCTCAAACTTCCCGCGAAAATCAAGAATGCCCTGACATCGCGCATCAAGATTCTGTCGCACCTCGACATTTCGGAGCGCCGCCTGCCGCAGGACGGACGATTTAAGCTGAAATTCGGCAAGGGCCGCGAAATAGACTTCCGCGTCTCAACACTGCCCACAATTTTCGGCGAAAAAGTCGTTATGAGAATTCTCGACAAGGCAAACCTGAAGCTTGATCTGAATGCGATTGGCATGGAACCTGATGCGCTTCAAAGCTTTTTTGATGCTCTCGACAAGCCGTACGGTATGATTCTCGTTACCGGTCCGACGGGAAGCGGTAAAACGACGACTCTCTATTCGGCCCTGAACCGCCTGAACCGGCCGGGAATCAACATCATGACAGCAGAAGACCCTGTCGAATATAATTTTTTCGGCATCAACCAGGTGCAGGTCCGTGAAGAGATCGGTCTCTCATTTGCTGCATCGCTTCGCTCATTTCTTCGGCAGGATCCGGACATTATCATGGTCGGCGAAATCCGCGACTTTGAAACGGCCGAAATCGCCGTCAAGGCTGCTCTCACCGGACACCTTGTATTGAGTACGCTCCACACCAACGATGCTCCCGGTGCGGTCACGCGCCTTGTAAACATGGGGATTGAACCGTTTCTTATCTCGTCTTCGCTCGTCATGGTCATCGCCCAGAGACTGGCGCGGCGCATATGTCCGGACTGCAAGCGCGAACAGAAGGTTTCCCCCGAGGCGCTTCTCAAGCTCGGGTTCTCGGAAGACATGCTTGAGCACGCCAGATGCTATGTCGGAGGAGGATGTCCCTCATGCGCCAATACCGGCTTTCGCGGGCGACTCGCAATCTACGAGGTTATGCCTATTAAGGAAGAACTTAAAGATCTTATCCTCCAGGGAGCATCGGCACATGAGGTAAAGCGCGAGGCCATCAGGATAGGCATGTTGACCCTCCGGCAGAGTGGCATTCGCAAGGTGCTGGAAGGACATACGTCCGTCGATGAACTCGTGCGTGTCACATTTGAAGATTAATCGTCCTCGACGCCCTTTTTTCGGCGCTTTCCGCAGATGCTGTTTCGTTGACAAAGCTTCCGCATTGTTGTAGTATGTTCAAATTGTCTGTTGTATTTATAAACAACACGTCATGGGGGGGCATTCATGGCAGCAAGCGAACCGCTTGAAGCACTACTAAAAGAAAAAAGAGCGCATCAAGCTATCCACAAGCGCTTTTTTGTTATCTATCTGATTTTCGGAACTCTGGTTTCTGCGACGTTCATCGCCGGAACTTTTGTTGCTATTTACGATATGTTCGGCGAGTTGGAAGAGTTCAGGAAAATGGACATATCAACCACGCTGCTGAATCTTCTCCCCGCCCTCGTTGTCACCCTTCTCTCATGGACTGTTTTGGGTCTTTCTCTGTATGCCTGGTTTAAAAAACGCATCTCCGCCCCCCTGTCGGTAATTGAAGCGGGCATCGAGGAAATCAAGAAAGGGAACTATTCGGCTCGCATCACCATCAACAGCCGCGATGAATTTCATGATATTGCCCAGGCGTTCAATGAAACAATGGACAAGATTACCACGCTGATTCAGACTGAGGATGAGCGGCGCAAGATGCAGGAAGATATGATGACATTCCTCGAAATTCTTTCGGCTGCATCCGAAGGAGACCTCACCAAGAAAGCGGAAGTTACTCCGGACGTATTCGGCTCCCTTGCTGACGCCTTTAACCTTATGGCAGAAGGGCTCGCAGAACTCATAGAAGAGGTTCAGAAGTCTGCAAAAGAGGCAAATGAGAAGAGCGTGGCGCTCGTGAAAATTACCGACAAGCTTGCATCAGGCGCAGGCAGGCAGGAAAATGAAATCCGAAGCGCATCCTCATTTGTTCAGGACTCCGCACGGTCGGCACTCGTGATTGCCGAAAAAACGACCCTCGCGCGTCAGATTTCTGAAAATGCTACCGAAGCTGCAGAAAAGGGCGGCAAAATAGTGAACGACTCCATGAACGGAATCCAGGTCATCAGAAGCACCGTTCAGGCAATCAATAAGCGAATGAAGGCGTTGGCCGAAAAACTTATGGAAATCGGCACTATCTCCCAGCTCATTTCTGAAATTGCAAACAGAACAAATCTCCTTGCTCTCAATGCCTCCATTGAAGCCGCGCGGGCCGGCGATCAGGGCAAAGGCTTTGTCGTCATTGCAGAAGAAATTCGCAATCTTTCAGAGCGTTCATCGAAATCAACCAAGCAGATCGCCGAAATCATCAATGCAATTCAGGGTGAAGCAGCAGGCGTCACCAAGCACCTTGAAGAAGAGACAAACCTCGTTGAAATGGAAACGAAAATGGCAGCCGACACAGGTTTGATCTTCAATGAAATCAACGGCATTATCCGAAAGATTGAAAGCCTCAGCTCCGAGATTAACACGTCCACCGACGAGCAGCGCGAGCTGACCGGCAAAGTCGCGGTCTCGATGGATGAGGTTCAGCGTGTTTCTCGAGAAGTCCAGAGCGTTGTTCAGGAACTTACCGGCATCGCCGATACGCTCTCGGTCACCGCACAATCACTCGCAAAGTCGACAACCAAGTTCAAGTTCTGATTCTCATTCGCACAAACGATAAAAGAGGATGCGAAAGCCTGCATCCTCTTTTATCGTTTGTGCGTCACATTACTGATCGTTATTTCATTCTTGGTTGTGCAGCAGCTGCCATGGAATCACACGTTTCGCATAACGTAACGTGCGATAACGTCGGCCAGCGCTTTCTCGTCAAACGGCTTGACCAGAAAGTCGTCAGCTCCGGTCTCCAGCGCCATCTGACGATGCTTCTTCGTGCCGCGAGAGGTGAGAACGATGATGGGGGTATCACGCAGATATTCAATGCTTCGGACACGCCGGATAAGTTCGTACCCGTGCATGACCGGCATTTCAAGATCCGTAATAACCAGATCCACCTTATTCCCGTGCAGAACGTTCAGTGCCTCGTGGCCGTTTGAAGCTGCAAGCGCTTTATACCCTTGATTTTCGACAAAATTCGCAACATACTTGCGGACACTGAGAGAGTCGTCGACAATCAGAATCTTCGGCGATACATCTTCACCAAACTTTTCGGCACTGTCGAACCGGGGACGGAGATCGGCTTCGAAAAGCGTCATTGGATTGATGACGAAGCGAACCTTGCCGTCTCCGGAAATCGTCATGCCGGAATAAATCGACAGTCCGTCAAGAAAATGGTTGAGCGGTTTGATAATTGTCTCTTCCTGACAAACAATTGTATCAACGATAATGCCGACCTTTTTGTCGGAGATATTGCAGATAATAACGAACTTGTTCAGAAGGTCCTCAATGCGGCTGCTGCCGAAAAAGTCCGCTATGCTCTTTGCCAGAATGCGCCGGCCGCGATAGTTTATCGAGCCATGCCCTGATTCAAGTCCGTCCATGATATCGAGCTGCGTTACTTCTGCCATCAGTGTGACAGGTATGGCAAATTCGGCATTGTGGCTGCTGAAAACAACAACATTCGAAATGGCCAGCGTTGTCGGAACATGAAGCTTGAAAACCGCAAACCGGTCTTTCTCGGAATCGACCTCAACGACACCGCTCAGAGCGGAGACCTGACTGCGAACCGCGTTCATGCCGATACCGCGTCCTGACGTCATGTCCGCGTCGTCGCGAGTCGAAAATCCTGCATGGAAGATAAGTCCGAACAGTTCTTCCTTCGTGACCTCATCGTTCTCACGGATCATGCCCCGCTTGATCGCCTCGTGCCGGAGCCGGTCGACGTCGATTCCCCGGCCGTCATCGCGCACCTGAATGACAATCACATTGCCTTCCTGCGTCGCCGAAAGGGCAATTTCACCCTGCTCCGGCTTGCCAAGTTCGCGTCTCGCCTCGGCATCTTCAATGCCGTGCGCAATCGCGTTGCGGACAATATGCATCAGCGGGTCAAACAACCGCTCAAAGACGACTCGGTCAATCTTGGTATCGCCGCCCTGAATCTTGAGCTCAGCCCGCTTGCCATGCGCCCGGGCCATCTCCTTGACCGCCTTGTTAAAGCGCTGGAACAGGCGACCTACCGGAATCATGCGGGTTTCCGATATATCGGACCTCAGCATGCGGATATCATGATCCATCGCCCGGACATCCTGCGTGTAGGTCTCATAAAGACGGGAAAGCTGCTTCAGTCCTTCATGGATATCGTTTGTAATTTCCTGCAGCTTCCGCGAAAAAATATTGCTCTCATCATACCTGTCGAACTCTAGCTCGCCGAACCCTGTAAAAAAAATGTCCGCAAACTTTCCGGAGTCCTGCGGAGAATAAGAATAGGCATATCGCTCGGAAAAATCGCCGACTTCCTTCAACAGCCGGTTGCCGGCAAAGGTGATTTCCTCAATGATGTCCTGTGCCTCGCGTGAACGCTGCACCAGAAAGTTTTTCTTGATGGTAACTTCACCGATGAGGTTGAGCATCGTCTCGATCTTCTGAATATCGATGCGGATGAAGTTGCCGTAGTAGAGCTCCCCGTCATCAGGGGCTTTTCTGCGATCGGAACGCTCAGAAGCTGCCGCCTGCACGGACGGAGCCTGTCGGTGAAGCGCGGGCGCAGAGACGGCAGCAGCCGGCTCCTCAGCAGCAGAGACCCGCTCGCGGGCGAGAAACTCCTCTGCCTGCTTCACAAAACCGTCAACAATGTCTTCTGGCTCGCTCATTCCTTTGCTGAGTCCGCTGACGATGCTGCTGATGGCTTCGGTCATGGAAGTTACCAGTTCAACAGCAGACAAGGAAAGCGCTATTTCACGATCTTTGATTGCCTCGAGGATGTCCTCCATCCGATGTGCGATGGCACTGGTGACATTCAGTTTGACGATAGCGGCAGAACCCTTGAGCGTGTGAGCTGCGCGGAAAATATCCTCAATTAGAGCTTCACAATCCGCTCCGGGGTCGAGCTCGGCGATTCCCTTATGCAGCGAGGCAAGATGCTCCTCTGCCTCAAGAAGAAAGTACTCCAGCAGCTCCTGTTCACGCATGACAGCGCTTAACCTGCCCCTTTAATCCGGTAGGTTTCAAAAAAGGATTTAAGATCGATAAGATCGTCGACGGCAATTTCCGAATCAAACGTCACAAAAAAGGGCGAAGACTCCGAGAGAAATCCGATATTCTCATTTTCCACATCAACAACCAGAAGCTTCGCATTCTGGTATGACGGCTTTTCAATCGGATAAATCTTTGCGAGGTCAACGGCAGGGATGATCCTTCCCCGTAACGGCAGCGCTCCATATATGTAATCGGGCGCCCCCGGGATTGGAAATATGCGGGTAATCTCGACCACTTCACGCACGGCATCAGACTGAATGAGGAATTCCCGCTCGCTCACGCTGAAAACGCAGTATGTCTTTTCCCCTGACGATCTTGCTTGTGATTTGTCTTTCATCGGCTCAGGCACTTGTTCACGGCAAAAAGCAAATCCGTTGCTTCACAGGGCTTTGTCAGGTAAATATCTGCGCCCTGCTTCTCCCCCCAGAGACGATCGCTCTCCTGATTCTTGGAGGTCAGAAGAATAACCGGCATGTTCTTCAACCGCTCGTCACGCTTGATTTCGCGGCAGAGTTGAAATCCGTTTTTCTTCGGCATCACCACATCGAGAATGTATAGGTCAAACGGCTCGCTCTTTACATATCGCTCAGCCTCTTCCCCATCGCGCGCCACTGTCAGTTGATGCCCTTTTGCGCTCAGCACCGACTGCAGAAAATGAACATCAGTCGTGCTGTCTTCCGCTACAAGAATCTTTGCCATGAGGCTTCCTCCCTATCCGATATCCCTAAGCACACCCAGCTTAATCAACGCAAATACAGCATGCCGCGCGGTAGCATTTCCGCCGTTATGTTCTACAATCTCAGCAGTCGTCCTGTGTCCGTCACACGCACTGAGCACAGCACGCTCCGCCTCGCCAAGCGGCATCCGGCCAAGAACGGATTGACCGACAGCCTGCTGTAGCCGGACCCCGTCGTCAAGACGTCCGGATGTGCTCTCCGGAGAAACTTTTGCGAGGGCGGCATGAATCAATTCCATGCTGCCAAGCCGCAAAGGAATCTCAAGCGCCCCATCCTGCAGCGGCCCCTGCTCAACCGAGAATGTGCCGGACAATGCTTCGATAATATCCGCAACAGTATCGATAAGCAGAGCTTTCATACGCATCATGTCTCTGCCGGTTTTCTGCGCTTCACTTTTCCGTACCCCGTTGAACATACTCACGGCAGCGCCGGCGGCTTTTCCTTGGTCAAAGAAAATCTCAGCACTCATCGTGGGCAGGAAAGCAAACAATTTGCCGCTGATCCGTGAGGTCTCTATGATACGGATAACATCGCAGATATCACAGACCGCCAAATCGCCCGAAAGAACGACGGCGCTGTTACGCACGACACCGTTCTGTTTCAAAATGTTATCGACGCTCTTCTGGACGATAAACGGCAGCGTCGTCTCAAGATAACGGGTAATCTCCTCAACAGGTATGAGAGCCTGCACCGGCTCTTCCAGCGACTCATCTCGGCCGGTCGCTGCCGGCACCCCACTGGCCGGAGCAACTGCCGCTGCAGATACCGCATAAGTTTCTGCCGGGACAAGCGGCTCAGCAACAGACATTTCTTCAGCATCTACTGTTACCTGGTCGTACGGCACTGCAGCCAGGCTGTCTGCTTGATGCGATGTCTCCATCTCAAAAACCGTATCAGTCTGCACAGAAGGCAGTGCAAAGACCGGCTGCTCATACTCCGCAGGCTCCTCCATCGGCGGCTCAAAGGCAAACGGTGCACAGAAAATGCTGACGCGTCAAACGTCGTCGGAATATCGAAATCCTGCGGCGGCTCAAAGGCAAACGGTGCAGGCACTTCGGGCTGTTCAGCCTCCGGCTCAAAGGCATAGGCAAACGGCGCAGCCGTCGCGGCAGGTGCAGGCTCCTCAATCCGCGGCTCAGCAACTGGCTCCACAGAAAATGCTGACGCGTCAAACGTCGTCGGAATATCGAAATCCTGCGGCGGCTCAAAGGCAAACGGTGCAGGCGCTAAGGGCTGTTCAGCCTCCGGCTCAAAGGCATAGGCAAACGGCGCAGCCGTCGCGGCAGGTGCAGGCTCGGCAAACGGCTGTGCAGCCGGCTGTTTCACATCAAAAGAGAACGGGATCGCAACTGCAGGCTCTTCGGCAAACGGCTTTGGAGTCTCAAACATCGCGTCACGTTTTGCCTCCGCACTTTTGCCGAGCACTATCGAATTGACCTTGTCGACAAGCGCTTCAGACTTAAATGGTTTGATGAAATAATCCGACACCGCAAACCGCTCGGAGAATTTGCGGCCCACATCATCGCCCTTCGCCGTAATGAGAATAATCGGAATGTCCTTAAGCGTCTGGTCCTCACGTACAAGCTGGCAGAACTGATATCCGCTCATTCGCGGCATGATGAAGTCTACAAGAATGAGGGAAGGGTGTATCTCTTCGGCCAGGCGAAGTCCGTCTTCGCCGTTTTCAGCAGTGACTACCTGGTAACCATCATCAACAAGCGCCATCTCTGCCAATTTCCTGACAATAGGACTATCATCGATGACCAGCACTTTTCCTTTGCTCATCCTCAATCTCCTCGGTTTCCGTCTGACAGCCCATAGCACTGCCGCTTTATACAATACACCCAAGTCTGCGCATGGTCTACGTTGCAATTGCACAAATATAGCACTGAAGAAAAGCCGGTGTCAATGAAAAATCAATAAAAACGGCGCTTATGCAAAGATCAGCGGCCGAACTCCGCGCAGGGCCGCAAGAAACCGATTGACCGCATGGGGAACCGGCCCCTCATGAAGCGCTGCGGCTACCGCAACTCCTGAAGCCCCGGCATCCAATACGCTGCCGCATGTCTCGGAGGTAATCCCGCCAATGGCAATAATCGGAATCGGCACCAGCGTCCTGATTTCAGCGAGGGCATCCGGTCCCTTCGGCGGACCAGCATCCTTTGTTTTCGTAGGAAAGACCGGCCCGAATCCTATATAGTCCGCTCCGCCTGCTGCAGCCGCAAGAGCTTCTTCGCGGCTATGCGTAGAAATGCCTATCACCTTGTCGCCTGCAATCCGACGCGCTGCGACAATCGGCAGATCATCCTGGCCAAGATGCAGTCCGTCCGCATCCACGGCGACCGCGATATCTGCATGATCGTTCACCACAAAAAAAGCCCCGCATTCCCGCGTAAGCGCTCTGATGTGCAGAGCATTGCGATAAAGAGTGCGGCGCGAACTCCCCTTGTCACGATACTGAACCCATAAAACGCCGGCTGTGAGGAACTGCAGAAGCTGCTCCTTACCGCCGGCAAAATCAGTTAAAAAACAGAGTGGAAAGACCTGACGATCTGCCTGCATCAGCGCCGCTTTACTTCCCGCCCTGCTTCCCGTTTTGCACACCCGCACTTTTTTCCGGGTTCAGCACTCGCTCAACAAAAGCCGTATTGAAAATGCCCTTCATAAAATCAGGATGATTAAATATCTTCACGAAAAAAGGAATCGTCGTTTTAATGCCCTCAATCGAAAACTCATCCAGAGCACGTTTCATCCGCGCGATTGCTTCATCTCGAGTCTTCGCATGAACGATCAGCTTCGCAATCATGGAGTCGTAAAAAGGCGGTACCGTCCATCCGGCATAGGCGCACGTATCAACGCGGACTCCCGGCCCTCCCGGCTGGTTAAAGACCACAATCCTGCCCGGACACGGGACAAAGCGTTCAGGATCCTCGGCATTGATACGCACTTCGATGGCGTGGCCGCTTGGTCTCACCTGACTCTGCCGGAGTGAAAGCGGCAGTCCCGCAGCAATACGAATCTGCTCTTTGATCAAATCAACCCCGTATACCTCTTCGGTAACCGTATGCTCGACCTGAATGCGGGTATTCACTTCCATGAAATAGATGTTCTGTTCGTCATCGACAATAAACTCTATGGTGCCTGCATTCCGGTATTTCAGCGCCTTGGCAGCCTTTATTGCGCATTCGCCGATCCGCTTGCGGAACTTCTCGGTCGCAATCGGCGACGGCGACTCCTCTACAAGCTTCTGGTGCCGGCGTTGCACCGTGCAGTCGCGCTCGCCAAGATGAATGATATCGCCCTTTGCGTCCGCAAGAATCTGAACTTCCACATGCCGGATTGAAGGGAGGTATTTTTCAACGTAGAGCTCTCCGTTGCCGAATGCGGCCAGCGCCTCGCGCTGCGCCATCATGAAGGCCTGCGAAAGCTCCTGTTCCTCGCGGACAATCCGCATTCCTCTGCCGCCCCCGCCTGCAGATGCCTTGATAATGACTGGAAAGCCGATTTTTTTTGCGATCTTTACCGCTGTCTCCTCAGTGCTCACCGGACCGTCGCTTCCGGGAATGACGGGAATACCCTTGCGTTTCATCAACTGGCGTGCCTTTGCTTTGTCTCCGCCGACCCTGATCGCCTCGGCAGAAGGTCCAATAAAGGTGATGCCCGATGTAGCGCATGCCTCTGCAAAGTGAGTGTTTTCGGATAAAAAGCCGTAGCCGGGATGAATCGCCTCTGCGTCTGCAATATCCGCAGCGCTGATAATCGCCGGAATATTCAGATAGCTCAGCGCGGCAGAAGAGGGTCCTATGCAGATAGCCTCATCAGCCAGTTTCACATGCAGAGCATCTTTTTCGACGTCGGAATAGACGACAGCAGCCTTAATGCCGAGTTCATGACATGCCCGGATAACACGAACCGCAATCTCGCCGCGGTTCGCAATCAGTATTTTTTTGAAGAGTTCCATAGTGCTATACCGGCTCCACCAGGAATATCGGCTGCCCGTATTGAACAGGATTGCTGCTCTCAACAAGAATCTTTGCAACGATACCGTCCACATCGCTCTCGATCTCGTTCATGAGCTTCATCGCCTCGATAATGCAGAGAATCTGTCCCTTCTTCACGCGGCTGCCCACTTCGACAAACGGCGATGCGTCCGGTGCGGGTGACAAATAGAACGTGCCGACGATAGGGGCGGTGACGGTGGTGTAATGAAGCGCCGGGGCTTTATCCTCAACTGCCGGCTGCGCGGCTTCCGCTTTCGTCGCCGTGACAACACTATGCGGCATCTCGACATGACCGAAACGCCTTTCACGTTTAATCTTGAGCTTGATCCCCTCTTTTTCTATCTGAACCTCTGTGATGTCGGTCTCCTTCAGAAGCCCCATGAGTTCTTTTATCTCGTCAAGTTCCATCTGTTCCTCCCTGTAATTATCATGCCGGACGCCCGGAGCACGGGCGTCTTCGAAAACAGCGCTACTTCACCTTTTCGATGTAGTCGTCTGTTCTGGTGTCGATCTTCAGAACGTCACCGATCTGGATATGAAACGGCACCCTGATGGCGAGGCCGGTTTCCATTTTTGCCGGCTTGGTCGAACCCGAAGCAGTATCGCCGCGGAACGATGGTTCGGTTTCGGCAACCGCAAGCTCGACAAACATCGGGGCTTCAATGGTCATCGGCTCTCCACGGTAAGTAAGCATCGACACCACCATGTTGTCCTTGATGTATTTTTTTGCCGCGCCAATCTGCTCAGGGGTCAGCGGAATCTGTTCAAATGACTCCATGTCCATGAAGTAGCTGAGGCCGTCCTGCTCATAGAGATACTGCATCTGGCGCTGTTCAAGAGCCGGCTGATCAAACTTGTCGCCGGAGCGGAACGTATCTTCCAGCACCGCACCTGTCCGCATGCTCTTCATCCTGGTGCGGACAACCGCCCCCCCGCGGCCGACCTTGGAGTGCTGGAAATCGACGATTTCGAAGGGCTCCCCCTTGTACTCGATCTTTGCGCCTTTTCTGAAATCAGCTGTTGAAATCACTCAACTCCTCCTTCTGCTTCCCTGCCGAGATTCGTAAGGATCGAGACAGACCCGTCTCTCACCAGAAGAACATCTTCAATGCGGACGCCTCCGAGGCCGGGAAGGTAAATGCCCGGTTCAATGGTAAAGAGCATGCCGTCACGCACCCGTTGCCCCCTTGTCCATGATACATAAGGATATTCGTGAACATCAAGCCCGATTCCATGGCCGAGGCTGTGGCCGAAGTGATCACCATACCCGGCATTTCTGATGTGAGTTCTGGCAACCGCGTCAATATCCTGTGTCTTCTTTCCGATCTCCACCGCTTTAATCGCTTTTTCGCGGGCATGGTTGACTATGCTGTATATTTCGCGTTTTTTGGGATGTATTTCACCCGGAACCAGCACCGTCCTGGTCATGTCGGAATAATACCCGTCCGCCTCGCCTCCCCAGTCGACAATAACAAGGTCTCCGGCTGCTATTTTCCGCTCCGTGGGCCGGGCGTGCGGCATAGACGAATTCGGACCCGCGGCAACAATGATTTCAAACGCAGCATGCCTGCATCCCTGCTTTCTGAGCGCTTCGTCGAGCCGCCGTGCAATCTCGACCTCACGAACCCCCGCGCGAATCCGGCTGCGTACAGTCCGGTACGCAGCCTCCGCCCGGAGAACAGCGCGCTGAATTATTGCAATCTCATCGGCATCCTTGACAGCCCGCAATTTTTCGACGGCATCTTTCAGCGGTGTCGGCACTGCCCCGCAAGACTGAAGCTGGTCAAACATCGCGTAGCTCGCTGAAAATTCAAACCCGAGCTTCTGTATGCCAAGTTTTTTGATCAAAGAACGGATCAGGATTATCCGCTTCCCCCGCTCGATAATTATTTCTGCAGCGCGGACCTCCCGCGCAGCCTGCTCCTGATAGCGGAAATCGGTCGCAAAAATGATCTGCTTCGGCAGGACAAGAAGAAAGCCGGATGACCCGGTAAATCCGCTCAGATAGCGGACATTTTTCATATTTGTAATCAGCAGGGCATCGAACCCTTTTGCATTGAGGATTTTCCGGACGCGCCCGATGCGGTCCGATGATATGGGCTGCTCCGGGGTCATGCCCTGCGGGCAATGATGGAATCGATGATAGCAGAGGCGACCGCCTCTTTGTGGCTCAGCGGCAGGTACTCTTTCTGGCAGGTAGCGTCCGCGTTGCGGGTGATGATCGTGACGACATTGGTGTCGGTCTCGAATCCTGCCCCCTCCGCGAGTACGTCGTTGAAGACTATCATGTCGGCACCCTTGGAGATGAGCTTCCGCTCGGCGCGTTCAATACGCGCGCCGGTTTCCGCCGCAAACCCCACCGTAAACGGACGCCGGGAAAGCGCGCCCACGGCTGCAAGAATATCGGGCGTTCTATCCAGCTTCAGCAGAGCGATATCCGCCTTGTCCGCCTTTTCGCTCCGTTGCTCAGCGACGCAAAAGTCAGACACGGCGGCAGTCATGACAGCAATGCTTGCGGTGTCAATCCGCCCCATAACCGCCGAATACATTTCTGACGCGGTTTCGACCCGGACAACGTCAACACCCTCCGGAGCGGAAATTGCTGTGGGTCCGGAGACAAGGGTGACGACAGCGCCCCGGCGCCGGGCAACCCGTGCAAAAGCATAGCCCATCTTTCCGGAAGACCTGTTTGAGAAGAACCTGACCGGATCTATCGGCTCACGCGTCGGTCCGGCAGTAATCAGGATATGCTCGCCGGAAAGGTCTTTGGGTGTCACCACAGCAATAATTGCTTCGATAATGGCGTCCACACCCGCCATCTTGCCGACGCCCTCTTCGCCGCATGCAAGCGTTCCGCGCTGAGGTTCCACCAGCACTGCTCCCTGCGAGAGAAGCGATGCAAGGTTCTTTTTGACAACCGGATGTTCGTACATGCGCCAGTTCATTGCAGGCGCAAGAACGAACCCGCCCCGGAATACCAGAAATGATGTGCTGAGCAGATCGTCTGCAATGCCGCCCGCAAACTTGCCGATGCTGTTTGCCGTCGCAGGCGCCACCACGAAAACATCAGCCTGTGCGGGGCCGTCGATATGCGAGAACGGTTCTTCGAACATGTCGGCAGCCACCGGGGCTCCGCATGCAAGAGATACGGAGAGCGGTGTGATAAAGTTTTTGGACTTATCAGTCATGATTGCCTTTACCGTCGCACCCGCATCGCGCAGACGACGGATCAGGTCTACCGCCTTGTAAGCGGCGACACTGCCGGTAATCCCAACCAGAATGGTCTTGCCCTTCAGCATGCGGTCATCGGGAGAGGGGTGTCGGAATGTGTTTCACTGCAATAGGAACGATGAGTTTATATAGATATAGACTCATCGCCCTCGTCAGCATCAGTGTCGTTGAAGAGCTCTTCAAGCGCACGTTCAGACGCGCCTTCGCGCTCATGAAGATATACTTTCAGGTCTTTTTCAAGCTCCGAGAGATTCGCGATACTGCTCTTGCGCTTCTCCTCGATCAGCTTCTTGAAGTCGATGCGCCCCGCCTTCTCGAGCGCAGCAGCGGCTTCATCGCCAATCATGAATTTGATATCGCCCTTCAGGGTCTCAATGAGAGCCGTCGTTGTCACTTTCTTCGCCTTCTTCGGAACCTTCGGATCCGCGCCGACTGCCAGCTCCCGGGCCCGCTGCGCACCGGCAACCGCAAGGCGGTACTTGCTCTCTATCTTTTTTTTGTCATATTCCACCGGCAAGGTAATAATATCCATTTACTGCTCCTCCTTCAAAAAACTCGCGGCCGCCCAGGCATGGTCAAACCGCTCGACCCGGGCCCGTTCGGCACGCACTACGGACAGCAGCTCCTGAAGAGCCTCGTCCACAATGTCGTTTATTATAACATAATTATAATCCCGGTACCCCCGAATCTCGTCCCGGGCTTTCAGCAGCCGCCGAACGATGACGTCCGGCGCATCGCTCATGCGGCCTTCCAGCCGGCGCTTCAGAACATCCATGGACGGCGGCAGGATAAAAACGTGGACACTGTCCGGAAAGTGCTGCCGTATCTGCCGAGCTCCCTGCACATCGATATCAAGGATGACATCCGCTCCGGAGCTGAGAATTTCCTGAATCCTGAGCTTCGACGTCCCGTAATAGTTGCCGTGCACCTCGGCCCACTCAACAAACGTTCCCTCCCCGATCATCTCGCGAAACTGTTCCGCCGATATAAATGAGTAATGGACACCATCCGCCTCTTCCTGCCGGGCTCCGCGCGTGGTATAGGAAACTGACATCTTCACATCAGTCATGATCTGAAGCAGTTTCTGGCAGAGTGTTGTCTTGCCCGCACCCGACGGCGCCGAAATTACGATAAGATTCCCTGTCCGTTTCCGCATCACTGCCCCCGTGTTTCAGCCTTTAGCCTGCGTCGTGTTGTGCTGCAATCCGCTGTCTTTCCCGAGTCCCGACCCCTGTGCCGTTTATTGTATGTTCAGCGACTGCTCGCGCAATCTGCCGACCGCGTTTTTCATCTCAATCGTGAGAGATATAATCCCTATCTCATCCGCCTTCGACCCGATAGTATTCACTTCACGGTGCATCTCCTGCAGCAGAAAGTCGAGGCGACGGCCCACAGCGCTATCTCCCGCGCTCAGCGCTTTGCGAACCTGATCGACATGGCTTCTGAGCCGCGCAATTTCCTCCGCGATATCGCTCCGCTGGGCAATGAGCGCCACTTCCTGAGCCAGGCGTGTTTCATCCAGCTCGGTGTTCCCCAGCAGTTCAGCAACCTTTGCAGCCATCTTCTCGCGCAGCCGTGCAACAACTCCGTCAGCAATCGAACAGAGCGACAGGTAATCGGCTTCAAATCCGTCCAGTATCCGGCATAGTTCGGCAGCCATGGCGGCCCCTTCGGTCTCCCGCATCGTCCGGAGACGATAAATGGCCTCGGCAAGCGCCGTGAAGAGCGCCGTAGAGTCACGCGAGGGCTCGGACTGCACTATCAAATCCCGATAGCCCGAAAAGAATTCGATGCCAATCTGCCCCGGCAGCGAAAGTTCCTGCTGGAGTCTTCCGAACGCCTCATACATGCTTTTTGCCAACTCGCGGTTTACCGCCACTCCCGGCTGCCGCTGCTCCGTCAGAGAAATTATCACATCAATTTTACCCCGCTGAAACGCCTCGCGAATGCGGTTGCGAATTTCAACCTCATGCTGCATGAGAAGTGACGGCATGCGCACGCCGATATCGAGTCCTTTCTGATTGACCGAACGTATCTCGACCTTATAGCCATCCTCTTCGGTAGCACCATAGCCGGTCATGCTCTGAATCATACTGTCACCCCTCTCAGTTTTACCGTCTTGCGGCGCGATGATGCGCCCTTGATTATCTCGACATCACTCCTGCAAACCGCAAAATGATCCGCAAGGACTTCTCTCAACTGCGCATTGGCCTCACCGTCAACAGGAGGAGCCGTCAGCTTTACCGCGAGACAGCCGCCAGTCAGACCGGCAACGCCCTTTTTTGACGACCGCGGAGTCACCTTCACCTCGATAATGATGCCGTCACTTGCTTTCCGGCAGGGAATATCCATTGCGCCGCGCCCAGAATGTATAATATACGCCTCCGAGAACCCATGTGACAACCACCAGCGCGATTCCGCCGAATACATCCACCACATAGTGATACCGGCAATAGACCGTCGCGGCAACCAGCAGCAGCACCGGCACCGCAAAAATCCGGAAGAGCCGCTGGTCGAAACGCCATGCCAGAAGCAGCGCTGTCAGTGCAATGCCCGTGTGCCCGCTCGGAAATGCGTCACGCTTTACCCCCTCCAGCCAATTCAGCGCCGACTGAATCGAATGGGTGACAATGCTGCCGGGAAGGTCTGCCGTCTGCAGATGCGCCATTGCATAGCGCGGTCCCAGCGCCGGAAACAACAGGTATCCTATATACGTCAGATAAAAACAGAGCAGAATCATGAAGACGAAAAAATGAAACGCGTCATGATTCCCCTGCCGCCAGAGCGACACCCCCATGGCAATGGGAAGAAAATAATACGTGGTGTAAGCGATCTGGAGGATATCCGACAGCAGCGGATGCATGATAGCTTCAAGCGAAACCGTCGGGTGGAAGCCGAAGAGCTGATAATCAAGCCGGATGAGCAGATGGTCGATGTCCTGCGGATTGACGTAGTGGACAACCAGCCCGAGGCTGTCAAACATCACCATGACTGCCACGACCGGAAAGACGATGTCACGGATAATCTGGAGCGCCCTACTCCATTGACCTATCCTGACAAGAATGATCTGAAACACGATGAGCGATGCGTAGATGAGCAGAAGCGTGTTTGCCGCCGGAATCTGCTCGCGAAAGAAGAGCGTCAGGCAGAACAGGAACAGGGCAAATCCGATGTTGATGCTGTCGGAAGGCCTCAGGACATGCTTTGAAACGGTCGGATTCACGGGTTATCGCCCGTCCTTATTTTCATGCGCATGCAAGGAAACTGGCAGATCTTTTTACAGCGGCTCACAATTTGCTCAGCGCCCGCTGCAGAGCCCGGTCTTTTTTTGAAAGCCGGTGCGGATTCCCTGAACGGGCACTATCATAGTCTTCATATTCATCATCCTGCCCCGGCATTGCTGATTCTTCGTCAGATTCGCCCGATTCCTGATTCAATGGCACTGCCGATGCGCGTTCAAGAATTGCCTCAAACCGGGCGGACGAAACCGGCACGGCGTCGTGCGACCATGCATACTGCTCAATCGCCCGGTCGGAGCTTATCACAATCCATTCGCGCCGCTCCTGCGCGATGATGCGCTTTATTGCATCGTCGGCAGATTCTCCCCTGCCCGTATAAATGACCATGATGCCGCCGCGCTTCTCCCTGCTGCCCAGGACCAGCCCCCCCTTGTGCCCGTCGAACACGAGGGTAATATCATACCTTCCCAGGCGATGATAGGCAAACAGCCTTTCGCAGAGAAGCTCGCGTGCCTTTTCGAGATTTCGGTGGCCGGTGCCGATCAGGTTATATCCGTCAATGATGATCGATGCTATGGCAGACCTTCCTCACCAGTTCCGATGCTGCACAGTGCGAACTTCTTTCAGACGCGTCATTTCCGAAACTCACCACACATTGAGCATTCAGCATGAGGAACAAAGCCTCAAGGCTTGATTGTTCATCCTTGCATCCCGAACCATTGATCCCTGTTGTCATGTTCATGCCCGGTTGCAGGGCCGCTCGCCAATGCGCCGCCACGCATCTTCGTCAATCTCGTCAAGATATTCCTGAACCGGGAAGACCTGCCCGCACGACGCGCAGGCTAAAAGCACGCGGGCTCAGCCGATTACCAAGCGGAGCGGCGCCTGACAGGAGCGGCATTTCACGTGGCAATCTCCCTTCTCTCATCGGCGGAGCAGGCAATCTGTAGCGCGGGCATATCGGTTTACTATACCATAGTGAAATGAATCATTTCGGGGGCATAGCGTGGGATATTTCGTGGCGAGACACCGAACAGTGGGACGCAGCTATTCAGGCATTATCTGACCTCTTTTGCCCCGACTCTCCTGAACATGCTGCCTCGCGGCAGGCGGCAGAGCGTGTGCGCGAGCTGATCAATGCAGTCGATCCGTTCCTCCAGGAGCAGACCGCCGTCATCTGCCCGCGCTGCACCAACGTCTGCTGCATCGACCGCCACGGCTCGTTTGACCTGCATGATCTTGTGTACGCCTTCTGCCTGCAACTGCCCGTACCGCGCTATGAGCGCCACCGGAACGAGACCGACCCCTGCCAGTTCCTCGATGCCGCCGGGTGCCGGCTGCCGCGCCACCAGCGCCCCTTCCGCTGCACCTGGCACTTCTGCGAGGCGCTGATAGCGCACCTGCAGACCCTGCCTGCAAAAAAGGTGCGGGCGTTTCATGCAGCGTTTCAGGAACTGCAGAGAGTGCGCGCCAAGATGCTGCTGCGGGCGTGCAACTGACAAACAAAAGGACTTCAGGGATAAAAAAACAGAGCGGAGCGGGAGACAGCTCCCGCTCCGCTCACGCTATGCATCTTGCTGAAAGGTTATTTCTGGAAACGCTTCCGGAAAAACACAAGCCCCGCAACACCCGCCGCCATCAGCATGTAGGTTGACGGCTCAGGAATGGCGCCGACATCGGGCGGACGAACAGCGCCAAAGCCATCCAGGTATGCATAGCCGCCGTGCCCCCCCCAGCCGCAGTCTGACGCTAAAAGTGTCAGGAGTAACTCATTGCCCTTGTATGCGGATGTGTTGATGGAGACAATTTCCCAGTCCCTGTACCACCATTGGGCACTAGAATCATTGGGGCCGCCATAAATGCCTTTTTTCCAGGAGGCGTCCAGACCATAGACCTGATACGCCTTCGAGTATAAAACCGTATTCGTTGTAACATTCTTCAGGGTAATGGAAAAGTGAGGCGCAGCGTCATCTGGATGTAGGTTGCCTGGTTCTTCAAGGACAGCTGCGAAAGCAAAATAAATTGCATCGTCGTTCCAGGTTACTTTCTGCGAAAGCGTCGAGAAATGAGCATCCCAGAGTTCGTCATTTATGCGCGCTGAATACGTTCCATATCCCGGAAGAACCTTTTGCAGTTTATTGCCGCTCAAAGCATCTGTTCCTGCCGTCATGATTGCAGAAAGACCCGGATCTCCAGAATAGTTATAACTGCTACCACCCCCCCAGTAGCCGCCATCCTTTGTCCATCCGTTAAAGGTGCCGTCTTCGAATCCGCCGTTCACGAAGCCTGCCCATGCCGGCACCGCAAATAGCAACATAACCACACATGCCAAACCCAGCAACCTTTTCATAATAAAACCTCCTTTTTTTAATTTTGCATACCATTTTCATAGCTAAAACGAGCCTTGTCAAATTTTTATTGCAAAAACGGTGCCAAGCATATTTTCATTGATTTATAATAATTTTTTCGCTCACAGCACGTTCGCGCCTCAAATCTTGTAAACAAATCCGACAAAAGGCTTTACACTTCTTCCAAACACAAAAACGGAATCGCCTTTGTCAGACTTCCCGTTATCATCAAACCTGTTCATGAGGTTGCACTGACAGTCTCATCGGTGCGCTTGGTCTGCTCCGGGACGACCCGGCAAGGTGCCTTTTCATGCTGGTAATGAGAACCAAAGGCGGCATTTGTGAATGATTCGCGAAAATCCCGAAGCATCTGTCGGTTTTCTTGACACATTGTCGGGAATGATTGGCATAAGAAGCGTCGAACTCTTGTGCGTATTATTGATTTTAAACCGTTTCCTTTCGGGAATAATTATTGCAACACTTAATTGCAGAGTTATTTATGGTTGAAGACACCGCATACTCAGAAATGTCCTTCATGCCGGACCACAGGCTTGCTGCGCTGCAGGAACTCTCGTCGGCGATGCTCTGCACCGATGATATCGGCACCATAGGCAACCTCATGCTTAATTGCGCCACGTCGCTGACGAACGCCGAACGCGCCTCAATCATGCTCCCCCGCCCCGAAAATGAATTCTACATCGTCGCCGCCCGCGGACTTGACCGCCAGGTTGCGCGTGATCGCATCGTAAAAGACGACAGAGGGATTGTCGCTCAGGTCATCAGGTCAAAAACGCCGTGCTGGACACAGGACATCAGCCGCGACGAGAGTCTCCGACCATTAAAAAAAGCGAAATATCGAACTAATTCATTCATCTCCTGTCCGATTATTTCCAACAATGCCCCGGTTGGCGTGCTCAACGTCGCAGACAAAAAAGATCGGTCCGCATTCAGCTCCACTGACTTTGCCGTCATTCAGATGCTTGCCAACCAGGCCGCGGCTGCGTTTGACCGGGCTTTCCTTATTGGACAACTCAAAGCAAAAATCGCCGAACTCGAGGATGCCAACGCCCGCATCATCCGGGCAAAAGAGATGGAGACGGAGTTCGCGATGCGCTGTTCGCACGAGCTCCGGACACCGCTCAATGCCATCAGGGGGGCGGCTCTTTTCCTTCAAAAGTCAGCGAATATTACAAGAACAGACCAGCACGAATTTTACCAGATTATCAGTCAGGATTCAGAACGGATGCTCCAGACCGTTCAGACGCTCCTGACAGTCTTGCAGCCACAGGATGAAAGCCGCGCCGGCAATCCGATGCCAATCAATTTCCGTGAGCTCATCGAACATATCACCAGCACGAAAGCGCTGCGCACTATGCTTGCTCAGGCATCAGTACGGCTGACATCCAGACTGAAAGAGTTTCCTGCGGATGTTGTGGTCGATAAAAACCGGTACACCGAACTCTTCATGAACGTCATGGAATTGACGGTGCCGTATCTGCAGAAAGGAGACAGCATCGCGCTGCATGCATCCGACAACTCGCACGCTCAGCTCCGCATCCTTTTCCCACGCCCCCTGCCTGAGCCCGTTGTATCGCTGCTGAATGAGAGCGCACGAGACAGCAGTTTCGAGAGGCTCGACCTTCGGCTGCGCATCAGCTCTGTCCGCAAACTCATCGACGCCAACCGATGGGAACTGCAGGCGGAAAACAGAACCGGCGGACTCGAACTGACAGTTTCGGTGCCGAAAAACACCCGCTCCAGCCGCGAGAGAGTCTTCCGCAAAGTTCTGAACCGCTTTGCTGAGTTCGTCTGTGAGCTTCTTGCGCTCAACACCTGTTCGATTATGGTAATCGACCCGCTGACCACCCAGCTTACCATTCATGGAGCTCACGGTATCAGTCCTGAAATATTCCGCTCAACGCGCCTTGAGATGGGAGAGCATATTGCCGGGCAGGTTGCGGCCAAAGGCAAACCCCTGTTAATCGAAAATGTCGAAACAGACCCCTCGACGATGAAACTCAACCGGCCGCACTACAACACGCGGTCGCTCCTCTCTGTGCCGCTTATCAAGAACGGGCGGGTGTTTGGTGTGCTGAACCTGAACAACAAGCGATCTGGAGAGGCTTTCACCGAGGCAGACCTTGCTTTATCCACTGCGATTGGCGCCCGCATCACCAATCTCGTCGAAGGGATGATCAGTTCGTCGCTCACCGAAAGCGACTGCAAGATCCACCTCGACTCGCTCGACAATCTCATCAGTGCGGTGCAGAGCTCGCCGCCTGGTCGAAGCGCTGTTTTCGGCATCATGCGCGACCTCGCGCGTGCACTCCGGCTTTCCCAGGAAGATTTGCAGCAGGCGCTTTATGTTTCACTTCTGTTCGATCTCGGACTTTCTGTTCTCAACAAGCGCATCACTGAGAAGACAGCGCTCGATCCTGCCGATCTCACCGTCATTCGCGCACATCCGACAAGCACAATCAACCTCATCAATCAATTCGAAATTTCGGATGAGGTCTGCAGAATCATTCTCCATCACCACGAACGGTACAACGGCACCGGCTATCCCGACGGCCTCCGCGGAGAGGAGATTCCGCTCATTTCACGCATGCTTGCGGTTGTCGATGCCTATACCGCCATGACCTCTGAGCGGGTTTACCGCAAGACCTTCAGTGCCGAAAAAGCGCTTGGGGAGATTATCGCCGGCGCAGGAGAGCTATACGACCCCGCAGTTGTTGCGGCGTTTCAGCAGGTAATCAGGGGGAATTCTTCAGCTTTGTATCTTCAGGGTCGTTCAGGGAACGCCTGAGACGGCTGCCTGCCTTGTTCCAGGATTTGGGATTACAGACGAGCCGGAATGGACGGCAAGAAGCAAGGTCACCAGGTATTTGCTATTCCGTCCGCCGCTGTTGCGGCAGGGACGCCTTGACGGCTGACGGCATTCTTAAAGTCATTGTCAGGAAAAAACTGAGGCAATCGTGAAAAGCCGCGAAGATGCTCCGGATAATGACGTCGTCGACAGACTCGCCGGCATTGCGGCTTTCATTGAGCGGCAGGAGCAGCTTGAAGAATCACATCATGAGCTGGTTGGTTTGGCCGCTGCCGCGCTCAAGGCAGCGCATTGTTCTCTCATGCTGCTGAAACATCACGAGAGCGCGAAGCAGTTTCGCCTGAAGGTGTTTTCTCATAGCGGCCACCTTGACGAACAGACTGTCACGCAGGAAACCGGGCTTGATGAAAGCATTGCGGGTCAGGTCGTGATAACCGGCAAAGCAATCCTCGTTGACGATATTAATTCGTCCGCGTATGCTCAAAAAGCACGCCGCCCCCGATCAGGAAACACCTGTTTTATGTCTGCGCCGATTCCGATGTTCGAAAAGATTGCGGGCGTCATCAATTTTGCAGAGCCCCTCGAAAGAAAGGTATTTACCGAACACGACCTGTTGCTCGCGAGGCTGAGCGGCCTGCTTATCGGCAGATCGCTGCAGGTCGCACAGCTCCAGAACCTCATGAAATCCCGGTATCTGCACTTCGCGATTTCTCAGGAATCCGCACCTTTCACGGACGGCACCATCACGCTTGACGGCAGAAACGCTCCGGAAATGGCGAAGATTCTCTCGCGCACCTTTTACCGTGAAATGACCAGGGCGGGCTTCGGCACGGATGAAATACTCGGCGCCGCCACAGAGATTATTTCACTTTTGGGCGAGCGGGTTGCGCGGCTCAAAAGCAAACAAAGCTCTGAAGAGACAAAGTAACAGTGCAGGAATGCAGCAAGGAAAGCAGCGGGCAGAGGAAAGCGGGGAATTCGGATTGCTGCGAATACTGTTCCGTTCGTATCTCCTATTCGGCGCTCAAGCTGTATTTCTTCATCAGGTCGTACAGCGTCGGACGACTCACGCTGAGCATATCCGCCGCCTTCGCTATATTACCCTTGTTTTTCTCGAGCGCCCAGCGGATCATATCGCGCTCAACCTGCTCCCGCGCCTCTCGCAGCGACATCCCTTCGCGAATACTCTTAAGCGTCGCCACCGTCGCGTTCCCGATATTGAGATCGGCAAGATCCACCGTGTTCTGCTCGGAAAGAATCACTGCACGCTGCAGGCGATTTTCAAGCTCGCGCACATTGCCGGGCCATGAGTAGTGCCGGAGCATATCGGCAGCCGCAGGGCTGAACCCGCGGATCTTTTTGCCGTATACGTCGGCAAACCGCTTCAGAAACACATTCGCCAGCAGCTGGACATCATCACCGCGCTCACGGAGCGGCGGCAGCTTCAGAACAATGACGCCAATGCGGTAATAAAGGTCGTCACGGAACGTGCCGTCGAGAATCGCCTGCTCAATATTGCTGTTGGTAGCTGCAACAATGCGGGTGTTCACCGAAATATCATGCCGGCCGCCGACGCGTTGTATTGTCTTTTCCTGCAGAAAGCGCAGCAGTTTCACCTGCAGGGGGGCGGAGAGTTCGCCAATCTCGTCCAGAAAGAGCGTTCCGCCCTCGGCATACTCAAACTTGCCCTGCACCGTTCCGACTGCGCCGGTAAATGCGCCTTTTTCATGGCCGAAAAATTCTGACTCCAGAAGGTTGTCCGGAATCGCCCCGCAGTTAATCGCAATAAACGGTCCGTCTTTCCGCATGCTCATTGCGTGCAGCGCACGGGCCACCAATTCTTTGCCGGTGCCGCTCTCTCCCTGAATGAGTACGGATGCTTCAGAAGCAGCCACCTTTCGGACCATCGAAAAAACATGCTGCATTTCCATGCATTGCCCAATCATACCGAGTCCATCTGTTTTCGCCAGCTTCTTCTGCAGGCCTGAAAGCTCATCCTCAAGGTGTGCAAGATGGAATGCTCGGCCCACAATAACTTTCAGCTCCGCAAGCTCTATCGGTTTATGATAAAAATCGTAGGCTCCGATCTGGATTGCGCGCAAGGCGTTTTCCCGGTCGGTGTTGCCGGTGACGACGATAATCTTGGCTTGCGGCTGAATCCTGAGCATCTCGCCCAGACAGCGCAGCCCCTCTTCAGCGCCGTCTTCCTGCGGCGGCAACCCGAGATCAAGCGTCACAACCCGGGGGCGATGCTTGTGAAAAGCGGCCATTGCATCCTCTGCGCTGCCCGCGAGCGTTACCGAGTACTCCTTTGCGAACCCCCACTTTAGCTGGGTTCTGATTGCTTCCTGATCGTCTACGATCAGCAGTTTTTCCATAATGCTCCCGTTCCTGTTTTTCTCTCGAAGTCTAACCGAAAATGCCTATTTAGTACAGAGCGGCAGCAGCACCGTAAACGCACTCCCCTCACCCTGCCTGCTCTCAACGTCTATCCTTCCTCCGTGCGCCTCGACAATCTGCCTGCACTGATAGAGACCGATGCCGAGCCCCTGTTTTTTCGTTGTGTGAAAAGGCCGGAAAAGATGGTTCCGGATAAACTCCGCCGACATGCCTGCTCCCCTGTCGTGCACCCGCACAAAGGCCTGCCCGTCCATTGCTCCGGTCTCCACGCGCACATGGGAACCGTCATCAGAGGACTCAACGGCATTTATTACAAGATTCAGTATGACCTTGCCGATTTCCTCCCGGTCTGCTTCTGCAACAACAGCACTCCCCTCAACAGAAAGTCGATCCGTTTTCAGCAATTTCGTTATCTCGGATGAAAGCCCGGTCAAGTCTACCGGCGCCAATTTCAGATGGCGCTTTTCCCGCAAATCATTCAGCCGGGCAATCAGGTCCTGCATGCGCTTTACCGTGCCGGACACCGAACGCACCATATCCTGCCGGAAATCCGGATCGTCAAGAAAATCTGCGGCGTTCTGCACGACCAGAGACAGCCCCGAGACCTGGTTCTTGAGGTCGTGAATCACAAACGTCGAAAGCTTCGCAACCGCAGCGAGTTCCCGCGACTCTGCCAGCTCTTCCGCCATGGTGCGCGTCAGCAGTGCGGAGCATGCGTGCTGCGCCAGTGCCTTCATCAGGTCGTAATCCTCAAAAGTAACAGGCTCACTCTCGTCAAGGCGGCTGCGGAGCATGATGAATCCCGCCAGCGTATCCTGGCTGGTCAGCGGCACGAGAAACGCAATCCGGTTGTCCGAAAAAAAGGAGCCGTACTCATGCAACGGTTCCTCAGACTCCGCGGCATTGAGGACACGCCGAGTCTCCGCGAGGTGCCGCACAAGACTGCTCTCCGGAGCGAAGCTCATCAGGGGTTCTTTCCACTCATACCGGGCAACGGACGCATAGGCGTCGCTGTCCGGCTTCCGGAGAAACAGAGCAGCTCCGCTCATGCCGAAGGTCTCGGCAAATGCCAAGAGAATCGTCTGTTCGAGCGCCTCTTTTGACTGCGCCACGGAAAGCCTGTCCGTAAACTTCTGCCATTCAATCCGATAATCATATTTGTTCGCATAAAAATGTCTCGCTATGAAGACACGCGCCTGTCGCCGCACTCTTTCGGAAAGCAGCAGCAGAAGCAGTCCCATGCCGGACAGAAACATGAGAGCCGTGACGACAAGGCGCTGCTGTGCGCCGCCAAGGTACTTCATCCCCTCGCCGAGCAGCCCGAGAAAAACCAGATATGCGCCGACGGCCATTATCACGGCAGACCGGTACGCCATCTGGCTCGACACCTGCAAGCGCACCTGCTCCCTGCTCCGCATATCCGACCAGAGCATGCAGGCAACCGCAATCAGAATAAAAAGAGAACGAAGCGGCACCAGATGGAGGCTGATGGACCGATACAGAAGACCGTGACTGTAATAAAAACAGAGCACGGCGAGCAGAGCCCCTGCGCCGAGCACATGATAGCGAATCCGCCAGCGTTCGGCCCTCGGCGCTGCGCGATACGTTGTTTCAAGATTCACCAGAGACCAGACAAAGAGCACGAGCATTGAAACTGCGAGCAGAAATCCCGGCGTGGTGAGAAACAGCACGCGCTCAGCCTGAAAGTCAGGAGAATACGCAAAAAACGCCGGCGGCTGCATGACCACGACAGCGGGCAGCACTGCCGACAATGCAAATCCGGCATGCGCCGCAAACCTAAACCGCTTCTCATCCCGTGAATAGATATACGAATGAACAAGAAAGAGTCCGGGAAGCAGCGACTCGGCAATGAGTGCGGCCTTGCGCCAGAGCGTCAGGGAGTCAGGCATCAGCAGTGTCAGAGAATCAAAAATCTCAACAGCCGTGAGCGCACAGCAGACAGCCGCAATGCTGTATTGAATGCGGCCCCGCCGAGGCTGCGCAAGCTGCAGCACAGCATAGCCTGCGGCCGCCAGGGCGGCAAGAAATGAAAGGCCTGTGATAATCATGGCTTCAGACCTTTACCGCCTCAACTTCCGCACCTGCCCCCTGCCTTTGCTGTTGTTTCTCTCTCGTCATTTCGGCAGAAAGCCGCTTATCAGCGGGTCAAAGGTTTTCAGAAAAAGAATTCCCTGTGCATATGCCTTCTGCTCATCGGCATCAAACCGGACAGAAAGGCGAATAAATGACTCATCCTTGCGCCGATGGAACACTGAGTTCATCATCTCCTGTACTTTCAGCTCATACTCGCTCGTAATGGTTTTATCGCGCATCTGAAACCAGTAGAGGAAGAGTTCCTTCTGGCTGCCCTTCTCGTATACAGTCCGGACAAGCCGGACTTTTCTCGCTCCGAGATCAACCGTCTCCGTCACCTCCGATATGCGGAACCAGCCGCTTCCGGGCAGGCAGTGTTTCGGCGAGTGAATGCCTCCTCCTCCCGGGCCGCCGTCATGATATCCGATATAAAGGTAAGCGCGCGTGCCGTCAGCGCTGGTATACTCGCGGGCGAGATAGTCCGACGGCTTGAGAGACTTCAGCACCGCATCCGAAAAAATGGACTGGTTTGTCATCCTCCAGTCGCCCACAACGATCGGAAATTCCATGAACGGTCTGTTCATGGGCACTGCCATATTTGCATGCGTGTGAACAAATGCGGCAAAAACTGCAAACAATACCCCGACAACAATAAAGCGAGTTCTCATGTTCATCTTCCGAACCTCCTCAGCACCTCACCGGTCGCGACCAGCAGCACCATCGCCACGCCGAAAACCGCAAGCCCGGCAAATTCATGAAAGAAACCTTCTGCGACGCTTGCCCCCCAGTATTGGGCCAAGAAGCCGGTCGCTATCACTCTGAACATATTAGTCATAATCGCAATCGGCAAGGCCGATGCTATCACAATTGTCCGCTTAATCCATCCATTCTGGGTCATAAAGGCATAGGCAACCGCCAGCGCGATAAGCGACATCAGCGACCGAAGCCCGCTGCAGGCATCAGCGACCTCAAGCGTCGTGTTCGCGAGCATGATGATGTTGCCTTCACGCAGCACCATCACCCCCGAAATCTTCAGGATAAAAACCGAGACTTTTGCCACAAAAAGCTTCAGGGGAAACGCCGCGGCGTCATAAATGATATAGGGGATCGGTACCATGAAAAAGAGATACCCCAGCGGAAGCGCCATCGCCTTCAGCACTTCCCTGCCGAGAAAGAATAACGTCATGCCGATCAGCAGCACCACAAACGAGGATCGCATCGTGAAGTACTCTGTAGCGAGGAAACCCAGCAGCAGCATAAACAGTCCGAATCCGATAACGACCAGCCCCAGCCAGTTCTGATCTGCTCGCAGTTCCATAATTTCGCGGCGGCGCTGCCAGAAAAAGTACCCGGCAATGAACGGAACAATGAATCCGTGTGAGTAGTTCTCATCGCTGCTCCATTGCATTACCATCTGAGGGAAGATTTTTGCATAAAGCACTGCCAGCAAAAGCATCAGCAGACCCAGCTCAATGCGATACCGCCGCAGCGTCTGCGCCACCGTTAAAATGTTGCTCTGTTCCATGATTTCTCCATCACTGAAAGGTTAATAAAGGCCTGGATATAAAAAATCCTGCTCTCGCAGCTGCCTGACATATGCATTTCGAATCCCTGAATCCTGTTTTACACCCTGTAGTAGCTGCTGTACCACTCCACAAACTTCCGGATGCCCTCGGCAATCGGCGTATCCGGTTTGAAGTCGACATCTTGAATCAGATCATCAACATCGGCATAGGTGGCAGGAACATCGCCCGGCTGCATCGGCAGCAGATTCTTCTCTGCCTTCCTGCCAAGACAATCTTCCAGCACCTCAATATACCTCATCAGCTCCACCGGATTGTTGTTGCCGATGTTGTAGATGCGATAGGGCGCATAGCTCGTTGCCGGGTCGGGCGCGTCGCCGCTCCACCGGGGATTCGGCTCTGCAACGCGGTCAATGACACGAACCACTCCCTCGACAATGTCATCGATGTACGTAAAGTCGCGCCGCATCCTCCCGTAGTTGAAGACATCAATCGGCCTGCCCTCGAGAATCGCCTTCGTAAAGAGGAAAAGAGCCATATCCGGTCTTCCCCACGGGCCGTAGACGGTGAAAAACCGCAGGCCGGTGGTCGGGATAGTGTATAGGTGCGAATAGGTATGCGCCATCAGCTCGTTTGCCTTTTTGGAAGCAGCATACAGCGATACCGGATGGTCAACGTTATGATGAACCGAAAACGGCATATTCGTATTGGCGCCGTAAACCGAGCTTGATGAGGCATACACAAGATGCTGTACGCCGGTATGTCGGCAGCCCTCCAGAATATTCGCAAATCCCATGACATTACTGTCGACATAGGAAAACGGATTGATCAGCGAATACCGCACTCCCGCCTGTGCGGCAAGGTTCATGACCGCGTTGAACCGCTGCTCTGCAAAGAGCTTCTCCATGCCGGCCCGATCTGCTATATCAAGCTTCACAAACGTAAAACCCGGCACACCCTGCAGTCTGGCAAGGCGAGCCTCCTTCAGCGTAACGTCATAGTAGTCGTTCATATTGTCTATGCCGACAACGCAGTCACCGCGGTCAAGCAGGCGCTTGCTGAGCGCGCTGCCTATAAATCCCGCCGCTCCGGTAACGAGAATTTTTTTCTCAGAATTTTTCATCCGGCATCTCCTGTCCTCTGCCCCGGCAGTTGCCTTTTGCTGATGTCAGAGGGCAGCTCTGTGGGCTATTGTCCGTTATCTGCAATTTCCGACCTTGCGCCAGTTCATTCAAATGAATTTGTTCGATAAGCTGTACTTTTTGGGTTTGAAGTCTGGTTATGCTTTTTTTATTTTTTTGCTCCGCACCCCATGACGCGAAAAAGCGTTGCGCGTATCCACAATGCGCCTGGCATGCTGTGCAATAAAGGCGTAGTCATACGCGCTGTGGTCGGTCAGCAGCAACACCACATCGGCGCCAGACAGCACTGCAGGCGTCAGCTTTGCCGACCGCAGGGAAATGGTGGGATAGCGCCGGTGCCCCTGGCAGACCGGCACATGAGGATCATTATAGCGCACTTTTGCCCCCCGGTCGCGCAGCAGCTGGACAATCCGGAGCGACGGCGACTCACGCTGATCGTCGACGTCCTTCTTATACGCCATGCCGAGCACCAGTATCTTCGCACCCCGCAGCGGGAGGCCTGCCGCGTTCAGCACCTCTCCGACACGATCAATCACATAGTGAGGCATGGACGTGTTGATTTCCCCGGCAAGCTCAATAAAACGTGTCGCAAATTCGTACCCGCGCGCCTTCCATGTCAGATAAAAGGGATCAACGGGGATGCAATGCCCGCCAAGACCCGGCCCCGGATAAAACGCCTGAAACCCGAACGGCTTCGTCTTTGCCGCTTCAATCACTTCCCAAACATCAATGTCCATACGGTCGAACAGCATCTTCAGCTCATTGACCATGGCGATGTTCACAGCACGGTAAATATTTTCGAGCAGCTTCGTCGCCTCCGCCGCACGGGTGGACGAAACCGGAACGACCTTCACTATCACCTGTTCATACAGTGCTTTTGCTGCGGCAAGGCACGCTTTTGTGTAACCGCCCACTACTTTCGGAATCGTCGATGTGCTGAAATCCCGGTTGTTCGGGTCTTCACGCTCGGGCGAGAACGCCAGATAAAAATCCTTGCCCGCCTTCAGGCCTGTCCGCTCCAGAATGCGCCTCATGTCTTCATCAGTAGTGCCCGGATAGGTCGTCGATTCCAGCACGATGAGCTGTCCAAAGCGGAGATGCTCTGCGATTGTCGTTGTGGTGCTCAGCACATACGACAAATCCGGCTCCCGATACTTGCTGAGAGGAGTCGGCACGCAGATGAGGATGCAGTCCATCTCCGCAAGTTTTGAAAAGTCGCTCGTCGGGGAAAATGTTCCGGCGCACTCTTTAATCTTCGCTGAGTCGATGTGTTTGATATAGCTCTTCCCCTTCGCCAGCGCCTCGATTTTCTTCACGTCAAGATCAAATCCCGTCACCCTGAAGCCTGCCCTGCAGAATTCGATGACCAGCGGCAACCCGACGTACCCAAGTCCGATGATGCCGACAACTGCTTCTTTTGATTTTACCTTCTCTATAAGGCTCACTGTTTCAGTTCCCTCCCTGAGTATCGGAATATCCTGCTGTTTTTTCTCTTTGCTTTCAAGAGAGCCGTCCCATTTTACTTCAGAGCCCTTCCCTCAATGCAGTCTGAAATGCGTTCAACCTTTGCATCCCACGTCTCCGCCGCCATGCGGTCCGACCTCGCCTGACGCGCCTCGCGGGAGTCAGCAGCAAGCGCCTGTTCAACAGACGTGACAAAATCATCATATGTACCTGCAATTTGAACGATGTCATGGTACTTCTCGCACTCAGGCAACCGCGTCGAGACAACCGGCAGTCCGCCAGAGAGATACTCCCTGAGCTTGATGGGATTTACATTAATAGTCAGTTCGTTAACTGCGAACGGAATCAGACCTACACTAAAAAAACTGCAGTACGAGGGCAGCACTCCATACGGCTTCTGCCCCAGAAAAAAGACATTGCGATACTTCGCAAACCGGCTGATATCCACCGAGCTTTTCCCGATCATCACGATGGACCAGTCCGGTCTCATGCGCGCAACATGCTCGATCAGGTCCAGATCAATCCACTCATGAATAAGCCCGAAAAAGCCGAGGATAGGGCGGGGCACATCCTTCACGTCATCCGGCACCGGATGTTCTGCGCTCAGGGCAGTCGAAAAATGTGCATGATCCACCCCGTGCTCTATCAGATACGTATTTTCATTGAACTGCCGCTTGTCCCGGTACAGATGATCTGCTGTTGTAAAAACAACATCGGACTTCATTATCAGCCTGATTTCCATATCCCGCATGGCCGCACTGTCCATGAACGAAAACTTCGACCACTCATCCACGCAGTAGTAAATCAGCTTATCTTCACCCATCGTGCCCGCCAGATCAACCATCGTCGGCACAAATGTCCAGAGCTGGAAATTCCGCATGCCGAGCTGCTTGCGGTAATGCCAGAGTGAAGACCGAAGCAGCAGGGTATTGATCCGCCGCGCAAGCTCCGATGACGGGAAGGGCAGCACGATAGGAGTGAAGACATGCAGGTTCTCATTGATCTGCTCCAGCCCCTTCATCCAGCTTTTCAGTTTGCCGATGATGCGCTGAAGGTCAGTGCTTGAAACACTCGGCTTCCGCATGCCGATCGAGTTAATCCAGAGTATCCGATTGTTTTTCGAGAGCAGCTTCATCACCTGATGCTTGCTCGTCGGATCATTGTGCCAGTCATTGGCAAAACAGAGTATGTCCTTTCCTTGTATCATTCACGCCCCTGCATTATTTGATATAAACATTATGCCAGTATTCAAACACCAGAAACGGCAAGAGCACATCGCTCATATCATTGTGCTGTTTTTCATGCTGCTGCATAAGCCCCTCAAGAACCCCCGGAGCAAAAAACTGCCGGCTGGCGCTGCCCGAATCAAGCAGGACTTCGCGCAGACCGCTTGCCTTTTCCCGGAACCACCGGCTGATCGGCACCGGAAAACCTTTTTTGGGCCGGTACAGCACCTCATGCGGCAGGCGCGACTCCATGGCCCGCTTCAGGAGATATTTGGTTTCATTGTCATGAATCTTGTGCGACACCGGCAGCGATGCGGCATACTCCACCAGCTTATGATCCAGAAACGGCACCCGCAGCTCCACCGACGTAGCCATAGTCATCTTGTCCGCCTTCATCAGAAGATCGTCCGGCAGCCAGACCTTGGTGTCCACATACAGCATCCTGTTCAGCGGTTCCCGGTGCCGAACCCGTTCATAATACGGCCGGGTGACAGCAGAACACGAAGCAGGCTGTCTGCCCCCAAAGAGCGCGGAGCGCTCAGCATCGCTCAATGCACTGGCAACCCCGAAATACCGCTCCTCCAGAGGCTTCCGCATCAGCGACGCGTAGCGCTCAGCCTTGCGGTTCCCGACAACGCCGGCTGCCCCTGCTGCCAGACCAGCCAGCAGGCTCGCACCGGGCAGAGTTCGCACGGTGTCAATCAGCAGCATTTTTTTATAGATGTAGTAACCGCCGAGCAGTTCATCCGCCCCCTCACCCGACAGCACCACCGTCACATGCTCTTTGGCAAGCTGGGAGATGTAAAACAGCGGGATAGTCGAGGCGTTGGCAATCGGCTCATCGAGATGCCATACCAGTTTGGGCAGAAATCCGAGAAAATCATCCGCGGTCAGGCGAAACTCGTGATGATCTGTCTGATACCGGGTTGCGACCATGCGCGCATACTCAAACTCATTTTCCGCCGCGCCATCCGCATAGCCGACAGAAAACGTCTTGATCGGCCCCGGCACGATTTCGCTCATCAAGGCAACAACGGCGCTCGAATCCACGCCCCCGCTCAGAAACACCCCAAGCGGCACTTCACTCATCAGCCGCATTCGGACAGACTCCTTCAGCAACGAGACAAAACCTTCCTGCGCCTCATCAAGCGAGATTGCACGGGTAGTGATCGTATCCATATCCCAGTAGGGCTTTATCCGCGCCACGCTGCCCTCCACCGCAAGCGTGTATCCCGGCAGAAGCTTGGCAACCCCCCGGAACATAGTACGCGGACCCGGCACATACCGGAAGCCGAAATAGAGGTCAAGCGCCTCATCATCCACCTCCCGCCGTGCGTCAGGGTGCGCCAGCAGCGACTTGATCTCCGACGCAAAAAGAAACGTATCGCCCCATTGGGCATAGTACAACGGCTTCTCGCCCAGCCGATCCCGTGCCATAAACAGCCTGCGCTTCCTGCCATCCCATATCGCAAAGGCGAACATGCCGCGAAAATATTCGAGGCATCCGTCGCCGAATTCTTCATAAGCATGCACGATAACTTCGGTATCCGAACGAGTAGCAAACACATGCCCCTTTGCAATCAGCTCACTTCTCAAGTCGAGGTAATTGTAGAGCTCCCCGTTATACACAATGACAACGCTGCCATCCTCATTGGTCATCGGCTGGTGCCCCGATGAGAGATCAATAATGCTCAGTCTCCGATGGCCGAGCGCAACGCTTCCGTTGAGGAACATGCCGGCATCGTCAGGTCCGCGATGCACCATGCGATCGCGCATCGCCAGCAGATCCTCAGACCTGACCGGAGCGCCACGCAGCGAAACTATTCCGCAGATGCCGCACATGCTGATTCCCCGTTCATTGAAAGTGCCAGCGTAGCAACGGCATGAGCATCCTTGCGACGCTCAATGAGCAGCGACTTCTTTCCCTCGTGGTCTATTCGCCGAATGTCATGCGCCTCTGCCCCGAGAGTAACGAGCGTTGCCAGTGTAACCGGTCCATGCGCCCGAATGGTCAGCACCAAAACCGTCGCAGGCACACACTCACCGTAATACTCCGACAACCAGCCATCCTCGCATCGCGCATGCGCCGCAACGCCAAAGTTCCACCGGATGCCTGCTCCCGGCCTGCTGCAGGAATCTCCGCTCACCTGCCAGTCACTGCCCGCAAGCGGAAAGCGCACTTCAATTTCGCTCTCTCCCTGAACAGCTACCGTATCGAGCAGCACGATCAGCTCCCGTCCGAGAAGAAAGACCTCCCGGTCATGCTGCCACGAGCCGGCATGCATCATGCCGCCGACAGACGTGATGCTGTTTTGGGAGAGCATGCGCATATTCCTATGCTCCGGCACGCCGTTCCACTGAAACGGCGCTGCCGGAATCGCCGGATATTCACCGTTCACGCGGATTACGGCATGGGCCTCCGCCCTGCGAAACCAGTCGCGCCAGGGAGACTGATATCGGAACGTTCCGGGGTCGATGACCACCGCCTCGCCGCCTTTGTAAATTTGAATGCTCAGCATATCCGCATGGGCATGGCCGCAGTTCAGCCACCCATGCGGTCCGCAGTCAAAGCTGATATAAGTATCCTCTGGTCCCCATCCGCTCCGCAGAAACGCGTACCCGCTCTCCGCAAACAGATGAACATTCTCATCGGGAACGATGTCCGCATGCTGCTGTACTAAGCCGGCCGCATCAGGGCCGAGCAGCCAGAGCACTTCTTCAGGGAGTGCGTCAGCTCTCGTGGTGCAGATGTCGCATCCGGCCGTGAGCGCCAGGCACTGCAGCACACCCTGTGCATCATCGCCCGGCAGGCCGTCCAGCGGCAGGAGTCTTCCGCCGTCATCGTCCCCGATATGCGGAATCCGCCCGTCCGGCCTGAGCGAACAGCGCAAAAACTGTCCGAGAGTACTCAGCCGCTCCTTTACATCAATAGCGAGTTCGCGCCCGCTTTTCAGACTCAGTACGTAAAAATGGAGAAATATATCGGTCGCATACCGGTGATACCAGAACGTCCTCTCCATATACCCGCCGTCAGCAAGTACATGGGTGTTGACACAATGCATGAGCCACCGCTCGCCAATGCTGCGCCAGCGCTCCGCTCCGTTAAGGTCCGGCAGCAGCGTCCCAATATAATACAAACCCAATGCCTCGCCGCTGAGATGCGTGTTCGGGCTGAAATAGACCGAGAGATTGTTTTCAACATGCTCCGCATGAATGCCGAGCATGGCAAAGAACCGATCCGTCAGCTTCCCAAACGCATCCCCTCCGCCGCAGAGAAACCACGCCCAGAGCCAGGAAATCGACCGGAAGGCAAGCTCAAGGCTGCTCGTCCAGTTTACGCCGTACTTCGGCGGATTCGCGTCCATCCAGCTCTGCAACTGGCGCACTATCTCGGCACGGTATTGCTCATCACCACTCACAACAAACGCCTGTGCAAGCGTCACCAGATGCTGATGCCGGTTAAACTCCCAGATGACCTTCGGATCAGCTCCGTTCATGGATTCCGCAGACAGCATCTGCTGCCACCATTTTCGCTGCACAGAAGCCTCGCTGACCGGATCATAGTGCCAGTTGAGCGAGCCGTTCCGGACAAAACGGAGATCCGTGTATCCAAGAAGCCGGTATCTCCCTGCACAGACAGCATCAGCGCGATCAAGCAACGCCTGCCGGCGCTCCGGATGAGCCGCATAGAGTGCGCGGATGCTGTCACCATCTGCTTGATCAATAAAGAACCGGCCGGTCTTCGTCCAGTCTCCAGCCGCGGCCTCAGGGGTGTGCAGTCCGGCTGTCGTTCTCATGCGATCGGCCAGATTCCACGCGTGTTGACGAATCCTGAACGCCACCTCCTTCGGGGTAAGCCCATCCCGTTTCGCTATCAGTCTGCGTTGTATACCCATACCCATTTATCCTGAATGCACATGCGATACAATCAGCATATTCATTCCCAATGTAATCCTTCCTGTTTCATAGTCTTGGCAGGACTCTGAGAAATGACAATCATACGAACTCACCGCAATCGACTCGGACATCGTTTCAGAATTTCTTCATACAGATACAGAACTGCTTCGATATTACTTCTGTCCTCAACTCTTTCACCGCACGCCTTTTGTTCTGATTTGGCTAATTTTACTGTTGCTTCAACTAACGCATTGGCATCATGAACCGGTATCAGATGGACGCCTTCAGGTCGCATACCATTGTCAGTGGCTATCACAGGTGTTCCCAGGTGCAAGGCTTCGCGGATAGAAATCGCGTCGCCATCAAATTTTGTCGTTCGCAAAAGAATATCGCAATCGTTTATCAAATGCAGCGTAATGGAGTGCTCCACATCTCCCGCCAATAAAATGTGCGAAAAAAAAGCTTTGTCGGCAATAGCGCGTTTTAAGTCTTGTTCTAGAGAACCCGAACCGGCGATCATCAAGCCTGCTTCGGGCATTTGTTCAATAATTCGCTCCATTGCGTCGATTTGCATAAACAAATCATAGGCGTCTTCCAAAAGCCCAACCGTTAACAGAAACGGCTTGTGATTTACAGCAAATACTTTGAGATTGTCCGGAATTTGGACTCCTTTGTCGGGCTTTCTGCCGGCAAACGGATAAATCAGCCGCACTCTCTCTCGCGCCAGGCCGTATTTTTCAAAGACTGCAAACATTAATTTATTGACGCAGATGACCCTCTCAAACAGTCGAAAAACAAAGCCGTGCAAAGAAAATGGCTTCGCATTATTTGCATTTTCAGAAACAGCAAATCCGCCTGAATGAACCGTCACAACGCTTTTCCCTCTGCCGAACAAAGCGCACACTGTCATTAAGCCCAAAATTCGCCACGTAATATCACCGCCAATATGGAGATGCAGAATGTCGTAGTGAAGTGTGGAGAGCAGCTTAATTAAGGCGAAAGGGCTTTGCGGGTGATAAATGCCCGGGTCAGGCACGACCTTGCTGCTTTTTGCGATGACGACTACTGAACACGTATGCCCCGATTTCTGCAATTCTTCACGAATCGCCAAAAGATTGCGCGTAATTCCGCCTTCGGGCGGCGGATACGGTCCGAGTTGCAAAACGTGCATTTTTCTAACTCAAAATCATATCAAGATTGAACTCTTGCGCGTTACCCGTTCGTACCGATTCCAGCATCAGCAAACAGCCCAATGTTGCGCGAGTTCCATCAATCACAGTAACGTCCGTTTCCGCTCCGTTTTTCAGACTGGTGACAAAAGATTGAAGTTGCTCCTGATAGCCTTTTGCCGCAAATAATTTGCTTCGCACATCACGTTTCTTTTTCTTAACGACGAGACTCTTGAAATCCTGGCTCAAAACGCTCACACCCTGCGCAAAAACTTCGACTTTTTCGCCGGCCGATGCTTCGCTTCCAACAACCGTGTAAATGAAATTGCCGATTGAACCGTCTGCAAATTTAAGCGTTGCCGAAACATTATGTTCACCAAAGCCGTACGCTGAAACAGACACAGGTTCGCTTTCCGTAAGCCAATACATCAAATCTACAAAATGACAGCCTTCGCCCAAAACGACTCCGCCCTGCCCGGCTTCAGCAGCCCACCCGTTTTCGATCCCCGGCGAATTCATCAGCGCTGAAACAACCAACGGACTGGTTCTCCCTTTCAGGATTTTCTTCATTTCGACATAAAACGGCGCAAATCGCCGATTAAAACCAACCATCAATCGCTTTCCGCTTGACCGGACAGCGTCATAAATCGAACGGCATTCCTCGACTGTAATCGCCATCGGCTTTTCTACAAAAACGTGCTTGCCCGCATTCAAGGCTTCAATCGCTTGTTTGGCATGTTCTTTATGCCGACTCACAATCAAAATCGCATCAATATCTTTATCGTTCAGAATCACCTCGAAATCAGACGTCGCGTAGTTTGCATTGAAACGCAGTGCATACGATTTCCCGCGTGCGCCACTATTTGAACAAACTGCGTGCAGACTGGCGTTTTTAATTTTCTTAATCGCCGGAAGGTGCGCCCATTTAGCTAAATTCCCTGCCCCTACCAAACCAAATTTAATTTCGTTATTGTTAATCGGCAATTCACTGACAATGATTTTCCGTATTGGCTTATACGCGGCCAGTGTGTTATCAATCCCGTTAAACGGATATTTCAAAACGACCGCAAGACTCGTTTTTCCGTTGTCGTGCATGATGGCTTCATAAGCTTTTTGTGCGTCATCAAGCGCAAACTCATGCGATATCAGCGGCTTTACATTCACTTTTCCAACCGCCATCAACCGCAGGAATTCTTCCATATTGCGATTCTCTGTCCAGCGAACGTAGGAAATCGGATAATCAATTCCCTGTTTTTCGTATTTCGGATCGTAACTTCCGGGACCGTAGGCACGTGAAACCATAAAACGCAACTCTTTGACATACATGTCAGCGCGCGGAATATCAATCGGACACGCGCCGACCATCACAACCCTTCCTCTATCGCGGCTCATCGCAACGCCGTCCTGCAAGGGCATTGCCGAACGCGAAGCTGCGGCGATGATGACACAATCCGCGCCACGTCCCTCAGTTAACGCCTTCACTTCCTGAACTGTCGTATCACGAGCAATCAACCCGTAATCCGCGCCTGTTTCCCTTGCCAAAGCAACCCGATTTTCATCAAGGTCGATTGCAATTACTATGCCTCCCTGACAGCGGACAAGCTGGGCGACTAATTGCCCGATCAACCCCAGGCCGATAACTGCAACGGTTTCACCGACAGTAATTTCTGAAAGCCTGACGGAATTCATCGCAATAGCGCCCAGTGTTGTAAAGCAGGCTTCCTGAAATGAAACCGCATCAGGCACTCGGGCAGTCAGATTTCTCCCGACATTTATCGTTTCGCCGTGTCCTGTGCCTTCACCGCCGTACGCCACACGCTGACCAATTTTCAAATCCGTTATCTTTTCGCCTGCCTCGACGATGATTCCCGCTCCGGAATAGCCCAACACGGCGTAATCCTTGAATTTCGCCCGAACCTCGTTGTAGGTGCTTACCGGGTCTGTCTTTTTCATCACATTCCAGACAGTTTGCAAATGCGACGGATTGTCGGCTACTTCTTTAACAATGCTTCCGGCGTGAATGTCGGCCGTCTCCGTTCCGGGACTAATCAGCGAATAAAAAGGACGGACCAAAACATGATTCTGAGAAACAACCGGATCGGCCACTTCGACAACGACTATTTCTTTCAGACCTTTTCGAACAACTTGTTTCATATATCAATTCCTTTGCATGAAATAAGAAAAGAAGATGTGACGGACATTGCACTCAGGAGTGAGTGCAATGCAGTTGGCTTCACTGACAATTGCACTTCAGTCGCATAATTCATGAGCACCTATATCCGGCGCCTTGCCGCAAAATTTCAGATTAGACCACCCGCCAACCTTGCCGTTTGCATCATCAATAAAGCGGCCCGCATCCACCACAGGGCTGTTTTTCTCAGGCTTCCCTGTCACCGGCGATTTATCCTTTATCTGTGGATGAACGCCATACACGTTGCCCGAAAAAACTTCGGGGAATTTTTTCTGGGCCTGATCAACTGGCAAACTCCACCCGCCGTTTCCATAATAGTAGCCAATGAAACTTTTGCCGTTCTTGTTGAATATCAGATTATTTTTAAATACATTTTCGCTGGCAAACTTATTCCAGGAGCCTCCGGTGTATATGCCGATATAAATGGGATAAAACTCGGCGGGAGTATACATGCCTACATAATTTTTATGTTCAATTTTTCTAGTTGGTGAGTTATAAATGATGTTATTTGCAAACACGTTCTCTTTTACTACATACCCCTTATCTCGGCCCCCGACTCCTTCCCGGTAATAAACCGGCAGCCCAAAGCCTCCATAAATAAAATTGTTGTACACAAAATTATTCGAGCAATTTTTGTTGTCAAAGGGAGATGCCGAGGCAAGCATAATGCCTCGATGAGCATCGCTTCCCTGCACGCCAAAATTGAGTATTATGTTTCTCCTGGCGGAATTATGAGGGGCGGAAATGAATATTCCTGCCTTATTCTGGGTCAACCCTGCCATCTGACCGGCATTCTTGATGATATTGCCGTCTATCAGGTTATATGAAGAACCTCTGGCAATATAAATTCCCCCACCGCCATTCTTTTGATCGATTATGTTGTCCCTTATTTTGTTGTATCTGGCCATTTTCTGATAATTAGGATAATCTATAATCATTATCGCAGCATGCCCTGAACCATCAATCGTATTGCCGGATATTTCATTGTTTTCACCGCCCCGAATAAAAATAAACTCCCCGCCGCCAAAACCTTTCGCGTTATCTCCAATATTATAGGCTGTATTCTTCTCGATGCGATTGCCGCTTCCCTTATCCAGCCTGATGAAGGTTGTGGTATTCCTGACAGTGCAATTGCGTATTATGTTATTGTTTCCCTCAAGCACTATGACAATATTTGTTCCTGCGCACGTATCAAACACAAGTCCGTCGAGGACCATCCAATCACGAGCGAGAGAAAAGACAACATCATAGAGTCCCTTGCTTTTAAATACCGGAACTTCATCCTGATAGCGTTTTATTGTGATAGGTTTGTCAGCAGTGCCGTCATTGCCGATGTTTTTATTGGTAAACCAATGCTGGTCATTTCCATAAACACCCCCCATGAGATAAATTGTATCGCCGGCCCGGGCAATCCTGACAAGTGAACCGAGCGTCCGTTTTGGCCCCTGCTTGCCGCTTTTGTATTTGGGCGCAGACCCGTCGTAGATGTCGTTCCCCAGGGAAGGATTCGGGTTTACATAATAGTCGGCAGCCCAGCAACACCTGCCAGACAGAGGGGTAGCGAGCATTAAAGTCACAAGACATGCCACGGCCAAACAATATCGTATCATTAGTCTATTCTCCTTGTTCGCTGAGGGATTCATAGAGATCGGCATATGATTTGAGCATAGTTCTCACATCATATCTTTCAGCTACCAACTGCCGGGCGGCAGCCCCCATTCGTTTGCGAAGCGGTTCATTCTGAAGAAGCACCATAAGCGCCTTCGCCATCTCTTCAGGGGATTGCGGGGCTACCAGCAGCCCCACAGTCTCATCTTGAATAAGCTCGGAATTGCCGTATACATCGGAAAGCACAACCGATTTTCCAGCCGCCATGGCCTCAAGGGCAGACAGAGACAATCCTTCATACAAAGACGACAGAGCAACCACATCAAAAGCCTTTAGCATGGCGGGAATATTGGGGCGATATCCGGCAAATATAACGTTTCGGGCGAGTCCCCGATCTTCAACCAAAGCCTCCAGTTGCTTCCTGCATGGCCCATCACCGACAAGCACGAGCACGGCATCGGGTATGCTGCCGGAGACAATCGACATGCTCCGAATCAGAGTCTCATGGTTTTTCTGCGGTCTCAGGGCTGCAATACACCCAATGAGCACTTTCCCCGACGCTTTCAGCGCTAATAAATCGGCGGCCACCTCATGTGTGCTGTATTTTTCGATGTCTATGCCGTTCGGTATCGTTACTATTTTTTTTTCCGGCAGACCCATGCGTTCAGAAGCATATTCCGAGATGTGCTGGGCGATGCTGACAAACAGATCGACCTGTTGCGCTATCAGTCGATGCACAAACAAGAGCGATGGGCGAAAAACTTCCTGCTCCAGCCGGACATGTTCCGTATAAAGAAAGCGCGGACGCTTTGCCATAAAGCGCGTTGCAAGGAAACCATACAGCAGGGGCCCCAGATTATGAACGTGCATAATGCTGATATTTTCTTTTTTCAGAAATGATCTCAGGCGCAGAGAAGCGCCAATGTCGATTCCGGCCCGCTTCCCGACATCGAATGTGCGGATTTTAGCCGCCACAAGTTTTTCCCGTAAAGGCCCGCAGCTTTCGAGCGCGCATACAATCGGCTCAATTGAAGTGTTCCTCGCCAGATAATCGGAAATAATGAGGGAAAGATGCTCCGCCCCTCCCATATTAAATGACTGGATTACGAGTAATATTTTAGGGTTCTGAGAGTTCACTGTGCGGTAGCTGCTTTATAACCTTCGCGGGATTCCCTGCTGCGATGCAATGTGGAGGAATGTCCTTGGTCACTAAACTGTGCGCGCCAATTACAGCACCGTCGCCGATTGACACTCCCTTAAGAATCATCGCATAACTGCCGATCCATACATCATTCCCTATATGCACCGGCCTTACGTCGTCGGGGCTGACTCTTTCATGCAGAGCTCTTTTTGCCGGGTCAAGCGGATGTCCATCGTTGTCCACGATTGTGACTTCCTTGGCAATAAAACAATTCTCTCCGATAGTCACTTCTTTGGCAACGCTGATCGCTACATGATACGCTATGGTTGTGTTTGTTCCGATATGCAGAACAGGAGCATCGAACACAGCAGTTGACTCAAACGTATTGGTCCCGTCAATAGTAACTCGATCGCCTAAGTAAATCTGCAGATTGCCGCTCACAAGCGGTATTGCCTGCACCAGCCGGCAGCCCCGTCCAACCCTCGCGCACCGGGCCTTAAAAAGCGGCTCGTAGTACAACAAGCGAACCAGATTTCTTTAATGATGAGCGTCGTGCCGCCCGTTCATAATACAATAAGGCATGAAGGGGCCGAATTGTCGGCACTTCAATGCGCTTCATTGCCCGGTAGAGATCATGCAACAGGGCATATACACGGTTGTCTTTTCGCTTGATCTTCATCACTATTATCTGCAGAAAACTCATGTGCCGACCCGGTAAGTTTTTTTTGCATCACCAAGAGATTTATGAATACGGATCAGCGCAGTCGCCATGCCCGCCAGATAGAAAAAATACCATCGATATGCTACCGGCAGGAATATGCCGGCAACGATGAACCCCCAAAGGGCCGCTTGCAAATAGCCTGCCATGGGGGAAAGACGATCGGACAGTGCATCCCCGCACGCCACCGACCGCAACCGCGCCAATTCCTTGAGCAACACTACCATCAGTGCAATGTATGCAAGCAAAGCGGGAATCCCAAGCTCCGAAGCAATCTGCAGAGGAGCAGAATGAACCCCTCCCCAGTACATCCGGCCGCGGACTTCCTGCAGCCCTAATGTATTCATGCCAAGCCCGGCTCCCAACAACGGATTCTCCAAAACAGCTTTCATGGAATCACGCATGTCATCAAATCTGACGCCTGCAGTGCCGTGCGGATCTTTTTCAATGTCCACTATGGTAACAAGTCGTTCTAAATATGTGTCGGGCAGAACAGCTATAATAAGCGGCAGTGCCAGCAAGCCGATAAAAACTATCCGGACGATTTTTCTCTTTGGCAGATGCATCAGAAGAACAAATCCGGCAACCACGAGCGCCAGAAACCCTCCCCGTGAAAAAGACACGACAATACCGCAAACCATAAGACCAGCACATAAATAATAAAGAGTTTTCTTGAATCGAGAAGTCGCTATTTTAGCAAGGCACAGCGCGAGGGGAAAGACCGTAACAAGCGAAAGCGCCAAGTCATTGGGGTCGTGCGCGATACCACCCTGCGGGCCTCCGATACGCGCGCCTTTCAGATATACGCCGTCCGCATAATTTGACAATGCCACTATCGCAAAAAAAACATTGCAGGCCACAAGAAGCGCGAACATAATTTCCAGATGCCGCTCGGTGACCAGCACTCTTGACATAAGAAAATAGATAATCAGCACCTTTGAAAACATATCTACAAAATAGGCAAAACTTCCGCCGCTCCACGAGGAAAAAGGAATCGAACACAACGCTAAAAATGCCAGTACAAGCACATATTTCTCAGGCTTCGTCATGCTCACTGATTGGTTGCGTGCCGCCAGAAAAAACGAGATGAGAGCAAGGATTGCCGCCACCTTCGCGATATGAAGCTTCTCCAAAAAGGGAAGATAACTTTGCGGCGATATGTAGAGAACAAACGTAAAAAATAAAACAAACCAGAGAGCGGGGCCGACTGGCATGCGTTTCCCGGATGATGCGGAATCAGCGAGATAGGATAACGTGCGCATAAAGTTTATAGAACGCTCCATTCAGGGGATTTAAAAGGAAAGCATCGTTCAGATACTTTCTCGCCAATGCACGGTTGCCGTCGAAAAGGCATCTGTCGGCATTGAACAGCAAAAGCTTTTGAAGCATGTTTTTCTTGTCTTTGTCCGTCAGTCCATAAAGCGTCGCATGCGCGTACATTTTTTCAACGACCCGCCGCTCGTCCAGAATCCTCGTCTGCCGTTTGCTCTCATCGCTGGTGATACTTCCCCGGTGCGCGCGCTGTTCGAGCAGAACCTCGCGGACGTAATCAACTTCATATCGCTGCGATATCCGGAAAAAGAGATCCCAGTCTTCGGCAAAGGTCAATGAGCTGTCGAACATGCCAACGGAAAGCAAGGGGTCCCTTCTGATAATCACCGATGACGTTAAAATGAAGCACCCGCGCGTCATCAATTCTTTGGTGATATTCTTCACGTCCAGCCCCGAAGGGACAGACTCTCCCGATATCTTTCCGGAGTCCATAACGACATAATGGGCATTGGAAAAAACGAGCCCCAATGACGGGCGCGTTACAAAAAGTGCCACCTGCTTAGACAGCTTTGATGTATGCCAAGCGTCATCGGCATCATGAAACGCAATAAACTTGCCGCCTGCCTGCAAAATGCCGAAATTGCGCGCCTTCGCAGGACCTTCGTTTTCCTTAGAAAATATTTTTACTTTGGAAGAGTTATAAGCCTCGATTTTTCGAACAGAATCATCCGTAGAGCCGTCATCAATAAATATTACTTCGTAGTTTTCATAGTCTTGCTGTGCAATGGATCCCATAACGTTGTCAATAAATCGCGATGCGTTATATATGGGAACGATGATGCTAACAAGCGCGCTATCTGACATCGCCTTCCCCCTTCTCAAACAATTCGGCAAAGAAGTTCTCATACAGATACTCCACTGAATATCGCCGCACATCATCGTCAGTAATGCTCTCTGTCCCTGCCATGCTGTTTTGATAGAGTTCGCGCAGAGCGTTCTTGATAGCATCAACATCGTCATGCGGAGCGGAAACGGCATATTGATAGTTCTTCAACAAATCAGCGGTCGCCCCCGCTCCGGTGAGTGCCAATATCCTGCGTTTCAATCCGATAAGCTCATAGGTTTTTGTAGGAATCTGCAACGGCTGGTCGGGCGCTAAAATCACACAGACGTGCGATCTTGCAAGGAGTGTCAAAGTTTCCTTTTGAGACAATCGCCCGCAGAACTCAACTAAATCAGCAATGCCAAGCTTTTTTGCTTCCTCAGCCAGATTCACATTGTTATAAGACCCGCAATCACCAATAAATCTAAACTGAGCATTTTTTCCATGAAAAGTTCCGTCCGATTTCAGGCCGCTGATTGCTTGAAACAATGGAATCGGATTTCTTTTAAAGAAAAAATTGCCCGCGTAGGCAACCGTGAATCTCTCCTCCGGAGCCACCCGTTCATACTGACTGATGACGCTCTCATTGAAACCGGATAACAGAGTCATGCACTTGCGGCTATCGAGAAATGCAAAATGGTTCAGAAACTCTGCGCATAGTCTTGGATTATTGGCAACCAGGACATCGCAGCCGTGAAGGACAGACGTTCCCATCTTCCGCTGAATTGCTTCTGAATACTCTGAACTGCACGGTCCATACGAGTCTAATCTGTCACCGATAAGCCAGGGGTCGCGAAAGTCAGCAATCCATCTGACGCCGGCTATCTTCTTTAAAATAAGTCCGATAAGGTGTGTCGAATGCGGCGGGCTGGTTGTTATAATGGCGTCTATTCCATGTCGTCTTATCAGATGAAGTCCTTTCACAACGGCTGGCAGTAACCAGCCGATCTTCTCATCCGGCAAAAAGAAGAGCGAGAGAATCGTCTGCTTGATCCCTTTTCTCCCGATTCTGTCATCACAAGCTGAGCTATTTGCACTTCTTTCAGCATACGAGTTCTTCCTCAAAAGCGTCTTTATTCTCTTATATACATTCAGGGGACTGCCGAACATAAAGGTGCGAAATACTTCTTGATGAGAATCTGCTTCATGAGCATTCAAAGCATTAGCGTAATATCCTGCTTTTACGGTCACAACAAACGGTTGGATTCCCAGTCTCTTCATCTGCGCGGCAAAATGCAGTGCGCGCAGCCTGCCTACAGACGTATCCGGCGGATAATGATAAGAAATAACGAGCATTTTTTTTATGGCATTGATCATTCTTTATGCATTGCTGTCTTCGCCAGCAATCACTGCTTCATTGTTTCCGCATATCCGAATCGCAGACTTTTCTGCGCCAAATGTCCGAACTCTGGCAAGACTTTGAAATACGATCAGGAAGTGCACATGCTGCATTCGTTGCGCCGCCGATGAAGCATGGGCAGCTATTGCCCGCGCTTTATGAATGCGCATGAGCCTGCGGACGTTTAAGAAAGCGCGTCAGGTACTCCTGGCGCTCCTCGCGGCTCAATCCGATTCCGATACACACAATGCCCCCCAGTATAACCGCAACGAACACATCGCAGAAAAAAATCAACCACGAAGCAGGAGGTGCAATATAAATGCATGCCAGGTTTATAGCGACCATCAGCACACCCACAATAAGCGGCTTGGAAAACCCTTTGGAGAAAAGTTGCCACAACGGGAGTTTAAAAACACGACTGCTGTAAACGGGGAGAATCACTATTTGCGATACAAGCAGGGGGAGCAATGTCCCGAACGCCACTCCCAATGGTCCGTAATGGCGGACAAGCAAAATACTCAACCCGAGATTTGCGATAGCTTCAAATATATTCAACCACATCAGAAACCGCACATGACCTGTGCCATATAAACGCTGTCGGGATATCCCCTGCAGCATGCGCGGCACGCTTGCCAAAATAAGAACAGTCAATATTACATCGCTACGATCAGTCAAAGGGCCACTCACATAAGACGCTCCCAGCCAGAGCTTAATAAAATCTTTTCCAAAGACCAGAATCCCCGCAACCATTCCCGTAACAACCATCCCTGTTGCTCGAGTGCCGAATAAATATAATTTCTGCAATGTATCGTCTTCGCGTTGTGAATCAAGCTGTGTGAATCGGGGAGTGAATACAAAAGAAATACTGGAGCAAAGACTTGATGCGTATAAAACAAGTGTGCTCGCAATTGAATAGAAAACCACCCGGTCGATTCCTGCGAACATCGCTACTACAACAATATCCAGCCGGTAAATGACCATCAGTGCCACATTTCCCAGTGCGTTTTGAAATCCGTACGTCACCAATGACCGAACTCTCTGTTTTTTCAGCCATAGTAACCGTGTAAATACTCCTCCGAGAATCATCCTGCACGCCGCAAGAGTCATTCCCCAGCTAATAGCCCGCCCAGCGGCTTGTACAAGGGCAAGGGCGACAAGTCCGCCGCCTGCCTTCAGTGCGATGTAGGTAAATAGTCCGGTAATTATCCGATTCACTATCTCCACCCCAGAAACGACATCAAAGCGCTGTTTCCCGACGAGTGCGCCACTAAATGCATTCATCGGCAGACTGAAAGCAATCAGAGTCGTCATAATCAAAAGCGATTGCTGCACTTCAGCAAGATCCAAAGCCTCTGTTTTAAATAAGTACGGAAATCCTGCAGTAAAGCCAACTCCAATGAGCAGGGCAATAAAACCACACGCAGAGAGGAACCAAAAAGCCGAAGAGAGCATTTCCTTAATATCTTCCTGCTGATTGAGAGCCGAATGCCGTGCCACATAGTATGTGACCGCTCCGCGAATGCCGAGATCCAGCAATCCATAGTAGCCTATTAACTCAGCCACGAGTGCCCACGCACCATATCGGGTGTCGCCGAGCGTATGGATTGTTATCGGTGTTATCAAAAAAGCGACAAGGAGCGAAACGACATAACCGCCGACATTGAATACAACGCTTTTTCTGATGGAATTGATAGTGCTCAACCTGAGGGAGATCCTTGTTTCACATGCATTTGTTCAGTTCGGCAACATCATCGCAGCGACACTGAGTCTTTTCTTTTGACTGTCATTTCCTGCAAGTACACGCCTTTCATCCTTTGCAAATGAATATTTCAACGCAGAAGTTGACTCTGTTGTTACTGTTCTTGAGATATTCAAAATAACCTCATCATTTTTACCTTCACCGCCAAATCATCCCGGCAAGTGCGTGTTTTTTCATTTTTTCTCCAAACCGCCAAAAGAATCGCAATCCCCCAAGTTTGTCTGCAATTTTTATCAGGCATCGCGATCTTCTGGATCTTGCAAGACTTTCTTCAATAGCGCATGCAAGGTCTTGCCGCCCTTTCTCGCATGCCAAAGTCTGTAATTCTTTCAAAAAGGGGATCTCGGTTTCACTGGCAAATACGGATGCGAGACGATCCCTCGTGAATTGCCGGGCATCAAATAAACGTGCTTTTTCAAGCTTGCCGTATAATTCAAGTGCGGTCATGGTCCGGTAGCACTTTTGACACGCGCAGCAGTTTGTGTCGTCCTGCCCGGAATAGCCCTGGCCTCGATAACAAACGTGCAGATAAGGAAGCGCGACGTCAGTCTGACAGAGATATGCCGTCTTCTCCAGGCGCGTAAATTCTACCCCATCGTGAACTACTTCCATTACGCTCGAAGAAAACAATACGTCAGACAGAGGATGAGAACCCCACGGGTGCAAATGCTGAATCGAAAATGATGACGGAATTAGGACATGAGAGAAATGCTCTTCATAAAAAAGTGCTGCCGTCCCGAGAAGGGGGCCGAAGGAAAGCAATTCCCACGGTGCTTGTCTCCAGCGTGTCTGACGAAGGTTGGTTGCCCCTGTGATAAGAGTCTTATCCAGTTCAGAAGCGATATGCAGCAACCGGGCACAGTGTCGATGATAAGCAGGCCGGTGCGTGATTGGCATATCAAACCCGAGCCAAACAAGCCAATGTGTGGCTTCAGGATGCTTCAATACAGTAAAAAAGGAATCAACTCCGCCGGAAAAGAAGCTGGCTGTCGGCTTCCCATGCTTGCCGCTCATGCTTTCCGACTCCGCATCTATGCTGTCAATATGGGTCCACGGGTACCAGCTTTTCCATAAGCGCACTAGTGCCTTTGCATTCGCGAGAAAAACTGAATCTACAGGCAGGCTTATGCGAATTGACTCATTTATCGTCGCCGCAAGCGGAAGAAGCGCGGCGAGCCAGGGACTGCCCGATCGTGTGAGCGGATAATCGTGCGAGGACTCGAACCAGTACTCCTCTTCACTGCCGTCATCATAGCGGACTGTTCCAACCAGCCGCTGTGATCCCTCGTCGCCCTCTCGCAGGTCGGTTCTTAAGAGTTCCATTGACAGTTACTGCTTACTGAAATCCGCTCTGTCGCTTACAAAACTCTGCAATGGCTTTATCTCCTGTTCTGAAACTTGAGCACCCGCTCATCGAGAATTTTTCCGCGCTCCACAACAGTTGCTTTTTTCAGGCAGGCTCCATGACGATTCTCTGCAATCTCGTCTATGTAGTCTGCAACCACCTTGCTTATCTCTTCTGTTGCTGTGCGGTAAAAAATTGCAGGCGTATGATCTACTGCATAGTGCATTATGCCGTCTCGCATGTAAACGGGATCGCCAATGGTCGTTGCCACACTTGACTCTATCCCCATGTGCTCATCACAACTAATATCTATGATCAAGCTTCCTTGCCTCATTCGCTTCAGATCTTCTATATAAAGAATGTGATCCTTCCGCAAAACATCCCATAATACCGCGTTGACGATAACATCAAACCTATCAACTTCCTGCCGCAACAATTTCTCGGTAGAGCGGTCATAATTGGTTATGTTCGCCCCAAGCTGCGAGAAGGTTTTATACGCCCCCCGTGCGCAGTTTCCTCGTCCTATGATTGCAACATCAAGTCCCTGGGGATGCCTGCCAAGGCACTGCATAGCATGAATGACCGCGGCCTCGCCTGCTATTTCATTATTGCGCCAAAAACAGTGGCGTCCGTTTTCATACATGTCTTCCCATGCTATCCCGGTCATTTGGCGATCAATGAGGAAGTCTGTAATTATGCGCCCCTGCACTGCATGAATCCAGCCGAAGAGGGTCTGTCCGGTACTGAACAAGGCCCGCTCGTCCGGTTCAGGTGCCTTCGGATTGCAGATAACGTCACAATCATAAACTTCCGGCTTTTGCCTGATGACACATCCAAGAGCTTCATACTCCGAATCATCTATCCCCAAGTGCGTTGCATACCCCTCTTCAAAACTAAGCAATTCTCTGTTTTTGATTCGCCGAACATGCTCAGGAAGCAGTGCGCGTCTTTTTTCATTCTCTTTTCCGCTAATAACGAAACCTATTGTTTTCATTGCATCCTCCTCTGTACCGTGATTGTTTTCATTGCATCCTCCTCTGCACCGTGATCGCTCCGTGCATAGCACATTCCCCCAAGGATGCCGCCATACTGCGGCCTAAAGCCGATCCTTAGTCCAACATATTTTCCCGGCAGCCTGCTTTGCCACTATCATCAGCAAAGGATTCAACCACCAGCGTGCCCTGCGCTGCAATCCCTTGTGAACACGCGACATGCAGGCAATTGCGTATGCGCGGGCGGTCAGCAAACTATACAAGGCTCCTGCCATATGAGGCCCCGCTTCCTCCCAAAGCTGGTGGAAACATGCATGCTTGAGGCTCTCATCAAACGCCCCGCTGCCCGGCCGGGAGTCGGCGGGAATTCTCCTGCTGCCGGGAAAAGCATAATACTGCGGCCAGAAGAGTTCCAGACAACGGGCCTGAAGGGTGTGCGGAGGTATTTTTTCCTGAGGGTCAACTGCAAGTGTTGTGCTGATATAATCGAGATCGCAATAAGGATATACTGTTACATGCCCCGCGGGAACCAGCCGCTGAAAGCACATGCCCGTGCCGGATCGTGCACGCATAAGCATGAAAGCCAAACAGCTTTTGTTCCTGCCATCCGGCAGCCAGGCAAGATAATCCACGAGCACCTGACGCACAGACTGACTGCTCGGCCATTTTTTTCTGCTTACTATCCTGTCGTAAACATCTGTAATTTCCGTTTCCGCTATTTTCTGGAGCTTGACCGACTCTTCACAAACAATTAACTCTTTGTCGCCAAATCCTGTATTTCCCCAGATATCGCCTCCGAGCCCATCAAAGATCAGACTCTGTCGTTCAGGGTAATGTGGATACATGCTCAAAAACCATGTATGTTCAGTGTTGTGTGAATCAACCAATAGCCGGCGCGTATAATCCAAGACCGCAAACTCATCCGGAGCAGGCAATTCCACCACCTGATGTTTAAATCCGATGTCACGTGCCATGACAGACGCCCAATGAGCATCAAGATCGCGATAGTCCTTATGGAGCACGCGGACAGTCAAGGAATGAAAGGGAATCTCTCTGGCATAAAGCGCAGCGAGGATGCGGCGGCTGTCATGTCCACTGCTGAGAGGCAGCACGCAGCCGGCTGCCTGCAAACGCAGACAGCGATCAATGGCAGCCTGAAAAGACAGTTCAACATCGCGAAGCCTGTCGGAAGATACTGGCTCAGTTCCCTGTGGCAAATCGGAAGGATTAAACCATCTCTTTTTCGTCACCCTGCCGTTCCCCCATTCGCATACCGAACCCGGCGGGAAACGATGGACTCCTGCTGCCAGACTGCGATCTCCGTAAACAGATCGGGTGTGCAGCAGTATTCTGGCAGAACTGTAATCAATCGTATCATTTGCCATGGATAGAAAGCGGGTATTTGTCGAGAAGATCAAACCACCTTCAAACTCGCGATAGTATAGTGATGCAACACCAAATGCATCGGTAATAAATGCGATTTGATCTCCCCGTGCACCAATAATTGCCGTTGCAAATACGCCGTTATGCCGGCTTCGCGCGCTGCTCCAATAATTAATAATGTCCGTCGATGCTGACCAGGAGTGAATGGCAGGCTCAAGAATGTAGCCCCGAAAAGCGACAACCTCACGGGGACTGTTATCAGTGCTTTGAGACTTACAGGGCAGTCTATGGACAAGGCCATTTGGCGTGGAATGAAAAGGAGACCGACTGCTCATAATGAACCAGTTTCTGCCCTGCGAGACAGCGATATTCGAACTCAGATGGTCCGGCACGGTGACCGACAGATCAGCGCTCGGATGCCAAGCGCCAACGAAAAACTCCTCCTGAAAAGTATCTGGAGGCATTTCGGGCAATACAAAAATTAGGTTTAGTTTTGTATGGCGCATCTGACCCCTGCTGTCAATAGCAGACCCCAAAGCATTCAGGCAGCGAGCAGTTCTTTATAGAGCTTTCTCTCAAAGGCAGCCGGCGACATATAATTTCACTGCTTCCAGCCGAAATTCCTTCGTGGTCCGCCCTCGCGGGATTCTCTCCATTGCTCCACCTCAGCATCAAGTATTGTGCTGAACTTTGGTGCCTGCTTCTTTCAGCTCTCATCGGCTTTTTACTCGATTTTCTTCACAAAGCGCGCTGGCACACCTGCATATACTGAAAAAGAATTACAGTCATTTGTAACTGACCTACCCCCAGTCATAGTGCCACGTTCAATTAAGTGGTCGCAACCAGTTTTTCTTCCTCAAGCCTGACAAATTCATTGGGTGTCAGGTATCCCAGA